>NZ_JALIZI010000003.1:0-566386 GCF_040595865.1 Cellulosimicrobium sp. MI9406
GAGCGCGGCTCCATCGAGAGGAACGTGAACGTGCCCGCGTCGTAGTTCGGCGTGATCTGCGCCGGGGCGGACTCCGAGACCGACGCCAGGCGCAGCTCGTCCCCGTTCGGGTCGGTGTCGTTGCGCAGCGGCTCGACCGTCACCGGCTGCCCCGCCGGGACCACCACGTGGTCGCTCACCGCGACCGGCGGCTGCGGACCGGGCACCACGTCGACCAGCAGCTTGCCCTCGAACACGCCGCCCTGGCCGTCCGCCACGGTGACCGCGACGATCTTCCGGCCCGTCGAGCCGCCGCCGTCACGCAGCTCGACCGTGCCGTCGGGGCGCGAGCGCACGTCGTCGCCCGCGACCGTCGCGGCCGCCGACGCGAGGTACAGGTCGTCGCCGTCCGGGTCCTTGAAGTACGGCAGCACCTTGATCGACGCCGTCCCGCCCTGCTCCACCCGGACCACGGGGTCGCCCGTCTGCTCCGGCGGGGCGTTCTCTCCCCACGGCGAGACGCGCAGCGACACCGACGCCTCCGCGGTCCCGCCACGGCCGTCGGAGACGGCGTAGCGGAAGGAGCCCTCCCCGGTCGCGTCCTCGGGGACCACGGCCTGGAGCGCGGCGCCGCCCATGATGGTCTGCACGGTCGCGTTCGACGGCGAGTCCCCGACGAGCGACGCCGTCATCACGTCCCCGTCCGGGTCCACGTCGTTGCCCAGCACCGGCAGGATCGTCGTGCGCCCCGGACGTACCCCGAACGCGTCGTCCTTCGGCTGCGGCGGCCGGTTCGGCTGGGACCGGTCCGCGATGAACTGGTCCACCTGCTCGGGGTTCGTCAGCTCCGCGTCGGCCTCCTCGCCCTCGGCCTCCTCGGGCATCTGGACGTCCCAGTCGTCGACCTTCTGGTACTCGTCCGCCGCCATCCACAACGTCCCCGCCGACAGGTCGTTGAGCACGATCACCTGCCGGTTCACCCGGTACTCCAGGCGAGCCTGCGGGTCGATCCCCTCCAGGCGGGTGTCCAGGTCGCGGTCGGTGCCCTCGCAGTCGCGGATCACCTGGCCGGTCGAGGCCCACGCCCCGTACGTGCACGACCCGAGCTGCACGGGCGCCGCCGGGCGGCCCTCGGCGGCGCGGCGGACCGCGTCGCCGCCGGCGAGCGGCTGCGTGACGAGACCGCGCGACGTCGCGACCACCACGTCGTCGGACGCCGCCGAGGGCTGCTGCAACCGCGCCTCCGCGCCGTCCTCGAGCGCCACCGTGCGTCCGCCGGGCAGGACGAGTTGCGACGCGGAGCGGTCCAGCACGACCGGCTCGTCGCCGACCGCGGTCACCTCGACCTCGGCACCCGACCCCACGGGCAGCGTGGTGGACGCGGGCTCCCCCGAGACCGCGCCGCGCGCCGTCGTGCGGACCGTCCAGAGCGTCCCGGTCGACGGGACCGCGACGAACACCGTGCCGTCCTGCGCGACGACGACGTCCCCGTCGCCCTCGACCTCGACCGTCGGGTCGAGCTTCTCGGCGTCGAACGAGGTGGCGCCGTCGAACGGCAGGACCCACAGCAGGCCCTCCTCGCCGTCGAGGATCGCGGTCGTCGCGCCGCCGGAGGCGACCTGCGCCCCGGCCGGCAGGCGGATCTGCCCGTCGAGCTTGAGGTGGGCGACGTCCACGGGCGAGGCGGTCCCGGTGCCCGCGTCCTCGAGGAGCACGCGGCCCTCGTCCTGCTGCACGTCGAACGACGCGCTGCCCGCGTTGAGCGTGCCGTCCATCGCCTGGGACTCGTAGTTGAACCGCCCCACCAGGCCGGCCGACGTCTTCGTCACCCACACGCCCGAGTCGTTGAGGTCCACGTCCGCCGTGGCCTCGCCCTCGGTGAACAGCGCGAGTCCCACCAGCACCGTGGAGAACACCGAGACGGTGCTCACGGACGCGACGGTACGGCGGTGCTCACGCAGGCGCGCCAGGAAACCCACAAGTCCTCCGAGGTGCCGGATCGGGAGGCGACCGGTCCCCTTCGCCGGCCCCCTCGATCTCGCACTTGCCAGGCGGCCCCACCGATCGCGCAACCGAGGATAACGGGAGGGCGAGTGAGATCCGACACCCGTCCCATGGGGAGAACTCCCCTCTCGGTCCGCGCGCCCCGGGCCCCCGGCGCGGACCGCCGTCGGGTGTGCCGCTACCGGCCGGGCCGGACGGGTGTCCCGGGCAACCGGCCCGGGCACCGGGACGGCCTCGCGCCCACGACACCCGGGACCGGAAAGTTCACCCTCTCGGCGCGTCAGGCGGCGCGGTCCGCCAGGGCCTCCGCGAAGGAGCGCAGCGCGTCGCTCACCGGCCCGGGGGGCAGCGTGTCGAGCTCGTCGACGGCGGAGCGGGCCCACCGGACGGCGAGGGCGCGCGTCTCGGCGAGCACCTCGTGGCGGCGCAGCGCCGCGACGGCCGCCGCGAGCGCGGCGTCGTCGGTCAGGTCGGAGTCGAGCAGCTCGACGAGCGCCGCGTCGTCCTCCGTCGCGGTCCCCTGCGCGATGCGCGCGCGCAGCAGGAGGACCGGCATCGTGGGGACCTTCTCGCGCAGGTCGGTGCCGGGCGTCTTGCCCGACTCGTCGCCGGAGGACGCCAGGTCCAGGACGTCGTCGGCGAGCTGGAAGGCGACCCCCAGCCGCTCGCCGTACGCCGCGACCGTCTCGACGACGTCAGCCGGGCAGCCGGCGAACATCGCGCCGAGCCGTGCGGACGTCGACAGGAGCGACGCCGTCTTGTCCGCGAGGACCTCGAGGTAGTGCTCGACGGGGTCGTCGCCCTCGCCCGGCCCCGTGGTCTCGTGGAGCTGGCCGAGGCAGAGCCGCTCGAACGTCCGCGCCTGGATGAGCACGGCCTCCGGGCCGAGCGCCGCCACGGTCGACGCGGCGCGCGCGAAGAGCAGGTCGCCGACCATGATCGCGACGGAGTTGCCCCACACCGCGTGCGCGGACGGAGCCCCGCGCCGCACGGGCGCGGAGTCCATGACGTCGTCGTGGTAGAGCGACGCGAGGTGCGTGAGCTCGACGACGACGGCCGCCTCCGCGACCTCGGGCCGTGCCCCGTCCCCGAGCTCGGCCGCGAGCAGCGTGAGCAGGGGGCGCAGGCGCTTGCCCCCGGCGTTCACGAGGTGCCGCGACGCCGAGTCCGCGAGCGGGTCGGCGTGCGCGACGGCGGCCCGGAGCCGGGTCTCGACCTCCGCCAGGCGCTCGGTGAGGGCGGCCGCGAGCTCGGGGTCCGAGATCGGGATCGCGGTGGTCGTCACGGGAGCGGTCCGCTCGCGCGGGCCGCGGGGCCCGGCGGGCGCGGAGGGGACGGGAGGCACGGAGGTCACGGGACGAACTTAACCGCCTCGGCCGCCAGATCGAGAACCGGGGAGGGGAACACACCGAGGAGGAGCACCCCGATCGCGCACACGGCGATCGCCACGGTCGTCGGTCCGGTCGACCGCACGACGGTCACGCCGGTGCCCTCGGAGGCCTCCGCGCCGCCGTCCGCGCCGTCGCGCACGCCGCCGGACGGCGCCGTGAAGAACATGAGCACGATGAGGCGGACGTAGAAGAACACCGCCACGGCCGAGGCGAGCACACCGACCACCGCGAGCACCCACGTGGAGCCGCCGCCCTGCCCGTCGGGGCCGGCGATCGCCGCGCCGAACGCGGTGAACTTCGCCACGAACCCGGCGGTCAGCGGGATGCCCGCCATGGAGAGCAGGAAGAGCGAGAAGACGCCGGCGAGCCACGGGCTGCGGCGCCCCAGACCCGCCCACTGGGCGAGGTGGGTGGCCTCGCCGAGCACGGCGACGGGCTCCCGGGACGAGCCGTCCGTGACGTTGTCCGCCGCGTCCGAGCCGTCGGCTCCCCCGGCGCCCGCCCCGACGGTGGCGGGCACCCGCTCGCGGACGGGGGCCGTCTCGCGGACGAGCGTGACGACCGCGAAGGCGCCGACCGTCGCGAGGCCGTAGACGAGGAGGTAGAACACCGTCGCCCGCAGCGAGAGCTGGGAGAACCCCAGGACGCCGACGAGGATGAACCCCGCGTGGGCGATCGACGAGTACGCGAGGAGCCGCTTGACGTCGGTCTGGACGGCACCGACGACGGTCCCGACGACCATGGTGAGCAGCGTGACGATCCACAGGGCGACGAACAGGTCCTCGCGCGTGGCCGGCGACGACTGCGCGAGGCCGAGGCTCACGACGTACAGCACGCGCAGGAGCGCGCCGAACGCCGCGGCCTTGGTGCACGCCGCCATGAAGCCGGTGATCGGCGTCGGGGCCCCCTGGTAGACGTCGGGGGTCCACGAGTGGAACGGGGCGGCACCGATCTTGAACAGCAGTCCCGCGAGGATGAGCAGGGCACCGACGACGACCAGCCCGGGCATGCTCGCGAGCGGGCCCTCGGGCGTCGCGAGCGACCGGTACACCTCGACGAGGTCCACCGAGCCGGCGAACCCGTAGACGAGGGCGACGCCGAACACGAACAGCGCGGACGCGAACGCGCCGAGCAGGAAGTACTTGAACGACGCCTCCTGCGACAGCAGACGGCGGCGCCGGGACATCGCGGACAGCACGTACAGCGGGAGCGAGAGCACCTCGAGCGCGACGAACATCACGAGGAGGTTGCCCGTGGCGGGGAAGATCATCATGCCGCCGACGGCGAACAGCACGAGCGGGTAGACCTCGGTCTGCTCCAGCCCCTTGCGCCGCGTGAGGTCCTCGTACGGCGAGCCGGGGACGGCGGCCGCGGACGGCGCGAACGCGTCCTGGCCGGTCGACGTCCGGTCGGCGATCACGAGGATCGCCAGGAACGCGAGCAGCACGACGATCCCCTGGATCGCGAGCCCGAAGGGGTCGATGACCATCGACCCGCCGAGCACCCGCACGCCGTAGGCGGCGCCGTCGGTGCCCTGGACGGCGGGGTCGCGCCACAGCACGACGACGAGCGCGAGCGCCGCGGCGGTCGCGAGCAGGGCCAGGACGACCTGCACCGTGCGCCGGACGCGCGCCGGGACGAACGCCTCGACGAGCACGCCGACGACGCCGGCGCCGAGCACGACGAGGACCGGGGCGAGATACAGCCAGTCGACCGTGGGGGCCACGAAGGAGTCGTTCACGACTCGCTCCCTTCGTCGGAGCTACGAGTGACGGACGTGCCCTGGCTCGAGGAGGCGACCTGCTCGGTCCCCGCGGCGAACGGGTCGGAGCGCGGCGGGTCCTCGACGCCCGCGACCGCGAGGTCGGAGAGCGTCACCTCGGCGGGCTCGCGCACGAGGTCGAGCGCGGGCGCCGGGTAGAACCCGAGGACGAGGAGGGCGACGATCAGCGGCGCGACGACCCACTTCTCGCGCGCGCCCAGGTCGGGGAGCCGGTCGAGCCCCTCGCGCGTGCCGCCCGTGAAGATCCGCTGGTAGGTCAGCAGCACGTAGAGCGCGGCGAGCACGACGCCGAGCACCGCGACGAGCGCGGCCCACGGGCTGCGCGCGAACGTCCCGACGAGGACCATGATCTCGCTGACGAACGTCGACAGGCCGGGCAGCGACAGCGCGGACAGGCCCGCCACGAGGAACGTGCCCGCGAGCACCGGGACGACCTTCTGCAGGCCGCCGTAGTCCGCGATGCGCTGCGAGCGCTCGGGGTGCCGCGCGACGAGGAAGCCCGCCAGGAGGAACAGCGCCCCGGTCGAGATCCCGTGGTTGACCATGTAGAGCGACGAGCCGGACACGCTGAGCGACGTGAACGCGAAGATGCCGAGCACGATGAACCCGAAGTGCGACACCGACGTGTAGGCGATGAGCCGCATGAGGTCGCTCTGCCCGATCGCCATGAGCGCGCCGTACAGGATCGACACGACGGCGAGCACGACGACGACGGGCGCCGCCCACCTGCTCGCGTTCGGGAACAGCGGCAGGCACAGCGTGAGCATCCCGAACGTGCCCACCTTGTCCAGGACGCCGACGAGCAGCGTGGACGTGCCTGCGGGCGCGTGCTGCGCGGCGTCGGGCAGCCAGGTGTGCACAGGGAAGAGCGGCGCCTTGATGGCGAACGCGAGGAAGAAGCCGAGGAACAGCAGCCGCTCGATCGTGACCGGCATCGGGTTCTCCGCGAAGTACCCCACGAGGTTCGTCGTGAGGAACGCGTCCTCGGGCCGCGCGCCCGTGGCCGGGTCGATCGGCACCTGGACGTAGAGCGCGATGACGGCCGCGAGCATGATGAGGCCGCCCGCGAGCGAGAACAGCAGGAACTTCACCGCGGCGTAGCGCCGCCGCGCACCGACGCCGAACCCGCCGATCATGAAGTAGACCGGGATGAGCATGGCCTCGAACAGCACGTAGAAGAGGAACACGTCGCGCGCGACGAACACCGCGACCATGAACGCCTCGAGGAGCAGCACGAGCGCGAGGTAGTGGCGCAGGCGGCGGACGTCGCCGTCCTGCTCCTTCCACGCGGCGAGCACGACGAGCGGGACCAGCAGCACCGACAGCGCGACGAGCGCGAGCGCGACGCCGTCGGCGCCGACCGCGTAGCTCGCCCCGATCTGCGGGATCCAGCGGTACGTCTCGGCGAGCTGGTGGGTACCGGCCGCGGACGTGTCGAACGCGGTGAACGCGCCGACGAGCAGGCCGAGCTCGACGAGCGCCGCGCCGAGCGCGATGCCGCGCACGGCACGCAGCGCGCCCGCGCCGACGCCGCGTGTGCGGGCCGCGGCCGTGAACCACACCGCCGCGGCACCCACCAGGGGCCAGGCGATGAGCAGGGACAACCAGGGGACGGAGGTGGTCATGGGTGTCTCCCTCTCAGCTCGCGGAGCCGGTGGTCAGGGCGAGGACGACGGCGACGACGACCACGAGGCCGCCGAGCATCGTCGCGCCGTACGAGCGCACGTAGCCGTTCTGCCACCCGCGGAGCCACTCCCCCACCTTGCCGACGAGGCCCGCCAGGCCCATCCAGCCGCCGTCGACCATCTCCTTGTCGGCGTAGACGAGCGAGCGCGTGAGGTACTGGCCGGGACGCATGAACACGGTCTCGTTGACGTCGTCCTGGTACAGGTCGCGGCGGGCCGCGCGCGTGAGCACGGAGCCGCGCGGGGCGCGGACCGGGACGCTCGACATCGCGTACTGGCGCCACGCGAGGGCGGCGCCCGCGAGGACGAGCAGGAGCGTCAGGGCGATGAGCGACCAGACGGGCAGCACGGGCTCGTGGTGCTCGGCGTGCCCCGTGACGGGCTCGAGCCACGTGACGAAGCGCGAGCCCGCGGCGAGGATGCCGCCCAGGGCCACCGACCCGACGGCGAGGACGATCATCGGCCACGTCATGAGGCGCGGGGACTCGTGCGGGTGCTGGACGGGACCGTCCTGCGGGCCGAGGCCGTCCACGGAGCCGCCGCCGTCGTTCCAGCGGCGGCGACCGGAGAACGTCATGAAGAACAGGCGCGACATGTAGAACGCCGTGATCCCCGCGCCGAGCAGCGCCACGCCGCCGAAGACCCACGCCCGCCACGGCTCGCCGTCGACGGGGACGAACGCGGCCTCGATGATCTTGTCCTTGCTCCAGAAGCCGGAGAACGGCGGGATCCCGAGGATCGCGAGCCAGCCCATCATGAAGGTGATCCACGTGACCTTCATGTACCGCGCGAGGCCGCCGAACCGGCGCATGTCGACCTGGTCGTCCATGCCGTGCATGACGGACCCCGCGCCGAGGAACATCCCGGCCTTGAAGAAGCCGTGCGTCACGAGGTGGAAGATCGCGAACGCGTAGCCGATCGGGCCGAGCCCGGCGGCGAGGATCATGTAGCCGATCTGCGACATGGTCGACGCGGCGAGCGCCTTCTTGATGTCGTCCTTCGCGCAGCCGACGATCGCCCCGAAGAGCAGCGTCACCGCACCCACGATCACCACGACGAGCTGCGCCGTCGGCGCGCCCTCGAAGATCGGCGCGGACCGCACGACGAGGTAGACGCCCGCCGTGACCATGGTCGCGGCGTGGATGAGCGCGGAGACCGGCGTCGGGCCGGCCATCGCGTCCCCGAGCCACGCCTGGAGCGGGAACTGCGCCGACTTGCCGCACGCCGCGAGCAGGAGCGCGAGGCCCGTCGCCGTGAGCAGCGCGGTCGAGGCCTCCGGCACGCGGGCGAACACCGTGCTGAAGTCGAGCGCGCCGAACGTCGCGAACATGAGCATCATCGCGACGATGAGGCCGATGTCGCCCACGCGGTTCATGACGAACGCCTTCTTCGCCGCGACCGCGTACGCCCGGTTGTGGTTCCAGAACCCGATGAGCAGGTACGACGCGAGGCCCACGCCCTCCCAGCCGACGAACAGCAGGAGGAACGAGTCGGCGAGGACGAGGACGAGCATCGCCGCGATGAACAGGTTGAGGTACGCGAAGAACCGGCGCCGGTCGCGGTCGTGCGCCATGTAGGCGACCGCGTACACGTGGATGAGCGTCCCGACGAACGTCACGAGGAGCACGAACGTCAGGGACAGCGGGTCGATCCGCAGCCCGACGGCGAGGTCGAGCCCGCCGGACGCGATCCAGTCGAACAGGCGGTAGTCCACGACGCGCTCGTCGACCGGGAGGCCGAGCATCGACACGAAGAGGACCAGGCCCACGACGAACGCCGCGGCGGACATGAGCACGCCGAACCAGGCGCCCCAGCGGTCGCTACGGCGGCCCGCGAGCAGCAGGACCGCCGCCCCGACGAGCGGGAGCAGCACGAGCAGCGGTGCGGCGAGGAACGCGCCCGGGACCGTCTCGGTCGCGGGCACGACGTCGGTCGCGGTCAGCAGTCCGCCCGCCGACGGCAGGGCGGGAAGGAGCATCGTCATCGGTGCCGGCCCCTCAGCTCTTGAGCAGGTTGACGTCGTCGACCGAGGCGGACCGACGGGTGCGGAAGATGGACACGATGATCGCGAGGCCGACGACGACCTCCGCCGCCGCGACCACCATGACGAAGAACGCGAGGACCTGGCCGGTCACGTCGCCGTGGATGCGGGCGAACGTGACGAACGCGAGGTTGGTCGCGTTGAGCATGAGCTCGATGCCCATGAACACGATGATCGCGTTGCGGCGCAGCAGGACCGTCGCCGCGCCGATCGCGAAGAGGATCGCGGCCAGCACGAGGTAGTGGGTGAGCTCCATCAGTCCTCTCCTCCCGGGGTGGCGCCGGGCACGCGGGACCGGCCCGGGTCGTCGGGACCCCCGACGTCGCCGGCGGGCGGCTCGCCCTCGGGCGGCTCGCCCTCGGGCTGCTCGGCCGTCGCGGCCTGCACCACGCGCTCGTTCGCGTCCTGGGCCCGCAGCGCGGGCAGGGCACGGTGCGGCTCGTGCTCGACGAGCACGTCGCGCTCGGCCTCGAGGATCGTGCCGGCCGAGCGCTCCTGGCCACGGATCCGCAGGATGCGGGACACCGACTCCTCGATGGGCCGCCCCTGCGGGTCGAGGGCCGGCGTGTCCATCGCGTTGTTCTGCGCGTAGACGCCGGGCGCGGCGAGCGGCGTGAGCCGGCCGCCCGAGGGCAGGGCCGCGACCTTCGCGTCCGCCTGCTCGCGCTGGCCGACCTTCGGGGTGAGCCGGCGCCGGTGCGTGAGCACGAGCGCCGAGACCGCGGCGGTGATGAGCAGGACGCCCACGACCTCCATCGCGAACACGTAGTCCGCGAAGAGCACGCGCGCGAGCGCCGTCGGGTTCGTCACCGCGTTCGCGGCCTCGAGGCCGACCGCGGGCGGGAACGCCGCCTGCGACACGACGCCGACCAGCACGGCCCCGAGCCCGAGCCCGAGCAGCACGCCGATCCAGCGCTGGCCGCGGATCGTCTCGACGAGCGAGTCCGACGCGTCGACGCCGACGAGCATGAGCACGAAGAGGAACAGCATCATCACGGCGCCCGTGTAGACGACCACCTGGACGACGCCGAGGAACGGCGCCTCCTGCGCGATGTAGAGGATCGCGAGGTCGACCATGACGAACATGACCGCGATGGCGGCGTGCACCGCCTTGCGCGCGAAGAGCAGCGAGAGCGCCGCGAGCACCATGAGGGGGGCGAGGACCCAGAAGAGGACCGCCTCGCCGCCGCCCCCGATCACCGCGCGCCCTTCCGGGCCGACGGACGGGCGGACCGCCCGGACGGCTGCGTGACCCGTCGGACCTCCGGCTCGCGGCCCGCCGGCTCCGGCGGGAGCGTCGGGTCGTCCGGCCGGTGCTCGCGCACCCACTCCACCTGCTCGGCCACCGGTCCGCTCACCTCTCCGCGGTAGTACTCGGTGTCCGACGTCCCGGGCACCATCGGGTGCGGCGCGGCGAGCATGCCCTCGCGCAGCGGCGCGAGCAGGTCCTGCTTCTCCCAGATCATGCCCTCGCGCGTCGGCCCGGCGAGCTCGTACTCGTTGGTCATCGTCAGCGCGCGCGTCGGGCACGCCTCGATGCACAGGCCGCAGAAGATGCAGCGCAGGTAGTTGATCTGGTAGACGCGGCCGTACCGCTCGCCGGGCGACATGTGGCCGCCGTCGGGCAGGTCGGCGTTGTCCGCGCCCTCGACGTAGATCGCGTCCGCGGGGCACGCCCACGCGCACAGCTCGCACCCGATGCACTTCTCGAGCCCGTCGGGGTATCGGTTGAGCTGGTGCCGGCCGTGGTAGCGAGGCTTGGGCGGCACCTTCTGGCGCGGGTACTGCTCCGTCACGGTCGGCCGGAACATCGAGGAGAAGGTCACGCCGAACCCGGCGACGGGCGCGACGAGCTCGCGAAAGCCCCTCGCCTGCGGCCGGCGGACCTCGTACTCGCCCGGCCGGTCCGGCTTCTGGTCGTCAGCCACGGTCGACCTCCTTGTCGTGCGGTGTGTCGCGGGGGGCACCGGCACCCGGTGCGGACGTCCGGGCCGCGCCCGCGTCGTCGGGCACGAGGGCCCGACGGCGCGGCGAGGGCGGGAGCGACTGGCCGGGCAGCGGCGGCACGGGGAAGCCGCCGGCGAACGCGTCGAACGGCTCGGGCGCGGCTCCCGCGGCGCGCGGAGCGGCGCCGGGTGGCGCCTTCTTCTCGGGCCAGAACCAGACGACGACCACGACGACGAGGGCTATCGCGACCGCGATCCCGATGAACACGCGCAGGTCCACGTCGAGGAACTGGCGCACGGCCTGGGCGACGGCGAGCAGCACGAGCCACGCGAGGGCGAAGGGGATGAGGACCTTCCAGCCGAAGCGCATGAACTGGTCGTAGCGCAGGCGCAGCAGCGTGCCGCGCACCCACACGAAGAAGAACATGACGGCCCAGACCTTGACGAGGAACCAGAGGATGGGCCACCAGCCCTCGTTGAACATCCCGTCGTTGATCGCCGAGAGCGGCCACGGGGCCCGCCACCCGCCGAGGAACAGCGTCGTCGCGACCGCGGAGACGTTGAGCATGTTGATGTACTCCGCGAGGAAGAACCACGCGAACTTCATCGACGAGTACTCGGTCATGTACCCCGACACGAGCTCGCCCTCGGCCTCGGGGAGGTCGAACGGCAGGCGGTTCGTCTCGCCGACCATGGAGATCACGTAGATGACGAACGCCGGCAGGAGCGGGAGGAACCACCACAGCTGCGTC
Organism: Cellulosimicrobium sp. MI9406; assembly: GCF_040595865.1. NCBI lineage: Bacteria > Bacillati > Actinomycetota > Actinomycetes > Micrococcales > Promicromonosporaceae > Cellulosimicrobium > Cellulosimicrobium sp. MI9406. The sequence continues at coordinate 11,582 of NZ_JALIZI010000003.1, forward strand.
TGCGAGTCGACGATGCGCGAGGTCGACATCGACCCCGCCATGAGGAAGACGGAGACGAGCGACAGGCCCATCGCGAGCTCGTAGCTGATGACCTGGGCCGTCGAGCGGACCGACCCGAGCAGCGGGTACGTCGAGCCGGACGACCAGCCGCCGAGCACGATCCCGTACACGCCGAGCGACGCGCACGCGAGGATGTAGAGCGTCGCGACCGGGAAGTCGGTGAGCTGGGCGGGCGTCACGTAGTCCGTGAACGGGATCTGCACCTCGGGCCCGAACGGGATGACCGCGAACACGAGGAGCGCGCAGAACACGGAGATCATCGGCGCGAGCAGGTAGACGAACTTGTCGGCCGCCTTGACGGTGATGTCCTCCTTGAGCAGGAGCTTCATCGCGTCGGCGAGCGACTGCAGCAGGCCGAACGGGCCGTGCCAGTTCGGGCCGGGCCGCACCTGCATGCGGGCGACGACCTTGCGCTCGAACCAGATCGCGAAGAGCACGCTCGTCAGCAGGAACACGAGGATGAGGACGGCCTTGACGAGGTACGTCCAGCCGTTGTCCTGCGAGAAGTTCGCCGTGATGCCGGGCACCGCCGGCGTCTCGGTGGCCAGCGCGTGGAGCGCGTGCAGGCCGCTCATGCGCCCTCCCCTCCGTCGGTGGTCCCCGGCTCGAGCCGGACGAGGTCGCCCGGCACCGCGCCGAGCGTGGCGTGCACGGACGACCCCGGCGAGCGCAGCGGCAGCCACACCACGTGGTCGACCATGTCGGTCACCACCACGGGGAGCGTGACCGCGCCCCGGTCGGTGACGACCCGCACGAGCTCGCCGTCGAACACGTCGACCGCAGCGGCCGTGGCCGCCGACAGGCGTGCCACGGGGCGCTTGGCCGTGCCGGCGAGGTACCGCTCGCCGTCCTGGCCGCGCGCGTCGTCGAGCAGGAGGCGCCAGCTCGCGAGGACCGCGGTCCCCGGCGCGACGGCGGGCGGCTCGGTCGCGTCGACCGTGGGCGCCGCGGCGCGCGCGCCGTCCCACGCGCCGTCGCCCACGAGCTGCTCGAGCTCGGCGCGCACGGCCTCGAGCGTCGACAGGCCGAGCGGGGCGCCGGCGGCGTCCGCGAGTGCGTCGAGCACGCGGTGGTCGGGCATCGCGGTCGAGGCGAGCGCGGCCGGGAACGGGCGCACGCGCCCCTCCCAGCTGACGAACGCCCCGGCCCGCTCCACGGGCGGCGCGACCGGGAGGACGACGTCGGCGAGGTCCGTCACCGCCGAGCGCCGCACCTCGAGCGAGACGACGACGTCCGCCGCCTCGAGCGCGCGGCGCGCGTGCGCCGGGTCGGGCAGGTCGTCGAGCTCGAGCCCGCCCACGAGGACGCCCGCGAGCTGGCCGACCGAGAGCGCGTCGAGCATCTCCCCCAGGTCGCGGCCCGGCGCGGTGGGCAGCCCCGCGGGGTGGTCCTCGGTGGTCGCCGCGCCCCACACGGTCGCGACGTCCACGCGGGCCGCGGCGTCGGCGACCGGGCGTCCGCCCGGCAGGAGGTTGGGCAGCGTGCCCGCCTCGACGCCGCCGCGCTCGCCCGCTCGGCGCGGGACCCAGGCGAGGCGTGCGCCCGTCGCGGCGACCGCGCGCAGCAGCGCGCTGTACCCGCCGGGCGTCGTGGCGAGCCGCTCGCCCACGAGGACGACCGCCCCCGGCTGGCGGAGCGCGTCGCTCGCGTCGGCGAGGACGTCGTCGGTGCCGCTCGCCTCGTCGAGCGTGCGGACCCGGTCGCCCGCGGCGATGCCGTCGAGCCACTCGGCCTCGGTCCCCGGGGCGGCGGGGAGCAGCGTGCCGTGCATGCGCTGCACGCCGCGCGACGCGAACGGCGCCACGGAGAACACGCGGACCCGGTGCCGCAGCGCGCCCTTGCGCAGGCGCAGGAACGCGACGCCCGCCTCCTCCTCGGCCTCGAGGCCGACGAGCAGGACCGCGGGGGCCTTCTCGAGGTCGGGGAAGGTCACGCCGAGACCCGTGCCGGCGACCGCGTGCGCGAGGAAGTCCGCCTCCTCCGCGCTGTGCGCGCGGGCCCGGTGGTCGACGTCGTTCGTGCGCAGCCACGTGCGCGCGAGCTTGGCGTACGCGTAGGCGTCCTCGACCGTGAGCCGCCCGCCCGGCAGGACGCCGACCCCGCCCGCGTCGCGGGCCCGGGTCAGGGCGTCGGCCGCGACCTCGAGCGCCTCGGCCCACGAGGCCGGGCGCAGCTCGCCGCGCGTGACGGTCCCGTCGGGCGCGACCTCGCGGTCGCGCACGAGCGGGTGCGTGAGACGGTCCGGCGCGGACTGCCACGTGAAGGCGAAGCGGTCCCGGTCGGTGATCCACTCCTCGTTGACCAGCGGGTCCTCCCCCGCGAGGCGGCGCAGCACGACGCCCCGGCGGTGGTCGACGCGGATCGCCGACCCGGACGAGTCGTGCTCGGCGATCGACGGCGTCGAGACCAGGTCGAACGGGCGCGACCGGAAGCGGTACGCCGCCCCCGTGAGCGCGCCGACCGGGCAGATCTGCACGGTGTTGCCGGAGAAGTACGACGCGAACGGGAGGCCCGCCTCGTCCTCCAGGGCCAGGCCCACCGGGCGGTCGCCGGGCGCCTCGCCCGCGGGCGGCGTGAAGTCGAGCACGGCCTCGTCGAAGCGCCCGATCTGCTGCGCGGCGCCGCGCTTCTGCAGGTCGATGAACGCGTCGCCCGCGATCTCCTGGGAGAAGCGCGTGCACCGCTGGCACAGGACGCAGCGCTCGCGGTCGAGCAGGATCGTCGTCGAGACGGCGATCGGCTTGGGGAACGTGCGCTTGACGTCGACGAACCGGCTGGTCGCGCGCCCGTTGCTCATCGCCTGGTTCTGCAGGGGGCACTCGCCGCCCTTGTCGCACACCGGGCAGTCGAGCGGGTGGTTGATGAGCAACAGCTCCATGATCCCGTGCTGCGCCTTGTCGGCGACCGGGCTCGTGCGCTGGGTCTTCACCACCATGCCCGGCGTCGCCTCGAGCGTGCACGACGCCTGCGGCTTCGGCATGGGCCGCACGTTGCCCTCGCGGTCGGGCGCCGCGACCTCGACGAGGCACTGGCGGCACGCCCCGGCGGGCTCGAGCAGCGGGTGGTCGCAGAACCGCGGGATCTGGATCCCGATCTGCTCGGCCGCGCGGATCACGAGCGTGCCCTTGGGCACCGACATCTCGATGTCGTCGATCGTGAACGTCACCTGGTCCGCGGGGGCCGGGGGCTTGGCCGCGCCGCCCGAGGGCGCGACGGCCGAGGAGCCGGTGCCCGGGGCGGGGGTCGTGGTCGTCATCAGTGCACTCCTGCCGTCAGGACGCGGGCCGGGCGGGGCGTGTAGTCGAAGAGTGCCGAGGCCGCCGGGTCGAACGGGCAGCGGTGCTCCGTGATGTGCGCCTCGTACTCGTCGCGGAACAGCGCGATGCTGCTCGTGACGGGCGACGTGGCGCCGTCGCCGAGCGCGCAGAACGCACGGCCCAGGATGTTGTCGCACGTGTCGAGGAGCAGGTCGAGGTCGGCCTCCGTGCCCTGGCCCGCCTCGATGCGCGCCAGCACCTGCTTCATCCAGTACGTGCCCTCGCGGCACGGCGTGCACTTGCCGCACGACTCGTGCGCGTAGAAGTCGGTCCACCGGCTCACGGCCCGCACGACGCACGTCGTCTCGTCGAAGAGCTGGAGCGCGCGCGTGCCGAGCATCGAGCCCGCCGCCGCGACCGACTCGTAGTCGAGCGGGGTGTCGAGGTGCGCGTCGGTGAACAGCGGCGTCGACGAGCCGCCCGGCGTCCAGAACTTCAGCGCCTTGCCCCCGCGCATCCCGCCCGCGAGGTCGAGCAGCTCGCGCAGCGTCGTGCCGAGCGGGGCCTCGTACTGCCCCGGCCGCGTCACGTGCCCGGAGAGCGAGAACAGGCCGACGCCGGCCGAGCGCTCCGTGCCCATCGAGGTGAACCAGTCCGCGCCGCGCGCGACGATCGACGGCACGCTCGCGATCGACTCGACGTTGTTGACGACCGTCGGGCGCGCGTACAGGCCCGCGACCGCGGGGAACGGCGGCTTGAGCCGCGGCTGCCCGCGGCGGCCCTCGAGCGAGTCGAGCAGCGCCGTCTCCTCGCCGCAGATGTACGCGCCGGCCCCGGCGTGGACCGTGACGTCGAGGTCGAAGCCCGACCCGAGCACGTTCTTGCCGAGGTAGCCGGCCTCGTACGCCTCCTCGACCGCGCGCAGCAGGCGGCGGTACACGTGCAGCACCTCGCCGCGCACGTAGATGAAGGCGTGCCGGCACCCGATCGCGTACGACGTGATCGCGACGCCCTCGACGAGCGCCTGCGGGCTCGCGAGCATGAGCGGGATGTCCTTGCACGTGCCCGGCTCGGACTCGTCCGCGTTGACGACGAGGTAGCGCGGGCCGCCGTCGGGCGCGGGCAGGAAGCCCCACTTCATGCCCGTGGGGAACCCGGCGCCGCCACGGCCGCGCAGGCCGGACGCCTTGACCGTCGCGACGACGTCGCCCGGGTCCTGCCCGAGCGCGGCGCGCAGGCCCGCGTAGCCGCCGCGGTCCAGGTAGGACGCGAGCGTCCAGGACCGGTCCGCGTCCCACGTGTCCGACAGGACCGGGGTCAGCGGGTCCGGCGCCGGGCGGGTCTCGGTGCTCTGCTGCTCGCTCATGCGTCCGCTCCCTTCGACGGGTCGGGCTTCGTGCCGGGCGACTCGGCCTTGCCGCCGGGGTCGACGTCGGCGTCGGTCGTCGGCTTCCGCTCGGCGCTCGACTGCGCCTCGCCGGCGTCGGGCGCACCGCCGGCGGGAGCGCCGCCGTCCGGGGCCGCCTCCGCGTCCGTCTCGCCGGTCGGGGCTGTCCAGCCGTGCTCGCGCGCGAGCCGCAGGCCGGCGAGGGTGGGCTCGCCCGCACCGACGCCCTCGTCGGCGCGGCCGTCGGGGAAGCCGGCGAGCACGCGGCTCATCTGCTTGAACGTGCACACGCTCGCCGCGCCGCGCGTCGGGGCGACGGGCTCGCCGGCACGGAGCCGGTCCACGACGTCCGTCGCGCTGCCGGGGGTCTGGTTGTCGAAGAACTCCCAGTTGACCATCATCACGGGCGCGTAGTCGCAGGCCGCGTTGCACTCCACGCGCTCGAGCGTGATCGCGCCGTCCTCGGTGGTCTCGTCGTGCCCGACGCCGAGGTGGTCCGACAGCTCGTCGAAGATCGCGTCGCCGCCCATGATCGCGCACAGCGTGTTCGTGCAGACGCCCACGGTGTAGGTGCCGTTGGGGTGGCGCTTGTACTGGGTGTAGAACGTCGCGACGGCGGAGACCTCCGCGGCGGTGAGCCCGAGCTGCTCCGCGCAGAACAGGATGCCGTCGCGCGACACGTAGCCGTCCTCGGACTGCACGAGGTGCAGCATCGGCAGCAGCGCGGAGCGGGACTCGGGATAGCGCGCGACGATCTGCGCGGCGTCGGCGGCGAGGCGCGCCGTCGTCTCCGCGTCGTACCCGGGGCGGGCACGCCCGGCGGGCGTCCCGTCCGTCGCAGGTCCGGCGTCGATGGTCATCGGTCCACCCCTCCCAGCACCGGGTCCAGGGACGCGACCGCGACCACGACGTCGGCCACCTGGCCGCCCTCGCACATCGCCGCCACGGCCTGGAGGTTGTTGAACGACGGGTCGCGGAAGTGCGCCCGGTAGGGGCGCGTGCCGCCGTCGGACACGAGATGCACCCCGAGCTCGCCGCGCGGGTGCTCCACGGTCTGCCACGCCTGCCCCACGGGGACCCGGAAGCCCTCGGTGACGAGCTTGAAGTGGTGGATCAGGGCCTCCATCGAGGAGCCCATGATCTCCTTGATGTGCTCGAGCGAGTTGCCCTGGCCGTCGCTCCCGATCGCGAGCTGCGCGGGCCACGCGATCTTGCGGTCGCCGACCATGACGGGCTGCCCCGCCGTCGCCTCGAGGCGGTCCAGGCACTGCGCGACGATGTGCAGCGACTGGTAGCACTCCTCGAGCCGCAGCACGACGCGGTCGTAGCAGTCGGCGCCCGTCGCGGTCGGGACGTCGAAGTCGTACGTCTCGTAGCCGCAGTACGGGTCGGCCTTGCGCACGTCGTACGGGTGGCCCGTCGAGCGCAGCACCGGCCCGGTGACGCCGAGCGCCATGCAGCCCGCGAGGTTGAGGTGCCCGACCCCGACGAGGCGCCCCTTGAAGATGGGGTTGGCGAGCATGAGGTCGCCGAGCTGGCCGAGGTAGCGGCGCACGAGCGGGTCCGCCCGGCGCACCTGCTCGACGAGGTCCGGCGGCACGTCCTGCGCGACGCCGCCCGGGCGGACGTACGCGTGGTTCATACGCAGCCCCGTGACCGCCTCGAAGATCCGCAGGATCTCCTCCCGCGCGGTGAACGCGATGGTCATGACGGTCGTCGCGCCCATCTCGTTGCCGCCCGTGCCGAGGCACACGAGGTGGGACGCGATGCGGTTGAGCTCCATCATCAGCACGCGGATGACGCTGGCCCGCTCGGGCACGTCGTCCGTGATGCCGAGGAGCTTCTCGACCGCGAGGCAGTACGCCGTCTCCTGGAACAGCGGCGCGAGGTAGTCCATGCGGGTGCAGAACGTGACGCCCTGCGTCCACGTCCGGAACTCCATGTTCTTCTCGATGCCGGTGTGGAGGTAGCCGATGCCGCAGCGCGCCTCGGTGACCGTCTCGCCGTCGATCTCGAGCATGAGGCGCAGCACGCCGTGCGTCGACGGGTGCTGCGGACCCATGTTGACGACGATGCGCTCCTCGCCGAGCGCGGCGGCCGCGACGGCGCTCTCCGCGATCTCGGCCCAGTCGCCGCCGGACGCCTCGAAGCTCGGGACGCCGGGGTCGAAGTCGCCGACGGGCGGACGGGTGGCGTGCGGGGCGCCGCCGGGGGCGCCGGTGGTGTGCGTGCTCACGAGTACGACCTCCTCGTGTCGGGCGGGGGCACGGTCGCGCCCTTGTACTCGACGGGGATCCCGCCGAGCGGGTAGTCCTTGCGCTGCGGGTGGCCCGGCCAGTCGTCGGGCATCTCGATGCGCGCGAGCGACGGGTGGCCGTCGAAGACGATGCCGAAGAAGTCCCACGTCTCGCGCTCGTGCCAGTCGTTCGTCGGGTAGACGGACGTCGTGGTCGGCACGTGCGGGTCCGCGTCGGGCACCGACACCTCGAGCCGCAGCCGCCGGCCGTGGGTGATCGAGGTCAGGTGGTAGACGGCGTGCAGCTCGCGGCCGACGTCGTGCGGGAAGTGCACGCCGCTCACGCCCAGGCTCAGCTCGAAGCGCAGGTCCTGGTCGTCGCGCAGCGCCCGGCACACCTCGACGAGGTGGTCGCGGTGTACGTGCAGCGTCAGCTCTGCGTGGGCGCCGGGCGGGTCGACGACGACGCGCTCGACCGCGGCGTCGAACCCGACGCCGGACGCCTCGAGCACCTCCGCGAGGACGTCCACGACCTCGTCGAACCAGCCGCCGTAGGGGCGGGCGCTCGCGCCCGGCATCGCGACGGGCTGCACCAGGCCGCCGTAGCCGGACGTGTCGCCCGAGCCGTGGACGCCGAACATGCCCTCGCGGACCTCGACGACCTCGAGCGTGCGGGGCGCCCCGGCACCGGTCACGAGGTCGGCCGACCGGGGGCCGTTCACCTCCTCCGGCTGCGGCACCGGCGTGCCGGCGCCGCTCTTCTCGTCCGTCACCGCAGCAGCCCCTTCATCTGGAACGTGGGCGTCGCCTCGAGCGCCGCCGCCTCGGCGGCGCGCGCCGCCTCCTTGCGGTTCACGCCGAGCGGCTCGTGCTGGATCTGGTCGTGCAGCGCGAGGATCGCGTTGATGAGCATCTCCGGCCGCGGCGGGCAGCCGGGCAGGTAGATGTCCACCGGGACGACGTGGTCGACGCCCTGGACGATCGCGTAGTTGTTGAACATGCCGCCGCTCGACGCGCACACGCCCATGGACAGGACCCACTTGGGCTCGCTCATCTGGTCGTAGACCTGCCGCACGACCGGCGCCATCTTCTGGCTCACGCGCCCGGCCACGATCATGAGGTCCGCCTGGCGCGGCGACGCGCGGAAGACCTCCATGCCGAAGCGCGACAGGTCGAACCGCGACGCGCCCGCCGCCATCATCTCGATGGCGCAGCACGCGAGGCCGAAGGTCACGGGCCACAGCGACGCCTTGCGCAGGTACCCCGCGAGGTCCTCGATCGTGGTGAGCAAGAAGCCCGAGGGAGCTTCCTCGATCCCCATGGTGTCTCTCCTAGTTCTCTCGCCGGTGCCCGCCGGGGCCCCCGCTGGGTGCCACCGTCAGTCCCACTCGAGGCCGCCGCGGCGCCACTCGTAGACGAACGGGACGGTGATGAGCGCGAGGAACGCGAGCATCGCCACCAGCCCGAACGTCGCGAGCGTCGCGAAGTCGACGGCCCACGGGTAGAGGAAGACGACCTCGATGTCGAAGACGATGAACGTCATCGCGACGAGGTAGTACTTGATCGGGAAGCGCCCGCCGCCGACGGCGTGGGGCGTGGGCTCGATGCCGCACTCGTAGGCGTCGAGCTTGGCACGGTTGTACCGCTTGGGGCCGATGACCGCGCTCGCGGCGACGCCGCCGAGCGCGAGCACGGCGGCCACGCCCATGAGGACGAGCAGCGGGACGTACGGGTTGGTCATCGTCGACTCCTCGAGTGGGGGCTCGGGACGGGTCTCCCCGGACGGCGTCGTCCGGGTCCGCGGTCAGGTGGTGCGAGTGCCGGCGCTGCGTGGTGCGCGGGTGCCGGCCCACCTCGTGGGCTCATGACGATGGCACCACCCTGGTCAGCCCGGCGATGACGCGGTCGACCCAGTCGCCGCCGCGGGGCTCGTAGCAGTCCGACAGGAGCTTGAGGACGAACCGCATGACGACCGGGCGCGGGAGCCCGTAGCGCGTGCAGATCCGCATGATCTCGGGGTGCTCGATGAGCTTCACGAAGTACCGGCCGAGCGTGTAGTAGCCGCCGAGCTCGCGCCGCATGAGGCGCGGGTACGTCTGCAGCGCACGCTCGCGCCCCGCGTCGGTGAGGCGCACGCGGGACTGGGCCACGACGTCGGCCGCGGCCCGACCGGCCTGCATCGCGTAGGCGATGCCCTCGCCGTTGAACGGGCTGACCATGCCGCCCGAGTCCCCGACGAGCAGCACGCCGCGCGTGTACAGCGGCGTGCGGTTGAAGCCCATGGGCAGCGCCGCGCCGCGCACCGGGGCGAGCCGGTTCTCCTCCGTGAACTCCCACTCGGGGGGCGCGTTGCGCATCCAGGTGGCGAACAGGTCCTTGTAGTCGACGTTGGCCGCGGACTGCCGCGCGGGCGTCGAGCTGACCGAGCCGAGGCCGACGTTCGCCGTGCCGTCGCCGAGCGAGAAGATCCAGCCGTAGCCCGGCAGCAGGTTCGACTCGCGGGGCTTGCCGTCCCACAGCTCGAGGTGGGACTCCATCCACGGGTCGTCGTGGCGGGGCGTGCGGAAGTAGGTCCGGACGGCGACGCCGATCGGGCGGTCCTCGCGCCGCGCGAGGCCGAGGGCGAGCGCGAAGCGGGACGAGACGCCGTCGGCCGCGATGACGACGGGCGCCCGGTAGGTGACCTCGTCCCCGGCGCGCCGGCCCTTCTCGTCCACGGGGCGCGCCGTGACGCCGACGACGCGGCCCGTGCGCTCGTCGAGGACGGGGCCGGTGACGGCGGTGCGCTCGAGCAGCTTGGCGCCGGTGCGCTGCGCGTGCTCGGCGAGCGTGCGGTCGAACGAGTGGCGCGCGCGGGCCATGCCGTAGCTGGGGTACGACGCGAGGTCCGGCCACGCGAGCTCCCACGAGCGGCCGCTCGCGACGACGCGCAGCCCGCGGTTGCGGATCCAGCCGTCCTCGGCGCGCGTGGGGACGCCCATGCGCACGAGCTCGGCGACCGCGCGCGGCGTCAGGCCGTCGCCGCAGATCTTGTCGCGCGGGAAGGCGGACTTCTCGAGGAGGAGGACGCTCAGGCCCGCGGCGGCGCAGTAGTGGGCGGCCGCGGAACCGGCCGGGCCGGCGCCCACGACGATCACGTCGGCGTCGTCGAGCCTCGCGCCCACCGTGCCCACCTCGCCGTCCCGTCGTCGGAGTCCTCGTGCGATGCTCCACCGTGGCCCGGCTCGGGACACGGTGCACCCACTGTCCTTGTGAAGTCGGTCACAATGGACACCGCCACTCTAGTCACTCCGGACGGGAGATGTGTAGCAAGGCGACCCTTCCCTGGGAGATCCTGTGACGAAGGTCCCGGCACGCGGCGACACCCGACCCTGGGGACGAGGACTCGCGGGCAAGGGGGCCGGCGCCACGATGGCCTAGCCTCCCGCGCGTCCGCGCCCGCCCGGGGCACCGTCGTCCCAGGTCAGCGCCGCGCACGCGTGCCGACGCGGCCGCGCGCCGCCGGGGTCGCCGAGAAGGCCCCGCGCGGCGCGCGGGGCCTCGTCCTGGTGTGTGGCGTCAGGCCGGGCGCACGCCCCGGTGCAGCGCGACGATCCCGCCGGAGAGGTTGCGGTAGGCGACCTTCTCCCAGCCCGCGCGCAGCAGGAGACGACCCAGGCCCTGCTGGTCCGGCCACGCGGCGATCGACTCGGCGAGGTACTCGTACGACCCGCCCTCGCGCGTCACCGCCGAGGCGATGCGCGGCAGCGCCTGGACCAGGTACTCCTGGTACAGGACGCGGAACGGCGCCCACGTGGGGGTCGAGAACTCGCAGATCACCACGCGCCCGCCCGGCCGCACGACGCGCAGCATCTCGCGCAGCGCCCCCTCGGTGTCGACGACGTTGCGCAGCCCGAACGAGATCGTCACCGCGTCGAACGTGCCGTCCGCGAACGGGAGCCGCGTCGCGTCCCCGGCGACGAACGGGAGGTCCGGGCGGCGCTCCTTGCCGACCTGGAGCATGCCGATGGAGAAGTCGCACGGGACGACGCGCACGCCGTCGTCGGCGAACGGCTCCGAGGACGTGCCCGTCCCGGCCGCCAGGTCGAGGACCTTCTCGCCCGGCAGCGCGCCGACCGCGCGGACCGTCGCCCGGCGCCACGCGCGGTCCTGCCCGAGCGACAGGATGTCGTTGGTCAGGTCGTACCGGGAGGCGATCCCGTCGAACATCGACGCGACCTCGGAGGGCTTCTTGTCCAGGTTGGCACGGGGCATGGCGCCCATGCTTCCACGTCCCCGCGCCCGCGGTCGCACCGCCGCGGCTTACGCTGGGAGGCGATGAGCGCAGAACCGTCGGCCACGGCCGCACAGCCCCACCCGCTGGTCGTGAGGACCACCCGGATCCCCGACCTGCCCGGCGGCCTCGACGCCCTCGTCGACCTCCTGCCGGACACGCGGCCCCTCGCGTGGGTGCGCCGCGGCGACGGGATCGTCGGCTGGGGCGAGGCGCTGCGGCTCGAGACGTGGGGCCCCGGCCGGTTCGCCGACGCCGAGGCCGCGTGGCACGAGACGCTCGCGCGCGCGGTCGTGCGCGACGAGGTGGGCCTGCCCGGCACGGGCCCCGTCGCGTTCGGCTCGTTCGCGTTCGACGACTCCGCGCCGGGCGACGACGCGCACGACCCGGTGCGGGCCGGCGGGGTCCTCGTCGTGCCGCGCGTCGTCGTCGGGCGACGTGACGGGCACGCGTGGCTCACGACGGTCGACACCGCCGGCTCGCTGTCCTCCTCCCCCACGGACGCCCTGCGCCGCACGCCCCGGGAGCCCGTGCGCGCGCCGGGCGACGTGGCCTGGCACGACGGCGCACTCGGTGCCGACGACTGGGCCGCCGTCGTCGCGGAGGGCGTCGAGCGCATCCGCTCAGGCGCGCTGGAGAAGGTGGTGCTCGCGCGCGACGTCGTCGCCCACACGAGCGAGCCCGTGGACCCGCGCTGGCTGCTCGCGCGCCTCGCCTCCGCCTACGAGGCGTGCTGGACGTTCTCGGTCGACGGGCTCGTCGGCGCGACCCCCGAGCTGCTCGTCCGCAGCGAGAAGGGCCTCGTGACGTCCCGCGTGCTCGCCGGCACGATCCGGCGCGGCGGCCTGTCCGACGACGAGGCGCTCCTGCGAGCCGCGCAGCTCGCGCGGTCGTCGAAGGACCTGGAGGAGCACGAGTACGCCGTCCGGTCCGTCGCGCAGGCGCTCGCCCCCTTCTGCTCGTCCATGAACGTCCCCGACTCGCCGTTCGTGCTGCACCTGCCGAACGTCATGCACCTCGCGTCCGACGTGACGGCCGTCCTCGCCCGCGGTGCGAGCACGCCCGGGGCGTCGGGCGGCGCTGGGGCCGGGCCGACGAGCCTGGCGCTCGCGGCCGCGCTGCACCCGTCCGCGGCGGTGTGCGGCACGCCGACGGTCGTCGCGCGCGACCTCATCCGCGAGATCGAGGGCATGGACCGCGGCCGGTACGCCGGGCCCGTCGGGTGGCTGGGCGCCGACGGCGACGGCGAGTGGGGCATCGCGCTGCGCTCGGCCGAGCTGTCGGGCACCGACCCCCGCTCCGTGCGGCTCTTCGCCGGGTGCGGGATCGTCGCGGCGTCCGACCCGGCGGCCGAGGTCGCCGAGTCCGAGGCGAAGCTCGAGCCGATGCGCTACGCGCTCGGCGCCTGACGCGCCGGTCCCGCACGACCGGCACCGCACGGCAACGCCCCAGGACGACGACGAGCGGCCGGCACGGAGATCCGTGCCGGCCGCTCGGTGCGGTGGGCCGCCGGGGCGGGGACGTCCCCGACGGCCCACCGTCCCGCCACGGTCAGAGGAGGTGGCGGGACGGGGTGCGGCGCCAGCTCAGCCCTGGCCGCCGAAGAACCAGTCGAACGGGTTCGGGACGTTGCCCGGGTCGGTCGGGTCGCCCTGCTGACCCTGGTCGCCCTGCTGGCCGCCCTGGTCGCCCTGGCCGGGGAGCTGCCCCTGGCCGTCCTGGCCCGGCGTCTGCCCCTGGCCGTCCTGCGACCCCTGGCCGGTGGTCTCGTCGTCCGCCGGGCGCGTCGCGAGGGTGACGTCGAGCTCGAGCGTCTTGCCGTCGCGGACGACGGTGAGCTTCGACTCGGCGCCCGCGGCGCGCTCGCGCACGAACGCGGTGAGCGACTCCGCCCCGCCGACCGGGTGGCCGTCGATGGCGACGATCACGTCGCCCGAGCGGATGCCCGCGTCGGCGGCCGGCGAGCCGTCGGTGACCTCCTGGACCTCGGCGCCGCGGCGCGTGACGCCGTCGGCCGTCGCGGTCGCGTCGGCGAGCGTCACGCCGAGGAACGCGTGCTCCGCGGTCCCGTTGTCGACGAGCTGCTGACCGATCGTCTTGGCGAGGTTCACCGGGATGGCGAACCCGAGGCCGATCGAGCCGGACTGGCCACCGCCGCTCGACAGCGTCGCGATCGACGACGTGATGCCGATGACCCGGCCCTGCGCGTCGAACAGCGGGCCGCCGGAGTTGCCCGGGTTGATCGCGGCGTCGATCTGGATCGCGTTGGTGACGACGGACGTGCCGCCGCCCTCGCCGGACGCGGACACCGGGCGGTCGACGGCCGAGACGATGCCGGTCGTGGCCGTGTTCGCGAGGCCGAGCGGGTTGCCGACCGCGAGGACCGACTCGCCGACGGTCACGTCGTCGGAGTCGCCGAGCGTCGCGGGCTGGAGGTCGTCGGGGGCGTCGACGAGCTGCACGACGGCGAGGTCCGTCGCCGGGTCGAGCCCGACGATCTTCGCGTCGAACAGGCGGCCGTCGCTGAGCGTGACCTGGACCGTGTCGTTCTCGGCGCCGGACACCACGTGGTTGTTCGTCACCACGTGGCCCTTGTCGTCGATGATGACGCCGGAGCCCTCGGCCCCGCCCTGCGGGGTCTGGACCTGGATCGCCACGACCGACGGCGCGACGGCCTTGGTCACGGCCTCCCAGTCGGGGTTCTGCGACGACGAGTCGGCGACGGGCGCGGCCGACGTCTCGTGCTGCTGGCCGACGTCGGCGAGCGACGCGGAGTCCTGGTCGGCGCCGAACGCGCCGGTGAGGCCGGCGGTGCCGACGCTCGCGAGGAGCGCCGCGGCGGCCGCGGCGCTGACGACCGGCACCCAGGTGCGGCGGCGCTGCGGGGCGCCGCTCTCCCCGGCGGCGGCCGGGGCCGGCGGTGCGGGCGGCGGGCCGAAGCTGCCGGACGGCGTGTGCGCGCCGGGGGCGGGCGCGCCCTGCGCGGGTCGCGCGTACGGGTTCGCCGGCGCAGCGGTGGGCGTGTGCCCCGCGGGTGCGGTGGCGTGGCCCGTCGGGGCGGGCTGCGGCGTCGTGAGGTGCTGCACGGGGTGCGGCGGGAGCGGCTGCGTCGGGTGGCCGGTCGGGTGCGCCGACGGCTGGGCCGGTGCCTGCTCGCCCGCGGTCGCGGCCGGCAGCGGCTGCGTGGCGTCGGGCGTCGGGACGGGGGTGGGCTCGGTGCCCGGGGTGTTCGTCATGGTGGGCCTCCTTCTTCTGCCCACTACTTCACACCGCCGCGCTTGAACGACGCTTGAACGAACCTGGGAGTCTGCTGCGAGTTTTTCCGCGCCCCTCAGCCGCCCGAGGACAGCGACGCGCGCACCGCCGCCCGGACGTCGTCCGCCAGGACCAGGCTCTCGCGACGGCGCTCCGCGCGCCCGACACGCACCTCGAGGACCTGCACGCCGTGGCTCGGTGCCGCGAGCGCGTGCCGCAGCGAGGGGACGTCCCGGACGAGCTGGTGGTCCACCCCGTACCCGGCGCACAGCGGCGCGAGGTGCGCGCCGTGCGGCGTCGCGAAGACGCGCTCGAACGTGCGGCGCGCGCCCTCGGACGACTCCCCCAGCGCCCCGGGCTCGAGCCCCGCGAAGATCGCGCCGCCGTCGTCGTTCACGACGACGAGCTGGAGGTCCGCGTGCGGCTCGTCCGGTCCGCGCAGCAGCCCGCCGACGTCGTGGAGGAAGGTGAGGTCGCCGAGCAGCGCGCGGGTGCGCCGGTGGCCGCGGCCCGTCGCGAGGGCCGCGCCGAGCGCCGTCGACACGGTGCCGTCGATGCCCGCGAGGCCGCGGTTGGCGAGCACGCGCGGGCCGGGCCCGTCGAGGCCGAGCACGAGGCCCAGGTCGCGTACCGGGCTCGACGAGCCGATCACGAGCAGGTCGTCCGGGCCGCCCGCCGCGGCGACCGCGCGCGCGACGCTCGGCCCGTCGGTCCGGGCCCCGTCGGTCGCCGCCCCGACGACGGCCGCCGCCGCGGCCGACGCCGCCTGCCAGCGCTCGGCCCAGCCCGTGGCGGACGCCGGCTCGAGCCACCCCGCGGGCACCACGGGGAGCACCGTCGAGGCGTTGCGCGCGGCGTCGGGCCAGGGGCGCGAGCCCGGAGCCACGACGGTCACCGCGACGTCCCCGCGCCCGAGGAGCCGCTGCACCGGCCGCGAGAGCGTGGGCCGCCCCAGCACGACGACGTGCTCCACGTCGTCCACGAGCGCGTCGACCCCGAGCACGAGCGGGTGCGCGACGACGAGACGCGGACCGCCCGCCGCCCCGGACGACGGCTCGGCGAGCAGCGGCCAGCCGCGCGCCTCGGCGAGGTCGCGCGCGACGGGACCTGCGCCGTCGCCCGCGACGACGACCGTCCGCTCGCCGGGCACCGGCAGCGCGACGGGGGCGACCGGCGTGCCGAGCGGCTCCGTGACGTCACCCGGCGCGACGATGTTCGGCACGGCCGCGGGGGCGGCCGGCACGACGACGACCGGGCGGACACCGGGGAGGTCCGGGTCGGGGGCGGCGAGCGCGGTGGGCGCGGCGGGCCCACCGAGCGCAGCGTCGGGAGGAGCGCCGGGCAGGCCGACGGGCACGAGCGGCTCGCGGTACGCGAGGTCGAGGTGCACCGGGCCGGGGTGCCCCGAGCGTGCACCCACGGCCTCGGCGAGCGCGCGCGCCGCGACGGCGAGGAGGTCGCGGACCTCGCCCGGGCGGCCGTCGGGCGCCGGGACGTCCGCGGCGAACCGCGTCGCGAGGCCGAAGATCCCGGCCTGGTGGGTCGTCTGGTTCGCGCCCGTGCCGCGCAGCTCATGCGGCCGGTCGGCGGTGAGCAGCACGAGCGGGACGCCCGTGTGGTGCGCCTCGAGCACCGCGGGGTGCAGGTTCGCGACGGCCGTCCCCGACGTCGTGACGACCGCGACGGGCCGGGGCAGCGCGACGCCGCCGCGCACGAGCGGCCCCGCGCCGCGCGAGAGCCCGACGGCGAGGAACCCGGCCGCGCGCTCGTCGACGCGCACGTGCAGCGTGAGGTGGCCGAGCTCGGCCGCCGCCGCGAGCGCGTACGCGAGCGGAGCGCTGCGCGACCCGGGGGCGAGCACGACGTCCGCGACGCCCTCGAGCGCGAGGCGGTGCACGAGCGCGAACGCGCTGCGCACGGCGGGCGGCTGGGCGTCCAGGCCGTCCAGCAGCGGGTCGGGGGCGGCGCTCATCGCACGCCCCCGGCGGCCACGAGGCCGGCGACGCGGTCGAGCCGCGCGCGCCACCGCCGGTCGGTGCCCGGGTCGGGCGCGGTCGCCGCGAGCGCCTCCGCGCTCGGCGCGGGGCGGGCCACGGGCAGGGCCCCGTCGACGGGCACGAGCGGCGCGGCCACGACGTCGGCGGCGAACAGGTTCACGGTCGCGAGGCCGCACGCGTACGGCAGCGCGGGGAGCGCGGCGGCGAGCGCGACGCCCGCGGCGATGCCGACCGACGACTCGAGCGCCGACGACACGACGACGGGCAGCCGCACCTGCTCGGCGAGGTCGAGGCACGCGCGCACGCCGCCGAGCGGCTGCACCTTGAGCACCACGACGTCGGCCGCGTCCGCGCGCACGACGGCGAGCGGGTCCTCGGCGCGCCGGATCGACTCGTCCGCGGCGACGGGCACGGCGGTGTCGCCGCGCTGGCCGCGCCGCACGGCCGCGAGACCGGCCACGTCGGGGCACGGCTGCTCGACGTACTCGAGGCCGCCCGCCGCGCGGTCGAGGTGCGGGAGGCGGCGCAGCGCCTCCTCGGGGTCCCAGGCGCCGTTCGCGTCGACGCGCACCCGACCGCCCGGGCCGAGCGCGTCGCGCACGGCCTCGAGGCGCGCGACCTCGGCGTCGAGGGGTTCGAGCGTGCCGTCGGGCCCGCGCTGCGCGACCTTGACCTTGGCGGTGCGGCACCCGCCGGACGCGGCGACGAGCTCCCGGGCGCGGTCGGGCCCGACCGCGGGGACGGTGACGTTCACGGGGACCCGGTCGCGGACGGGGGCGGGCCAGCCGTCGTCGGCCGCCTCGCGCGCGGCGCGCAGCCAGGAGGCGGACTCGGCGTCGTCGTAGTCCCAGAAGGGCGAGAACTCGCCCCAGCCGGCGTCTCCGCGCAGGAGGACGCCGTCGCGCGCGTCGAGCCCGCGGAACCGGGTGGTGAGTCGGGTGCGGTAGACGACGGCGCGGGAGTCGGGCACGCGCCCAGGCTATGCCACGCGTCGTCGTCGGCCCGCGGCACCGACGCGGGCACGGCCGCGGCGCGCGGCCCTCACGCGTTGACGAGCACCACGACGACGAGCGCGACGATCACGGCGTTGAACGCGAACGCGACGACGGCGTGGGTCGTGACCATCCGGCGCGTGACGGAGTCGAGCACCGTGACGTCGGCGGTCGAGAAGGTCGTGCTCACGCCCGCTGCGAGGTACACGTAGTCGGCGTAGGCGCGCGGTCCCTCGCCGGGGAACGCGAACCCGAGGCCGTCGCCGGCCGCGACGTCGCGGCGGGCGTAGTGCACGGTGTGGGACACGAGCACCGCGACCCACGACACGACGATGACCGCGACGCCGAGCACGGTCAGCGCGGGGGCCGCGGCCCACGCGACGCCCTGGGCCAGGGCGAACCCGACGAGCAGCGCCATGACCGCGAACTGGACGGACCACGCGGTCGACCCTCCGCCGAGGAGCAGCGTGCGGACGCGGCCGCGCCCGTCGGGGTGCGCTCGCAGCAGGGCCCGCTCGAGCTCGGGGCCGCGGCGCCCGGCGAACGCGACGCACGTCAGCGTGCAGGAGAGCCCGGCGAGCACGACCCACACGAGGAGGCCCGCCGCCACGGGGACCGTCCGGTCGTCGAGGCCGAGCGGGCCCTCCGCGAGGAGCACGACGACCGGACCGGTCACGAGCGCGACGACGGTCGAGACGAGGGTCCGGGTGGTCTCGGGGACGAGGCGGTCGCGCAGGGCGGGTCGGGCGGTGGACGGGCGTCGGGTCATGGGCCGCGAGGCTACCCGGCGGCGGCGCGGACTCAGCGCGGTCCGGGTGCCACGAGCTCGCCGACGAGGCGGACCGCGAGCGCGCGCGCGTCACGGCCCTCGCTCAGCGCGCTCACGGCGGCGCCGTCGACGACCGCGACGAGGAGCGACGCCGCGACGTGGCCGAGGCCCCGCACGGCGAGGAGCTGCGCGACGGCGTCGTCCAGACCCTGCCGACCCATCCCGTAGGCCCGGGCGAGCGCCGGGTAGCGGCCGGCGCCGACGAGGTGCTCGTAGAAGCCCCGCAGCTCGCTCTCCCCGCCGGGCGGCAGGACGGCGTCCACGAGGACGCGCGCGTCCTCCCGAGCCCGGTCCCCGCCCTGTGCCGCGCGCTCGGCGGCGCCGTGCGCGTGCTCCGCCCACCCGGTGACGATGAGCTCGCCGGCCGCCCCCATGAGGTCGTCGAGGCCGGTGAAGTAGTAGGTGGTGGCGGCGAGCGGGACGTCGGCGCGCGTCGCGACGGCGCGGTGGGTCACCGCCGCGGGGCCGTCCTGGAGGATGAGGTCCGCGGCGGCGCGGACGATCGCGTCCCGGCGCGCGACACCGCGCGCCTGGCGCCGCGGTGCGGGTCGTCGGTCGGCGGTCTCGGTCGGCGTCGTCCCCACCCGCACACCGTAGGGCACCGGCCGCGCGCTCGTCAGGCCGGCGGGCGTCCCGCGCCCGCCGCCCGCAGCGCGTCGACGACCCGCGCGACGTCGGGCTCGCGCACGCGCGCCGTGCCGACGACCACGCCGTGCTCGGTCGGCTCGACGCGCTCGACGCCCGTCCCGCTCAGGGGCTCCACGGGGACGCCGGCCGCGCGCAGCCCGTCGACCGCCGCGTCCTCGGCCGCCGGGCCGGGGAGCGGGACGACGAGGTGGAGACCCGCCGCGACGCCCCCGACCGTGACGCCGGGCAGGGCCTCGCCGAGCGCGGCGAGCAGCGCGCGGCGCCGCCGCTGGTAGACGACCCGGGCCCGGCGCAGGTGCCGCTGGTACGCGCCGGAGCCGAGGAGCGCCGCGAGCGCCGCCTGCTCCGGGACGGACGTACCGAGGTCGGCGTGACGCTTGGCCTCGACGAGCGGCCCGACGACGCGCGGCGGCGCGACGACCCAGCCGAGCCGCAGCGCGGGCGACAAGAGCTTGGAGACGGAGCCGAGGAGCACGACCCGCTCGGGGTCCAGGGGCTGCACCGATGCCACGGGCCGACGGTCGTAGCGCAGCTCGGCGTCGTAGTCGTCCTCGAGCACGAGGCGGTCCCCCGCGGCGGCCCACGCGAGCAGCGCACGACGGCGCGCCGGGGCGAGCACGACGCCGAGCGGGAACTGGTGCGCGGGCGTCACGAGCGCGGCGCGCGCGTCCTCGGGGAGCAGGTCGGTCCGCAGCCCGTCGGCGTCGACGGGCACGCCCGCGGGCCGGGTCCCCGCGTCGCGCAGGAGCTCGAGCGCGCCCCGCGACGACGGGTCCTCGACGGCGACCGTGACGGGCCCTGTCCCTGTCCCTGGCCGTGGCCCCGGCCCGGGCGCCACCCGGCCCGCGGCGAGCAGCCGCGCGAGCAGCGCGAGCGCCTGGGCGACGCCGCTCACCACGACGACGTCGCGCGCGGTCACGTGCGCGCCGCGGCTGCGTCGCAGGTGCTCCGCGAGCGCCTCACGCAGCGCGGGCAGGCCCTGGGGGTCCGGGTAGCCGAGGTCGGCGTCCGCGAGCCCGCGGACGCCGTCGCGGACCGCGCGCGCCCACGCCGCCCGGGGGAACAGCGCCGGGTCCGGGGTCCCGACGCTCACGGGCCGGGGGCCCGCCGTGCCGTACCCGGTGCTCCCGGCCCCCGGGCCCCGCGCGGGCGGTGCCCCTCGGAGGGACGGCGCCGCGGGGAGCGCCGCGACGACGACGCCCGACCGCGGCCGGGACACGAGCAGCCCCTCGCCCACGAGCACGTCGACCGCCGTCGTCACCGTGCCGCGCGAGAGCCCGAGCGCGACGGCGGCGTCCCGGCCCGACGGCAGGACCGTGCCCGCCGCGACCCGCCCCTCGACGACGGCCGCGCGCAGGCCGTCCTGCAACCAGCGGCCGACGTCGCGCGCGGGGCGCGGGCCGAGCACGAGCAGGAGGGCCTCGGGCGCGAGCCGGGTCGTCATCTGGCCCAGTGAACCAGGCACGACCTGGCCCTGCACCCTGGTCCACGACGCTCCTACCGTCGAGGCATGACACCCGCACCCGAGCGTCCCGGCAGCCTGCGGACCGGCGACCTGCGCTGCGCCGCGGGCATGGCGATCGTCGGCTCGTCGTTCGTCGCGTCCGCGGCCCTCGCCGGGTTCCCGGTGCTGGGCGGCCAGGCCGCGCGCTACGCCGTCGCCGCGCTCGTCCTGCTCGCCGTCCTCGCCGTGCGCCGGGTCCCCTGGGTGCTGCCCTCGCCCCGCGCGCTCGGGCGCCTGACCGCGCTCGCGGCCACGGGGCTCGTCGGCTTCAGCGTCCTCGTCGTCGAGAGCGCGGGCCGCGCCGACCCGTCGCTCGTCGGGGCCGTCGTGGGCGCCTCGCCCGTCGTCCTCGCGGCCGCGGGGGCGCTGCGGGCCCGACGGCTCGCGGTCCGCACCCTCGCGGCCGCCGTCGTGGTGACCGCCGGGGTCGTGGTCGTCGAGGGCGGCGGCGCGGGCGACCCCGTCGGCGTCGCGCTCGCGCTCGGCGCGCTCGCGTGCGAGGTGTGCTTCTCGCTCCTCGCCGTCCCCCTCCTGCCGACGCTCGGCGCGCTGCGCGTGTCCGCCTACGCGTGCGTCCTCGCCGTGCCGCAGCTCGCCGTGCTCGGGCTCGTCCGGCAGCAGGTGTCGGGGAGCCCGTTCCTGGCGGTGCCCGACGGCGCCGAGCTCGCCGCGCTCGCGTACCTCGCCGTCGTCGTCACGGCCGTCGCGTTCCTCCTCTGGTACTCCGGGCTCGCGGCGATCGGGCCCGCGCGCGCCGGGCTGTTCGCGGGCCTGCTGCCCGTGGCGGCGCTCGTCGCGTCGGTCGTGCTCGGGTTCGAGGAGCCGACCGCGCGGTCGGTCGTCGGGACGCTCATCGTCGGGGCGGGCCTCGTGCTCGGCCTCGCCCCGGCGCGCGCACGCCGCCCGCTCGCGCACCGGCTACCGTGGCGGGCGTGAGCAGCACCGACCCCACCCCCGCCGTGCCCGACGACGCGAGCCGCGCCCCCGCGCGCCGGGAGCACGCGCTCCCCCGCCAGGTCTCCGAGACGTTCGACCCCCGCGCCTGGCGCGAGGTCGACGGCTTCGAGGCGCTCACCGACCTCACCTACCACCGCGGCGTCGAGCGCGACGCCGACGGCGCCGTCGTGCGGGACCTGCCCGTGGTCCGCGTCGCGTTCGACCGGCCCGAGGTGCGCAACGCGTTCCGGCCCCACACCGTGGACGAGCTGTACCGCGTCCTCGACCACGCGCGCATGACGTCCGACGTCGGGACCGTGCTCCTCACCGGCAACGGGCCCTCGCCCAAGGACGGCGGGTGGGCGTTCTGCTCGGGCGGCGACCAGCGCATCCGCGGGCGCTCCGGCTACCAGTACACGACCGCGCCCGACGGCGGCGGGGACGTGCACACGCGCGACGCCGTCGACCCGGGCCGCGCGGGGCGCCTGCACATCCTCGAGGTGCAGCGCCTCATCCGGACGATGCCGAAGGTCGTGGTCGCGGTCGTCAACGGCTGGGCCGCGGGCGGCGGGCACTCGCTGCACGTCGTCGCGGACCTGTCGATCGCGAGCCGCGAGCACGCGCGGTTCAAGCAGACCGACGCGAACGTCGGGTCGTTCGACGGGGGCTACGGCTCGGCGTACCTCGCACGGCAGGTGGGCCAGAAGCGCGCGCGGGAGATCTTCTTCCTCGCGCGGGAGTACTCCGCGCAGGACGCGTACGAGTGGGGCGCGGTCAACGAGGTCGCGGACCACGCGGACCTGGAGGCGCTCGCGATCGAGTACGCGCGCGTGATCGCGACGAAGTCGCCGCAGGCGATCCGGATGCTGAAGTTCGCGTTCAACCTCGCGGACGACGGGCTCATGGGGCAGCAGGTCTTCGCGGGCGAGGCGACGCGGCTGGCGTACATGACGGACGAGGCCGTCGAGGGGCGCGACGCGTTCCTCGAGCGGCGCGACCCGGACTGGGGACGCTTCGGCTACGCGTTCTGAAGGCCGCGGCTCAGGAGCCGCCGACGAGGCTCGTCAGCATCTCGAGGAGGCCGCGGCCGACGAACGCCGCCGCGACGGCGAGGCCGAACAGGAGCCCGACAGAGACGACGACCGGGACGGCCGAGCGGGCGGCGCCCGGCTCGTCGTCGCGCGACGTGCGCGGCGCGTACGACGGCGGGAGCGACGTCGGGGCCGGGCGCTGCGGGGTGCCCTCCGACGGGGTGCGGGGCTGGGACGGGTGGACGGGGTGCGGGACGACGGTTGCCATGACTCCACGGTGCCGCCCGGGACCCCTGCCGCGCGTCGGCCCCGCGGCTCGACCTGCGCGGCGGACGGTCCCCCTCGGGGCGGAGCGGTCGTACGCCGTGGGGAGGACGCCGTCCGCCCGACGGCAGAGGGTCAGCCCACCGTCCAGCTCCCGGACCCCGTCGGCACGAGCTCGATCCACGACGCGCCCGGCTCGAGCTCGACGGGTGCGCCGTCGGCGCCGCTGAGCACGAGCGGGGCCTCGACGCCCTCCTTGGACCACGTCACCGCGACCTGCTTGCCGCCGCTCGCGACGACGCCCTCGCCCGTCCCGACGAGCTGCGTCTCGGGGACGGGCACGCCTGCCGGGTCCTTGAACGGCGTGTCCACCATCGTCGCGGCGAGCAGCACGACGTTCGTCGCCGACAGCCGCACCTCGTCCGCGGAGACGGCCGGGCGGTCGCCCTCGCTGCGCACGTAGCGGCCCTCGCCGCCGTCCCACTCCCACACCGCGCGGCTCGCGTGCGTGAGGCGCACGTCGAGCCGGGTCGCCGCGGCGCCCGCGACCGTCGCGGTCGCCGTCCCGGGCTCGCGCGCGAACACGAGCTGCGCGGGCGGCGGGGACGTGCGGTCGTCGTCGGCCTGGGCCCAGAACGCGTCGGGGCTGCCGTACACGTTGTGCGGGGCGCGCCGCGCGCGCGTGGTCGTGAAGCCGTCGTCGCCCTCGTCCATGACGACCGACTGGACGCCCGCGGCACCCACGGCGTCGATGAACGGCTGCTGCCCGCCGGTGTACGCGAGGACGCCGTGCAGCGGCGCGACGATCGCCGGGTCCATGGGCCGCACCGAGCGGACGGGGCCCACGCTCTCGGGTACCTGCGAGTGGTAGACGGCGACGAAGCGCGTGATGCCGCCCTCGACCACCTCCTCCCACACGACGTCCGCCTGCTCGAGCCCGGTCTGCGGGCGCGCCTGGGGCGCGTTCTCGATCTTCACCGCGAGCGCCGGCCGGTCCGCGACCTCGTCGGCCGCGACGCCCGTGAGCGGCCACACGAGGGGGACGTCCGGTGTCGGGGGCACCCCCTTGGTGCCCGACGCGTCCGGCTCGACCGTCGTGGTGCTCGGCGCCGTCGGCTCGCCCGCGCACCCGGCGAGCGCGACCACCGCCGCCACCACGACCGCGGCGAGCGCGCTCCCCCGGACTCCTCGTCCCGTCCTCGTCACCCTCGACCTCCCGACGGCCCGGGGCCCCTGCCCGTGCCGGCACCACGACGGACCTGTGTCCTCGGCCACGGTACGACCCGACCTAGGCTGATCCGGTGAACCGCGCCGTCGTCCCCGCCGATCTGGACGCCCTCGTCGCGGCGGTCGGGGCCGCGCTCGACGGCGACGGCCCGCCCGTCGCGCCCGTCCCGCTGCTCCCCCGCCCCCCGGGCTCCGGACCGGCCGCGGGCGACGTCCCCGCGGGCACCGCGCTCGTGCTGCGCACGTCGGGCTCGACGGGCGCGCCCCGGGAGGTGCTGCTCGGCGCCGACGCCCTGCGCGCGTCGGGCGCCGCGACGCACGAGCGGCTGGGCGGCCCGGGACACTGGCTCCTCACGCTGCCCCCGACGCACGTCGCGGGGGTGCAGGTCGTCGCGCGGGCCCACGCCGCGGGGCGGGGCCTCACGGTCGCGCCCGCGGGCGAGCCCTTCACCCCCGGCGGGTTCGCGGCGCTCGTCGCGCGCGCCCCGCGCGGCGAGCGGCGGTACGTCTCGCTCGTCCCGACCCAGCTCCACCGCCTCGTCGAGGCGGCCGACGCCGGGTCCGCCGACGGCACCGCGGGACTCGACGCGCTCCGCTCGCTCGACGCCGTGCTCCTCGGCGGCGCCGCGACGCCGCCCGCGCTGCTGCGCCGCGCGCGGTCCGCGGGGGCGCGCGTCGTCACCACGTACGGCATGACGGAGACGTGCGGAGGCTGCGTGTACGACGGCGTCCCCCTCCCGGGCGCGCGCGTCCGGCTGGTCCCGGCCGGTGACACCGAGGGCGAGGAGGCGGGCGAGGGGGCGGGCGTCGTCGAGCTCTCCGGCCCGTTCCTCGCGCACGGCTACCTCGGGGAGCCGGACGCGACCGCCGCCGCGTTCCGCACCGACGACGACGGCACGCGCTGGTTCCGCACGAGCGACCTCGGGCGGCTCGACGGCCCCGCGGACGCGCCGGTGCTCGTCGTCCTCGGCCGCGCGGACGACGTGATCGTCACGGGCGGCGTGAACGTCGCCCCGGCCGCGGTCGAGGCCGTGGTCGGCGAGGTCGCGGGCGTCGGGGAGGCGTGCGTCGTGGGGGTGCCGCACCCCGAGTGGGGCCAGGAGGTCGTCGCGGTCGTCACGCTGGCGGGCGCGCAGCGCGACGACGGTGCCGCGGCGGGCACGTCGGGCACCGTGAGCACGGCGGGCACGGGGGGCACCGCGGGCACGGTGGGCACCGCGGGCACGGTGGGCGCCGGGGGCGCGACGAGCGCCCCGCCCGAGCTCGTCGCCGCCGTGCGGGGCCGCGTCGCGGATAGGCTGGAGCGGGCGGCCGCACCCCGCCGCGTGCTCGTCGTCCCGGACCTCCCCCGGCGCGGGCCCGGCAAGGTGGACCGCGCCGCGGTGGCCCGGATCGCCGTCGGGCACGGGCGCACCCCGCCCGGCTGAGCCGGCCGGACCACCCCGGGCACGACCGAGCCGCACGACCCGAGACGCACGACCGAGACGGAGCACCATGGCCAGCACCACCCAGTGGGTCGCGGGCGCACGCCCGCGCACCCTCCCTGCCGCCGCGACGCCCGTCATCGTGGGTTCCGGCGCCGCGGCCCAGGTGGACGGGTTCGCGTTCTGGCCCGCGCTGCTCGCCCTCGGGGTCGCACTCGCGCTCCAGGTCGGCGTGAACTACGCCAACGACTACTCGGACGGCGTGCGCGGCACCGACCTCGACCGCGTCGGCCCGCTGCGGCTCACCGCGTCCGGGCTCGCGCGGCCCGGGCAGGTGCGCGCCGCGGCGTTCGCCGCGTTCGGCGTCGCGGGCGTGCTGGGCCTCGTCCTGTGCGCGGTCACGGGCCACTGGTGGCTCCTGGCGGTCGGCGCCGTCGCGATCCTCGCCGCCTGGTACTACACGGGCGGGCGCAACCCCTACGGCTACCGCGGCCTCGGCGAGGTCGGGGTGTTCGTGTTCTTCGGCCTCGTCGCGACGCTCGGCACCACGTACACGCAGGCCGGGGTCGTCACGTGGCCGTCCGCGGTCGGCGCGGTCGCCGTCGGGCTGCTCGCGTGCGCGATCCTCATGGTCAACAACATCCGCGACATCCCGACCGACGTCGTCGCGGGCAAGCGCACGCTCGCGGTGCGGCTCGGCGACTTCCGGGCGCGCCGCGCCTACGTCGCGATGATCTGGGTGCCGCTCCTGCTGGCGGTGGTGTGCGCGTTCGCGTCGCCGTGGGCGCTCGGCACGCTCGTGCTCCTGCTGCCCGCCGCGCTCCTCACCGTCCCGGTGGTCGCGGGTGCGCGCGGACCGCTGCTCGTCCCGGTGCTCGCGGGCACCGGCCTCTTCGAGCTCGGCTACGGCGTCCTGCTGGGAGTCGGGCTGGCGCTCTGAGCGCCGGCCCCGCTCAGGGCCGGCGGGCTCGGGCGGGCGGGCTCGGGGCGGGCGGGATCGGCCGGACCGGCTCCGGCGTCCCCGGTCAGCGCGCCGGGGAGGCTCCCGGGCGGCCGGTCGCGTCGGCCTCGGCCTCTGCCTCTGCCTCGGGGCGGGACGTCCCGTCCGCTGCGGCGGGGTCCGCGGACCCGGCGGCAGCCGCGGCGCCGTCGACGGCCGCGTCCTCGGCCGCCGCGTCGTCCTCGATCTCCCGGGAGAACCGCTCGCCCGTGCGGGCGCGGTGCTCGGCCCGGGCGGCGAGGTAGCGCGAGGCCGCCTCGCGGGGCTTGCTCAGCGTCAGGTACGACAGCATGAGCGCGACGGCGGCCGCGACGAGCACGAGCAGCCAGCCGCGCAGGCCGGCGAACCAGAGGGCGCCGAGCGCCACCGCGAAGAGGAGCAGACGCAGGACGGAGTAGACGACGACAGGCACGACTCCAGGGTACGGCCCGTAGGCTGGAGCCATGCTCCGCGTCCTGCTCCCGCTGCTCGCCGTCGGTCTCGCCGTCTACGCGCTCGTCGACCTCGCCTCGAGCGACGAGGACGAGCGCGGCGGCATCCCCAAGGGGCTGTGGGTCGTGCTCATCATCCTCCTGCCGTTCCTCGGTCCCATCGCGTGGATCCTCGTCAAGCGCTCGGCGTCGCGGTCCGGCGCGCGCTCCCGCCCCGCCGGCCGCCCCGGCCCCGGCTCGGCCGCCGGGGGCGCGCGGCGTCGGCGCAACGCGCCCGTCGCGCCCGACGACGACCCCGAGTTCCTCTGGCGGCTCGAGCAGCAGCAGCGCCGCCAGGCGCGCGACGACTCCCCGGCGCCCGCCGACGACGCTCCGGCCACGGACGCGACGCCCGGGGACGAGCGCACCGACGACGGCGACGCGCGCCGCCCCGGCGCGAGCAACCCCTCGGAGGACGGCGACGACGCGACGCGCTGAGGCGCCTGGCGCGACCCGAGGCTCCCGCGACGACGAGGCTCGCACCGCCGTCCGCGACACCACGACGCTCGCACCGCCCAGCCCGCAGCACCACGAGTCTCGCCCCACCCAGCCCGCGGCATGACGAAGGGGGCCACCGTCCGGATCGGACGGCGGCCCCCTTCGTCGTGCTGCGCCGTCGTGCTGCGCAGCGGTCGGTCAGTCGCCCGGGTTGAGGCCCGAGTACGAGTGCTTGCCGTTGAACAGCAGGTTGACGCCGGTGAAGTTGAAGAGCACGCACGCGTAGCCGACGATCACGAAGTACGCCGCGCGGCGGCCGGACCACCCGCGGGTCGTGCGCGCGTGCAGGTACGCCGCGTAGACGATCCAGACGACGAAGCTCCAGACCTCCTTGGGGTCCCAGCCCCAGTAGCGGCCCCACGCGTGCTCGGCCCAGATCGCCCCGCCGATGATCGTGAACGTCCACAGCACGAACGCCACCGCGTTGAGCCGGAAGCTCAGGGCCTCGAGCTGGAGAGCGCCCGGCGTCGAGTCGAGCCAGCGCCACCCGCGGGCCCCGAGGAACGCGTTGCCCGAGTCGCGCGAGTCGCGCAGGAGCTGGAGCACCGAGGTGACGAACGCGACGGTGAAGATGCCCGTCGCGATGATCGCGACCCCGACGTGGATGACGAGCCAGTAGGACTGGAGCGCCGGCTGCACGCCCGTCGCGACGACGAAGAACGCGTTCTGGGCGAGCACGAGGAACAGGACCGACAGCCCCGTGACGAACGAGCCCAGGAAGCGCACGTCGCGCTTGAGGGAGACGGCGAGGAACGCCGCGAGCGCGACGAACGTGCCCACGAGCGTGAACTCGTACATGTTGGCCCAGGGGGTGCGCCCGGCCGCGACCCCGCGCGTGACGATCGCGACGAGCAGCAGCGCGGTACCGAGCCACGTCAGCGAGACGCCGATGTTCGCGGCCTTGCGCGACGGCGGCGCGGCGTCCGACGGGTCCGCGTCGGCGGCGTCCGTCGTGCCGGGCCCGTACGGAGAGGCCGACGAGGCGCCCGCAGCGGTGAGCACCTCGGCGCGGTCCCCGGAGCGCTCGCGCGCGCCGGCCCGGGCGTCGGCCCGTTCGAGGTCCGCGCGGCCCGCGAGGCGCGCGAGGTCGATCGCGAACGCGACGAGCGCGACGGTCAGCGCGGTCGCTGCGGCCCAGACGAGGTCCTGGCTCAGCTCGGCGAGGGTCATCGGTCAGCCTTTCGTGCGCGGTCGCGCGAGGTCGGGTCCTGTGCGGGACGCCCGGTGGGGCGGGTGCCGTCCGCCGGGGCACGCCCCGGCGACGAGGTGAGGTCGCCCTCGTCCGATGGTGCCACGCCCGGGAGCGCGGCGAGAAGCGAGTCGACCTCGCCCTGCAGCCCGGCGTCGTCGCCCCGGGCGAGCCCCGCGACGGCGACGACGGTCCGCTCGCGCGGGGCGTCGTCGTCGCCCGTGCCGGGCACCTCCTCGCGCCACGCGCGCACCCAGACGCGGCGGCGGGGCGTGAACAGGGAGACGGCGAGGCCCAGCAGGGCGCCGAGCGAGAAGACGAGCACCCACGTGAGCGACGGGTCGTGCCGCAGGTCGAGGGCCACGTAGCGCGGCAGGGAGTCGAACGTGATGGTGCCGAGCCCGTCGGGGAGGTCGACGGTCTCGCCGGGCGCGACGAGGATCTTCACCCGCTCGCCGTCTTCGTCGACCGACGGCGTGAGGTCGTCGGTGTCGAGGCGGTAGACGTTCTGGGGCAGGCCCTCGTCGAGGCCCAGGTCGCCCCGGTACACCTCGAGCACGAGGAGCGGGTTGATGGGCTGCGGGTAGATCGAGGCCGCCGTCTCGCCGTCCTCGCTGATCTCGGCCGTCGGCAGGAAGTACCCGACGAGGCCGATCTGGTCGAGGCCGTCCGACACGTCGGGCACCTTGATGACGCCGCGCGACGTGTACATCGTGTCCTCCGGCAGGAACGGCACGCGGCCCGAGAACGCGGTCTCGCCGTCGGCGTCGCGCACCGTCACCTCGGGCGCGAACCCGTTGCCCTGGAGGTAGATCTTCGCGCCGCCCGCGGTGAGCGGGTGGTTGACCTTGATGGTCTCCTCGTGGCGGGCGCCGTCGGGGTCGCGCACCGTGACGAACGCCGTGAAGTCGCGCGACTGGGCGAACGCGGCGGCGTCGGCCGCGAACTCCGACTCGAACGCGTCGAGCGTCATGGAGAACGGGACGAGCGACGACGGGCGGAACCAGGCGCCGTTCTCGAACGTGTCGTAGTCGACGACCGCGTTCGCGAAGCCGCGGCCCTCGGTGACGATGGCCTGGCCGCGGTAGTGCAGGAGCTGGCCGGTCGCGACCGCGACGAGCAGCCCGACGAGGGACAGGTGGAACAGCAGGTTCCCGGTCTCGCGCAGGTACCCGCGCTCCGCGGACACCGTCCGCGCGGCGGGCCGGGCGGCGGCGCGCCCGCGGGCGGGCGTCGCGTCCTCGGCGCCGGTGTCGACGCGGAAGGTCGGGAGCCAGGACAGACGGCCGCGCAGGTGCGTGCTCGCCGCCTCGACGACCTCGTCGGGCGTCGCGTCCGTGACAGCGCGGCCCTGCGCGGGGAACCGGTCGAAGCGGCGGGGCGTGCGGGGCGGGCGGGAGCGCAGCGCCTGGAGGTGCGCCTTGGTGCGCGGCAGGATGCACCCGACGAGCGACACGAACAGCAGGATGTAGATCGCCGAGAACCACACCGACGCGTAGACGTCGAAGAAGCCGAGCCGGTCGAGCCACTCCCCCGTCGTGGGGTTCTCCTGGAGGTAGCGCAGCACCGCCGCCGGGTCCTGCGGGCGCTGCGGCAGGACCGACCCGGGCACCGCCGCGACCGCGAGCAGCATGAGGAGCATGAGCGCGACGCGCATGCTCGTGAGCTGGCGCCACGTCCAGCGCAGCGCACCGCGCCACCCGAGCGACGGGAGCGCCGGGCCGCCGTCGCCCCCCGCGCCGCCCTTCCCGCCCGACGGCGTCCGCTCCCCCGGGCCGTCGCCCGCGGAGAACGCGTCGTCGATGCCCTCGGGGCGGTAGCCCGTCCGCACGGTCGTGCCGGCCTTCTCGGCCTTCTCGACCTGCTCGGCCTGCTCGCTGTTCCCGGGCTCCCCGGTCCGCCGGCTCATCTCACACCACCGTCACGTATCCGCCGATCCAGCCCTGCAGCGACGTCGTCCACGTCGTCCACAGGCCCGTGACCAGCGCCAGACCGATGAGCACCAGCAGCCCGCCGCCGATCCGCATGATCGCGAGACGGTGCCGGCGCAGGAACCCGAGCATGCGCTGCGAGCTCTGCAGCCCCAGCGCGATGAGGAGGAAGGGCACGCCCAGCCCGAGGCAGTACGCGACGCCGAGGATCGCGCCGCGCCCCGCCGACGCCTCGCTGAGCGACAGCGCCTGGACGGCGACGAGCGTCGGGCCGAGGCACGGGGTCCAGCCGAGCCCGAACACGATGCCGAGCAGCGGCGCCCCCCACAGCCCGGCCTGCGGGCTCACGTGCAGGCGCCGCTCGCGCTGGAGGAAGGGCAGCGCGCCGAGGAACGCGAAGCCCATGAGGATGACGACCACGCCGAGCACGCGCGTGATGACGTCCTCCCAGCGGACCAGGTGCACGCCGATCGCGCCCGCCGCGAACATGAGCGCCACGAACACGAGCGTGAACCCGGCGACGAACAGCCCGACCCCCGCGAGCACGCGGCCCCGGCTCGGTGCCGCGACCCGGGTGGCCGTCGTCGTGCCCCCGGACGCCTTGCCCCCGTCGCCGGTGGTGGCGGCGGCCATGCCCGAGACGTAGCCGACGTACCCCGGCACGAGCGGCAGCACGCACGGCGACGCGAACGAGACGAGGCCCGCGATGACCGCGACGGGCACCGCGAGCAGCATCGAGCCGCTCCACACGGTCGTCGCGAAGGTGTCGCCGATGCTCGACGCGGCGCCCGCGGGGACCGCGGCGGCGAGGGGCGTGAGGACGGGCACGGTCAGCTCTCGGCGAGGACGTCGTCGACCAGGGCGGTGAGCGTCGACCCCTCGACGAGCCCGATGACGCGCGCCGCGACGCGGCCCTCGCGGTCGAGCACGACGGTGGACGGCACGGCCTGGAGCGGGACGGTGCCCGAGAGCGCCGCGACGACCTCGCCGGACCGGTCGTCGATCGACGGGTAGGGGACGTCGAACCGACGCTGGAACGCCTGAGCGGCGCCCGCCTCGTCGGTCGTGTTGATCCCCAGCACCTGCACGCCGTCGTCGGCGCGGTCGTTGGCGAGCGCCACGAGGTCGGGCGCCTCGGCCCGGCAGGGTGCGCACGCCGCGTACCAGGTGTTGAGCACGACGACGTCCCCCAGCCACGCGCTCGTGTCGACCTGCTCGCCCTCGTAGTCCGTGCCCGTGAGCGCGACGACGTCGCCGCGCTCGTCGGCGTCCCACGTGCGGACCGACCCGTCGCCCGAGACGAAGCCCTGGCCCACGACGTCGGTCGTGGCGCCGGAGTCCTGGGCGCACGCCGCGAGACCGAGGGTCGCGGCGAGCACGACGGCGCCCGCCAGCGCGCGGCGCACGGGTCGCCGACGCGAGGGCAGGGCAGCGGCCCGCGCCTCGACGGAGAGGGGGCGCGCGGCACGCGCGCGCGAGTCGGCGGTCACGACGGCATCACGGGACGCACCCTGCCCGCGCTTCCTGAACGGGACCTGAGAGACGTGACCTCCGCCACGCCCGAACCGTGCAGTTCGGGCGCGACGGCCGTAGCGACAGCGCTGGACATGACCGACGTCACGCCCCGGAGACGGTCGCCGCGCCCGGGAGGAGGTCCGCGACCGGCTCGGTGTAGTGCAGGCCGACCAGGCGGTCGTCCTCGAAGTGCAGCGACGTGAGCGACGCGAGCGAGCACTCGCGCTTGCGCGGGTCGTGCCAGAGCCGGCGGTTCTCGAAGCTCAGGCGCGTGAGCCACACCGGGAGCTGGTGGCTGACGAGCAGCGCCTCGTGCCCGGCCGCCTTGTCCCGCGCGTCGGCGACGGCGGCCCGCATGCGCGCGACCTGCTCCACGTACGGCTCGCCCCACGAGGGGCGGAACGGGTTCCACAGGTAGGGCCAGTGCTGCGGGTGCCGCAGCGAGCCGTCCCCGACGCCGAAGGTCTTGCCCTCGAAGTGGTTCGCGGCCTCGATGAGCCGCTCGTCCGTGCCCAGCTCGAGCCCGAACGCCTCGGCGGCAGGCGTCGCGGTCTCCTGCGCGCGCTGCAGCGGCGAGGCCACGACGACCGTGAGGTCGGCGCGGGGGCGCGACGTGCCGTCGGGCCCGGGCTCGCCCGCGAGGTGCGCGGCGACGCGGCGGGCCATCTCGTGGCCGCGCTCGGAGAGGTGGTAGCCGGGGATCCGGCCGTAGAGGACGCCGTCGGGGTTGTGGACCTCGCCGTGGCGCAGGAGGTGGACGATGGTGGAGACCATGCCCACCAGTGTCCCGCACTCGGGGCGAGCGCACGCCACCGCGGGTCGGCGCGACGGGCCGGGAGAGGCGGTCAGGCGTCCCGGTCGGCCTTGCACGCCTCCGCGACGGCCGCCATCGCCTCGCCCAGCGCCCGGAACTGCTCCGGCGTGAGCACGTCGACCAGGTACCGGCGCACGGCCGCCACGTGGGCGGGCGCCGACGCGACGAGCACGCGGTAGCCCTCGCTCGTCATCGCGCAGTTCACGCCGCGGCGGTCGCCCGAGCTCGCGGAGCGCCGGACCAGGCCGCGCGCCTCCATGCGCGCGACGGTGTGCGTCACGCGGCTGCGCGAGCGGGCGAGCCCGTCCGCGAGCGCCGACATGCGCAGCGTGTGGTCGGGGCTCTCGGAGAGGCGCACGAGCAGCTCGTACTCGTTGAGCGAGACCTCGGACCGTTCCTCGTGGTCCCGGCCGAGCGCCTCGATGAAGCGCACGGTCCCGTCGAGGTACGCGCGCCACAGGCGCTGCTGCTCCGCGTCGAGCCAGCGCGGCTCGACGGCGGGGACTGCGGGGGTGCGGACGGTGCTCGCCGTCGGGGTGTCGACGTCGTTGCGGGTCATGGGTCCTCGGCGGTGCGGGAGGGGCTGGGGGCGTGGGGGCGTCGGAACATTGTTCCACCCCACGGGAATAGACGGACCGAGGGGTGCTGTTGATACGCTCGTTCCGAAGTTGAACGTTCAACCACTTGGTCCGCCAGGACCCCGACCACCCGCAGGAGCACCCATGGCCTCGTCGCTGCCCGCCGGCCTCACCGCCGGTACCTACGCCCTCGACGCGTCGCACTCGCAGGCGTCGTTCACCGTCCGCCACGCCGGGATCTCGAAGGTCCGCGGCACCCTCGCGATCACCGACGGCACGATCACCGTCGGCGACGACCTCGAGTCGACGTCCGTGACCGCCCAGCTCGACGCCGCGTCCGTGAGCACGGGCGACGAGAACCGCGACAACCACCTGCGCAGCGCCGACTTCTGGGACGCGGAGAACAAGCCGACGTGGACGTTCACGTCGACGCGCATCACGGGCGACGGCGACGACTACGTCGTGGCCGGCGACCTGACGATCAACGGCGTCACCAAGCCGGTCGAGCTCGAGACGGAGTTCGCGGGCACCGCGACCGACCCGTTCGGCAACCCGCGCGCCGGCTTCGAGGCGACCACCGAGATCTCGCGCAAGGAGTTCGGCCTCACCTGGAACGCCGCGCTCGAGACCGGCGGCGTGCTCGTCGGCGACAAGATCAAGATCGCGCTCGACGTCTCGGCCATCAAGCAGGCCTGACCGTCGTCCCGGGCACGTCCCGGGCGAGACCGGCGCCCTCCGGCAGGGGTGCCGCCCCGAGGGGCCGCGTGCACCGGCACGCGGCCCTTCGTCGTCCCCGGGTCCGGGCGCCGGGGCCGCTCAGCGCTCCTGCGACGCCGCGAGGGCGCGGGCCTGCGAGTGGAACGCGAGGATCTGCAGCTCGCTGCCGACGTCGACGCCGCGCACGTCGACGTCCGCCGGGACCTGGAGCGCGCGCGGCGCGAAGTTGAGGATCTCGCGCACCCCCGCCGCGACCACGCGGTCCGCGACCGCCTGGGCGTGCGCCGCAGGCGTCGCGAGGACGACGATCGACACCTTCTCGCGCTCCACGACCTCCTCGAGCGCGTCGACGTGCTCGACGACGAGCCCCGCGGCCCGCGTCCCGACGACGTCCGGCGACGCGTCGAGGAGCGCCGCCACGTGGAAGCCGCGCTGCTCGTAGCCCGAGTAGTTCGCGAGCGCGTGCCCCAGGTTGCCGATCCCGACGATCGCGATGCGGTGCTCGTCGACGAGGCCCAGGGCCTCGGTGATGTACTGCGCCAGCGAGTCGACGTCGTAGCCCACGCCGCGCGTGCCGAACGACCCGAGGAACGACAGGTCCTTGCGCAGCTGCGCCGGGCCCACGCCGGACAGCTCCGCGAGCTCGACCGACGACGTCGTCCCGACGCCCCGCGCCACGAGGTCCCGCAGCGCGCGCAGGTAGGACGGGAGCCGCGCCACCGTCGCGCTCGGGATCCCCGGCGCCGTCACCTCACCGACTACCTGCTCAGCCACCGTCACTCCGTCGTCCAGGGACCGTCCTCGTCGACGGTCACGCTCCACGGGAGGAATCATCCCAGGTCCGCGCGCGGCGCCGAAATCCGGGCCACCGCACGCGCCAGCCGGCGCGCGTCCACGCGCCAGAACCCCTGCTGCACCCCGCCGACCGTGACGACCGGCACGTACTCGCCGTACTGCTCGCGCAGCGCCGGGTCCGTGCCCGGCGCGTCCAGGTCGACCTCCGCCCACGCGACGCCCGCGTCGGCGCACACGGCCTCGACGACCGTCCGCGCGTCGTCGCACAGGTGACAGCCCGCGCGGCCGAACAGCAGGACGGGGGCGGGGGCGTCGGAGGTGCTCACGCCTCCCAGGGTACGAGGCCCCGGCAGCCCGACCGCCTAGAGTGGAGGCATGGCGACGTCTCCCGGCCCGGGCCCCGACCCGACCTCCCGGCCGACGCTCCCCGAGGAGGCGCCCGCGCGCGCTCCCGGGCCGCCGCACCGCACCGCCGCGTTCTTCGACGTCGACAACACGATCATCCGCGGCGCCTCGTCGTTCCACCTCGCGCGTGCCCTGTACCAGCGCGAGTTCTTCTCGACGCTCGACATCGTGCGCTTCGCCGTGCACCAGGCCCGGTACCTCGTGTTCGGCGAGAACAAGCAGCAGATCGACCGCATCCGGTCGCGCGCGCTCGCGCTCATCGCCGGGCGCTCCGTCGCCGAGGTCACCGCGATCGGCGAGGAGGTCTACGACACCGTCCTGTCGCTGCGCATCTACCCCGGCACGCGTCGCCTCCTCGACGAGCACCTGGCGGCCGGGCACCAGGTGTGGCTCGTCTCCGCGACCCCCGTCGAGATCGGCGAGCTCATCGCGCGCCGGCTCGGGACGACGGGCGCGCTCGGCACCGTCGCCGAGCACGAGGACGGCTTCTACACGGGACGGCTCGTCGGCGACATGATGCACGGCCGCGCGAAGGCCGCCGGGGTGCGGGCGCTCGCCGAGCGCGAGGACATCGACCTCGAGGCGTCGTACGCGTACGGCGACTCGCTCAACGACGTCACGATGATGGAGGCCGTGGGGCACCCGTGCCCCATCAACCCCGACGCCCGCCTGCGCCGCCACGCGCAGGACGTCGGCTGGCCCATCCGCGAGTTCCGCGGGCGCCGGCGCCGCGTCGCGCGCAGCAGCGTCCGCACCGCGAGCTGGGCCGGCGCCGCCTGGGCCGCCGCGCTCGTCCTGCGCTCGGTGCGCCGCGCCGTCGACCGGCGCATCGCCCGCCTCTGACCCCGCCCGGGCCGCGCCCGGAAACGCGTCGAGCCCGGTCCCTC
Source organism: Cellulosimicrobium sp. MI9406 (assembly GCF_040595865.1). Lineage (NCBI taxonomy): Bacteria > Bacillati > Actinomycetota > Actinomycetes > Micrococcales > Promicromonosporaceae > Cellulosimicrobium > Cellulosimicrobium sp. MI9406. The sequence continues at coordinate 47,701 of NZ_JALIZI010000003.1, forward strand.
GGGAGGGGCCGGGCTCGACGACGGGTCGGCGCGTCAGGACGCGCGCGACGTCACTTCTTGTTGCGACGCTGGTGACGCGTCTTGCGAAGCAGCTTGCGGTGCTTCTTCTTGGCCATGCGCTTGCGGCGCTTCTTGATGACGGAGCCCATACGGTCCTCGCAATGCTCGAGCGGCGTGTCGGTCGGCGACCGGTCGACCGGCCGCGGGTGGTCCACGGTTGATCGGGGCCCCGGCGACCACGAGGGCGCCGCAAGCCGACCAACACGAGAGAAATCCGCCCCCTAGCCTACCCGCTCGCGCCCGTGCCACGGTACGCGACCGGTCGCGGGGCGTCTCAGTCGAAGTGCGCGTCGAGGCCCAGCAGCGGGAAGACGGCCCGGCGCGTGGCCGCGACGGCGCGGTCGACGTCGTCGTCCGGGTCGTACCCGCTGCTCCACCGCCGGACCTCGACCTCGGGCCCGAACGCGAGCGGTGCGTCGAACCCGGCGACCTCCGCGACGCGCTCGCGCCACTCCGCGGGCAGGGGCACGCCCGCGGTGACGGGCCGGTGCACGACCTCCCCCACGACGGCCGACCACACGAGCGGCACGACGCGCGCGATCGCGTACCCGCCCCCGCCGAGCGCGAGCCACCGCCCGTCGGTCAGCTCGTGCGCGAGCCCGTGCATCCAGGTCGTGGCCGTGCGCTGCGCGTCGACGGACACGTCGAGGTCGGACAACGGGTCCTCGCCGTGCGCGTCGCACCCGTGCTGGGTGACGAGCACCTCGGGGCGGAACGCGCGCAGCACGGGCGGCACGACGGCGTCGACCGCGCGCAGCCAGCGGGCGCCGTCGGTGCGGCGCGGGAGCGCGACGTTGACCGCCGTCCCCTCGGCGCCGGGGCCCCCGAGGTCGGTCGGGTGGCCCGTCCCGGGGAAGAGCGTCGCGCCGCTCTGGTGGACGGAGACGGTGAGGACACGCGGGTCGTCCCAGAACGCCTCCTCGACGCCGTCGCCGTGGTGGGCGTCGAGGTCGACGTACGCGACGCGCTCGACGCCGTCGTCGAGCAGGCGCCGGATCGCGACGGCCGCGTCGTTGTAGACGCAGAAGCCCGACGCCGCGCCCGCCTTCGCGTGGTGCATGCCGCCCGCGACGTTCACCGCGTGCTGGGTACGGCCCGCCGCGATCTCGCCCGCCGCCTCGTACGAGCCCGCGACGATCCGCGCGGCGGCCTCGTGCATCCCGCGGAAGACCGGGTCGTCCTCGGTGCCGAGGCCGCGGGCCGGGTCGGGCGTGCCGTGCTCCGACGCCGCGCGCACCGCCGCGACGTACGCGGGCTCGTGCACGAGCTCGAGCACGTCGTCGGGCGCGGGCTCGGGCCGCACGACCCGCAGGTCCGCGTCGTCGTCGAGCAGGCCGAGGGCGCGCACGAGCCCCATCGTCAGGTCGAGCCGGGCCGGCGCCATCGGGTGGCCGGGACCGAAGTCGTAGCCGAGGAGCTCGGGGCTCCACACGACGCAGGCTCCGGGCGCCGCAGCCGCCCCGGTCGGGGCGGGCGACGACGTCGGGTCGGTCGTGGGCATGGCTCACGGTAACGCCCAGCGGCGCGCCCCCGCCCCACCGACCGCGCGCCGGACCGCGCGGGACCGCCGGTCCGGGCCTCCGCCGGGTCTCCACGAGCCCCGGTGCGGCGTCCGGGCCCGCGAGCGGGCATGATGTCCCGGCGCCGGAGCGGCGACATGACGGGCCACCGGGCCCGTGGCAGAGTGGCGCGAGTGGTGAGGGAGGCTCCATGCCGACGAGCATGACCGGGCGCCTGTTCAGGGGGCGGGAGATCGTCGACCGCCTCGCCCGGCAGTCCCCCGCCCGCCTCGCCGTCACCGTGTTCGCCGCCGTCATCGCCGTCTTCACCGCCCTGCTCATGGCGCCCTGGGCGACGGCGAGCGGCCGGTCCGCGCCGTTCGTCGACGCGTTCTTCACCGCCACGTCCGCCGTGTGCGTCACCGGTCTCGTCGTGGTCCCCACGGGGACCTACTGGTCGGGGTACGGGCAGGTCGTCATCCTGCTCGGCATCAAGATCGGCGGCCTCGGCGTCATGACGCTCGCGTCGATCCTCGGCATGGCCGTGTCCCGGCGCATCGGCCTCACGCAGAAGCTCCTCACCGCGTCGGAGACGAAGACGACGCGGCTCGGCGAGGTCGGCTCGCTCGTGCGGGTCGTCATCATCACCTCGACGTCGCTCGAGCTCCTCATCGCGCTGCTCCTGCTGCCGCGGTTCGTCGTGCTGGAGGAGACGTTCGGCGAGGCCGCGTGGCACGGCATCTTCTACGGCATCTCCGCCTTCAACAACGCGGGGTTCATCCCGACGGAGCACGGCCTCGCCCCGTACGTCGGCGACTGGATGCTGTGCCTGCCGATCATCCTCGGCGTGTTCATCGGCTCCCTCGGCTTCCCCGTCATCCTCAACGTCATGCGCAACCGCCGCCGCGCCTCCAAGTGGAGCCTGCACACCAAGCTCACCCTCACGACGAGCGCGGCGCTCGTCGTCGTGGGCACGGTGCTCTTCGCGGCCGTCGAGTGGGGGAACCAGCGGACCCTCGGGCCGCTCGACCTCGGCGAGAAGCTCCTCGCGTCGCTCTTCGCGGGCGTCATGCCGCGCTCCGGCGGCTTCTCGACCGTGGACACCGGCGGCATGCACGAGGCGAGCTGGCTCATCACCGACGCGCTGATGTTCGTCGGCGGCGGCTCCGCGTCGACCGCGGGCGGCATCAAGGTCACGACGCTCGCCGTCATGCTCATCGCCATCGTGTCCGAGGCGCGCGGCGACCGGGACATGGAGGCGTTCGGGCGGCGGATCCCGCGCGACACCCTCCGGCTCGCGGTCGCGGTGTCGTTCGTCGGCGCGACGGCGGTGCTCCTGTCGAGCCTGCTCCTGCTGGAGATCACCGGCGAGACGCTCGACGTCATCCTCTTCGAGACCATCTCGGCGTTCGCGACCGTCGGCCTGTCGACCGGCATCACGCCCGACCTGCCCGACGCCGGGAAGTACGTCCTCATCGCGCTCATGTTCGTCGGGCGCACGGGCACCATGACGTTCGCCGCCGCGCTCGCGCTGCGCGACCGCCGCCGCATCGTGCGCTACCCCGAGGAGCGCCCCATCATCGGGTGAGCAGCCCCGCCCGGCGGCGCGACCGCCGTCGGGCCGGACACCCCCGCCGCACGAGACCGCCCGACACCCGCAGACACCGCACCACCGGACCGACGAAAGGCCCCACCGTGACCGACCCGTTCACCCGCGCCGCCGACGGGAAGGACGGCGCGTCCGCGGACCCCGTCGCCCAGCGCATCGTCGAGCGCGGCCGCGCGGAGCGCGCGCGCCGGGACGAGGCGAAGGCCCCGCGCAAGGACGCGGGCGTCCTCGTCATCGGCCTCGGCCGGTTCGGCACGGCGATCGCCGCGACCCTGGACCGCCTCGGCCAGGACGTGCTCGCCGTCGAGCGCGACCCCGACCTCGTCGCCCAGTGGAGCGGGCAGCTCCCGCTCGTCGAGGCCGACGCCTCCAACCCGGTCGCGCTCGAACAGCTCGGCGCGCGCGACTTCCCCGTCGCGGTCGTGGGGGTGGGCACGTCGCTCGAGGCGAGCGTGCTCATCACCGGCAACCTCGTCGACATGGGCACGCCCCAGATCTGGGCCAAGGCGATCTCGGCGGAGCACGGGCGCATCCTCCAGCGCATCGGCGCGCACCACGTCGTGTTCCCCGAGGCCGACGCCGGCTCGCGCGTCGCGCACCTCGTCTCCGGGAAGCTGCTCGACTACATCGAGGTCGAGGACGGGTTCACGATCGTCAAGATGCGGCCGCCCCGCGAGGTGCAGGGGTTCACGCTCGCGCAGTCGAAGGTGCGCGAGCGGTACGGCGTCACCGTGATCGGCGTGAAGTCGCCCGGCGAGGAGTTCCTCTACGCGACCCCCGAGACCCGGATCAGCGCGAACGACCTGCTCATCGTGTCGGGTCACGCCGACCTCCTGGAGCGGTTCGCCGCTCGGCCGTGAGGGTCGGGTCGGGTCCGATCGGGTTTACAGCCCGCGGGTCGGGTCCGCGGTGGGGTCGGACCGTGCGCTCGGACTGGCGCACCGTCGCCCTGGTCCTCCGGGCGAAGGTCTGAGGAGTGCGCCTTGACGTCCTTCGCGCACGGTCCGACCCCACCGCTCGTCCTGGCCGTCGCCCTGGTCCTCCGGGCGGAGGTCTGAAGAGTGCGCCTTGACGTCCTTCGCGCACGGTCCGACCCCACCGCTCGTCCTGGCCGTCGCCCTTCGTCCCGTGGTCTGGGTCCGGTGTTCCTGCGCGGTCGGCCCGGCGCCGTCGTGCCACGGGAGCACAGGGCTGTCGCGCCGCGTGGGGGCACGCATCGCCGGGATCCTCGCCGCTCGGTCTGCCCGGCTCGTCCGGCCGGTCGTCAGGAGGGTGGGCGGTGCAGGACGAAGAGGCCTCGGTGCAGGGGGCGGTCGTGGCGGTCGGCGTCGGTCGCGACGTACTCGTCGAGGACGGCGAGGATGCGGCGGTCGAGCTCGGCGACGTCGTCGTCGGAGAGGTGCAGGTAGAACGCCGCGGAGGTGGTGACGGCGTCCGGACCGGCGGCGAGGGCGTCGTCGAGCGCCGCGGCGACGGGGCCGAACCGCGCGCCGGGCGCGGCGTCGCGCAGCGGGTCGTCGAGCCACCACGTCGCGCCCGTGGCGCGGTAGGGCCGCTCGAGCGCCCCGCCCGCCCCGGTGCGGACCTCCGCGGGCTCGAGCAGCCCGGCGCGCACGAGGAGCCGGACGTGGTGCAGCGCCGTGCCCGGCGGGACGCCGAGGTGGTCGGCGAGCTCCTTGTTCGTCATCTCGCGCGTGCCGCACTGCCGCACGATGCGCTGGCGCAGCGGGTGCGCGAGCGCCTTCGCCTCGAGGGCGGTGGGCGGACGACGGCCCGGGACGTCGGGGGCGCGCGGCCCGGGGGCGGGCCCGGCGGTGGGATCCGGGATCGACTCCGGGGTCGACTCCGGGGTGGGCTCGGGGGTCATGGGCTCATCGTACGGACCTCCGATCGAGAGTGCTCGATCGATTGGGGTTTCTCGATCACTGTGCCATGCTGGGCGACATGGCCTCTCGACCCGGGCGCCGTCGCCCCGCCGCCGCACCGCTCGGCGCGCCGTTCCGGCGCCTGTGGGCCGCGTCCACGGTGTCGAACCTCGCCGACGGGGTGCTCAAGGTCGCGCTCCCGCTCGTCGCGGTCCGGTACACCGAGTCGCCGGCGCTGGTCGCGGGGCTGACGTTCGCCCTCACGCTCCCGTGGCTGCTCTTCGCGCTGCCCGCGGGCGCGCTCGCCGACCGTCTGGACCGGCGGCTCGCGATGGTCGGCGCCAACGTGGCGCGCGCGGTCCTCGTGGTCGCGCTCGCGGCCGTCGCGCTCGTGCCCGACGCCGGGAGCATCGCCGTGCTGTACGTCGTCGCCTTCGCCGTCGGCGTCACCGAGACGCTGTACGACACCTCGGCGCAGTCGATCCTCCCGCAGGTCGTGCCGCGCACCGCGCTCCCCCGCGCCAACGGGCGCCTCTACGCGGCGGAGCTCACCGCGAACCAGTTCGTGGGGCCGCCCCTGGGCGGGCTGCTCGTGGCCGCGGGCGCCGCCGTCGCGTTCGGCGTCCCCGGGGCGCTCTGGGCGCTCGCCGTGGTGCTGCTGCTCGGGCTCCCGGGCACGTACCGGACCGCGCGCACGACCTGCACGACGCTGCGCGCGGACGTCGCCGAGGGCCTGCGGTTCCTGTGGCACGACCGCATCCTGCGCACGCTCGCGATGATGGTCGGCGGCATCAACTTCGCGAGCAACGCCGCGTTCGCGGTCTTCGTGCTCTACGCCGTCGGCCCCGACTCGCCCCTCGGCCTGTCCGAGCCGGCGTACGGCGTGCTCCTCACCGCGACGGCGGTCGGGGCGTTCGCGGGGTCGTTCGTCGCCGAGCGTGTCGTCGGGACGATCGGGCGCGCGCGCTCCCTCGCGCTGACGATCCTCGGCACGGTCGCCCTCGTCGGCGTCCCCGCGGTGACGACGAACGCGTGGGTGATCGGCGCCGTCTCCGCCGTCGGCGGTGCCGGGACCGCCGTGTGGAACGTCGTGACGTTGTCGCTGCGCCAGCGCATCACGCCCGACGCCCTGCTGGGCCGGCTCAACTCGTGCTACCGGCTCCTCGCCTGGGGGACGCTGCCCCTCGGCGCCGCGGTGGGCGGCCTGCTCGGTGAGCTCTTCGGGTTGCGCACGGTCTTCGTGGTCATGGCGGCGGTGTCCGGCGCGACGCTCCTGGGAATGCTCGTCGTCGACGACCGGGCGATGGACGCCGCGGAGGCGGCTGCGGACGCACGCGACGCCGACGCGCGTGCGGTCGAGGCCGCGCGGGCTGGCGCCGAGGCGGAGCCGCAGCCGGAGAGCGGACCCTGCGGGCGCGCCTGAGGGGCGCGCCGACGGGGTGCGCCCGGAGTGGTGCGCAGGCTCAGGCCGCGCCGCCCCTGCCTGCCCGACGGCGCAGCGCCGCCCCGGCGAGGACCGCCGCCCCGGCCAGCGCCGCGACGAGGCCAAGACCCGCGCCCGTCGTCGCCAGGCCCGGCCGCGAGGAGCCCGGCCCGCCGCCCGCCGCCGCACCACCCGAGCCGCCCGCTCCCCCGGGCCCCGCGGACGGCGTCGTCCCCGGCTCGTGCGGCTCGCCGGGGGCGGCGAGCACGAGGAACGGCTCGGACACCACGTCGGCGCCACCCGCCGTCGGGACGAGCCGCACGTGGTGCTCGCCCGGCGTCGTACCCGCGGGGATCGTCGCGACGAAGAGGAACGCCCCGTCGGCGTCCGTCGTCACGGTGCCCAGGAGCACGGGATCGCTCTCGAGCCAGACCTCGTGGACGGCGTGCGGCGCGAGGCCGGTCCCGCGCAGCTCGAGCCTGCCGCCGACGACGAACGGCCCGGAGCCGACGACGGCCACGCGCGGCGCCGTCGGCACCGCGCGCTCGGTGATCTCGACGCTGACGCGCACGCCGTCGGCGGGGTCCGTGACCGAGACCGCGACCGGGGTGGCGGCCGGGGCGGCGGCCGCTGCAGGGATGGTGGTCGGCGTCGTCGCGCCGGCCGTGCCCGCGGGCACGACGAGCGAGCCGGCGAGCACGAGGGCGGCGAGCAGCCGGGTGGTCGTCGTCACGCGGGGAACCTCTTCGTCCGGCCCGGGGCGGGCACCGCTGGGTCGCCCCCAGACCCGACTGGACGGGCGTCCAGTTCACGGACATCCTGCCATCCTGGACGCCCGAACTGAACACCCGTCCAGTTTGTTCACCCACGCGTCCCACCGCCGTCGACAAAGGCGGGCACGGCTCGGCCCCCGCCGCTCCGCGGAGCGACGGGGGCCGAGCCGGACCCGGGCGGTGCCGGCACACCGCCCGGGGGCCTGTGGGTCGCCCGTCCTGCCGGGACCGGGCGTGCGGGTCAGCCGCAGTCGAGCGCGTCGAACGGCGCGTCGACGGTGGCGGTCACCTCCTTGCCGTCGACCGTGGCGGACGCGGTGGCGGACGCCGTCCCGGCGGGGGCGGACGTCGCCCGGACCGCGAACGACTGGTACGCGTTCGCGCCGGGCGCCACGTCCGCGAACGCCTTCTCCCCGTACGACGTCGCGAGGGTCACCGCGACCGGGACGTCCTCGCCGTTCGTCGCACGGACGGCCACATACACCCTGCCCGCCAGGCAGCGGGGCGTCGCCTCGACCACGAGGTCGAGCTCGGGCTCGCCGCCGAGGGCGGGCAGCACGACCTGCTGCCGCACTTCCTCGTTGCCCGCGGCGTCCGTCGCGGCGAACTCGATGACCTGCGGCTCGTCGGTGAGCGCGCGCGTGAACGGCTCGGTGTAGGTGCCCCAGAACGTGCCGGGACCCTCCCACTGCACCTTGTCCACGCCCGAGCCCGCGTCCGTGGCGGCCAGCGTGATCTCGACGCTGCTGCCGACCTCGCGCAGCGTCGCGACCGTCACGGGCGCGACGCTGTCGACGCGGAGCTCGCGCGAGCCCGTCCCGACGTTGCCGGCGGCGTCCGTCGCGCGCGCCTCGACCGTGCGCACGCCGTCCTCGTCGACCGCGAACGGGCCGTCGTACGGTGCCCACGCGCCGCCGTCGACCGAGACCTCGACCGCCGGGGCGGGGTCCCGGTTGTCGGAGGCCACGACCGTGACGGTCGGGTGCTGGACGTACCAGCCCGACGTCGCCGGGCCGGGCTCGGCGGTCACGGTCACGGTGGGCGGGGTCGTGTCCTCGCCGGTGTCGGGCGCGACGACGAACACGACGGCCTCGGCCGGCACGTCCGTCCCCTCGACGTCGCCGTCGACGAAGAACAGCCGGTCGGGCTCGGCGTACTCCGCGGGGTCGACGGCGTCCCACGTCACGGGGATGCGGCTGTCCTTCGACGCGTCCTCGTACTCGGCCGTGACGGTCGCCGGGAGCGCCGGGGCGGTGCCCGCGAGCGTCACGACGCTCACGTTGTCCACCGTGATGACGTCCCCCGGCTCGCCGTCGCGCACGTGCACCGTGCCGCTCACCGGCTCGACGAGCTCGTCCGACGTCCCGCTGACCTCGAACGCCCCCGCCGCGGCGACGTCCTCGGCCGTGACGTCCTCCCAGTCGACCGCGACCGTCTCGACACGACCGTCGGTGAAGATCGCGTCGATCTCGGCCGGGAGGTCGGGCAGGACGCCGACGTCCGTGGGGATGTGGACGGGCGAGTGGTCGATCGGCCCGTTCGGGTCGACCGGCTCGGGCTCCTCGACGCCGCCCGTGCCCCAGACCTCCCACTCGGAGACCCCGACGGCCGAGTACGTCGTCGCCGTGGTGCCCCGCAGCGCGTCGAACGTCGCGCGCAGGCGCGTCGTCGTCACCGCGTCGAAGGTCGTCTCGTTGGTCTCGAGACGCTGTGTCGGGTAGCCGCTCGGGTTCGGGACGTCGACGAACGCGCCGGCGTCGGCATCCCAGTACTGGAGCGTCCACGACGCCGGGACGCGCACGTTGTCGCCGTTCGCGTCGGTGCCGTCCGACCAGAACCGGACGACGGAACGGTCCACCGTGACCGGCGCGGGCCAGGAGTACTCGAGCCACTGCGTCGCGGGGCGATCCCCGCTCCACGTCGCCCACGTCGCGTCGTGCGCTCCCCCGGTGCTCACGCCCGTGCCGTCGTTCACGGCCTCGACCCTGTTCCACGACGCGGTGTAGCTCGCCTCGGGCGTGCCGATCAGCGCGACGTTCGACGGCGCCTCGTCGGCCGCCGCGGTCAGCCCCTCGGTCCCCGGACCGCCGACCGCGGCCCACGCCCCGACCCCCGCGCCCGTGAGGGCCAGGGCGAGCGCGGTCGCGGTGGCGACCACGCGCCGTCGGGCACGCGGTGCCGCCGGCCGGTCCCCGAGCGGGATGAGCACGGTCGAGCCCGCGACCCGTGATGAGCTGGTGCGCGCGCTCATGCCAGCCTCGCCTTCCCTGCCGTGACCAGGACCTTCTGACCGTCGCGGCGGCTCAGGAGGCCGTCCGCGGTGAACTGCTCGACCGTGCGCTGGACCTTCTGGAGGAACGCGGCGCGGTCGGCGAAGCCGCCGTCGCCCCACACGACGTCGAGGAACGTCGTCCCGTTCGGCCGCGCGGCGTTGGTGACGCCGCTGTCGAGCCCGGCGAAGACCACGCGCGGCTCGGAGCGCTCGACGTACATGTGGTACTGCGTGTCGTCGCCCGACCATGCGGGCTCGAACGTGAGGTCCCCGAGGCGGAAGTACCCGTTCCCGAGGTCCGTGAAGGCGCCCTCGAGCGTGCCGTCCAGGCCCATGTGGGCGTAGAGCGACAGCTTGAGGTACTCGCGCGACGCGCTGCGCGCGAGCAGGACCGTCGGACCGTTCTCGATGCTCTGGATCGCGGGGTTGTCGATCGTCGGCACGGCGCGGATGCTCAGCGGCATCGTCACCTCGACGACGTCGCCGGGCAACCACGAGCGCGACACGCTCACGTACGTCCCGGGTACGGCGTCGAGCTCCTGCTCCACCCCGTTGACCGTCACCGTGAAGCCCTTGCGCACCCAGCCGGGTACGCGCAGGCGCAGGTCGAGCCGCCCGGAGCCGTTCACCGTGAGCCGGGTCGCGCCGACCTTCGGGTACTGCGTCTCCTGGACGACCTCGAAGCCCTTCTCCTCCCACGTCAGGGTGGAGGCGAGGTAGAGGTTGACGTACAGCACCTCGCCGTCGACGGACCGGAAGTAGACCGAGTCGCGGTACTTCACGTGGTTCTCGAGGCCCGTGCCGCCGCAGCACGTGCCGGTGTTGCCGTACTCGCGGCGCGTGCCCGGGTTGACCCCGTACATGTACGTGACGTCGGGGCTCGTCGTGGACTGCGTGTTCTTCTTCGAGCCGACGATGTGGTTGAGCAGGCCCCGCTCGTAGTACTCCATGTACTTCGGGTCGAGCGAGTGGAAGTACAGCAGCCGCGAGAGCTTGAGCATGTTGTACGTGCCGCACGTCTCGGCGTTGCGCGCGCCGATGTCGCCCGCGACCGTGCTCGGCGGGCCGAACAGCTCGCCCTCGCCGTGCCCGCCGTGCGCGTAGGTGCGCCCGGGCACGACCATGCCCCAGAAGCCCTCGACGGCCTGGCGGTACCGCTCCTCGCCCGTGAGGTCGTAGACCTTGAGGTAGCCGGGGAACTGCGGGATGTGCTGGTTCGCGTGCTTGCCGTTCAGCGTGTCCGTGCCCGCAGCGCTCGCGTCCACGAGCGTGTTGAGGTCGAACAGCTTGGCCGTGGCGACGTACGTGTCGTCGCCCGTGATCGACGCGATGTCGGCCAGCACCTCGTTCATGCCGCCGTACTCGCCCGCGATGTAGATGCCCCACATCCGGTCGAGCTGCGCCTGCGGCAGCACGGAGAGCCGGCTGTGCACCCACGCCGCCATGGACGACGCGAGCTCGAGCGCCTGGTCGCTGCCCGCCAGGCGGTACGCCTCGAGCAGGCCGGCCATGATCTTGTGGCACGTGTAGTAGGGCGCCCAGATCTCGCCGTACGGCGCGTACTTCTCGAGCTGGCTGAACTGCCACTCGCCGTAGGCGGCGAGGAACCCGGGGTGGCTGAACCGGCCCATGGCCGCGAGCGCCGTCTGGACCTCGCCGAGGCCCTCGACGATCTGGTCCACCTTGTCGCGGAACACCGTCTCGCCCGTGCTCGCGTACGCGAGCGCCACCATGGACAGGAAGTGCCCGCCGTAGTGCCCGCGCAGGAGGTTCGCGGTCTGGGTGTTCGCCCGGCCCGGGTAGTCGTCGGGGCCCCACGGCTGCTCGTTGGCGTGGCCGAAGCCCTCCCAGCCGCCGGGCGCCGACGCGCCCCGGGTGTCGAGCCCGGCGTTGCGCCGGAACACCGCGAGGACGCGGTCCACGGGGTACTCGCGCGCGAGGTGCAGGATCTGGTCCTGCGAGCGCGTCGCGACGCTCGGGGCGAGGGTCACGTCGGACATCGGGAACGGCTCGGCGGCCCAGCCGTCGAGGGTGACCGAGCGGTCGAGGGACCGCAGGAAGGCCCGGCTGACGGGCGGTCCGCTCGGGACCGTCAGCGCCGGGACCGGCGGCGCGGCGAGCGCGCTGCCGCCGCCCGCGAGCGCGACGGCGCCGGTCGCCCCCGCGGCCAGCGCCCCGAGCCGCAGGACGGCTCGTCGCGAATAGCTGGTGTCGTGCACGTGCATGAGCTGTCGCTCCTTCTCACTCGTCGTCGAGTGGTGGAAGCGTCGTCGGCGGCAAGGAGGGAAGCCCCGCGTCCGACGCTCGTGCTGGTTCCGCCCGGCCGCCACGTCGCCGAGGGAGAGCGCTGGTCCGTCGAGGGAGAGGCGTGGTCGTGACCACGCCTCTCCCTCGCGGTACCTCGCCTCTCCCTCGGCGGGGTGCGACCTCGCGGGTGTCAGGCGCAGTCGAGCGCGTCGACCTGCGCCTCGCGCGTGGTCGTCACCTCCTTCCCGTCGAGGGTCGCTACGCCGGTCACCGTGACCGTGCCCGCCGGGACCGCCGTCGTGCGGGCGGCGAACGACTGGTACGCGTTCTTGCCCGGCGCGACGTCGGCGACCGTCTTCTCGCCGTACGGCGTCGTGAGCGTCAGCGTGACGGGGACGTCCTCCCCGTTCGTCGCGCGGACCGCGACGTACGCCTTGCCCGCGAGGCAGCGCGGCGTGACCTCGACCGCGAGGTCGAGCTCGGGCGCCGGAGGCTGCTCGCCGTACGCCGCGAGGAGCGCGGCGTGCTCGGCGGCCGTGATCGGCAGCACGGTGCCGTGGCGCGGGCTGCTCGGCAGGTGGGCGTCGACCGACGTCCACACGCCCGAGTCGAGGTCGGTGGACTCGAGCGGCAGGTAGCCCTGGCCGCCGTGGTAGCTCGGCTGGTCGACGAAGAGGTACCACTTCTCCTCGGTGTTCGACTTGAAGACGGTCGGCCCCTCGCCCGCGGTGAGGGTGCCGCCCCACGGGTTGGGCTGGCCGTAGCCGATCTTCTCGGCGACGAGGTCCCAGTCGGTCGAGCGCAGGTCCGTCGACTTCTCGAGGCGCGGGATCATGTACGCCTCGTCCTTGGTGAACCGGTAGTAGGTGCCCTCGTGCTCGACGATCGACGAGTCGATCATCCCCAGCCCGTTGCCGCGCTTCTCGTCGATCCACACCTGCGGCTCGGAGAACGTCACGAAGTCGCGCGTCGTGGCGTACATCATGCGCTGGTAGGAGTCGGCGATGCGGCGGCCGTCGGTCGACGTCGTCGGGTAGAGCGCCGAGGCCCAGTAGACGATGTACTCGCCGCGCTGCGCGTCCCAGAACGCCTCGGGCGCCCACGTGTTGCCCGCGTACGCGCTCGACACCGTGACCATGCGCTGGTCGGACCAGTGCACGAGGTCGGTCGACTCCCAGATCATCAGCGCGCGCGACCCGCGCTCCTGCGCGTTGCCGAAGTTGTTGCCGCCGTAGATGCGCAGGTCGGTCGCGAGGAGGAAGAACCGGTCGCCCTCGGGGGAGCGGATGATGAACGGGTCGCGCAGGCCCTTCTCGCCGAGCGTCGACGTGAGCACGGGCTCGCCGTCGTTGAGCTCGACCCAGTCGAGCGGGTCGTTCCCGTTGCTCGCGCTGAAGTAGACCGACTCGCCGTCCGCGGTGCTCTCCCCCTCGAAGTACGGGAAGAAGTAGCCCTCGTAGTCGGCGGCGGCCGGCAGCGGGCGGACCGTCGCGTCGTAGGTGTGCGTCGCGGTCGCGCCGTCCTTGGTCGCCGTGACGGTGAGCCGCACGACGGCGGCCGGCTCGCCGTGGGCGGGCCGGGTCACCTCGCCCGTGGCCGAGACGGTCGCGGGGTCGGAGCTCTCCCACGTGAGGGCGGAGCCGTTGGCCCCCTCGGCCGGCAGCGTGAGGTTGCCGCGCACGTCGTCGAGGTGCGGCACGACGAGGTGGCTCGCGTCCCACGCCACGGCCTCGGCGGGCGCGAGGTGGGCGAGGACGGTGACGTCGAACTGCGCGGTGCGCGCGACCGCGCCGCGCGTGACGAGGGCCGTGAGCGTCACGGTCGCGTCGTCCTCGCCCGCGGCGGGCCGGGTGACCTTCCCCGTGGCGCCGACGACGCCCGCGTCCGACGACGTCCACGTGACGAGCGAGCCCTGCGCGCCCGTGGTGGGCAGCACGAGGTCCGCGGTGACGGCGCTCGTGTCGCCGAGGTCGAGCGCGGCGAGGTCGGCGTCCGCGGCGGCCGTGGAGGTCCGGGCCGCGAGCTCGGCCGCCTCGGCCGGGCTCAGCGCACGGTCGTAGAGGCGGAAGTCGCGCACCTGGCCCTTGAGGTAGCGGTCGCCGGAGTAGAGCGAGCGGCCGACGTAGTTCGCGGTCGTCTGACCGCCGCCGATCTGACCGGGGTCGGTCGTGACGTTCGTGGCCTGCTTGACCTGCACGCCGTCCTCGTAGAGCGTCGCCGTCGTGCCGGAGAGCGTGTACGTGAGCGTCTTCCAGACGCCGCGCTGGAGGTTCGCGCCCTTGGTGACGGTCTGCTCGGTGGTCCAGCTCCCGGTCGCGATCGACGTGCGGTACGCGTTGCCGGTCGTGAACAGGTAACCGTTGCCGTTCGACCCGCTCGTGTTGCCGAGCCCGTAGACGAAGTACGGCGTGCCCTGGTCCTGGCTCACGAGCACGTCGAGGCTCACGGTGGCGTCCGTGAGGCCCGCGAGCAGGTGGTCGGGCAGGTCGACGTAGTCGTCGGTCCCGTCGAGCGTCGTGCCGTCGGCCGTCGCCGTGCCGCCCACCACCGTGGCCGGGCCGAACGTCGAGCCCTCGGCGCGGTTCGCCGTCGTGCCGCCGGTCGTGCTCGCGGCGTCGAGCGGGTACCACGCGACGAGCCCGTCGTCGGTGGGCCCGCCGACGTCTGCGGCCGCAGGTGCGGCGACCGCGGCGGCGAGCGTGGAGACGGCGAGCGCCCCCACCAGCCCGGCGGCGAGCGCCGAGCGTGCTCGGTGTATGGAAATCATGTCGTCCTCTCCTCGTCGAGATGCAGGTCGTGTCGCGAGGTAGAGCCCCGGTCCCGCGAGGTAGAGGCGTGGTCGTGACCACGCCTCTACCTCGGCTCACCGGGGCTCTACCTCGGGGGATCGTCAGCCGCAGGGGTGGGCGTCGTAGGCGACGTCGTAGGGCGTGGTGACCGGGGTGCCGTCGAGCACGGCCGTGCCGGTGACCGTCGCGGTGCCGGCCGGGACCGACGTCGCCCTCGTCGCGAACGACTGGTAGGCGTTGGCGCCCGGGGCGACGCCCGCGAACGTCCTCGTGCCGTACGCGGTCGTGAGGGTGACGTCGGCGGGCACGTCGCCCGCGTTCGTCGCCCGTACCGCGACGTAGACCTTGCCCGCGAGGCACCGCGGGGTGGCCTCGACGGTCAGCTCGACCCGGGGCGCGGGGGCGACGTCGACCGGGTCCACGCTCTCGAGCGTCGGCACGACCTTCTGGATGAGGCCGTCCTCGCCGAACGTGAGGCGGTCGATCGTCGTCTCGCGGTTCGTCCCGTTGCCACCGGGGATCGCGAACCGGTGGTACGCGATGTACCAGTCGTCGGTGCCCTCGACGTTGAGGATCGAGCTGTGCCCGGTCCCGAGGATGCCCTGCGAGGCGTCCTTCTCGAGGATCACGCCGCGGTACGTCCACGGGCCGTCGATGCTGTCCGACGTCGCGTAGCCGACGCGGTAGCTCTCCGAGCCCGTGTCGTCGATCGAGTACGTGAGGTGGTAGACGCCGTCCCGGTAGTTGAGGAACAGGCCCTCGCGGAAGTCGGTCAGGCCGGGGATGCGCCGCAGCGTGTCCTGCTTGATCGACGTCATGTCGTCGCCCAGCTCCGCCATGACCGGGCCGTTCGACGGCCCGCCGTTGCCCCACAGGAGCCAGTACTTCCCGGTCTCCGGGTCGCGGAACGCGGCCGGGTCGATGGCCTGGCCGGACGTGACCGCCTCGCCGTTCGTGATCATCGCCGTCGGCTGCGCGGTGAACGGTCCCTCGGGGCTGTCGGCCACCGCGACGCCGATCGTCTTGCGGTCGTACGTCGGGTTGTGGCCGGAGAAGTAGAACCAGTACTTCCCGTCCCGCTCGATGATGGTGGGCGCCCACGCGTTGCCGGTCGCCCACGGGACGTTCCCGTTCGCACCGTCGAGCGTGAGGAGCGGCTGCTCCGAGCGCTCCCAGGTCACGAGGTCGGTGGACTTCCAGACGTAGAAGTCCTTGCCGCCCCAGCCCGGGGTGCCGTCGGTCGTGGCGTAGAGGTAGAACGTGTCGCCGAACTGCGCGATGTTCGGGTCGGCGTACGTCCCCGGGAGCACGGGGCTGCCCATCTGCTTCGCATGGACCGTCCACGTGCGCGACGACCCGTCCGGCCCGCTCACCGTGTACTCCACGGGCTGCGTGAGGTCCTGCACCGAGCCGTTCTCGGGCGTGACGGTCGCACGCGGCGAGACCGTGAGGACCGGCGCGAGCGCGGAGACGTCCGTGCCCGGCTCGACGGCGAGCGTCACGGTCGAGCTCGCCCCGTCGACGATCGCGGGGACCTTGAGCGCGTCGAGCTCGGCGCCCGTGACGGCCGTGTGGTCCGCCCCGACCTGGTAGACCTCGTCCGCCGTGAGCGCGCGGTCGTAGATCCGGAAGTCGCGCACCGAGCCCTTGAGGTACCGGTCGCCCGAGTACAGCGAGCGGCCGATGTAGTTGGCGAGCGTCGACCCGTTCCCGATGTCCTTCGGGTCGATGGTGACGCCGGTCTGGCGGCCCACCTCGACGCCGTCCTCGTAGAGCACGGCCGTCGTGCCGGACAGCGTGTACGTGAGGTGCTTCCACACCCCGCGCTGGAGGTTCGCGTTCTTGGTGACGGTCTGCTCGGTGGTCCAGTTCCCCGTCGCGATCGACGTGCGGTACGCGTTGCCCGTGGTGAACAGGTACCCGTTGCCCGCCGTGCCGCTCGTGTTGCCGAGGCCGTAGACGAAGTACGGCGTCGCCTGGTCCGTCGCGACCTTGACGTCGAGCGCGACCGTGACGTCGGTGAGCCCGGCGAGCAGGTGGTCGGGCAGGTCGACGTAGTCGTCCGTCCCGTCGAGCCGGACGCCCTCCCCGGTGCCGGAGAAAGCCGCGCCGTTGGTCAGCGTCGCCGGGCCGAACGACGACCCGGGCGCGGTGTTCGCCGCCGCCGTGCCGCTCGTCTCGTCGAACGCGTACCGCACGACGAGCCCCGGCACGTCGGCCGTCACCTCGACCGCCACGTACGCGGTGCGTGACCCGTCGGCCGTGGTCGCCGTGACGAGCGCGTGGCCCTCGCCGACACCGGTGACGACGCCGTCGGCCGAGACCGTGGCGACGTCCGCGTCGTCCGACGCCCACGTGATCGCGCGCGCCGTCGCGTTCGCGGGCGTGACGGTCGCGGTGAGCTGCCGCGTGCCGCCGACGCCCACCTCGAGCGACTCGGGGGTGACGCTGAGGCCCTCGACGGGGACGACGTCGTCGGTCACGGTGACGACCGCGCGGGCGCGGACGCTCACCCCGCCGCCGAGCGTGCCGGCGACCTCGAACGAGCCCGCCTGCGCGTACGACGCCGGGTCGACCGCGTCCCACGTGACGTCCGCCGAGCCCGTGGAGCCGTCGGCGAAGCGCGCCGTGACGCTCGCGGGCAGCACCGGCGCGGAGCCGGTCTGGACGGTCACGGCGACGTCCTCGACGGACTCGACGAACGCGTCGGGCTGGTACGTCCGCAGCAGGCGGTCGTACTCGGCCTGCGTCACGGGGAGCACCGTGCCGTGGCGCGGGCGCGACGGCATCTCGTAGTCGGAGGACATGGTCCACTCGGCCGCGTCGAGCGAGGTCGACTCGAACGGCACGTAGCCGCGGCCGCCGAACTCGTCGATGAAGAGGTACCACTTCTCCTCGGTGTTCGACTTGAAGATCGTCGGGCCCTCGCCCTGGTTGATCCCGCCGCCGAGCGAGTTCGCCTTGCCGATGCAGTCGGTGATGAAGTCGTAGTCCGTCGAGCGCAGCTCGGCCGCCTTCTCCGCGAGGATGAACTTGGAGCACGGCGTGGACGACGTGTTGTTCCGCTCGTCCTTGGTGAACCGGTAGTACTGGCCGTCGTGCTGCGTCACGGTCGAGTCGATGACCGAGTAGCCCGGGTCGACCCACACCTGCGCCTCGCTGAACGTCACGAAGTCGCGCGTCGTGGCGTACATCATCCGGTTGTAGGTGTTGCCGGTGTGGTCCGGGTCGTCCTCCGCGTAGAGCTTCGAGGCCCAGAACACGACGTACGCGCCGATCGTCTCGTCGTAGTACGCCTCCGGCGCCCACGTGTTGCCCGCGGTGTCGGGCGAGACCTGCACGAGGCGCTGGTCGGTCCAGTTCACGAGGTCCGTGGACTCCCACACCATGATCGACTTCGAGCCCGTGCGCTGGGACGCGTCCCAGTTCCCGTTGCCGTAGATCTTGAGGTCGGTGGCGATCTGGTAGAACTTGTCGCCCTCGGGCGAGCGGATGATGAACGGGTCCCGCAGGCCCTTCTCCCCCAGCTCCGACGTGAGGACGGGCTGGTTGTCGTTGAGGTTCTGGTACTTCAGCGGGTCGTTGCCCTGGCTGAGCCCGAAGTAGACCTGCTCGCCCGTGGCGGTGCCCTCGCCCACGAAGTAGGAGAACAGGTAGCCCGCGAGGTCCTCCTGCTCGGGCAGCGGCGGGACGTGCGCCGCGAGCTCGCGCGTCGCGGTGGCCGCGCCGACCGTCACCGTCGCGGTGAGGGCCACGGTCTCGGCGTCCTCGCCGTGCGCCGGGCGCGTCACCTCGCCCGTCGGGGTGATCGTGCCCGACGACGACTCCCACGTCACGCTCGCGCCGTGCAGCCCCGTGGTGGGCAGCGTGAGGTTGCCGCGCACGTCGTCGAGGTTCGTCACCTCGAGCGCGGCGGCCGCGGCGTCGGCCTTCGCCTGGTCGCCGTCGCCCGGCAGGACCGTGACGTCGAACGTGCGGGTCGCGGTCGCGCCGCGGAGCGTCACCGTGGCGGTGAGCGTCGCGGTCGCGGGCTCGTCGCCCGCGGGGCGCGTCACCGCGCCGCTCGCGGAGACGACGCCCGCGTCGGAGCTCGACCACGCGACGGCGGAGCCACCGACGCCCTTCGCCGGGAGCGCGAGATCCGTGGCGACGGCGCTCGTGTCGCCCAGGTCGAGCGCGGCGGCGTCGGCCGCGACGGCGTCCTGCGCGGCGTCCGACGCGAGGTCGGCGACCTCCTGCGCGGTGAGCGCGCGGTCGTAGAGCCGGAAGTCCTTCATGCGCCCCTTGAAGAGGTTGTCGGCCGCGTAGGCCGACTTCCCGAGCGCGTTCGCGGTCGTGGTGCCGCCGCCGATCGCGCCGGGCGTGATCGTCACCGCGGTGTTCTGCCCGACCTGGGTGCCGTCCTCGTACAGCCGCGCCGTGCCGCCCGCGAGCGTGTAAGTGACGGTCTTCCACACGCCGCGCTGGAGGGCGCCCGCGGGGGTCTTGGCCGTGTTCTGCTCGCGGCCCCACGCGAGGTCGGAGATCGTCGCGCGGTAGTTCGCGTTGCCCGTCGAGAACAGGTAGCCGTTCCCGGACTGCGGGGTCCCGACCGCCGGGTTGCCCAAGGTGTAGAAGAAGTAGTTGCCGCTCAGCGACGTGTCGACCCACACGTCCGCGCTCACCGTCACGGCGTCGTAGCCGGCCAGGAGGTCGTCGGGCAGGTCCACGTGGTTCGCGCCGCCGAACGTGAGCCCCTGTCCCGCGCGCCACCCGCCGCCCGAGCCGACGAGCGCGGCGTCGAGGCCGTGACCCGACGCGTCGTGCGCGACGGCGCCCTCGGTCTCGTCGAGCGGGAGCCAGAGCCGCAGACCGTCCGTGGTCGGCTCGGCCGCGGCGGGGGCCGGTGCGGGCGCCGCGGGCATCGGGCCGGCGGCCGCCGCGCCCACGGGCGCGAGCGGGGCGACGAGCGCGAGGCCGAGCAGCGCCGCGAGCGAGCGGCGTCGGCGTCGGGCGCGGGGCTCCGCGGGCGTCGGGGGTGGTTCGTGGCGTGAGGTCATCGGTGACTCCTCGTCGTCGTGCCCGGCGTCGGCGCCGGTCGCGGGTCCGCCGTCGGACGCGCGTGTGAACGCTAACATGTGAACGCAAACATGCCTAGGGACCCCGGGACCGACAACGATGTCGAAAAGCGCGTGAGGACTCCCGCGCGCACCCGGACGCCGACGGCGGCCCGCACCCCGGGTGGGGTGCGGGCCGCCGTCGGGCAGTGTTGGTCGTCCGGTGTCAGCCGCAGGACAGGTCGCCGTAGGCGGCCTCGTGCGCGGTCTCGACCGTGACGCCGTCGAGCACCGCGGTGCCCGTGGCGGTCGCGACCCCGGCCGCGAGCGACGCGGACCGTGCGGCGAACGACTGGTACGCGTTCGCCCCCGGTGCCACGTCACGCACGACCCGCGTGCCGAACGGGGTGACGAGCTCGACGTCGGCCGCGACGTCGGCGAGGTTGGTCGCGCGCACCGCCACGTAGGCCTTGCCCGCGAGGCAGCGTGCGGACGCGGTCACGTCGAGCTCGACGGCCGGGCCGGCGGCGTCGGCCGCGAACTCCCACGTGTCCACCTCGACGAGGTCGACGCCCGCGGGGCCGGCGAACGTGAAGTACACGTCGTGGACGCCGCTCACGCCCTCCAGGGCGGCGGTCACGTCCGCCCACTCGCCCACGGGGGTGTCGAGGTCGAGCGTGCCGACGACCGCACCCTCGCGGTCGTCGAGGCGCACCTCGACGGTGGCGCCCTCGACGAGCGGCTTCACGCGCGCCGTGACGCTCGCGGCACCGTCGCCGAAGTCGACCGACGACAGCGCCGACCAGTCGCCGGCGTCGACGTCGCGGACGACGAGGTTCGGCGCCTGGTCGCCGAACTGCGCCGAGCCGCCGTCGACCTTCGCGGTCGTGAGGCCCTGCTGCCACGCGAACGTCTCCGCCTCGAGCACCTGGAACGGGTCGAGGTCCTTGACCTGGTCCACGCCCGCGTAGTCGCCGACGACCTGCTGGACCGTGCCGTCCGCGTTGAACGTCAGCTCCTGGATGTGCGGGCTGCGGTAGCCCTGCGTGGTGCTGCCGTTGATGCGCTTGTTGAGCGTGGGCGCGTGGTACGTGAAGTAGTACTTGCCGTCCAGCTCGAACACCGACTGGTGGTTGTTGCCGCCGGTGCCCGCGCCGAAGAACTGCGACTGGTTCGGGAACATCACGCCGGCGTACGTCTCCTTGGGGAACGACATCGGGTCGTCGGAGATCATGTAGCCGATCTGCCCGCCGCCCGGGTACCCCGGGAGCGTGGCCTGGTTGCCGCCGAAGTCGTTGCCGCCGAAGTGCGACGAGTACGACAGGTAGTACTTCCCGTCGCGCTCGAAGACCTGCGCCGCCTCGAACGCCACGGGCGCGTCCACGACGGCCGCCGTGCCCTGCGTGGAGACCATGTCGTCGCCGAGCTCGATGACGCGGATGTTCTTCGGGTTGTTGAACCGCTCCGCCGCGGGCATCGACGTCGACGCGGGGCCGCCGCCGAAGTAGAGGTACGCGCCGTCGTCGGTGACGAGCGGCGCCGGGTCGAACTTCCAGGCCACGGCCTCGGCGCCCGGGGTGCGCCCGTCGATGAGCGTGCTGTCGCGCTCGCTCGTCCACGGCCCGAGCGGCGAGGCGCCCGTGATGACGTTCGACGACCCGCCGCCGTTGGCGTAGTAGAGGAAGTACTTGTCGACGCCGTCGACCGTCTTCTTCGCCATGCCCGGCGCCCACGAGTTGTTGGTGAAGGGCGCGACGCCCTGCGGCCCCGCGACCTGGATCTCGCCGTGGTCCGTCCAGTTCACCAGGTCCTCGGACGAGATGAGCGTGATCTGGTTGATGCTGCCGTAGTTGATCTGCGGCGAGACGCCCGTCACCGGGTCGGGCGCGTAGCCCTGGGTGTCGTTCGTCATGTACATGTACACGCGCCCGTCCTCGACGAACCCGAACCCGTCGGCCCCGAACTTGTGGGAGATGAGCGGGTTGTGCTCGCCGGGAAGCTTGCCGAGCACCTCGATCGTCTTCGACGGCGGTCCGGGCGGGGCCGCGCCGACGACGGAGACGTCGTCGAGCACGAAGTCCATGAGGTGCGTCGCCGGGTCGGCGGACGGGTTGCTCGTCCACGGCGTCTCGAAGAACAGCCGCGCGGTGCCGACGTTCTGGTCGGCCGGGATCGTGAACCGGCCGTCGAGCGTCGCCCACTGGCCCTTGGTCGCGGTGACGCTCACCAGGTTCGTGTACGACCCGCCGCCGTAGTGCATCGTCGCGAAGAACTGCTTGGTGGCCGGCGCCGCGGCGGCGTCGTAGCGGATCTTCGCGGTGAGCTCGTACGTCTCGCCCGCGCGGACCTTGCCGCTGAGGTCCTGCATCGGACCGGAGCCGGTCGTCGCGCGCTCGGTGGTCAGGGCCGCGGCCTCGCCCGCGAACGCCTGGTCGGTGGTCGACAGCACGGCCTTGTCGGTCGCGTTGCCGTTGTTGACGAACCAGCCGGTCGTGCCGTCCTCGAAGCCGCCGTTGACGACCAGCTCCTCGTCCGCGGCGTACGACGGCAGCGCGGCGAGCGACGCGGAGAGCAGCGTCACGAGCGCGGCCCCGGCGACGGCGCCGCGCAGGCGACGTCGTCTGCGGTGGTGCGTGTCCATGGATCCTCCTCGATCGATGTGGGTGTCCTGCGCGTCCGCGCGCCTCGCGCGGACGGTCGTGCCCGACGGCGGTCCCCCGCCGTCGTCCTGCGTCCTCCCTCCTCTCGCGCCGACCGGGCGCGGCCTGCGCGGCCCGCCGGGTCGGGCGCGGGTCAGCGACCGAACGGCACGGTGCGGGTCGTCGTCGCGGCGTCGGTCGAGCGCGTGACGGTGACGGTGACCTCGCCGGCCGGCGCCGGCGACCGTCGCGTCGGGAACGCCTGGTAGGCGCTCGCCCCCGGTCGGACGTCGGCGAGCGTGCGGCTGCCGTACGGCGTGGTGACCACCACGTCCACCGGGACGTCCTCCTCGTTCACGACGCGCACGGCGACGTAGTCGGTGCCGGCGAGCGCGCGCACGCTCGCCTCCGCCGCGAACGCGACGTCCGGGGACGTCGTCGGCTCCAGCGACGCGACGGCGAGCGCGAGCGCCCGGGCGGGAGCGTCGGCCTGGTTCTGCGTCGACGGCGCGGTCGTCGACCGCGCCCAGGCGAGGGCCTGCTCGACGGCGGCCCACGACTCGGCCGTGTGGTCCGCCGGGTCGAGCCCTTCCGCCTCGGCGACGACGGCGTCGAACGCCGTCCGGTCGGCGCCGCCGTCGGCGTCGAGCACGTCGCTGAGGAGGAAGTGGTCGAAGTCCACGTGCCCGCCGGTCCGCTCCTTGGCGTAGGAGAAGAGGCCGAACCGGTAGCCCATGAAGTGGGACAGGCTCCAGTCCATGACGAGCGGCCCCTGGCGCGGCCCGAGCGGCTGCCACGTGCGCCCGTCGAGGCTGTAGGAGTACTGCACCCAGAGCTGGCCGCCCGGCGAGGCGAAGTCCGCGTCCGCCTTGAGGTGCACGTCCGTGCGCTCCCCGAGCGAGACCTGCGACCCGGGGACGAACGACTCGACCGCCTCGCGGTCGATCGTGTCGGTGAACGGCTGGAGCCGCGTGACGAGGCCGAGCGTGCGCTCGCCGTCGACCTGCTGGACCCCTGCGTACGCGAAGCTGCGGCCGTAGACGGCCAGGCCGGCGACGTCGCCGTCGAGCATCCCCGACACGTCGACGCGGGTCTCCGCGGAGGCCGTCGGCCCGAAGGTGCGCTGACCGAGCGTGTTGCGCGCCTCCTCGAGGTAGGTGAGGTCGCGCCCGGGCGCCTTGGTGTACTCCGCCTCGCCGCTCACGACGTGCCCGTTGGTCAGGCGCAGCCAGCCCTCGCGCTCGGTGAGGGACCAGTACCGGTTGTCCGGCGCGTGGTTCCACTGCCAGGCGAGGTCGAGGTCCGAGCCGTTGTACGACACCTCCTCGAGCGTGGGCGTCTCGACGGCCGGCGCGCGGCCGACCACGGACACGTCGTCGAGCAGGTACTCGACGCTCGACGACGGCGGCTGCGGGTTGCCCCACGGCGTCTCGACCGCGAGCTTGAAGGTCCGGACGTCCGCGTCCTGCGGGACGGTGTAGGTGCCCCGCACGGTCGTCCACTCCCCCGGCGTGGCGTTCGCCCACGCGAGCGTGGTGACGCCCGCGCCCCAGTCCCCGACGAGGTTGAAGCGGACCTGCGCCGGCCCGGAGGCGTAGCGGACCCGGGCCGAGACCTCGTACGTCACGCCCGCCTGGATCTTCCCGCCGAGCTGCTGGTTCGGCCCGGAGCCGTTGAGCGTCCGGCCCGCGACGCGCAGCGCGCCCGTGCCCGACGCCGCGCCGCTCGTCTCGCGCGACAGCGTCGCCCCGAACTGCGCGGCCCACGGCGCGGTCCCGGCGTCCTCGAACCCGGGGTTGGCGACGAGCTCGACGCCGAGCAGGGACTCGTCGTACGTGGGCGCGTCGGGGACCACCCAGACGGTGTCGCTGAACGCGCGGTGCTCGGCGTCGTTCGCGAAGTCGTCGGAGGCGACGATGCTCTTCAGCCGCTCCCGGCGCTCCGTCGCCGGGTCCAGCTCGATCGGCTTGGCGAACGTGTCGCCGACGCGGACGACGCCGTCGTCGCCGAACGTGGGCCAGCCGTCCTCCCACGTCGCGGGGATGAGCGCGGGGATGCGGCCGAGAGGGTAGGTGTCGCGGAAGAACATGCCCCACCACTCGTAGCCGCCCGCGCCGTCGGGCACCTCGACCAGCCCGCCCTGCGCGAAGCCGTCCGAGTTCAGCGCGCTGCGCGCCTCGTACGGGTTCGACCCGTCGGTGGTCTCGTAGCGGCCCAGCAGGTGCGGGGAGCGGAACAGCACCTCCTGCCGGTTCTGGCCGCTGGGCCACGTGATGATCGCGACGTAGTACTCGCCGTCGATGTAGTGCACCTGCGCGCCCTCGAACAGCCCGCCGACGAACGGCTCGCCCGCGTAGTCCGCGGCACGGAAGATGTTCGGGAAGTCCGCCTCGATCGCGGTGAGGTCGTCGTTCAGCCGGACGGCGCTCGTCGCGCCCGAGCCGTAGAAGATGTAGGGCGTCCCCCCGTCGGCCTCGTCGAAGAACAGCGACGGGTCGTGGAACCCCCGGCCGAGCGCGGTGCGCTCCCACGCGCCGTGCTCGACGTCGTCCGTGCGGAAGAGGTACGACCCCCCGAGGTCGTTGGTGTTGAACACCACGTAGAACGTGCCGTCGCGGTAGCGCAGCGAGGACGCCCACTGCCCGTTGCCGTAGCCGTTCTTCCCGTTGCGCAGCGACGACACGTCGCCGACGCCGAGCCGGTCGTAGACGTAGCCCACGATCTCCCAGCTCACGAGGTCGTACGACTTCATGATCGGGGCGCCGGGCGCGAGGTGCATCGTCGTGCTGATCATGTAGTACAGGTCGCGGCCCTCGTCGTTCTCGGCCGCGGGGACGCGCGTGACGCTGATGTCGGGGACGTCGCTGCGCAGGAGCGGGACGTCGTACGTCCCGTCGCCGCGGTCCGTCGTGGTCAGCCCGGTGAGGGCGGTCGCCGCCGGGGGCTCGTCGTCGGCCGTCGCGGTGGCGTGCGCCGCGGGCAGGCCGGCCCCGAGCGCCAGCACCCCCGCCACGATCGTCGCTGCAGCTCGTCGTCTCCGGTGCCTGCTCATGTCGTTCCTCCTCGTCGAGGTCCTGCTGCTGTCGTGGGTTCATGCCGGGGATATCGATGTCGGTACCGATATCGACTGACGCCGCGTCGCCGTGGTGCGGCGTCCTCGCGGCCCGTCGGACCGACCGCGAGGACGCCGGTGCGGCGCGCGGGTCGCTCAGCCGCAGGTGCGCGGCTCGATGTCGACGTCGTGGGTCGTGGTGACCGGGGCGCCGTCGAGCACCGCCGTCGCGGTGACCGTCGCGGTGCCGGCGGGGACCGCCGTCGCGCGGGACGCGAACGACTGGTACGCGTTCGCGCCCGGGGCGACGCCCGTGGACGACCTCTCCCCGTACGGCGTCGCCAGGGTGACGTCCACCGGCGTGGCGCCCGTGTTCGTCGCCCGGACCGCCACGTAGGCCCTGCCGGCGAGGCAGCGCGACGAGACCTCGACGTCGAGCGGGACGACGGCCGTCGCCCCCGCCACGATCTCGACCCGGTAGGTCGTGGCGGTCTCGTGGTCCTGCGCGACGCCGACGACCTCCACGGTCCGGGCGCTCCCGTCCGCCGGGAGCGGCACGACGCGACCCTGCGTGTCGTCGATCAGCACGCCGTCGACGCGGACCAGGCCGCTCGGCACGTGCGGGTCGGCGTCGAGCACGACGCCCGTCGTGCCCGCGGGGACGGTGAGGGTGTAGTCCGTCACCGCCGGGTCGAACGCAGGGGCGAGCGACCCGGTGTCGAACGCGAGCGCCGCGAGCCCGGGCGTCGCGTCGTACGACGCCGCGCGGTCGACCCGGACGCCGAACACGCCTCCGGCCCAGCCGCCCGTCGCCTGGAAGCGGACGGTGACCACGGGGATGCGCTCGCCGTCCTCGTCGAGCACGTACTCCCCCGCGCTGTCGACCTTCCAGCGCGTGCCCTCGCCGATCTCGAGGTACTTCGCCGGGAGCTGCGTCGTGTCGACGTAGAACCCCTGCTCGTCCTTGGTCGGGGCGTTCGCGACCGTGGTGATCGTCTTCAGCTTCTCGTCGTTCACGTACAGGTCGAACACGCGGCCCTGGTCGCCCGAGTAGAGCGTGACGCCCAGGTGGTTCGACGCCGAGGCCGGGTCGACCATGAGGTCGTAGCTGAACCAGCCCGTGCCGTTCGCGTGGCGGAACTGACGGCCGGAGAACGTCCCGACCGACGACCCGCTCTGCTGGAGGTTCTTCGCGTTCTCGAAGTTGTTGTTGTCGAAGCTCGTCAGGCTGTCGACGGTGCGGTCGGCGTCGCGCAGCTCCTGCTTGGCGCGCAGGATGCGATCCTGCGACGCGGCCGAGTCCGGCTCGTCGAGGTGGAGGTAGAGCCCGTACGTCACGTCCCAGTTGGTGTGGTGGGGCGTGAAGACGAGGTCGCCGCCGTCGGCGGTGTTCCGCAGCTCGAGCTGGACCCGACCCTCGGCGTCGTCCTCGACGCGGACGAGGTTCTCCGCGATCCGCTCCTTCCACTCGTCGGCGCCCATGTTCGCGGCCGTGATCGCCGTCTGGGCGTCGGCGTCGCGCGTGGACGAGCGGACGAGGATGCCCGTGCCCTGCCACGCCGGCTCGGGGACCTCGCCGAGGTTCGCGGAGAGGACGACCGGCCCGTACCGGAAGGCCACGAAGTACGGGTTGTCCGGGGTGTCGACGACGGACGCCGCCATCGGCATCGTGTACCGGACCACGTCGCCCGCGGCGACGGGCAGCACGACGTACCCGCGCGACACGTGCGGCTCGACGGCGGCGCCGTTCACCTCGACCGCGGGCTCGCCCGCGATCCACGACGGCACGCGCAGGCGCAGCGTCGCGTCCTCGGCGACCGCACCGCCGTCGAGCGCGTCGACGCGGAAGGTCACGGTGTCCTCGTTCGGCAGGTTCGCGTCCTGCGTGAGCCGCAGGTTCTGCTCCGCGTGCTCGACCGTCGAGGAGAAGAACATGTTGACCCACACCGAGCCCTGGCCGGTGAAGTAGATCGAGTCGCCGAGCTTGGAGAAGCTCTCCATGCCCGTCCCGGTGCAGCACCAGAACTCGGTGAACGGCAGGTTGTAGACGCGGTGGTAGCCCGACGCCATGGGGTTGAAGTACGTCGTCGTCCCGGTCTCCGGGTTCTGCGACGCGAGGATCGTGTTGATGAACGCGTTCTCGTAGTAGTCCGCGTACCGCACGTCCTTGCTCAGCGTGAAGAGCTCGCGCGCGAGCTTGAGCATGTTGTACTCGTTGCACGTCTCGGCCGTCTCGGCGTTGCGCGCGGTGCCCTGCTCGTCCGCGCGCTCGTGCAGCGACCCGGGCGCGTGGAAGTGCTCCGCCTGGCTGTTCGCGCCGGTGACGTAGGTGTGGTCGCGCACCACGATGTCGAAGAAGTTCTCCGCCGCCGCGAGGTACATCGGCAGCTCGTCCCTCTCGGCGGGCGTGAGCAGGTCGTAGTAGGCGGGGTTCTGCGTGAACACCTGGTAGCGCTTGAGCGCGCCGAGCAGCTTGGGGATCTGCGTGTTGGCGTGCTTGCCCGGCAGCACGTCCTGGCCCGCGGCGAGCTGACGGAAGAACGTCACCTCGTCGAACGCCTCGGCCGCCTCCTTGATCCGGACGTCGCCCGTGAGGTCGAACAGCTCGTACAGCGCCTCGTTCATGCCGCCGTACTCGGTGCGGAGCATGACGTCGGTGCTCGGCAGCTTCGCCACGCGCCCCTGGACGTAGAGCCCGAAGTCGGTCGCGACGGCGAGCGCCTGGTCGCCGACCCGGCCGTCGACGTGCTCGGCGACGTCGAGCAGCCCGGCGAGCACCTTGTGCAGGTTGTACCAGGGCACGATGACGTTCTCGTCCGACGTCCCGGTGCCCTGCACCTGGTCGAGGATCGACTCGCGGAACGCGGAGACGTACCCGGCCGAGCCGGGGTGCGCGGCGGCGTACGCGTCCTGCACGCGCGCGAGCCCGCCCACACCCTCCTCGATCTCGGTGAACAGCGCGTCCTTCGTCGCCTCGTCCTGCGTCGAGGACCACGACATCGCGAGCGCCGAGAGGTAGTGGCCGAACGCGTGGCCGCGGAAGTTCACGGCGTTGCTGCGCTCCCAGCCGCCGTACCCGGCGGCCGTGGTCGGGGTCAGCCCGCCGACCTTGTAGAACTCGTAGAGGAACGTCTCGGAGTCCAGGCTCAGCAGGTACTCGTGCTCCTTCGCGGCAGCGTTCTGGAGGAAGTCGTCGGAGAGCAGCACCGACGGCAGCGCGGTCTCCTCGAGCGGCGTCTCGTCGACGAGCGCGGGCACGACGACCTCGAGGTCGCGCGTCACCGGCTCGCCGTCGAGGTAGCGCACCGTCGCGGTCAGCGTGACGTGCGCGTCGTCCTCCCCGATCGCGGGCCGGACCACGGTCCCGTCGGTCGCGACGACCTCGGGATGCGACGACCGCCACGTCACGGTCGACCCGCGCGAGCCGGTCGCCGGGAGCACGAGCGCGACCGTCGCGCGCTCCGGCAGGGACAGCGCGTCGGCGTCGTCCTGCGCGATCGCGTCGCGGTCCACCGTGCGCCCGCTCTCCTCGTACAGCCCGACGACGTCGCCCAGGTCCGCCACCGCGTCGTACAGGCGGTAGTCGTCCAGCGCGGCCTTGAGGTAGGCGCCGTTGTACTGGGGCCCGTTGAACCCGATCGTCTTCGGCAGCGCCGGGTCGGAGCCCAGGACCCCCGTCGCGTCGCCGGCGACCGCGCCGGCCACCGTCGACGGGACCTGCTCGCCGTTGCGGTAGAACGCGACGGCCGTCGTCGCGTGGTCGTACGTGACGACGACGTGCGTCCACTCGTCCGCGGGGAAGAACGCCGCGCGGTCGGAGCTCGCGACCCGCACCTTGTACGGCTGGCCCGACGCCGGCCCCACCGACAGCGCGAGCGGCACCGTGTCCGACTCGGACGACAGGTACCAGCCGTCGGAGTTGTAGGCCCGCTTGTTCCACGTGATGACGTGCTCCCCGGACAGCTTCCCGCTGGGCTCCACCCAGAACGAGAGGGTCAGGTCCTCGGGCTGGAGCGCCGTCGACGACCCGAGGTCGAGGTACGTGCTGCCGCTCAGGCGCAGGGCCTGCCCCGCCCCGTCGACGCCGTCGACGTAGGAGAAGCCGGTCGGCGCGGAGCCCGTGTGGCCGCGCAGGGCCACGGGGTGCGCGAGGGGGCTCGCGTCGGCGACGTCGCCGTCGAACGCGAGGTCGAGG
The DNA here is from genome assembly GCF_040595865.1 of Cellulosimicrobium sp. MI9406. Taxonomy (NCBI): domain Bacteria; kingdom Bacillati; phylum Actinomycetota; class Actinomycetes; order Micrococcales; family Promicromonosporaceae; genus Cellulosimicrobium; species Cellulosimicrobium sp. MI9406. The sequence continues at coordinate 77,160 of NZ_JALIZI010000003.1, forward strand.
ACGGGCGCGGGCAGGGCGTCGGCCGCGACGGCGGACGGTGCCCACGCGGTCACGGCGAGCGCGGCGGCGGCCGCCACGGCCGCCAGCCGGGCCACGCCGCCGGGTCGACGGCGGACGCCGTCGGTCGGTCGGGGGTGCATCGGTGCTCCTCTGGTCGGCGCGGGCGTCGTCGCCCGCGCGTCGAGACGTGCGGTGTCGTGCGGTGTCGTGCGGTGGCGGCCCGCGCGGGGAGCGCGGGCCGCGCCCTCGTGGCCCGCCGGACCGGCCACGAGGGAAGCGTGCTCTCGCGAGGTAGAGCCAGCGGTCGCGAGGTAGAGCCCGGGGGCTTCTACCTCGCGACCTGCGGTTCTACCTCGGCATGGTTCAGCCGCAGTCGAGCGCGTCGTAGGCGACGTCGACGGTCGCGGTGACCTGCTCGCCGTCGAGCGTCGCCGTGCCCGTCACCGTCGCGGTGCCGGCCGGGGCCGACGTCGCGCGCGCCGCGAACGACTGGTACGCGCTCCTGCCGGGCGCCACGTCCGCGAACGCCTTCTGCCCGAACGGCGTCGCGAGCGTCACCGAGACCGGGACGTCCTCGCCGTTCGTCGCGCGCACGGCGACGTACGCCGTGCCCGCCAGGCAGCGCGGCGCGACGTCGACCGCGAGGTCGAGCTCGGGCTCCGCGTCGGACGCGTGCAGCCGGACGAACGTGATCGAGTGCGCAGGGAACTCGTAGGAGAACTCCTCCCCCACGCCCGTGAGCGTCCGCTCCACCGGGACGACCCGCTCCGGGTCGGCCTTGGTGTTGGTGTCCGACGGCGCGCCCACCATCTCGGTGACGGTCGCCCGGTCCGCGATGCCGTCGGAGCCCTCGACGTGCACCTGCGTGCGCGCCGCGGTCGCGGTGGGGTTGACGACCTTGACCACGACGTCGCCCGTCTCGTCGTCGCGCGTGACGACCTGGTAGAGCGACTTGGTCGACGGCTGCTCGTAGGACATCTGGAGCTCGCCGTCGAGGTAGAGCTCGATGGTCGAGCCCTCGACGACGACCTTGACGTGGTACGGCTGCCCGGCCTCGATGCTGTGGTTCTCCACCGCCTGCACCTCGTTCGCGCTCCCGCCCGACGCGCGCTGGAGGGCCTGGCGCGTGTTGTTCCACCCGCCGAGGTTCCACCAGTAGTAGTCGTTCGGGCCGCCCGCGGCGAAGCCGACGAGGAAGCCCTCCGCGCCCGACGTCTTGCGCGCGTCGAGCTCGAGCGTGTAGCTCGACCAGTCCTTCGCGTACGCGCCGGCGACGATCGACCGGGCGTCGGTGACGTTCGTCGCCGACTGGACGTAGGCGCCGTCCTGCGCCGCCCACGTGCCCGACTGCGGCTCCCACTGCGAGGCGCCGGACTCGAAGTCGTCCGCGAAGAGCACGTCGCCGCTCGCGTTGTCGGTGACGCGCACGTTGTCGTACTGCGCGGCCGTGTTCCACGTGGAGAGGAAGACGCCGCCGTCGAGCGTCGCGTCGGCGGGCGCCGGGCCGGAGTGCGTGCTGGGCACGACCTCGTCGCCCGCGTTCGCGGAGAACAGCTGCTGGACGTAGTAGTTCACCGAGCCCCAGGACTCGTCGTTGTCGAACCAGATCGCGTCGGGCGACCACTGGACGTACGACTCGTTCGCGAGCAGCGGCGCGTACGACGCGAGCCGCACGACGTCGGAGTTGCGCTCGAGGCCCGTCATGAAGGCGGCCTCGGACAGCGCGTTGGCGAACGTGTTGCCGCGCGACGCGTACTCGCCGAGGAAGACGTGCGGCCCCTCGCGGTCGTAGGAGTCGTAGCGCTCGTCGTTCTCGAGGAACCACTGCGGGTCGTTGTAGTAGTGCTCGTCGACGAGGTCGACGTCCTGCTCGCGGTTGAACTCCCACAGCTCGTCGAAGCGCTGGCCCGTGTCGTCCGGCCCGGAGTTCGAGATGATCTGGACGTCCGGGTAGGCGGCCGCGATCGCGTCGCGGAACGCCGGGAAGTTGGCCTCGAACGTCTTCGTGTTCTCCTCGTTGCCGAGCCCGACGTACTTCAGGCCGAACGGCTCGGGGTGGCCCAGCTCGGCCCGCACGGCGCCCCACTCGGTCGTCACGTCGCCGTTGGCGAACTCGATCAGGTCGACCGTGTCGTCCACCCACCGCTGGATCTGCGCGGGGTCGGTCATCTCGGGGATGGTGCTGCCGCAGCCGTTGGCGCCGACCGACACCACGGGCAGCGGCGTCGCGCCGAGGTCCTCGGCGAGGAGAAAGTACTCGAGGTACCCGATGCCGTAGGACTGGTTGTAGCCCCAGAAGTTCCAGTTGGTCGCGCGCTCCTCGACCGGGCCGATCGTCTCCTTCCACTGGTACGTGCGGCGACGGTCGGTGAAGCCCGACTCCTCGTACGTGCGGAACGTGCCGACGTTCGTCACGCAGCCGCCGGGGAAGCGCAGGAACTGCGGGTCGAGCGCGTCGATCTTCTCGGCGAGGTCCTTGCGGAGCACGGACTTCCCGTTGACCGGGCCGACCCACGTGTCCTGCGGGAAGAGCGACACCTGGTCGAGCGCGAGCGAGCCCGCCGCGCCGGAGAGCAGCGCGAGCCGCCCGGCGTTCGTCGTGCCCGTCGCGGTGAGCGTGACGTCGTACCTCTTCCACGCGTTCGAGCCGTCGACGGCGACCGGGCCGGTCGCGTACGCCGTGGTCCCGGCGGCGTCCTCGACGCGCACGGTGACGGTCTGCGCCGTCGCCGACCGCGCCCAGACGGAGAAGTCGTAGGACTCCCCCTCCTCGACGAACAGCCCCGTGTTGTACCCGGCGTTGCGCACCCCGGCGCCCGCCCCGGTCGTCGTGAGGTTGAGGTAGTTGCGGTTCGTCGCGTTGAGCCGCCCGGCGTCGTTCACGACCTGGGTCGTCGCCGTCGCGCCGCCGCGGTTCGCGGCGCTCCACGCGGTGAGGCCGGTGAACGACCCGTTGTCCTGGTTGCTGAACTCGAACGACCGGTTGCGCACGAGCTCGGCGTACAGGCCGCCGTCGGCCGCGTAGTTGATGTCCTCGTAGAAGATGCCGTACAGCTCGTCGCTCATCTGGGTGCGCTCGCCCGCGAGGTCCACGGTGATCTCGTGGTCCGCGCTCGTGGCGGGCGTGATCGTCAGCTTCGTGGCCGCGTCGCGCGGACCGAGGACGAGCGCGCCGTCGGAAGCGCGCACCCCGGCGTACCGCTCGGGGTCGGCCGCGCTGCGCAGCCAGACCGTGCCGCCGCCCGCGTCGGTGAGCCGCAGCGCCGTCGCGTCCGCGCCCGCGGCCCCGAGGGAGAGCCGGGACGCGCCAAAGACGACCACCGGCCGATCGCCGACGGCGAGCGTCACCGGGGACGTGCCCTCGGCGCCGTCGACCTCCGTCGCGGCGAGCGCGACGGTCGTCGCGGGGCGCTCGTCGTCGAGGGCGAGGCCGTCGTCGGTCGCCACGAGGTACCGGGCGTCGCCCGGGCCCGCGAGCGTGAACGTGCCGTCGGGCACCTGGTCCGCGCCCTCGGCGGCCTGGACCGCGACGTAGTCGAACGCCGCGGTGTGCGCCGCGCCGCTCTGCGCGGCGAGCGCGTAGAGGCCGACGTGCGTCGTCGGGAAGTCGACGGTCACGGAGCCCGCGGGCTGCCACGCGGTGCCGTCCCAGAAGCTCGTCGCGATCGTGTCGCCGGTGCGCTGCATGCGCAGCGTCTCCCCGGTGGAGCCCGGGCGGTCGGTGAAGGCCGCCGCGCTGAAGACGCCGCCGGTCTCGACGTCGTTCTCGATCGCGCGGCCCGACGGCGAGAGGTCACCCACGAAGGTCAGGCCCGACCGGACGTAGTTGTCCATGTCCTGCCACGCGACGAGGCCGGCGCCCTGGTAGACGGAGGTGACGGGCGCCTCGAGCCGGGTGACGACGGTGAAGTCGCCCGCCGGCACGTCGAGCAGCACGACGTTCTTCGCGCTGTTCGCGTCCTGGTACGTGTCGCCCGGCTGCGAGGTCAGCGTGAGCTTCCCCCCGCCGACGGACAGCGCCTCGGGCACGGGGTTGACGACGGTCCAGGCCGAGCCGAGCGCGGCGTCGTCGAACGTGTCGACCCATGCGCCGTCGGGCAGGTCGGGCTCCGCGGCGGCGGCCGGCAGCGACGTCGCGAGCGCGACCGTGCCGACCATGCCCGCCACGAGGGCGACCGCGACGGGCCGGCGGCGCGCCGGTCTGCGCCGGGACGTGGGGAGGGACGGGTGAACAGACGTTTCCATAGGGCTTCCTCTCATCGTCGAGAGACACGCACCATTGCGTGTGAGCGTTCACAAGTTCGGCCCGAGCCTAGTGTGAGCGCTCACATTCTACAAGGGCGGCGTCATGACACCGCCGGTCGGGCGTACGCCCGAACGACCCAGGGGTGCCGGCCCCCGTCCTGCTCCGGTGACCCCGGGCCGTCGGCCCGGGCAGACGGCCGCGGCACCGGCCCCGCGCCGCGGACGTCACGAGGACGCCCGCGGCGGAGGCCGGTGCCGCCGGCTCACCTCCGCCTGACGACGAGGACGCGCTGCAGGATCACGAAGACCAGCAGCAGCACGCCGATGACGATCTTCGTCCACCACGAGCTCAGGGTGCCCTCGAACGTGATGATCGTCTGGATGAGGCCCAGCACGAGCACGCCGAGCACGGACCCGAGCACGAAGCCCGTCCCGCCCGTGAGGAGCGTGCCGCCGATGACGACCGCCGCGATCGCGTCGAGCTCCATGCCGACGCCCGTGAGCGAGTAGCCGGACCGCGAGAACATCGCGAACAGCAGGCCGCCGATGCCGGCGCACGTGCCGCTCACCACGTAGACGAGCACCTTGGTGCGCGCGACGGGCAGGCCCATGAGCATCGCCGACTGCTCGCCGCCGCCGATCGCGTAGACCGTGCGGCCGAACTGCGTGTAGTGCAGCACGTAGAACGCGATCGCCACGACGACGAGCGCGATGATGACCGCGGTCGTCAGGCGCCAGCCGTCGCCGATCTCCTGGCTCCAGCCCGCGAGCGCGACGAACGACTCGTTCGTGATCGGGATGGACTGGAGGCTGATGACGTAGCACAGGCCGCGCGCGAGGAACATCGCGGCGAGCGTCGCGATGAACGGCTGGATGTCGAACACGTGGACCATGAGCCCGACGGCGAGCCCCAGCACGGTGCCGATGAGGACCGCGATGACGAGCACCACCGCGACCGGCCACCCGCTCTGCAGGAGCGACGCCGTCGTGATGCCGGACAGCGCCACCACGGCACCCACGGAGAGGTCGATGCCGCCGGTGAGGATGACGAAGGTCATCCCGACCGCGAGCACGATGAGGAACGAGTTGTTGATGAACAGGTTCGAGACGACGCGGGCCGAGAGGAAGTTCTCGTACCGGCTCCCGCCCACGACGAGCATGAGCGCGAGCACCGCGAACGTGCCGAGGACCGGGAGGTAGCGCCGGTCGAGGCGCACGCGGCTCGTGAGTCGCTCGGTCATGGTCGGTCGGCCTCCGGGGGCGGCGGTCTCGGCGCCCCGGGGGTCGGGCGGCGAGGTCGGGGCAGGGGTCTGCACGGCGGACATCAGGCGCTCACCTCCGCGGCCGCGGCGGCCGTCGGGGCCGCGCGACGTCGTCGGGCGGCGACCAGGTCGCGCACCTTCGGGGACTGCGCGAGGCAGACCGCGATGACGACGATCGCCTTGAACAGGGGCGTGACGGACGGCGAGATGCCGAGCATGGTCACCGTGAGGGTGAGCGTCTGGATGATGAGGACGCCGACCAGGGTGCCGGAGAGCGAGAACTTCCCGCCCGCGAGCGACGTGCCGCCGATCACGACGGCGAGGATCGCGTCGAGCTCGATGAAGAGCCCGGCGTTGTTGGCGTCGGCCGCCATGGTGCTCGACGAGATCATGAGGCCGGCGAGGCCCGCGAAGAGCGCGCAGACCGCGTAGACGGTCCAGATGATGCTGCGCGCCTTGACGCCCGCGAGGCGGCTCGCCTCGGGGTTGATGCCGACGGACTCGATGAGCATGCCGAGCGCGGTGCGCCGCGTGAGCAGCGCGACGGCCGCGAAGACGAGGCCGGCCAGCACGACCGCGACGGGGATCCCGAACCAGAACCCGGACCCGATCGACTTGAACGGTGCGCTGTTGACCGTCGTGATCTGGCCGCCCGTGATGAGCATCGCGACGCCGCGGCCCGCGGTCATGAGCACGAGCGTCGCGATGATGGGCTGGATCCCGAGGACGGAGACGAGGAAGCCGTTCCACACGCCGAGGACGAAGGACAGCGCGAGCGCGATCCCCACGGCGACGAGGACGGTCGTCAGGCTGTCCGGCGTGGGCGACGACGCGATGAAGCTCAGCGCGACGGCCCCGGAGATCGCGACCACCGCGCCGACCGACAGGTCGATGCCGCGCGTCGCGATGACGAGGGTCATGCCGAGCGCGACGAGCAGCAGCGGCGCGCCGTTCTTCAGCAGGTTGACGAGCGACCCGAAGAGGTGGCCGTCCTGCAGCCTGATGGACAGGAAGCTCGGCCGGTTGACCGTGTTGACCGCCAGCAGCACGACCAGCGCGACGATCGGCCAGAAGAGCCGGTGCTGGACGGCGCGCTGCCAGGCGGGTGCCGTGGTGCTCATGACTCCTGCCCTCCGCTCGCGATGAGCTCGACGACGTCCTCGACCGTGACGTCCTCGTCGTTGGTGATCTCCGCGACCTTGACCCGGTCGCGCATGACGGCGATGCGGTGGCTGAGCCGCAGCACCTCCTCGAGCTCGGCCGAGATGAACACGACCGACATGCCCTCGCCCGAGAGCTGGGCGACGAGCTTCTGGATCTCGGCCTTCGCCCCGACGTCGATGCCGCGCGTCGGCTCGTCCAGGATGAGCAGCCTGGGGGCCGTCGCGAGCCAGCGCGCGAGGAGCACCTTCTGCTGGTTGCCGCCCGAGAGGTTCTTGATGAGCGCGTCCGGGTTGGCGGGGCGGATCGCGAGCGCGCTGATGTACTTCTCGACGATCTCGTCGACCTGCTTGCGAGGCAGGCGCCGGGCCCACCCGCGCTCGGCCTGGAGACCGAGCACGATGTTCTCGCGGATCGTCAGGTCGCCCACGATGCCCTCGGCCTTGCGGTGCTCCGAGGAGAACGCGATCTTGCGCTGCATCGCGGAGCGCGGCGTGCGCAGCCGGGCGAGCGCGCCGCCGACGCGGACCTGGCCGCTGTCCGCGCGGTCCGCACCCGCGAGCAGCCGGGCGAGCTCGGTGCGGCCCGAGCCGAGGAGGCCCGCGAGCCCGACGACCTCGCCCGGGTAGACGTCGAGGTCGAACGGCTGCACCGAGCCCTTGCGGCCGACGCCGAGCGCCTGGACGAACGGCGTCGCCTCGCGGTCGGCGACCGAGCGCTTGGGCGCCTCCTCGAGCTCCTCGAGCACCTCGAGCGAGGTGCCGATCATCTTGGAGACGAGCTCGAGGCGCGGCAGCTCGGCGGTGACGTACTCGCCGACGAGCTTGCCGTTGCGCAGCACGGTCATGCGGTCGGAGATCTCGTACACCTGCTCGAGGAAGTGCGAGACGAAGAGGATCGCGACGCCCTCGTCGCGCAGGCGCCGCACGACGGCGAAGAGCTGCGCGACCTCGTCCGCGTCGAGACTGGACGTCGGCTCGTCGAGGATGAGCACCTTGCACTCGACGACGAGCGCGCGGCAGATGGCCACGAGCTGCTGCACGGCGAGGGAGTGGCTCGAGAGCGAGGACGCCGGGTCGATGTCGAGGTTGAGGCGCGCGAGCATCTCCCCCGCCCGACGGCGCGTGGCCCGCCAGTCGATCGCGCCGAGGCGGCGCGGCTCGTGGCCGAGCATGATGTTCTCGGCGACCGAGAGGTTCTCGCAGAGGTTGACCTCCTGGTACACCGGCGAGACGCCGGCGGCCTGGGCCTCGCCCGGGCCGGAGAACGTGTGCTCGGCGCCGTCGACGAGGATGCGACCGGAGTCGATCGAGTAGACGCCGGTGAGCGCCTTGATGAGCGTCGACTTGCCGGCGCCGTTCTCGCCCATGAGGGCGTGGACCTCTCCGGGCCGGAGCGTGAGGTCGACTCCGTCGAGCGCCTTGACGCCCGGGAACTCGATCGAGATCCCGGTCATCTCGACGACGGGCCGACCGTCGGGGACGGCGGTAGTCATGGGTGACCTTCCGTGCAGCGGTGGCGGCGGGGCTGCCGGGCCCCGGGGCGCCTCAGGACGCCGGCGGGGTCGGCATGCCGGCGGTGGTGCGTCGGCCGCGCGCCGGGGAGCCGTGCTCTCCCGGCGCGCGACCCGTCCGTGGTGGCGGGGCCGGTCGGCGTCGACCGGCCCCGCCGGGGCGGTGCGGAGCGGGAGCCCGGGTCGTCCCGGGCGGTCCGCTCGGCGCGCGCGGTGCGCTCAGTACTCGCGCGTCGGGAGCGCCTCGATCGCCTGCTCCTGCGTGAAGGACTCGTCCTTGACGACGATGCGCTTCTCGACCTCCTCGCCCGCGACGACCTTCTTGATGATGTCGGCCAGGTCCGGGCCGAGGAGCGGGTTGCACTCGACGATGAAGTTGATCTTGCCGTCGGCGAGAGCCTGCATGCCGTCCTTGACCGCGTCGACGGTGACGATCTTGATGTCCTCGCCCGGGACGAGACCGGCGGCCTCGATGGCCTCGATGGCGCCGAGACCCATGTCGTCGTTGTGCGCGTACACGAGGTCGATGTCGTCGTGCGCCTGGAGGAAGCCCTCCATGACCGTCTTGCCCTCGGCACGCGTGAAGTTGCCGGTCTGCGAGTCGATGATCGTCACGTTGGGGTTGTCCGCCGTGGCGTTCTCGAAACCGGTCTTGCGGTCGATCGCGGGCGCGGCGCCCGTGGTGCCCTGGAGCTCGACGACGTTGATGGGCTCGGTCGCGAGGTTCTCGGAGACCCAGTCGCCGGCCATCTCGCCCTCGAGGACGAAGTCGGAGCCGATGAACGACTCGTAGAGGGTGTCGTCCTCCGAGTCGACCGCGCGGTCGGTGAGGATCACGGGGATGCCGGCCTGCTTGGCTTCCTCGAGCACCGCGTCCCAGCCGGACTCGACGACCGGGGAGAACGCGATGACGTCGACGCCCTGCGCGATGTAGGAGCGGATCGCCTGGATCTGGTTCTCCTGCTTCTGCTGCGCGTCGGAGAACTTGAGGTCGAAGCCGTTCTCGGCCGTGAGCGTGTCCTGGATGGACTTGGTGTTCGCCGCGCGCCAGCCGGACTCGGCGCCGACCTGCGAGAAGCCGACGGAGATCGTGTCGCCGCCACCGCCGCCGTCGCCGCCCGCGTCGTTGCTGCTGCCGTCCGTGCTGCCGCCCCCGCTGCTGCACGCCGCGAGCGCGAGGACCGCCACGCCGGCGAGGACACCCGTCAGACGCGTGCGCGCCTTGGTCGTGCTGAACATGCTCTCCTCCTTGAGATGCGACCTCGGCGCCGTGCCGAGGACCGTCGGGTCGTTCCAGCCCCTCATCGGACTGTTGACTCTTGTTGATACATGTTTGCTTGTGTCAATGTCTAGCGGTGTCAGGGTCGCTCCCGCAAGCCCCCACTCGGCATTCCGCATCACCGTTCGGTAACCATTCCGGTCACCGCTCGGCACTGCGACGTGCTCGAGCTGCGGAGCCAGGCGAAGGGCAGGACCCCGGGCCCGCGGATGTGATCGCTCACACCCTCCCGAGAGACGATGTTAGCGCTCACACAGCTCCAGGGGAAGCCGCCGCCCCGTCACGGTTCGGTCACGGCCGGTGGCCGTGACGGGACCGTGCGCGGACGGCTCCCCCAGGCGTCAGAGGCCCTGCGCGAGGCGGTAGTAGACCTGGTTCCACCGCACCTGGTCGCGGAAGCCCCGCCGCGTCGTGCTCTCGTCGATGACCAGGAGCTCCGTGCGCGCGATGTCCGCGAAGACCTCGAACGCGTCGATGCCCGCGGCCGTGGAGAGCACCGTGTGGTGCGCGCCGCCCGCCGTCAGCCAGGCCTCGGCGGACGTCGCGAAGTCCGGCCGCGGCTCCCACACCGCGCGTGCCACCGGCAGGTGCGGCAGCGGCGCGCTCGGCGGGACGACGTCCACGACGTTCGCCGTGAGCCGGAAGCGGTCGCGCATGTCCGCGAGGGACACGACGACGCCGACGCCCGGGTCGGCGTCGAACACCATGCGGACCGGGTCCTCCTTGCCGCCGATGCCGAGCGGGTGGATCTCGACGCGGGGCGTCGAGGTCGTGAGCGACGGGCAGATCTCCAGCATGTGCGCGCCGAGGATCTTCTCGCTGCCCGGGGTCAGGTCGTAGGTGTAGTCCTCCATGAGCGACGCGCCGCCGGGCAGCCCCTCGCCCATGACCTTCGCGGCGCGCACGAGCACGGCCGTCTTCCAGTCGCCCTCGGCCCCGAACCCGTAGCCCTTCGCCATGAGGCGCTGGACGGCGATGCCGGGGAGCTGGCGCAGGTCGCCCAGGTCCTCGAAGTTGGTCGTGAACGCCTTGGCGCCGACGGACTCGAGGAACGTCTCGAGCGCGATCTCCTGCCGGGCCGCGTACCGCAGCGAGGCATGCCGGTCGCCGTCCTTGCGCAGCTCGGGGACCACGTCGTAGAGGTCCTCGTACTCCGCGACGAGCGCGTCGACGTCGGCCTCGGAGACCTCGTCGACCGCGCGCACGAGGTCGTTCACGCCCCACGTGTTCACGCTCACACCGAACCGGAGCTCGGCCTCGGTCTTGTCGCCCTCGGTCACCGCGACGTTGCGCATGTTGTCGCCGAAGCGGGCCAGGCGCAGCTCGTGCGTCGCCGCCCAGCCGGCGGCGCCGCGCACCCACGAGCCGACGCGCGCGGTGACCGCCGGGTTCGAGACGTGCCCGACGACCGTCGTGCGCGCCACCCCGAGCCGCGTCGCGACGTACGCGTACTCCCGGTCGCCGTGCGCGGCCTGGTTGAGGTTCATGAAGTCGAAGTCGATCGTGTCCCACGGCAGCTCGACGTTCGCCTGCGTGTGCAGGTGCAGGAGCGGCTTGCGGAGCTGGTCGAGGCCGCCGATCCACATCTTCGCGGGGCTGAACGTGTGCATCCACGTCACGACGCCGAGCACGCGGTCGTCGGCGTTCGCGTCGAGCATCGCGCGGCGGATCGCGCCGGCGTCCTTGAGGACGGGCTTCCAGACGACGGTCGCCGGGACGTCCGGCGACGCGTCGAGGGCGCGCGCGACCTCCTGCGACTGCTCGGCGACCTGCCGCAGCGTCTCCTCTCCGTACAGGTCCTGGCTGCCGGTGAGGAACCAGATCTCGCGGTCCGCGTAGGGCTTGCTCATGTCGGTCCATCTCTCGTGTCGTGGGCGAGGCCCGCACCGCTGCGGTCCCGTCCCGGTGGTCGTGCTGCGTGTCGTGCCGGTGCGCCGCCGGGCCCGGGGGAACCGGGTCGGAGCGGCCCGCCGGTCAGCGCGCGGGCTGCTGCCCGTAGACGTGCTGGTAGCGCGCGTAGAGTGCGTCGACGTCGTCCTGCGGGATGCGCGTGGGCTCGCCGAGCTGGCGGCTGACGTGCACGGTGCGGGCGACCTCCTCGCACATCACGGCCGCCTTGACCGCCGCGCGCGCGTCCTTGCCGATGGTGAACGGCCCGTGGTTGCGCATGAGGACCGCGGGGCTGCGCGACCCGCGCAGCGTCTCCACGATGCCGCGCCCGATCGAGTCGTCGCCGATGAGCGCGAACGGTCCGACGGGGATGTCGCCCCCGAACTCGTCGGCCATCATCGTCAGGACGCACGGCACCGGCTCGCCGCGCGCGGCCCACGCCGTCGCGTAGGTCGAGTGCGTGTGCACCACGCCGCCCACCTCGGGCAGGTGGCGGTACACGTACGCGTGCGCCGCCGTGTCCGACGACGGCGACCGGTCGCCCTCGACGAGGGCCCCGTCGAGGTCGCACACGACCATCGCGCCGGGGGTGATGTCGTCGTACGCGACGCCCGACGGCTTGATGACGAGCAGGTCGCCCGCGCCGTCGGGCCGCGTGGTGTCCCGGACGCGCTCGGACACGTTGCCCGCGGTCCACACCACGAGCTCCCAGCGGGGCAGCTCGGCGTGCAGCGCGGCGACGCGCTCCTTGGCGGCGTCGACGGCGTCGCGCAGGTGCGCGGGCACCGCCGGGACGGCGGGTCGCGCGGCCGTCGCGTCCGCGGACGGGGTGGGCGTGCTCATGCGGGGTCCTCTCCTCCGGTGCGGGTGGGCAGCGCTGTCACGGCGGCACGCTCGACGGCGAGCCCGGCCGCGTACCGCTCGAGGTACGCGGCGAAGCCGGCGACGTCCGCGGGTTCGGGCTCGACCGTCACGGTCTCGGCCGCCGCGAAGACGTGGTCGCGCAGGTAGTCGCCCAGGTCCGCACCCACGTCGGCGCCCGGTGCGCGCTCCCCGGCGCAGGCGCGCGCGAAGGCCGCGAGCACCGCGATGCCCCAGGCCCCGCCCTCGCCCGCCGTGCGCCCCACGCTGACGGGCGCGCCGATCGCCGCCGCGAGGAGCCGCTGCGCGACGCCCGCGGTGCGGAACATCCCGCCGTGGGCGAGCATCCCGTCGATCCGGACGCCCTCCCGCGCGAGCACGCGCATGCCGAGCGCGAGGGTCCCGAACGCGCCGTACACCTGCGTCCGCGCGAAGTTGGCGAGCGTCAGGCGGCTGCCGGGCGTGCGGACGACCAGGGGGCGCCCCTCGTCGAGCCCGGTGATCGGCTCCCCCGCGAGGTAGTTGTAGGCGAGCAGCCCGCCGCCGTCGGCGTCGCCGTCGAGCGCGGCGCGGAACAGCGCGCCGAACACGTCGTCCGGGCCCGCGTCGCTGCCGACGGCCGCGGCGAGCTCGCCGAGCAGGCCGGCCCACGCCTCGAGCTCGCTCGCGCCGTTGTTGCAGTGGACCATCGCGACGAGGTCGCCCGCCGGCGTCGTGACGAGGTCGAGCTCGTGGTGCACGGCGGCGAGCGGACCTTCGAGCACGACCATCGCGAAGATGCTCGTGCCCGCGCTGACGTTGCCCGTGCGCGGCGCGACGGCGTTCGTCGCGACCATGCCCGTGCCCGCGTCGCCCTCGGGCGGGCACAGCAGGACGCCGGGCTCCAGCGACCCGGTGGGGTCGAGCCAGGCCGCGCCCTCGGCGGTCAGGCGCCCGGCGTCCTCGCCCGCGACGAGCACGTCGGGCAGCAGCTCGGCGAGCTTCGCCCCGGCCCGGTGGGTGGCGGCGCGCTCGTCGACGAGCGCGAGGAGCGCGTGGTCGTAGTCGCGCGTCGCCGGGTCGACCGGGAACATGCCGGACGCGTCGCCGACGCCGAGCACGTGGCGTCCCGTGAGGCGCCGGTGGACGTACCCGGCGAGCGTCGTGAGCGACGCGACGCGCGCCGCGTGGGGCTCGGCGTCGAGGATCGCCTGGTACCAGTGCGCGACCGACCAGCGCAGCGGGACGTTGTACCCCAGCAGCTCGGTGAGCTCGGCGGCGGCCGGGCCGGTCGACGTGTTGCGCCACGTGCGGAACGGGACGAGGAGCTCGCCGTCGGCGTCGAACGCGAGGTAGCCGTGCATCATCGCGGAGACGCCGAGCGCCCCGTACGTCGTGGGTCGCACGCCGTACCGCTCCTCGACGTCGGCCACGAGGCGCGCGTAGCACTCGCGCAGCCCCGCCTCCACGGCGTCGAGCGGGTACGTCCAAACGCCGTCCTCGAACCGGTTCTCCCAGGCGTGGCTCCCGCTCGCGAGCGGCGTGCCGTCGCCGTCCACGAGGCACGCCTTGATCCGCGTCGACCCGAGCTCGATCCCGAGCGCGGTGTCCCCCGCCACGACGGCCGCCCGACGGCGCCCGACCTCGTCCTGCTGCACCATTGCTGCTTCTCCTCGTCGCGGCGTCGCGCCTCGGTCGTTGAGTGTCCTTCGAATGTTAGCGCTCACAACCGGCGAGGCCAACTCCCTCCGCGCTCGCCCGTGCGAGCGCGCGGTCAGTCGCGCGGCGTTCCCGTGCTCTCGCGCACCATGAGCTCGGGCGGGATGGAGACGGGACGGACCGTCGCGCCCGCCAGCGCGTCGATCATCATCCCCATGCACCGGCGGCCCAGGGACCCGAACGGCTGGCGCACCGTCGTCAGCGGCGGGATGAAGTGCCCGGCGCCCGCGACGTCGTCGAACCCCACCACCGAGACGTCCGCCGGGACCTGCACACCCTGCTCCCAGAACGCGCGCAGCAGGCCGAGCGCGAGCTGGTCGTTGCCCGCGAACACCGCCGTCGGGCCGTCGCCCGCGCGGACCGCGGCCGCGAGCTCGCGCCCGACGGCGTACCCGCGGTCCGACGACCAGTCGCCCCGCACCGGCTCGGGCACCGGGGCGCCGCGCTCCTCGAGCGCGGCGCGCCAGCCCGTCTCGCGCTCGCGCGCGTCGAACCAGTCGAGCGGCCCGGACAGGTGGAGCACCGTGCGGTGGCCCAGACCGAGCAGGTGCTCCGTCGCGACGCGCGCACCCAGACGCTGGTCCACAGCGATGGACAGGATCGCCCCCGGCGCACCGAGCGCACCGGGCGCGGGGCGCACGACGTCGGTCGCCTCGCCGTCGGCGGGGAGGTCGCGCGCGGCGATCATGATGACGGGGACCGGCGCGCGGAACGAGTCGACCGCCGCCGCGACGTCCGTCTGCGGCGCGATGACGACGATGCCCTCGACACCCTGGTCCATGAAGTGCTCGAGCACCCGGTGCATCGTGTCGGCGTCGTAGCGCCGGATCGTCGCGACGCTCACGAAGTAGCCCTGCTCGCGCGCGGCCTCCTCGACCGCGATGAGGGTCGACGTCGGCCCGTACAGCGCGGAGCCGGTGGTGACCACGCCGATCGTGCCCGAGCGCATCGTCACGAGGGCGCGCGCCGCGCTGTTGCGGCGGTAGCCGAGCGTCGCGATCGCGTCGAGGACGCGGTCGCGGGTCTCGGGCCGCACGCTCGGGTGGTCGTTGAGCACGCGGGACACGGTCTGGTGCGAGACGCCGGCGAGCCGCGCGACGTCCGACATCGCGGGCGGGCGCGTGCGGGGCGACGGCCCGTCGCTCACGACCCCGCCCCCTCGGTCCCCGCGCGCGGCGCCGGGGCGTCCGCGAGCGCCGCCGCGAGCTCGGCCGAGCGGTCGCGCGCGGCCTCGAGCGCGTCGAGGAACGCGGCGCGCACCCCGCCGGCGTCGAGACGGCGCAGCGCCGCGACCGTCGTGCCGCCCGGCGACGAGACGCGCTCGCGCGCGATCGCCGGGTGCTCGCCCGTCTCGCGCAGCATCGTGGCCGCGCCGTGCACGGTCGCGGTCGCGAGCTCGAGCGCCGTCGCGCGCGTCAGGCCGAGCAGCACGCCCGCCTCGGCGAGCGCGTCGATGACGTAGAAGACGTACGCGGGCCCGGAGCCGGAGAGCGCGCCGACGGCGTCCTGGTCCTTCTCCGCGACGCGCACGACGAGGCCCGTCGCGGCGAGCAGCCGCTCGACGAGCGCGACGTCGTCGTCGTCCGCGGCGCTCCCGCCGCTCACGGCGCTCACGCCCGCACCCACGACGGACGGCGTGTTCGGCATGACCCGCACGACGGCGGTGCCCGCGGGCAGCCGCTCCTCGTAGAAGGCGGTCGGGAGGCCGACGACGACGCTCACGACGACCGTGCCCTCGCCCACCGCGTCGTGGACCTCGGCGAGCAGCGCGGCCACGTCCTTCGGCTTCACCGCGACGACGACGACCCCGGCGCCGCGCACGGCCTCGACGTTGTCGCGCGTCGTCCGGACGCCGTGGCGCGCGGCGAGCTCGTCGGCGCGCTCGGGCCGGCGGACCGTCGCGACGACGTCGTCGGGTCGCCACCCGGACGCGAGCGCACCCGCGAGGACGGTCTCGCCCATGACGCCCGTGCCGAGGACGGCGAGCCGGGGCGCGGAGGGGGTGGGCAGGTCGGTCATGGGCGATCAGCTCCCGGGAGTCGGTGAAGGGCATTCTTGCGCACCCGGAGAGTCCGGGCCGCCGCGAGGGCCCCGGTGCTCAGAGCGGGAAGGCGGCGTAGACGTCGGCCACGACGTCGGCGGGCCCCGTCGCCTGGAGGACGGCCGTGTCGTTGCGCCACGTGACGGTGGCCCGGCCGTCGCCCGCGTCGGTCACGGCGTACCGGCCCGCGACCTCCCCGGCGACCTCGACGTCGCCCTCCTCCGTGGGCGTGCCCGCCGCGGCGACGAGGTCGTCCGCCGCGGCCTCCGCCTCCGCCGACGTCGGCCACTGGCCCGCGACGACGGTGACCCGGGTCGCGTCGTCCCCCTCGCCGTCGGCGTACTCGAGCTGGTACGCCTCCAGGGCGCGCGCGGCGGTCCACGCGTCCGTCGCCGAGTCGCTGCGGAGCACGAGGTCGAGCACGGTGTCCGGGAGCGCCTGCGCGAACGCGGTCGTGCCGGTGCGTGCCACGGGCTCGAGCGTCGGCGTGGGCGGGTCGGCGGTGACGGTGACCGTCGGCTCGGGCTCCGCAGCGGCGTCCGAGCGGGCGAACCCCGGCCACACCCAGGCGAGGAGCGCCAGCACGAGGCCGACGACGACCAGGAGGCCGACCAGAACGACGAGCCGCCGACGCCGGTACACCGCCGCCGACGGGGGGCGGGAGTGCCGCCGGTCGCGCGCGCCCGTCGCGTCGGCGGGACGGCGGGGACCCGACGGGCCCGACGCGCCCGCCCTCGCCCCGGGGCGCGCCGGGGTGGCGGCCCGTCCTGGCGTGCCCCCGTCGGGCGGCTGGCTCATCGCGCGCACCTCTCTGCTCTCGGTGGTCCTCGTGGGCCGCCGATCTCCGGGGCGTGGCCACGCGGCCCAGCGTAGGACGCGCGCGTGCCCGAACCCCCGCGGTGGCGCGGGGTGTCGGGCACGCGCCGGACGGGTTCACCCGCCCGTCGTCACTGTCGTCCGCAGCCCAGCCCGGCGTGCTCCGCCGTCGTCTCCGACGTGACCGCCGCGCCGTCGACCGTCGCGGATGCCCGGACGACGACGCCGCCCGCCGGGACGTCCGCCGCGCGCACCGCGAACGACTGGTACGCGCTCCGCCCCGGCGCGAGGGCGGGGAACTCGCGCGTGCCGTAGGGGGTCTCGACGACCAGGTCGACGGGGCCGTCGTGCTCGTGGCTCGCGACGACCGCGACGTACGCCTTCCCGGCGAGGCAGCGCGGCTGCGCCGTCACCGTGACGGGGAGGTCCGGCCCGGGGCCGCCCGTGCCCGGGTCGTCCGCGAACACGCGCCACTCCGTGACGGCGACGGCGGAGTACGTGCTGCCGTTGCCGTTCGCGGTGAACGTCGCCCGCAGCCGCGACGTGGTGACCGGGTCGAAGGTGACCGTGTTGAAGGCGGTCGTGCTCGTGCCGTACCCGGAGGGGTTCGCCACCGGGGCCAACGCCTGCGCCGCCTCGTCCCAGTACTCGAGCGCCCACGCGTCGGGGCGGACGACGCCGTCCCCGGTGCCCGGGTTCGAGTCCCGCCAGAACTTCAGCTCGGCGCCCGTGAGGCGGACGGGCCGGGGCCAGTCGTACCGGACCCACTGGGTGGCCGGGCGCGTCCCGGACCACGTGCCCCAGATCTGGGCCTGGCTCGGGTTCGCCGGGTCGGCCCCGTCGTTGAGGGCGCCCAGGCTGTTCCACCCGGCGGTGTACGACGCGCTCGCCGTCGCGATCGACGCGACGTTCCCCGTGAGCGGGCCGGAGACGTCCGCCGGGACCGTGACGACCTTCGGCGTCTCCGCGTTGCCCGCGGCGTCCACCGCTCGGAACGACACGCGGTGCTGGTTCGTGTCCGGCGCGGCCACCGGACCGTCGTACGTCCGCCACGCCCCGGTGCCGATCGCGTACTCGACGCGCGAGACGCCGGAGGTCGCGTCGGTCGCCGTGACCGTCACGGTGCGCGCCGCGGCGTCGAGCACGCCGCGGCTGACCGGCGCCACCCGGTCGATCCGCACGTCGAGCGACACCTCGTCGGAGAGGTTGCCCGCGCGGTCCGCGGCCGTCGCCACGACGAGGTGCTCGCCGTCCCCAGCGACCGCGACCTCGGCCGTCCGCACCGGGTCCGTGACGACGGGCGCACCGTCGTCGACACGCGTGGTGAGCACCACGCGCCCGCCCGAGTCGTCGGTGCCGTCGACGCGCACGCGCACGTCCGAGCGGAACCAGCCGCCGCTGCCTTGGCTGCCGAGCGGCGTGAGGGTGAGCGTCGGGGGCGTCTCGTCGCCCGGTGCCGGCTCCGCCGGGACCACCGTGACGTCCGTCGTCACCCGTCCGCCCGCGTACCCGAGCACCGACCCGTCGACCGTGAACGAGCCCGGGGCGGCGACGTCGTCGGGCCCGACGGGGTCCCAGAAGGCCGGGACGTGGAGCGTCTCGCCGCCGGGGTAGGTCACCGGGACGGTCCTGGGCAGGTCCGTCTCGCCCACCTCGACCGTCGCGCCGGGCGGCTCGACGGCGGCGGGCTGCTCCGCCAGGACCTTCCACTCCTCGACGGCCACCGCCGAGTAGGTGCTGCCGTTCGTCGAGGCGTCGAGGACCGCGCGCACCTGGGTCGTCGTGACCGGCTCGAACGTCGTCTCCTGGAAGCCGCTCGTCCCGGTGCCGTAGCCGCTCGGGTCGCGCACGTCGACCCACGCGCCGCCGTCGGCCGCGTCCCAGTACTGGATGCGCCACGACGCGGGCGCCGCGACGCCGACGCCCGTGCCCTGCGGCTGGTCGTTCCAGAACTCGATCTGCGAGCCGGCGACCCGCACCGGCTGGTCCCACGTGTACTGGACCCACTGCTGGGCCGGGTTGTTCCCCGTCCACGTGCCCCACATGTCCGGGGGCAGCGGGTTCGGCCGCACGATCTCGTCGTTGAGCGCCTTCTTCCAGTACTGCGTCGGCACGGGCTCGTTGGAGACCGTGACCGTCGCCTCCTGCGCGACGTTCGCGCGCGGGGTCGTGTCCCGGACCTTCTCCGGCGTCGTGACGACCTGCTTCATCCGCGGCGGCGACTGCGTGTCGTCCCACTCGACCCGGTCGATCGCGACGGAGCGGCGGAAGTGGTTGCCGCCCTCGGCGTCCGCGGTGTGGTACGCGATCCACCACTCGCCGTCGAACTCGAGGATGCCCGGGTGGCTCGTGGTGGAGGACACCGGGGCGAGGACCGTGCCGCGGTACGTCCACGGACCCTCCGGCGACGACGCCGTGCCGTACGCGATGCACGCGTGGTAGTTCGCCGGGGTGCAGGCCGACGCAGGCCCGGCGTTGTTCCCCGCGTACGCCAGGTAGTACGTGCCGTTGCGCTCGAACGCCCACGCGGCCTCGAAGAAGCCGGTGAGACCGGTGACCGTGCGGACCTGGCCGACCGGGGTCCTCATGTCCCGGCCCAGCTCGAGCATGCGCAGGTTCGAGAAGCTGCCCCACCAGACGTAGACGCGGGCGTCGTCGCCCTCGCCGTCCACGAGGACCGTCGGGTCGATGTTGTGGATCGTGTTCGGCGTCGGGACGCGCTGGGAGATGATCGGAGCGCCCACGTGGTCCGTCCAGGGGCCCGTCGGGGACTCCGAGACCGCGACGCCGATGCCGAACGCGTCGCTCGCCGGGCTGTCCGCCTCGTGCACGGGGACGTACCAGTAGTAGCGCCCGTCCACGCCCTGCACGACCTGGCCCGCGTAGGCGCGCCCCGGCGTCGCCCAGTCGAAGACCTCCTCCGGGCGCATGAGGGACGGGTGGTGCGTCCACTCCCCAGCGTCGACGTCGCTCGTCACGAACGCACCCCACTCGTTCATGATGAAGTCGTTCTGCCGCGGACCGGCCTCGTCGTGGCCGGTGTAGACGTAGAGCTGGTCGGCGCCCGTGTCGTTGCCGGGCGCGCCCGCGGGCACGACGAGCGGGGCCGGGTCGGCCGAGTAGTAGCTCCCGTCCCCGAGGATCGGGTTCTCCGTGCTCGTGAACGTGGAGGGCTCCGCCGCCGCGGCGGGCGGGGCCGTGCTCGCGGCGATCCCGGTGAGCGCGAGGGCGCCGCCCACGACGCTCGCGACGACGCCCCGCGCGGGGCTCCGCCCGCGGGACGGCCGGGTGCTGGTCCTGTCGGTCATGGGCTGGTCTCCTGACGGTCGGGCCGCGTCGGTGCGGCCTGCGGGTCCTGCGTGGAGGTCGTGCGCCCCGGGAGTTCCCTCGGCCCCCGGGGCGCACGGTCGTGGAGCCCGTGCCGGCGGGCAGGGCGGACGGTCCGACGATCAGTACCGGCGTGCGGGGACGGCGATGACGCCCCCGCGGGCGGGGGTCGGACGCGTCACCGCCGGGCGCCGCCGTGGCGGTCCGGTGGTCAGGTGCCGGGCGGGCCGAGAGCGGCCCGCACCGTGGCGGTGCGTCGTGCGGGCCGCCCTCGCGCTCGCGTCGTCACGGGCGTCCACCTCTCGTCGTCGAGCCGGTCGTCGTGCCGACCATGCCACAGGCAGAAACCGCTTCGCAATGGTTTTCGGTCCGTTGGTAGAGCGATGAGCACGCGCCTCCGCGCGGCAGTATCTGGTGAATCCCAAAAAAGGCCGGGATTCCGCGGCGCGGACGCCCAGCCGCCGGGACGAGGAGAGCCTGCGGAGGAAACGTCAGTCGGGGCGGTTTTCGGTGCGCTCCGCGCGCTCGCGGTGCTCCGCCCGGGCGCGGGCCCGCGACGTGGCGATGGACACCAGGACGCCGACGACGACGAGGTCCAGCACGATCTGGACCATCGCGACCATCTTGGCGGCCTCGCCCGTCGGGTGGACGTCGCCGTAGCCGACCGTCCCGAGCGTCACGACGGCGAAGTACAGGGCGTCGGTCCGGTTCTCGATCCCCACGAACTGGTCCGCGAGGAGGTAGTAGACGAGGGCGAAGAACGTCACGACCGGCAGCAGCAGGCCCATGACGGACTGGACCCGCACGCTCGGCGTCTCCCATGCGCGGAGCTGGCGCCGCACCTGGACCACGAGGAGCCCGCACAGCAGCGCCAGCCCGACGCCGAAGGAGACGAGCTGGACCACCTCGGGCGCGTCGTCGTCGGGCAGCGGCACGCCGTAGTAGACCGTGAGGCACGCGGCCGTCGAGGTCACCGTGAGGATCGGCGTCCACCACGGGCTGTCGTGCGGGAGGCCGCGCTTGCGCATGGGCCCAGCATCCCGCGCCGACGCCCGCTCGTCGCGGCGTGCGGCGGCGTGCCGGTGTCAGGGGCGCTGGCTAGGTTGGGGCGCGTGACGTCGTCGACCACCGCGGCCCGCTCCGCGGCCGCCAAGCGAGCCCGCCCCGCCTACCGCTGCAGCGAGTGCGGGTGGACCACCGCGAAGTGGGTGGGCCGGTGCGGCGAGTGCCAGGAGTGGGGCACGGTGACGGAGGACGCCCCGGCCGCCTCGGGCCCCCGCACCACGGCCGTGTCCCCCACGCGCTCCCCCGCGCGCCCCATCGGCGAGATCAGCGTCGAGGCCGCGCGCGCCACGCCCACCGGCGTGTCCGAGTTCGACCGCGTGCTCGGCGGCGGGATCGTGCCGGGCGCCGTCGTGCTCCTCGCCGGGGAGCCGGGCGTCGGCAAGTCGACGCTCCTGCTCGCCGTGGCGAGCAACGTCGCCGCGGGCGGCTCCGACCTGCCGACGGTCCGGCCCGCCGGAGAGCGCGCGCCCGCGGAGCCCGCGCGCCCCGCGCCCGTCCCGCGGCGCGTCCTCTACGTCACGGGCGAGGAGTCGGCCGGGCAGGTGCGCCTGCGCGCCGAGCGCGTCGGCGCCCTCGCGCCCGGCCTGCTGCTCGCGGCCGAGACGGACCTCGCGACCGTCCTCGGGCACATCGAGGCCACGGAGCCCGACCTGCTGGTCGTCGACTCCGTGCAGACCGTCGCGTCCGCGCAGGTCGAGGGCGCGCCCGGCGGCGTGAGCCAGGTGCGCGAGGTCGCGGCGTCGCTCATCGCCGCGGCGAAGGCCCGCGACCTGCCCGTGATCCTCGTCGGGCACGTCACGAAGGACGGCTCGGTCGCCGGTCCGCGCACGCTCGAGCACCTGGTCGACGTCGTGTGCCAGTTCGAGGGCGACCGGCACTCGCGCCTGCGCCTCGTCCGCGCCGTGAAGAACCGTTACGGGCCCACGGACGAGGTCGGCTGCTTCGACCTCACCGAGAACGGGATCGTGGGGCTCGCCGACCCGAGCGGCCTCTTCCTCTCGCACACCGGCGCGGGCGTGCCGGGCACGTGCGTCACCGTGACGCTCGAGGGCCGCCGGCCCCTCGCGCTCGAGATCCAGTCGCTCGTCGTGCCGAGCTCGCTGACGAACCCGCGCCGCACCACGAGCGGCGTCGACTCGAGCCGCCTCGCGATGATCCTCGCCGTCATGCACCGGCACGCGGGCGTGCGGCTCGTCGACCAGGACGTCTACGCGTCGACCGTGGGCGGCGCCAAGGTGACCGAGCCGGCCGCCGACCTCTCGATCGCGCTCGCCGTCCTGTCCGCGCGGGAGGACGAGGCCCTCCCGCAGGGCACCGTCGCGTTCGGCGAGGTCGGCCTCGCCGGGGACATCCGCCCCGTCGCGGGCCTCGACCGCAGGCTGGCCGAGGCCGCGCGGCTTGGCTTCACGCGCGCCGTCGTGCCGCGGGGGTCGTTCCCGCGCCCCGTCGAGGGCATGACGATCCACCCGGCGCGGCACCTCGGCGAGGCGGTCGAGCTCGCGCGGAGCTGAGCGCGCGGGCCGCGGCCGGGCAGCCGCCGAGCAGAGCCCGCTCGGGGCTCGACGGCCGCCCCGCCGCGGTGGTCAGCCCCCGAGACCGGCCGAGCGACGACGGCGCACCAGCAGGACCGTCCCCGTGCCGGCGGCCACGGCCAGCCCGGCCAGCACCGTGAGCAGCGCGACGCTCGCGCCCGTGGTGGCGAGCGGGCCGCCACCGGGGGCGGGCGCGGCCGTGGCTCCCGGCTCGGAGGGCTCGGGCGCCGGCGTCGTGGGCGCGGGGTCGTCGTCGTTGGTCACCGTGCAGATCACGGCGTCGTCAGGCCCGATGTCGACGACGTCGTCCTCGACCGCGAGCGCCGCACCCTCCTCGTCGGCGCACTCCCACCCGAGCGTGGTGTAGCCGGCGGGCCCGTCCTCGGCCAGCGCGTACGACCCCTCCTCGACGGGCACCGCGGTGACGTCGTCGCTCCCCGAGGCCCCCGTGACGACGAGGTCGCCGGTCCCGGGAGACCCGGACGCCGTGAGCGTCCAGTCGGCGGGCGCGGCGGTGCCGCCGTCGTCGTTGACGACCTCCTTGACCAGCGTGAGCATCGGCGGGCACACGACCTCGTTCGTCACCTCCACCTCGCGCGTCGGCGACCCCGCCGTCGTCGTGAAGGGCAGCGCCTCGTCGACCGCCTCGCCGTCGACGGACGTCACGCGCGCACCGGTGAGGACGCAGCCCGCGGGGAGGGTCGTCGTCTCGTCCACGACGACCTCCTGCGCGCCCGCGTACCCGCCCCGCTCGGCGCCCCAGGGCTGGGCGCTCGGCCCGGCGCCGTCGGGCCCCGTGAGCGTGAGCGCGGCCTCCAGGCCCTCCGGCTGCTCACCCTCGGCGAAGGTCTCGCCGCGGACGACCCACGTCTTGTCGACGACGACCGCGGACTGCGGCCGGTTGCGGATCGTGCAGCTCACGAACCCCGACGGCGGGAGGTCGACCGTGAAGCCGGTGGCCCCGGAGCTCTCGACCGCGACCGGGGCGTCCTGCGCGAGCTTGTCGACGCACACGGCGTTCGCCCCGGCGGCCGTGACGAGGTCGTAGCCGTCCTGCTGGGTCTCCGCGACGGTCAGGGTCGCGGTCTGGGGCTGGCCGCCGTAGTCGACGTCGAACACCACGCTGCCGGTGCCGTCGTCGGGCGTCGTCTGCGTCGGCGGCGTGACCGTGACCCCGGCCGTCGTCGTGCCGGCCGAGATCTCCCACCCCGGTCCCGCGGGCACCGCGCCCGTCACGTCCTCGCCGACGTTCTCCGCGGGGACGAGCTCCTTCGTCACGGTCAGCCGCGACGCGCAGCCCGAGAGGAGCACGTCGCGGAGCGCGGACCCGGCCGACTCGAAGTCGGCCAGGTCGAAGTAGTCGGCCGACCCCGGGTCACCACCCTCGTAGAAGGTCTCGCCGGAGAGCGCCCGCAGGTTGAGGCGCGTCACGTCGTCGATCCCGCTGCCGACGCCGAGCGCGAGGAGCCGGGATCCCCGCGCCTTGACGGCGTCGGCGGAGTAGATCCCGTTCTCGACGTCGCGGAAGTGCGTGGTGCCGCCGCTACCGAGCAGCGGGTCGGCGCTGAACCGCGTCGGGTTGCCGTCGGTGAGCAGGACGACCACCTGGTAGTCCGGCGCGGCCTGCGCGACGGCCCACAGGGCCTGGTCCCAGTTGGTCCCGGACCCCGTCGCCCAGTCCGCGTACTGGGCCTTGAACGCGTCCGCGCCGCCCTGCGTCGAGACGGGGACGAGTGTCGGGGCGTTCCCGCCGTTCGTCGCGGGCGACGTGCCGTCGAACGAGAAGACCGCCATGCGCGACGGCGTCCCGACGAGCGCGTCCGCGATCGAGTCGGTCGCGGCCTTGAGGTTCGTCACCTGGCTGCCCAGGGACGCCGACAGGTCGAGCACGAGCGCGACGTCGACCCCGCACTGTGCGGAGAACGCCGGGTTCGTGCGCGACTGCTGCCACACGCCTTCCGAGTCCGTCTCGGGGCGGCCGCTGCCGGCGCTGCCGAACATGAAGGGCGGCTCGGCCGCCAGGGAGCTGTACGTCTGGCCCGCCTCGAGCGGCGGCGTGAGGAACTCGTACGGCCGGGCGACGGAGCCCGACCCGCTCCCCGCTCCCGTCCGCAGGGTCGGGTTGGTGTACCACCCGGCGGGCGCCGACAGCTGGCGGACGAGGAACCGCGCCCCGGCGTTCGCACCCCCCGGGCCCGTGGCCGGGACCACGAACGAGCAGTCCCCGTCGGCGTCGGAGGTGCACAGCGCCCAGGGCTGGTCGACCGGCTCGGGCGTCGCGCCCTCGGTGTACAGCCCGAGCACGACGCCGGGCAGCGGGGCGACCTCCCGGGTCCCGACCCGGTCCCCGCCGACGCGGACGGTCACGACGGCCTCGTCCTCCCCGGGCTCGGGTACCTCGGCCACGGCCGAGGTGCCCGTGGCGAGGGCGGCGAGGCCTACGAGGACGAGCGCCGCGGCGCCCGCCGCGACGGACCTCCCGACCTGTGCGAACGACCGACGACGGTGCACGTGCCCTCCCGAGCCGCTCCGGTGACCTGTCTCGACCACCCACTCTGACGGAGCCGTCCGGAGGCGGCCACCGGTGCGCGCGGCGCCCGGACCCGGCACGCCCCCACGACGCCGAGACCGGATCGTGACCGCTTTGTGGCGTGGCGCCGGGGTTTTCCGGAGCTGCGGAGGGGCTCGCAGCGTAGGATTCCCCCGTGGCCAACTCCCCCGCGCACCCCGACGAGCTGCTCCGGGAGACCCTCGCCGCCGTGGCACCGGGCACCGAGCTCCGTGACGGTCTCGAGCGCATCCTGCGCGGCCGGACCGGCGCGCTCATCGTGCTGGGCCTGGACAAGGTCGTCGAGGAGATGTGCTCGGGAGGCTTCCAGCTCGACGTCGGGTTCTCCGCGACGCGGCTGCGCGAGCTGTCGAAGATGGACGGCGCCGTCGTGCTCGACCGCGACGCCAACCGCATCCTGCGCGCCGCCGTCCAGCTCCTGCCGGACCCGACGATCGAGACCACCGAGTCCGGGACGCGGCACCGCACGGCCGAGCGCGTGGCCAAGCAGAGCGGCTTCCCCGTCATCTCGGTGAGCCAGTCGATGCGGATCGTCGCGCTGTACGTCGGCGGGCAGCGCCACGTCCTGGAGGACTCCGACACGATCCTGTCGCGCGCTAACCAGGCGCTCGCGACGCTCGAGCGCTACCGCGCGCGCCTCGACGAGGTGTCCGGCACGCTGTCCGCGCTCGAGATCGAGGACCTGGTCACGGTGCGCGACGTCTGCGCCGTCGTGCAGCGCCTCGAGATGGTCGCGCGCATCTCCGAGGAGATCGCCGGCTACGTCATCGAGCTCGGCACCGACGGCCGCCTCCTCGCGCTCCAGCTCGACGAGCTCATCGGCGGCATCGGCTCGGACCGCGAGTTCGTCATCCGGGACTACGTCGACCTGGGCCGCAAGGACCGCTCGCTCGCGGAGGTGCAGAAGGCCCTCGGGGGCCTCGACTCCACGCAGCTCCTCGACCTCGGCCAGATCGGCCGCGTGCTCGACCTGCCGGGCGGCGGCGACGCGCTCGACGCGGCCGTCGCGCCGCACGGGTACCGCCTCCTGTCGAAGGTGCCGCGCCTGCCCGCGACGATCATCGACCGGCTCGTGGCGCACTTCGGCGGCCTGCAGAAGCTCCTCGCCGCGAGCATCGACGACCTCATGACCGTCGACGGCGTCGGCGAGCAGCGGGCCCGCGCGGTGCGCGAGGGCCTGTCCCGGCTCGCGGAGTCGAGCATCCTCGAGCGCTACGTCTGACGCTCCGACCGTCCGCACGACGCACACGGAGGGGACCGTGGACCACGTCGACGAGTGGTCGGCACTGGCCGACGCCTGGGCGCGCTGGTGGGCGCCCGCCGCCGAGCCCGCGCAGCGGGCGATCCTCGACGCCGCGGGCGTCGGGCCGGGGTCCCGTGTGCTCGACGTCGGGTGCGGCACGGGCGAGCTCGTCGCCCTGGCCGTGGCCCGCGGGGCCGAGGCGGCCGGGTGCGACGCCGCCGCCGGGATGGTCGACGTCGCCCGGCGCCGCAGCCCGGGCGCGGACCTGCGCGTCGCGCAGGCGGAGCGACTCCCCTGGCCGGACGACTCCTTCGACCTCGTGACGCTCGTCAACGCGCTCGCCTTCACCGACGTCGCGAGGACGCTCGTCGAGTGCCGCCGCGTCGGTGGGCTGGTCGCCGTCGCGACGTGGGCCGAGGACGAGCTCAACGACCTCACCGTGCTCGAGCGCGCGGTCGCGGGCGAGGACCACGAGCCGAGCGACGAGAGCCGCGAGGAGGGGCACCTCGGCGCGCTCCTCGCGGAGCACGGCTTCACGCCGGTGACGGAGGGCGTCGCGGACGCGCCGATGGTGCTCGCCGACGCGGACGACGTCGTTGCCGCGATCATGTTCGGCGAGTCGGACGAGCTGCGCGCCGAGCTCCGCCCCGACGTGCTCCGCGCCGCGCGACCGTTCCGGCGTCCCGACGGCTCCTACCTGCTGCGCAACACCTTCCGCTGGGCCCTGGCCCGCCGCTGACACGTCCCCGCCCCGCCGAGGGAGCCCTGGTAGCGCGAGGTAGAGCCGTGGTTGGCCGAGGTAGAACCCTGGCCCGCCGAGGTAGAACCCTGGTCCGCTGAAGGAGAACGTCCATCGACGACGGATGGCCGCGATCCCCCAGTCGAAGACCGTGGTGCTCTCGTTCTCGCTGAACGTCCAGGGCGTTGCACATGCGGATCCGCGATCCCGGGCGGTCGCCCGGGTGAGCCAAGACCAGGGCGAGACGACGCCGGGCGGGGTGGGTGGTGGTGCCGCGTCGTGGCGGGCCTGGCGGGAGCCGCGAGGAACGAGCGGCGGATGGTAGACGCGGCACCACCACCCACCCCGCCCACCCAGGCCGACCACGCGCCGTCGAGCACAAGAACCACGGCTCTACCTCGCGCGACCAGGGCTCTACCTCGGCGGACCAGGGCTCTGCCCCGGCGGACCACGGTTCTCCCTCGCAGACGGGTCTCGCCCCGGTCCGTGGGGACGGACCGGGGCGAGACGGTGGTGCGACGCGCGCTGCGGGTCAGCCGCAGGAGCGGGCGTCGTACTGCTCGGTGACGGTCGTCGACCTCCCCTCGGCGTCGGTGGCCACGACCGTGACCTCACCGGCCTCGACGGAGGACGCACGGGTGGCGAACGACTGGTAGACGTTCTTCCCGGGCTCGACACCGTTGACGGTCTTGGTGCCGAACGGCGTGTCGAGGCGCACCGTGAGGGGCGCGTCGTCGTCGTTCTGCGCGCGGACCGCGACGTAGACCTTGCCGGCGAGGCAGCGGGTCTCGGTCGTCACCGTGACGGCCGGGCCCGCGGGAGCGCCGTCGCCCACGGTGAGCGTGAGCGTCGTCGTCGTGGTGCCGGCCGTGCTGACGTAGTCCGGGAGGACGAGGTCGCCCCGGACGACGTACACGCCCGGCGTCTCGACGACGCTCTCGTCGAAGTCCCACTCGACCCCGACGGCCTGGTTGTCGCGCGAGCCGTCGTTGTAGGAGACGAGGACCTTGGTGGGCAGCCACGGCTGCTCGCCGACGTCGACGCTCTGCTCGAACTGCTCGGCGCCCTGGATGGAGATGCCGCCCTGCGAGCTCTCCGGCCGCACGTACACCTGGGCCTCGGCGATGAGGCCGTAGGTCGTGTTGGTGCCGTAGACGGTGAACGGCTCGACGTTGGTCTCGGCGACCATGGCGGGCGTGATCGGCTGCCACGTGAACTCGACGGCACCGCGGCGCCCGCTCGAGTACACGACGTCGAGCGTCGAGGGGAGCTCCGGCACCTCGCCCGTGACGGTCCGCAGGATCACGGGGCTCGCCACGGAGTCGACGGTGTCGCCGTTGACGCGCCACCGCAGGATGCCGGTGCCGGCGCCGCCGGTCTGCACGCCCGTGATCCGGACTCGCAGGTAGCTGGCCTCGACGGGCTCGAACTCCAGGTGGTTGTACGCGTTGCGCTGGAGCGCGCCCGCGTACGTGGAGCCCTCGGTCAGGGTGACGGGCGTCCAGTCGGTGCCGTTCTGCGAGTGCTCGACCGTGTAGGTGTCCGCACGCGGCATGCGCGTCCCGCCGTTGTCGTCGTACCAGTAGATGTCGGTCGACGCGACGAGCACTGGCGACTCCCACGCGTACCGGATCCACGCGGCGTTCTGCGCGCTCGTGCCGTTCGCGGGCTGTCCCCACGTGCCCCAGCCGTTGCCCGCACCGGGGTTCGAGCTCGCGGGCGTGGAGGGCTCGTTGACCCGGAGCGGGTTCTCCCAGGAGGCGGACCCGCTCGTCGTGACGGTCGCGAGCGTCCCGAACTCGGCGGACGTCGCCTTCTCGGTGAGCTCGACCTCGACGTCGCGCTCGGTCGTGAGCTCGCCGTCGGACGCCGTGAGCCGGAAGGTGTACACCCCCGGGGCCGTGCCCGTCACCGTCGTGGTGAGGGCGTCGGCGGCACCGAAGATGACGCTGGCCCCGTCGGGCGCGGAGACCGTCGACCACCCGTAGGTGAGCGTCCCGTCCTCCGGGATGCCGTCGTCGGTCACCGTGCCGACGAGCGTGGTGGAGAGGTTCCCGTCCTTCGACCGGTCGGCGTTCACCCCGACCGTCGGGGCGTCGTTGACGACCTCGGGCACCTCGCGGCCCGAGTCGAAGACCTGGATCTCCGAGATCGCCGTCCAGGACGACGGCGTGTTCGTGAACGCGACCCGGACCTTGTCCGCCGTCACGGCCTCGAACAGCGCCTCGTTGAACTTGGGCCCGGGGACCTTGGGCGCCTTGAACGCGTCCGGCACGGTCGTCCAGCCGCCGGACCCGTCGGGCACCTGGACCGAGTACCGCAGCGGCTCGCGGTACCCGCCCGCCTGCCGGTCGCTGACGAACCAGACCTTGACGTTGTCGAACGTCGTCGGCTCGCCCAGGTCGAGCTCCACGTAGCCCGTGTCGCCCTCCGTGCCGTAGTTGCCCCAGAAGGGCTCGTTGGCGGTGTTGCCGTCCGTGACCGCGTCGAGCGACACGGGCCGCTCGGTCTCCTTGATCGCGCCCGGCGTGTAGTTCATCGAGCCCGTGCTCCAGCCCGGCGTGTGGAACTGGCGCCACGGCGTCGGGCGCGCACCCTGCTGGGTGGCCGACGACGACAGCTCCGCGCCGCGCGCGAGGTTGTCGGCGTCCTCGGTGAGGTCGATGCCGGCCGTCCTCAGGTACGACACGACGCGCTCGTCCTCGATCGGGGTGTCCACGGCCGTGGGCACGTCGGCGCCCTCGTCGGCGACGACCTGGACCGCGAGACCCTCGTCCGACTCCACGACCTCGTTGGCCGCCGGGTCGTAGACGAACCGGCCGAGGCCGTCGGCCGCGGCCTTGCGCTCACCGTCGACGAAGAGGCTGTAGCCCTCGCCGAGGCCGTAGTGCGAGCCGTCCTCGTCCCAGACGATCGTCACGTCCTTGCCGTGGTACCGCAGGTTGTTGACCATGAAGTGGTCGTACCCGAGGTCGATCGGCCAGAGCTCGATCTTGTCGTCGGACCGCGGCTGGATGCCGCCCATGTCCTCGACGTAGATGTAGTTCATGTTGCCGAGCATCACGTGGTTCGGGTTGTTGCGGTTGAACGTCTGCGTGCTCGCGTTCCAGTTCGAGTAGTACTCGGCCTGGTTGGGGACGAGGGTGTCGCCGTTCGGGTAGATGCTCCACGCCATCCAGTCGAGGAGCTTCGCCGCGTACTCGGGCGTGACGTAGGTGTGGTCGGGGTCGTAGTGCCGCAGCGCGGACCGCACGCCCCGGTACTGGACCGTGAAGTTGATGTTCGAGAAGTTGTTCGACCCCCCGATGCCGTACTTGGCCCGGTCGTACTGGTTGGCCGTGTAGAACGGGAAGATCGGGAAGTTGTCCCCGTAGCGCAGGAAGCGGAACCCGTCGACGTACGTGCCGGCGTCCTCGACCGGGATGAGGTTCTCGGCGTAGATGTCGTAGAGGTTCGACTCCTTCGCCGGGATGAGGTCGCGCTCGGCCTGGCTCAGCGGGTTCTGGTTCCCGCCCGACGTCGCGCCGTGCGACGTCCCCGCGAGGAACATGCGCGTCTCCTCGCTCCACAGCCGCCCGAGGATCGCGTCCCGGATCTCGTCGGCGGTCTGCCCCATCTCTGCGACCTTCTCCGGGTCCGCCCCCGCCATCGCGTAGAGCTGGCGGGCGGCGTCGAACGCGCCCCACACGTACGCGGACTCCGGGCGCTCGATCGTCCGCGCGCCCGGCGCCCCCGCGTCGACCTTGGGGTACCCGAAGCTGATCGCGTCGGAGTCGTTGCCCGGCATGTAGTTGGTGTCGTACGCGATGAGCTTGTCGTCGTTGCCGTCGTAGTGCTCGAGCTGCCCGGTGCCGTCGCCCTCGAAGTACGTCGCGAAGCGCTCGGCGACCGCCGGACCGCCGCCGTGCACGTTGTACGCCTCGAGGCCCGCGGTGCCGAGGTACTGCGAGTAGTGGTTGTTCCAGCTCGTGTGGCCCGGGCTGTCGAGGAACGCCGACGCCCCGGAGAGCTCACCGATGTTGAGGATCTGCCCGTACCCGAGGTACGGGTTGCGGATCCACTTGGTGTCCTGCAGGTGCATGGGCTGCGTGAGCGCCACCGAGTTCTGGTAGAGGTTCACGCCCTCGATCGTCGTCGGGTACTGGTACACGTAGCCGGGCTCGTTCGCGTCCAGGCTGTTGTACCGCTCGCCCCACCAGCGGTAGACGATCGCCTTCTCGATCGCCTCGTCCGGGACGTCGATGTACGGGACGTCCTGCGCCCACTGCCGGTTGAACTCCGTGACGCCCGTGCGGAACGCCTCCGCGGGGGTCAGCGCGGCGTACTCGTGGAAGCTCTCCACCGACTCGGGGAGCGTCTCGCTGGACAGCACGCCGAGCACGGACAGGTCGACCGAGCCGCCCGCCGGCACCGTGACCTCGCGGTCGAGGTTGGTCCCCGTGCGCTCGAACCCCGGGGCCTTGAGCCCCACGGTCACGGTGGACCACGGCGTGTCCACGAGCCCGTTGTTCGACCCGCTCGTCAGCGTGCGGGTCCCCGTGAGCTCGTCGGCCGCGTCGGCTGCGGCCGTCGCGAGCGGCGAGGACGCGCGCACCGTGAAGGTCACGTCGCTCGCGCCGGGGTTGGTGAAGGTCAGCGCGGACAGCGCCACGTTGTCGTACGTGATGAGCTTCTTGAGGTCCGCGACGACGCCCGTCGTCCCGACGGTGTAGCGCGCCTTCGCGTGGCTCGGCGCGTTGAAGCGCTGCGCCCCGACCTCGGTGATCGTCTGCCCGGGCACGGTCACGGTGTAGAGGTTGCCGAGGTTGTTCGGCCCGCCCGCGAACGCGGAGCCCGCGAACCCCATGACCGCCCAGTTGCTGTTGCCCCGCAGGTACAGCGACCGGCCGCGCGTCTGGAGCACGCTGTTGCTCGCCGTCCCGCTCACCCCGAGCACGCGGTCGAGGTAGTAGTCCGTGCCGCCCGCGGCCAGGTCCTTCTCGAAGATCGACCCGTGCATCGAGCCCGCGGTCCACGGGACGCCCGGCTCGAGGGCGGCGGCGACCTGGTCCAGGTTCCTGTAGACCGGGTCGCCGATGTCCATCGAGTCCGTCGTGCCGTCGGTGTAGACACCGATGTCGCTCTCGTTCCCCGGCACCACGTCGGCCTGTGCCGCCGGTGCCAGTGCGACGCCGGTGGCGGCCATCGCACCTGTCATCGCCGAGGCGACGACCCTTCTCCACGCTCTCCCCGACATCACCAAGTCCTCTCCATCGGGAACCGGAACAGGTCCGGGACGACGACGGCACCACGCGTCGCGCGGGTGGACTGCTTCGTCCGCCCGCCCCGCTGCGGGACGCGTGAACCCGATCGTCGTGCCGGCTCGCGCCGCGCCGCGGAAGTCCCGTACCCGGGGCTCGTGGCCCCCGCTCCCTCCGCGATGAGGTCGCCAGTCGCGAGCCAGTCAACCAGCCGGAAGCGAGTACCGCAATGGTTTTCGGTCTCGACTTCGCGGTGCCGCCGGGTCAGCGCGCCGCGACCCTGCTGACGGATACTCGCTCTGCGCGCTGCGATATCGGACGCTGCGACGCGATCTCATCGACCGGCAGAGCCATCGACACGACCAGTCTCCGAAAACACCCTTCCATCCGTTTCGCCGAGGTGGTCCGCACAGGGGCGACCGCCCCGCCCCCTCGTGGGCGGAGCGCCGCGGGTGCCGCGAGGACGGGGCGGCGAGGAAGAGGGGCACGGGCGAGCACAGGGCACAGGGAGGAGCGGGGAAGGTCCGGCCGGCAGCGGGTCGCAGGGTGCGAGGAGCGCGACGTCGCCGCGGAGCGGGCTCGGCCCTACGCCCCGTCGGTCGTCGCGTCCGGCGGCGCGGCGCCCTCCGCGGGCGCCGTCCCGTCCGCGGGAGCCGTCCCGTCCGCGGGCCCCGTCCCGTCCGCGGGCGGGGTCCCCTCGGCGGGAGGAGCGGTCCCGTCCGCCGGGGTGGTGCCCTCAGCGGGTGCGGTGCCGTCGGCCGGTGCGGTGGTCTCGGCCGGGTCCGGCGTGGGGGCGGGCGGTGCGAGCAGGGTGAAGGTCACGGGCTCGCTCGTCGCGCCGTCGACGCCGGCGATGCTCACCACCGCCGTGTACGTGCCGGGGTCGACCTCGGGCTGGTCGGGCGCGCAGCCCTCGACCGAGCGGTGGCGGTCCCACCGCACGAGCCGCGACGGGTCCTCGTCGCCCGTGCTCATGAGGAGCAGGCGCTCGGTGGACCCGCAGTGGGCCGACGACCACACGAGCTCGTCGCCCGAGTAGACGAGCACCTGACGGCCCGCGTCCGACCCGTCGACGAGACACGGCCGCCCGCCGGACTGCCGGACGGTCACGTCGAGCTGCACGGCGCGACCGGGCTCGTACTCGGCGGCGTTCGTCGTCACGGCGAGCTCGAGCGACGCCGCCGTGCAGTCGCGGGGCGGGCCCGCGGCCTCGGGCGTGGGGGGCGGCGACTTGCCCTCCTGCGCGCTCGCGTCGCCGCTCAGCAGCGGCCCGACGGCGCGGACGGCCACCTGGCCGAGCAGCACGAGGCCGACGACGAGCGCCACGAGGAGGAGGAGCGCGACGAGCCGACGCCGCACCAGGGCGGCGCGCGTGGGCGCGCCCGGCCCGGTGCTCGGGCGGGTGCTCGGCCTCGGGGTGCGGTCGGTCCGCGGCGTGCTCACGGGTCCTCCGTCGTGCTCGTGCTGGTCGGGACCACGCTAGCCGTGAGGGCGCCCCGCGGGACCGGTGCCGCGCCGACGGCGGCCCAGGTCGGGGCACAATGTGTGCGGCCCGACCCCGACCCTCCCGAGGACCCACCACCCGTGCCAGCCCCCGCCCCCCGCCCGGCGTGCGCCGACGGCCCCGCCCGCACGGCACCCTCGACTGCGCCCTCGACCGCGCTCTCGACCGCGGCCGGAGACCCGCACGCGGGGCTGCGCGACGCCGTCGGGCGCTGGTTCGGCGCGACGGCCCGCGACCTGCCGTGGCGGGCCGCGGACCGCACCGCGTGGGGCGTGCTGGTGAGCGAGGTGATGCTGCAGCAGACGCCGGTCGTGCGGGTCGAGCCGGCCTGGCGGGCCTGGATGGAGCGCTGGCCCGAGCCGGCCGACCTCGCGGCCGCACCGACCGCCGACGTGCTGCGCGCGTGGGGCCGGCTGGGCTACCCGCGGCGCGCGCTGCGCCTGCAGGAGTGCGCCCGGGCGATCGTCGAGCGGCACGACGGCGAGGTGCCCCGCGGCGAGGAGGCGCTGCGCGCGCTGCCGGGGGTCGGCGAGTACACCGCCGCGGCGGTCACCGCGTTCGCGCACGGGCGCCGCGCGGTCGTCGTCGACACGAACGTGCGCCGCGTCCTGGCGCGGGCGGTCGGGGGCGTCGCGCTGCCCGCGCCGTCGTACACGGCCGCGGAGCGCGCGACTGCCGCCGCGGTCGCCCCACCCGACGACGACGACGCGGTGCTGTGGGCGGCCGCGTCGATGGAGCTCGGCGCGCTCGTCTGCACGGCGCGCGCGCCCCGGTGCGGCGTCTGTCCCGTCCGCGACGCGTGCGCGTGGCGCCTGGCCGGGCGCCCCGGCGACGAGCACGCGGCCCGACGCCGCACGCAGGCCTGGGCCGGCACCGACCGGCAGGCGCGGGGCCGGGTCATGGCGGCGCTGCGCGACGCGCCGGGCCCGGTGCCGCGCGGCGTCGTGGCCGAGGTGTGGCACGACGCCGCGCAGCTCGACCGGTGCGTGGCGAGCCTCGTCGAGGACGGGCTCGTCGAGCAGGTCGACGGGCCGGGCGGGGTGCTCTACCGGCTCCCCGCCTGACCCGCCGTCAGACGGTCGGGAGCCACACGCGCATCGTCGACGGACCCCGGCCCGCCCAGTCGTGGTACGGCACGAGCCGCACGTCGACGGGCTCCGCCGGGGCGACCCCGGCGCGCGCGGACCCGGTCCGGCCCGGGGCACCGCCGTGCAGGGGCGCGTACGGCCAGGGGCCGGGCGCCGGGTCGACGAGCAGCCCGCGGACGACGACGTGCCCGTCCTCCTCGCGCGGCGCGACGGCGACGTCGACGCGCAGGTCGGCGACGTCGCGGCCGCCGGGCAGGTCCACCGACTCCACGCACAGCACCTCGGGGCCCCGCTGCACGGCCACGCACCCGCGCACGGCGTCGATCCGGTCGTCGGGCACGAGGAACCGGGGCGCCACGTCGAGGTCGAGCGTGACGACGCTCCCCGGTCGCAGGTCCGGCACCGCGACGGTGCCCGCGGGCACGTGGCGGGCGGGTCCGTCGTCGACCACGAGCAGCCCCGAGCCCGACCACGCGGGGACGCGGAGCGTGAGCGCCCACCGCTCCGGCGCCTCGACGACGCGCACGCGGACGCGGCCCGTGGCCGGGTAGTCGGTCTCGACGTCGAGCGCGACCGCCTCTCCCGACGGGAGCGTCGCGCGGACCTCGCTCGGTGCGTACTGGTGGAGCTGCACCCCGCCGTCGTCGACGGTGGCGAGGTACCCGGCGAGGCTCGCGAACGTGCGCGCGACGTTGGGTGGGCAGCACGACACCTCGAACCACGGCGCGCGCAGCGACGACTCGGCGCGCTTGCTCACCTGGTCCGGCGCGGCCGGCTCGCCCGGGACG
The DNA here is from genome assembly GCF_040595865.1 of Cellulosimicrobium sp. MI9406. Taxonomy (NCBI): domain Bacteria; kingdom Bacillati; phylum Actinomycetota; class Actinomycetes; order Micrococcales; family Promicromonosporaceae; genus Cellulosimicrobium; species Cellulosimicrobium sp. MI9406. The sequence goes on from NZ_JALIZI010000003.1 coordinate 113,021, forward strand.
CGCTGGTGGAGCGTGTTCGCGTAGTAGAAGGCGCGGCCGTCGTGCGCGGGCGACGTCGCGACCACGTTGAAGAGGGCGCGCTCCACGACGTCGGCGTAGCGCGCGTCGCCCTGCGCGAGCAGGAGGCGCCACGCGACCATGACCGACCCGATCGACGCGCACGTCTCCGAGTAGGCGCGGTCCGGCGGCAGCACGAAGTCGTCGCCGAACGCCTCGTCCTGGTGGTGCGACCCCTGCCCGCCGGTGACGTAGGTGCGCGCGGCCTGCGTGCGCTCCCACTGCCGCGCGACCGCGGCGACGAGCTCGTCGTCCCCGGTCTCCACGGCCACGTCGACGGCCCCCGCGGCGAGGTAGTTCGCGCGCACCGCGTGGCCCCGGAACACCGTGGCCTCGCGCACCGGGACGTCGTCCTGGTAGTACGAGCGGCCCCACTCGATGTCCGCGAGCGTGCCGTGCCCACGGCGCTCGACGAAGAGCGCCGCCTGGCGCACGTAGCGCGGCTCGTCGAGCGCGCGCCCGAGCTCCGCGAGCGCCACCTCGACCTCCGCGTGCCCGCACACGCCCTGGATGCCGTCGGGCCCGAACGTCTCGCACACGTGGTCGGCGGAGCGCCGCGCGACCTCGACGAGGAGGTCGTCGGGGTGGCCGGTGCGCACGCGCGCGACGGCCGCCTGCAGGAGGTGGCCCTGCACGTAGAGCTCGTGGCCCCACTCGAGGTCCGTGTACCGGGCGGGCTGCCCCGGGTGGCCGAACCGCGTGCACAGGTACCCGTCGGGTGCCTGCGCCGCAGCGACGCGCTCGACGATCGCGGCGAAGCGGCGCTCGAGGGCGTCGTCGGGCCGGCGCCCGAGCTCCCAGGCCATCGCCTCGAGCAGCTTGTACACCTCGGAGTCGCTGAACTCGCGGCCGCGACGCGTCGTCGCGACGTCGCCCCGCACGACGGCGTCGAAGTTGCCGAGCCAGCCCTCGGCCTCGAGCCAGTGCTCGATGTGCGCGAGCGTCGCGGTCCGGTTGACCTCCTGGCGCTCGCCCCAGAACCCGCCCGTGATGCGCACCTGCGCCAGCCCGAGCGGCTGCAGCCGCCCGGTCGCGGGGACGACCGGGCGTCCGCCGTCGGTCGGGCGGGCACCGGTCCCCGTCGTCCGGGGCACCGTCGGGGTCGTGGTCATGGCAGCACCTCCCGAGGCGACGGGGTCGCCTCGTCGTTCGTCGGGGACGACGCCGGACGGCGTCGGATCGGTAGGCCGCAGGGCGGGGTCGAGGTCGGGGACGTGCGTCGTCATCCCTTCAGCGCCCCGGACATGAAGCCGCGCACGTAGTGGCGCTGGAGCAGCAGGAACAGGACGATGCACGGCGCCGCGAGCACGACGACGCCCGCCTGGGTCGCGCCGTAGTCGACGATCCCCATGACCTGCTGGCGCATGTTGGCGACCGCGAGCGGCAGCGGCGCCTTCGTCGAGTCGGTGATGAGGATGAGCGGCGCCACGAAGTCGTTCCACGCGGCGAGGAACGCGAACAGGCCCACGGTGATGAGCCCGGGCTTGACCGCGGGGACGAGCACGCGGCGCAGCGCCCCGAAGGACGAGCACCCGTCGACCATCGCCGCCTCGTCGAGCTCGCGCGGGACGGACTCGAACGAGATCCGCATCATGAACGTCGCGAACGGGAGCTGGAACATCGTGAGGACCAGCGCCAGGCCGAGCAGCGAGTTCTGCAGGTGCAGCGTGTTGAGCAGCACGTAGAGCGGGATGAGGAGCGTCGCGTACGGCACCATGAGGATCGCGAGCGTCACGAGGAACAGCACGTCGCGCCCGGGGAACCGGAACCGTGCGAACGCGAACCCGCCGAGCAGCGAGACGGTCAGCGTGAAGAGCACCGTGAGCCCGGAGACGACGACGGAGTTCCACAGGTACTGGCCGATGCCGGCCTGGTAGCCCGCGAGCGTCACGTAGTTGCCGAAGCCCCAGCCGTCGACCTGGTTGCTGCCGGGCTGCGGCGAGAACGACGCCACGCCGGCCCACACCAGCGGGAAGAGGAAGACGATCGCCAGCCCCCCGGTGAGCACCCAGTACGGGGTGCGCGTGAGGATGCCCGCGATGCGGGCACGAGGAGCCGGCCCGGGACGTGCCCCGGGTGCGGGGCGGGCGGGGGCGGTTGCCGTGACGGCCATGTCACTTCTCCTCGGGTGCGCGCATGCCACGGACCTGCGCGACGTTGATGAGCACGAGGGCCGCGAGCACGATGATCGACAGCGCGGCGGCCACGCCCAGGTCGTTCTGCCCCTGGAAGGCGATGTTGTAGATGAGCTGGACGACGGTGATGGTGCTGTTGTCCGGCCCGCCCTTGGTGAGGATGTAGAACTGGTCGAACGCGAGCAGCGACCCGGTGACGCAGAGGATCGTGCAGAGCGCGAGCGACGGGCGCAGCAGCGGGACGGTCACGCGCGCGAACGTCTGCCACCGGTTGGCGCCGTCCATGCGGGCCGCCTCGTACACCTCGTGCGGGATGCCCTGGAGCCCCACCATGAGCAGCAGCATGTAGAAGCCGGCGAAGCGCCAGACGATGAGGAACACCGTCGACCAGAGCGCGCCGTCGGGCGACCCGAGGAACGAGACGGGCTCGTCGACGAGCCCCAGGCGCTCCAGCAGCGGCGAGATCGGCCCCACCTGCGGCGAGTACAGCGCGTAGAAGAGCAGCGACGCGGACGCGAGGCCCAGCGCGCTCGGCACGAGGATGGACGTGCGCAGGAAGCTCTTCCACCGGCTCGACTCCTGCACCAGGAGCGCGAACCCCAGCCCCAGCGCGATGAGGAGCACGGTGGCGATGGCCGTGTACTTCAGGGTGAAGACGACGGAGTCCCAGAAGAACCGGTTCTCGACGGCGTCGCGGAAGTTGTCGGGGAAGTTCACGCCGCGGTTGCCCGCCAGGAGCGGCCAGTCGGACGCCGACATCTGGCCGACGAGCAGCACCGGCAGGACGAAGAGGACGAGGACGAACACGGCCGTCGGCGCGGCGTAGGCCCACCCGCGGGCGGACTGCGACCGACCGGGTCGACGGCGGCGCGCGGCGCCCGCGGTCCCGGCGGCGCGGGGCGGTCGGTCGTCGCTCGGGACGGGCCCGCGGGCCGCCGGGCCGTGCGGCACGGGTGGTGGCGGCGTCGAGGGCGCGGACTGCACGGACATGGCTGGTCTCCTGGGACGGGGGGCGAGGGAAGCCGGACCGGGCTCGCCGCCGCACGGCCTGCGGGCGGCGGCGAGCGCTGTGGTCGACCGGGTCGGTGGTCGGGCGGTGGACCCGCGGGAGGTCGCCGGCGGCGCGGGGACCTCCCGGGGCCTCACTGCGACAGGACCGCCGTGATCTCCTCGTTGTCCGGCTCGATGCTCGCGCCGTCGCCGAACACGGCGTTGCGCACGAGCGTGAGCCACGGGCTGTTCGGCGCGTTGAACGCCTGCTGGAAGTTGCGCGCGACGGGCGTGCGGCCCTGGCTCGCGATCTCGTTGATCGTCATGACGCGCGGGTCGGCGGACGAGAACTCGTTGTCGACCAGGTCGGCACGGGACACGACGTCGCCGTTCTTGGCGAGGACCTGCACCTGGGCGTCCTCGGACATCATCCAGGACAGGAAGTTCCACGCCTGGTCCGACTTCTCGCTGTCCTTGGAGATGCCGATGCCGTCGCCGCCGACGAAGGTCGACCCGCCGCCGTCGGGTCCGGGGATCGGCGCGACGCCGACGTCCACCGTCTCGTCGGCCGTCGACAGGAGCGTCGCCGGGTACGGCATGACGCCGATCTTGCCCTCCTGGAAGGGGGCGACCCACGTGGCACCCGTCTCGTCGCGCGTGCCCGCGCCGACGGCGTCGGAGTCGACGAGGTCCTTGTAGACGGCGTACACGTCCTGCGCGGTGTCGCTCGCCAGGAGCGACTCGGCACCGCCGTCGCCGAGGACCTCCTCGTCCGCGGCCCAGATCGACGGGAACCACGTGAAGACGAGGCACCCGCCGCAGTTGCCGCCGAAGAACGTGCCGTCCACCCCGCCACCGAGCGCGTCGACGGCCTTGGCCTGCTCCGCGAACTCGGCGAGCGACGTCGGCGGCGCCTCGGGGTCGAGGCCCGCCTGCTCGTAGAGATCCTTGTTGTAGAAGAGGACGGAGACGTCGAGGACGAACGGGAGGATGTACTCCTGGTCCTCGTACGTGCCGGCCTCGAGGTGGCCCGGGTTGATCTCGTCCGCGAAGTCCAGCTGGTCGATGCGCCCGGTGACGTCCTGGTAGAGGCCCTGCTCGACCCAGTTCGGCACGTACACGATGTCGGCCGCGAACAGGTCCGGCAGGCCGCCGCTGCCTGCGGCGGCACCGACCTTCGCCACGTAGTCGTCGTTGGGGACGATGGTGAGCTCGACCTCGTTCTCGTGGCTCGCGTTGTACGCGTCCACCAGGAGCTTCGCCTGCTTCTCGAGCGGCGCGCGCGTCCACAGGGTGAGCGTGCTGCCGTCGTCGACGCCCTCGACGCCTCCCTCGCCCGTGCCGCCCGTCGCGGCGTCGTCGCCGCCGGAGGCGGACCCGCACGCGGCGAGCCCCAGCGCGACGAGGCCGGCGAGCGTCGTCGTGGCCACGGACCTCTTCCACGAGGTCCCGCGGTGGTGTGTCATCTCGTGTCTCCTCGTACTCGTCTTCGAGCCGTTGCACCTGCGCCCCGTGCTCGCGCTTCGGGCGAACACGTTTTCGGTCACGGTGTCGCGCTGCGGCGCGCTCCACCTGGCCGACCCTCCCCTCAGGCGGCTAGTGTTCGATGTCCTGGCGTCGACCGTGAGCGGGGTGCTCGCGTCGTCGCTGGCGCCGAAACTAACCGAAAAGGTTTTCTGAATGTATGGCAGCGCGATAGCCTCGTCAAGCAGGGCAGCGGGTTACAGTTCGATCACGGCTCGATCGTCGAGGGCGCAGCGCAGCGCACCGGCAGGAGGGGGAACGGCCTCATGACGACCCAGAGCGGGAGCGCCTCGCCGCGCGCGGCGACCCTCACCGACGTCGCACGCCTCGCCGGCGTGTCCATCGCGACCGCGTCCAAGGCGATCAACGGCCGCGACCAGGTCAAGGCCGAGACCCGCCTGCGCGTCCTCGAGGCCGCCGAGCGCCTGTCGTTCGCGCCCAACGCGCTCGCCCGCGGACTGCTCAAGGGCCGCACGGGCACGGTGGGCCTCCTCACGAGCGACCTCGAGGGCCGGTTCTCGATCCCGGTCCTCATGGGGGCCGAGGACGCGTTCGGGGCGGGCCGCGTGTCCGTCTTCCTGTGCGACGCGCGGGGCGACGCCATCCGCGAGCAGCACCACGTGCGCGCCCTGCTCTCCCGGCGCGTGGACGGCCTCATCGTCGTGGGGTCGCGGACCGACCCGCGCCCCCCGCTCAGCGCCGACGTCCCCGTCCCGGTCGTCTACGCCTACGCGCCGTCGGAGGACCTCTCCGACGTCTCGATCACCGCGGACAACGTGGGCGCGGGCCGCCTCGCCGTCGAGCACCTGCTCTCGTGCGGGCGCCGCCGGGTCGCGCACGTCTCGGGCGACCCCGGGTACAAGGCCGCGCAGGACCGTGCGGCGGGCGCCGAGGCGGCGGTGGCCGCCGCCGGGCTCGAGCTCGTCGGCGGACAGACGTACTTCGGCTCGTGGAGCGAGGGCTGGGGACGGGGCGCGGCGCGCATGATCGTCGAGCAGCACGGCGACGTCGACGCGTTCTTCTGCGGCTCCGACCAGATCGCTCGCGGCGTGCTCGACGCGCTGCGCGAGCTCGGCCGCGACGTGCCGGGCGAGGTGTCGGTCATCGGGTTCGACAACTGGGAGGTGCTCACGACGAACGCCCGCCCCCAGCTCACGAGCGTCGACATGAACCTCGAGCGGCTCGGGCGCGTCGCGGCGCAGCGCCTCTTCGCCGCGATCGACGGCACGGTGCGCCCGGGCGTCGAGGAGCTCCCCTGCCGCGTGGTGACCCGCGCGTCGACGGTCCCGATCAGCTGAGCACGGAGTCCGCGGCGGCGCCGCTGCCGCGGTCGTCGAGGTCGTCGAGGTCGTCGAGGTCGAGGAGCATCCGCGTGTTGCCGAGCGTGTTGGGCTTCACGCGCGCGAGGTCGAGGAACTCCGCGACGCCGTCGTCGTGCGAGCGCAGGAGCTCGGCGTACACCTCGGGGGACACGGGCGTCCCCTCGATGGTGCGGAAGCCGTGCGCACGGAAGAAGTCGACCTCGAACGTCAGGCAGAACACGCGCCGCAGGCCGAGCGCGCGGGCGCGGGCGACGAGCTCGACGACGAGCGCGTGCCCGACGCGGTGCCCGCGCCACGCCGGGTCCACCGCGAGCGTGCGGATCTCCGCGAGGTCGTCCCACATGACGTGCAGCGCCCCGCACCCGACGACGCGCCGCGCGTCCGCGCCGTCCGCCGCGTCCGGGTCCGGCACCTCGGCGACGACGAACTCCTGGACCGCCTCGTAGTACCCGACCATCTCCTTGGCGAGGAGGATGCGGTCCTCGGCGTAGGGCTGCACGAGCGCACGCACCGTCCGCACGTCCGCGGGCAGCGCGGGACGGACACGGACGGCAGAGGTCGTGGGCACCGCGACACTGTACGCGCGCGAAGCACCCGCTGCATAGTCATGCATCGGGACGCATATGTGCGCTCTGCGCTCAGGAGCCCCCGACGAGGTGGGCCGCCGTGATCTCGTCGACGACGAGGTCGGTCACCACGCCCGCGCGCAGGGCCGCGCGCAGCGGCGCCACCTTGTTGTCGCCCGCGACGGCGCACACCCGCCGCGGCACGCGCCGCAGCTCCTCGGGGGCCGGCCCCGTCGCGCGCTCGTTGAGCGCGATGTCGCGGTAGGTCCCGTCGGCGCGGAGGAACACCGTGCAGACGTCGCCGACGACGCCCTCGGCGTCGAGGACCGCGATGTCGTCGGGGTCGAGGTACCCCGCGGAGTACACGTGCGACGGCACGCCGCCTGCGACGGCCCCGACGGAGAACAGCGCGATGTCCGCCCGGTGCTGCACGTCGAGCACGCGGCGCACGGACCGCTCGCGCCACATCGCGCGCTTCGTCTCCGCGTAGTCGAAGAACGCGGGCACTGGGAAATGGTGCACGTGGGCGTCGAACGCGCTGCCGAAGCCCGCGATGAGGTCGCCCGCGTAGTGCACGCCCGACGTCCGCGTGTTCGCCGCCCCGTTGAGCTGCACGACGGCGCTCCCCCGGGTCGGCTTGCGCGGCAGGTGCCGGGACACGGCCGAGAGCGTCGTGCCCCACGCGATCCCGAGGATCATGTCGGAGTCGAACCACGTCGACAGCAGGCGCGCGGTCGTCAGCGCGACCTGCTCGAGCCGCTCGACCTGCGGCGCCTGGTCGGGCACGGGGACCACGTAGGCGTCGATCCCCCACGTGCTCGCGAGGTGCTGCCCGAGCCCCGGCCCGCGGCTGCGCGCGGGCCGCAGCGAGATCTCGACAAGACCCGTGTCGCGCGCCCGCTTCACCAGCCGCGACACCGTGGACCGCGACGTGTGCAGGTGCTTGGCGATCGCCTCCATCTTCATGTCCTGGAGGTAGTACATCGACGCCGCGCGCAGGACGTCCTGCTCCCGATCGACCATCGCGGTCTCCTTCCCGTCACCCCCATTCTGCACGTTCGTGCACCACGGTTGCGCGGGCGTTCGCCGCGTGGTGGTCTGGAGCGTGTGCCTCCGCGCCGGAGACCCCGGTGCACGCACGGCGGTTCCCGCTCGCGCACCCTGGTCGGGCGTGGGACCGTCGCTGTGAGCGCACCGTGGGCGCGATCGTCCCGCGGCGTGCCGCAGCACCGAGGGACGAGAGAGGAAGACGGATGGCATCCACGAGACTCACCGCGGACTCCCGGCGGCAGGCGCTCGCCGCGCTCGAGGCCAGCACCAGCGCGGACGCCGAGCTCGACGTCCTCGTGATCGGCGGCGGGGTCACCGGTGCCGGGATCGCGCTCGACGCGGTCACGCGCGGGCTCTCCACCGCGATCGTCGAGGCGCAGGACTGGTCGGCGGGGACGTCGAGCCGGTCGAGCAAGCTCGTGCACGGCGGCCTGCGCTACCTGCAGATGCTCGACTTCCACCTGGTCAAGGAGGCGCTCACCGAGCGCGACCTCCTGCTCAAGGAGATCGCGCCGCACCTCGTGCGCCCCGTCCCCTTCCTGTACCCGCTCGAGCACCGCGTGTGGGAGCGTGCCTACGTCGGCGCGGGCATCGCGCTCTACGACACGCTCGCGAGCGTCGCGCCCGGTCGCCGCGCGATGCCGCTGCACCGGCACCTGTCGCGCAGCCGCATGGAGAAGAAGTTCCCCGACCTCGCGCACGACGCGGCCGTCGGCGCCGTCCAGTACTGGGACGCGTCGGTCGACGACGCCCGCCTCGTCTCGACGCTCGTGCGCACCGCGGCGTCGTACGGCGCGCACGCGGCCTCCCGCACGCAGGTCGTCTCGCTCACCAAGGGCTCGACGGGCGCCGTGAACGGCGCCGTGCTCCAGGACCTCGAGACGGGCCGCGAGATCACCGTCCGGGCACGCGCCGTGATCAACGCGACCGGCGTCTGGACGGAGGACACCGAGGCGCTCGCCGGCAGCGAGGGCGGCCTGCGGGTCCTCGCGTCCAAGGGCATCCACATCGTCGTGCCGCGCGAGCGCATCAAGGGCCAGGTCGGGCTGATCCTGCAGACCGAGAAGTCGGTCCTGTTCGTCATCCCGTGGTCCCGGTACTGGGTGATCGGCACGACCGACACCCCGTGGGAGCAGGAGCTCCAGCACCCCGTCGCGACCGCGGCCGACATCGACTACGTGCTCGAGCACGCGAACGCCGTGCTCGCCCACCCCCTCACGCGCGACGACATCATCGGCACGTGGGCGGGCCTGCGGCCGCTGCTCCAGCCGGGCACCAAGGAGGGCACCAGCTCCGCGAAGGTCTCGCGCGAGCACACGGTGGCCTCCCCGACCCCGGGCCTCACGGTCATCGCCGGCGGCAAGCTCACCACCTACCGCGTCATGGCGAAGGACGCGGTGGACTTCGCGATCGGCCAGCGCGCGAGCGCCCTGCCGTCGATCACGCACAAGATCCCGCTGCTCGGCGCCGTCGGCCTCGACGCCGTGCGCCGCCAGGCGCGGCCCTGGGCGTCCCGGTACGGCTGGACCCCGGCCATGGTCGACCACCTCCTGCACCGGTACGGGTCCAACCTGCGCGAGCTCGTCGAGCTGTGCGAGGCGCAGCCGGACCTCGCCCGTCCGCTCGAGCACGCGCCGGCCTACCTGCGCGCGGAGATCGCGTACGGCGTCTCGCACGAGGGGGCGCTGCACCTCGAGGACCTGCTCCTGCACCGGACCCGCCTCAACTACGAGGTGCCCGACCGGGGCCTCGCCGCGCTGCCCGAGATCGCGGCCGTCGCCGCCGAGATCCTCGGGTGGGACGACGCGACGCGCGACGCCGAGATCGCGAGCTACACCGCCCGCGCGGAGGCCGAGGCCGCCGCCGAGCAGGAGCCCGACGACGCGTCCGCCGAGCGCACCCGGCTGGAGGCGCCCGACGTGTCGCCGCTCCAGCCGCTCCGCACGACCTGACAGCTGCACATCGCCGCGAGCGAGCCCCGGGTGCCGACCGACGGGTCGGTCCCCGGGGCCCCGCACACCGACCCCACGGGGCGCACGCCGACGGCGGACCGACCCGAGGACCCGGCGCTCAGGTGCGTCGGGACGGTTGAGACAGAGAAGTCCACCACGAAAGAGAGAGCACGATGGATCAACTCCTCATGAACGCCTTCTGGTCCGAGATACTCGGCACGGCGACACTGATCCTCCTCGGCGCGGGCGTCGTCGCGAACGTCGTCCTCCCGAGGACCAAGGGCTTCAACGGCGGCTGGCTCCTCATCAACTTCGGATGGGGCCTCGCGGTCTTCGCCGGCGTCTACGTGGCCTACAAGTCGGGTGCGCACCTCAACCCGGCCGTGACCATCGGCCTCTTCACGGCCCAGGAGCCGTTCTTCTCCGTGACCGGCCCCGAGGGGCTCGTGACGGCGACCATCGAGCCGACGGTCGGCAACATGTTCCTGTACTTCGGGGCCCAGATGATCGGTGCCTTCATCGGCGCCGTGCTGGCGTTCCTGGCGTACAAGAAGCACTTCGACGAGGACGCGCCCGGCGCGACCAAGCTCGCGGTGTTCTCCACCGGCCCGGAGATCCGCTCCTACGCGTGGAACTTCGTCACGGAGGTCATCGCGACGTTCGTGCTCGTGTTCTTCGTCGTGGCGTCCGGCAAGACCCCGTCCGGCCTGGGGCCGCTCGCGGTCGCGCTCATCGTGGTCGGTATCGGCGCGAGCCTCGGTGGTCCCACCGGCTACGCCATCAACCCTGCCCGTGACCTCGGTCCCCGCATCGCGCACGCGGTGCTGCCGATCCGGGGCAAGGGCTCGAGCGACTGGGCCTACGCCTGGGTCCCGGTCGCCGGTCCGCTGGTCGGCGGCGTCCTCGCCGGCCTGCTCGGGGCCGCCTGGGTCTGACCGACCCGGACGACCGGACCTCTCCCCCGCGTGACCGGGGAGCCGGGGGCCTCCCCGGTCACGCGACCCGCGCCGTCGGGCGCCGGGCACCTACGCCGCAACCACACCCACACCGACGTGAAGGACTGAACGCACCATGGCCGACTACGTTCTCGCCATCGACCAGGGGACCACGAGCTCCCGGGCCATCGTCTTCAACCACTCCGGGGAGATCTACTCCACCGGGCAGCTCGAGCACGACCAGATCTTCCCGCGCGCGGGGTGGGTCGAGCACAACCCCGAGCAGATCTGGAACAACGTGCGCGAGGTCGTCGGTCTCGCCCTCACCCGAGGCAACCTCACGCACGAGGACATCGCGGCCGTCGGCATCACGAACCAGCGCGAGACGGCCGTCGTCTGGGACAAGACCACGGGCAAGCCCGTCTACAACGCCATCGTCTGGCAGGACACGCGCACCCAGAAGATCGTCGACGAGCTCGGCGGCGACGAGGGCCCCGAGAAGTACAAGTCGATCGTCGGCCTGCCGCTCGCCACCTACTTCTCCGGCCCGAAGATCAAGTGGATCCTCGACAACGTCGAGGGCGCGCGCGAGAAGGCCGAGAAGGGCGACCTGCTGTTCGGCAACACCGACACGTGGGTGCTGTGGAACATGACGGGCGGCACCGAGGGCGGCGTGCACGTCACCGACGTGACGAACGCGTCGCGCACGATGCTCATGGACCTCGACACGCTCTCCTGGCGCGAGGACATCGCCGCGGACATGGGCATCCCGCTGTCGATGCTCCCCGAGATCCGGTCGTCGTCCGAGGTGTACGGCCACGGCCGTCCCCGCGGTCTCGTCCCCGGCGTCCCGATCGCCGGCATCCTCGGCGACCAGCAGGCGGCCACGTTCGGCCAGGCGTGCTTCGAGGTCGGCCAGGCCAAGAACACGTACGGCACCGGCAACTTCCTGCTGCTCAACACGGGCACGGAGAAGGTCATGAGCAAGAACGGCCTGCTCACGACCGTCTGCTACAAGATCGGCGACGCGCCCGCCGTGTACGCGCTCGAGGGCTCGATCGCCGTGACCGGCTCGCTCGTGCAGTGGCTGCGCGACAACCTGGGCATGTTCGAGGACGCGCCCGACGTCGAGTGGCTCGCGGGCAAGGTCCAGGACAACGGTGGCGCCTACTTCGTGCCGGCGTTCTCCGGCCTGTTCGCGCCCTACTGGCGGCCCGACGCACGCGGCGCGCTCGTGGGCCTCACGCGGTACGTCAACCGCAACCACATCGCGCGCGCCGCGCTCGAGGCGACGGCGTTCCAGAGCCGCGAGGTCGTCGACGCGATGAACGCCGACTCGGGCGTCGACCTCACCGAGCTGCGCGTCGACGGCGGCATGGTCGCCAACGAGCTCCTCATGCAGTTCCAGGCCGACCAGCTCGGCGTCGACGTCGTGCGCCCCAAGGTCGCCGAGACGACCGCGCTCGGCGCCGCGTACGCCGCGGGCATCGCCGTCGGCTTCTGGAAGGGCGAGCAGGACGTCATCGACAACTGGGCCGAGGACAAGCGCTGGAGCCCGTCGATGGAGTCCGGCGAGCGCGAGCGCCTGTACCGGAACTGGAAGAAGGCCGTGACGAAGACCATGGAGTGGGTCGACGAGGACGTGGAGCAGTAGCCCGTCCAAGGACCACCCGCCGAGGGGGTGGGGTGCACGGCGCCGCGGCGTCGCGCACCTCACCCGCTCGTCGTCCTCCCACGGGGCGAGTGGCGCGCGTCGTGCCTAGCGTCGAGGTGCCGCGACCCGCGGCCCGACGACGGGAGACGACATGACCGGCACGCACCACGAGCAGCCCCACGCGAGCTCCGACGAGGTCGCGAAGGTCCGCGACCTGATCAAGGACGAGAAGATCGCCATGCTGACCACCGTCGCGACCGACGGGAGCCTGGTGAGCCGGCCGATGGGCGTCCAGGCCGTCGACTTCGACGGCGACCTGTGGTTCTTCGCCGCCGCCGACTCGCACAAGGTCGCCGAGATCGCGCGGGACTCGGCGGCGAACGCGGCCTTCTCGGGCTCGACGTCCTGGGTCTCGGTGTCCGGGCGCGCCGCGGTCGTCCGCGACCGCGACAAGATCCGCGAGCTGTGGAACACGGTCGCCGACGCCTGGTTCCCCGACGGCCCGGACACGCCCGGCGTGGTGCTCGTCCGGCTGCACGCCGACTCCGCGGAGTACTGGGACTCCCCCGGCGGGCGCGTCGCCACGCTGTTCAGCCTGGTCAAGGCGAAGGTCACCGGCTCGCGCTACGACGGCGGGGAGAACGAGACCGTCGAGCTGTGACACGTGCCGCCGGCCGCCCGGAGCGCCGCGCGCGGCGCGGCTAGGGTGGCCGGGTGAGCGTCGCCCGCGAGACCGCGTACACCCTGCCCGGCATCCACGTCACCGACCGCGAGCTCGAGGTGCCGCTCGTGTGGGACGACGACACCGACCCGCGCCGCCTCACGCTGTTCGTGCGCGAGCTCGTCGACCCGGTCCGGCGTCACGACGACCTGCCGCTGCTCGTGTTCCTCCAGGGCGGCCCGGGCGGCAAGGGACCCCGGCCCACCGGGCCGGACGGCTGGGTCGGCACCGCGCTCGCGACGCACCGGGTGGTGCTGCTCGACCAGCGCGGCACCGGCCGGTCCTCGGCCGTGCGCGGGGCGGCGCTCGCCGCGCACGGCCCGGGGGCCGCCCAGGCCGAGTACCTCTCGCACTTCCGGGCGGACGCGATCGTCGCCGACGCCGAGCACGTGCGCCGGACGGTGTACGGCGGGCGGCGGTGGACGTCGCTCGGCCAGTCCTACGGCGGCTTCCTCACGATGACGTACCTGTCCCGGGCGCCCGAGGCGCTCGCCGCGTGCTACGTGACGGGCGGGCTGCCCGGCCTGACGGCGGACGCGCGCGAGGTGTACCGCCGCACCCAGCCGCGCGTCGTCGCGAAGAACGCCGCCTACCGGGCGCGGTACCCGGACGACGCGGCCCGCCTCGCGCGCGTCGCGGACCTCCTCGCGGCCGACGACGTGCGCCTGCCCGACGGCGACCGGCTCACCGTGCGCCGGCTCCAGTCGCTCGGCACGGACCTCGGGATGAAGCCCGGCCCGGAGCGCATCCACTGGCTCGTGGACGAGGCGTTCGACGCGGACGCGCCCGACACCCTGACGGACACGTTCCTCGCGGAGGTCGCGGCGGCGACGTCGTTCCGCACCAACCCGCTCTACGCCGTGCTCCACGAGTCGATCTACGCGCAGTCGGGCACGGGCCCGACGGCGTGGGCCGCCGAGGCGGTCCGCGCCGAGGAGCCGGCCCTCGACCCGGCGGGGCGACCGCTGCTCCTCACCGGCGAGATGATCTACCCCTGGATGCTCGAGGAGATCGCCGCGCTCCGCCCGTTCCGCGCGGCGGCGGAGGCGCTCGCCGCGCGCGAGGAGTGGCCCGACCTGTACGACCTCGACGTCCTCGCGCGCAACGAGGTGCCCGTCGAGGCGGCGGTGTACGTCGACGACATGTTCGTCGACGCCGGGCTCTCGCTCGAGACGGCGGCGCGCGTGGGCAACGTCCGCACGTGGGTGACGAACGAGCTCGAGCACGACGGCCTGCGCACGGGCGACGTCCTCGCGCGCCTGGTCGAGCGGCTCGGCGCCCGCGGCGGCCCGCGCACCTGAGGCGTGCCGCGCCCGGCCCGCTGGACGGGCTGCGGCGCCAGGCTCCCAGACCCCGGCTGGGCGGAGTCAGGCCGTCTGGTCGCGGCGCGCGCGCAGCACCCACGCCCCGGACACGAGCGCCCCGCCCAGCACCAGTGTGAGCAGGTCGAACCCGGCGTCGCCGCGCGGCGGGGCCGGTGGCACCGCGGCGGGCGCCCCGCCCGCGGCCACGACGACGGCGCCCGACGGGTCCGCCGTGCCGACCACCGGCGCCAGGTCGAGCGCGGGCCCGTCCGCCGTCGTCGGCGCGGACGCGTCCGGTGTCGCAGCGGGCGCCGGGGCGGCCGGAGCAGGCGACGCGGGCGGGGCGGCGGGCGCCTCGGGGACGGCCGGCCCGTCGAGCACGAGCTCCCACGACGTCTCGCCGACGAGGACGTAGCCGTCGAGCGCGCGCGCCGTCACGGTCACCGTGCCCCGGGCGGGATGGCGGCCCGGGGCGAGGACCCGCTCGTCGAGGACGAACTCCACGCCGTCGGCCCGCGGCACCTCGACCGCGGCCACCGCGCCCGGGCGCGCGGCGACGACCACGGGCGTCGGCGCCCGGACCTCGGTGAGACCGGAGAACACGAGCTCGACGGCGCGCGACCCGTCCGACCCCGGCAGCACCGGCTCCGCCGCGCCCTCCGCCGCGAGCCGCAGGCCCGCGGCCGGGGAGAGCGTCAGGACGACGCGCGCCACGTGGTCGAGGTACCCCTCGACGGCGTGCGTGCTGCCGGGCGGGAGCACCGCGCCGGTCGCGTCGCGGACGACGAGGCCCTCGGCGTCGGGCACGGTGTACGTGTCCGCCCTACCCGGGCCGTCCTGCGCGGCGGGGAGCGCCGCCGTGACGACGGGGAGCAGCTCCGTGACCGCCTCGGCGGCGGACCGCCCGTCCGGGAGCTGCAGCACGTGGCCGTCCTCCGCCACGGCCGTCGCCCGCAGGACGCCGCCGTCCCGCGGCGCCTCGACGGTCCGGTACCCGTCGACCACGACCACGGTGCACGTCATCGGCTCGCCGCCCAGGGACCAGCGCACGCCCTCGACCACCGGCACGAGGTAGACCGCGTCCCCGGCCGCCGCGCGGACGAGGACCGGCGGCAGCACGACCACGCGGGGCGCGGGCCCGCCGTCGGGCACGGTGGGGTCGGGGCCGGGGGGCGTCTCGCCCTCCTCCGGGGCCGCCGGGTCGGGAGCGGGGACGGAGGGAGACGCGCCCTCCTCCGGAGCGGCCGACCCGGGCGCGGGAGGCTCCGGTCCGTCCGGCACGGGAGCGCCGGGCACGGCAGGCACGACCGGCCCGACGCCCACGGTGCCGGCGCCCGCGCCGGAGCCGGAGTCCGTGCCCGCGCCGGGGTGCGTGCCGGATGCCGCGTCGGGGCCCGTGCCGTCGGCTCCGGCCGCAGCCGTGGACGTCGCCGCATCCGCGGCACCGGGCCGGCCGTCCTCGGCGACCCGCGCGAGGGTCTCCGTCGCCACGGGCGCGACGCCCGGGTCTGCCGTGGCACTGGCGACCGGGGCGGCGTGGGCCGTCGTGGACGCGCCGACCAGGACGGCGCCCACCAGCACCGCAGCGAGCGCGGTCCGTGGGCGGGCCCGGTGCACAGACATGGGCGTGCGGCTCCTCTCCGGTCGCGTCCGCGGGTGGACGCGCCCGAGGCCCCTATGCACGCGAGGGGCCGCGCTGTCCGCATCGTCCGCGGGCGTCCCGTTTCGTCCGGGGTGGCGGGAGCCGCGGGCGACCTGGTTCGAGCGCTTCACCCGCCTTCCCCGAGAACCGGCGCACCTCCTCGCCTAGGGTGAGAGCGGATCACGGCGCGGTGCCGGCTCTCGGGGCGGAGCCGTGGCCGGACGCGGTTCGCCGCCGTCCGCCCGCCCGCCCGTGGAGCGGGGGAAGCACGGAGGCAGCATGTCGGTGACGGACACGACGACGTTCCGTCTGTACGGGGCGCCACGCCCCCCGCACACCGAGCTCGTCCGCGAGCGCCTGCTCGACCGGCTCGAGGTGGACGCCGCTCTCCGCGTGGTCCGCGGCCCCGCAGGTGCGGGCAAGACCTCCCTCCTCGCCGAGTGGTCCCGACGCCGGGCCACGCCGGGTCTCTGGCTGTCCGTCATCCCGGAGATGTCCCGGACGGACCTCTGGCGCGCGGTCGCGCGACGCGCCGCGCGCGCCGGGCTCGTGGCGTTCGAGGCCGCGCTGGGTCCCGCGGAGCTCGCCCCCGACGACGTGCCCGGCCGGCTGGCCGACGCGTTCCTCGCGGTGCCCGGGGAGGTCGTGGTCGTCATCGACGACTACCAGGACGTCACGGACGCCGCGGTCCACGACGACGTCCTCGCCCTGCTGCGCCTGTGCCCGAACCTCTCCGTGGCCGTGGCCACGAGCACGGTCTCCCCCCTGGAGGCCGCATCGGTCGGGCTCGAGCTCGACCGGACCGTCATCACGGCGGACCAGCTGCCGCTGACCCGGGACGAGACGGCCCGCATGCTGCGCCAGGCGGGCGTGGACCTCGACCCCGCGGAGGCGCACGTCCTCACCGGCGGCCAGCCGCTGTACCTGCGGGTCGCGATGCTCGCCGCGGAGATGGCCGGCTCCCACGGGACCCCGGCGCACGTCCAGGTCGCCGACGAGCTGCTGCGCGCCGCGCTCGAGAAGCAGCTCGAGGGCGCCGAGCGCCCTCGGCTCGAGCAGGTCCTGCGGCGGTGCGCGGTCGCGGACGTCCTCACCGCCGACCTCGCCGTGGCGCTGACGCGGGAGCCCGCGGCACCGCAGCTGCTGTGGATGCTCGAGGAGCGCGGGCTGGGTGCGTGGGAGCGACGTCCCGCGGGCCGGGTCTTCGTCCTGTTCCCGGTGGTGCGGACGTTCGTGGCGGAGCGCGTCCGCGAGGAGCACCCGGACGAGTGGGGGCTCGCCCAGCTCGCCGCCGCACGCTGGTACCTGACGAACGGCTATCCCGTCGAGGCGCTGCGGCACGCGGTCGGCGCGGGCGACCTCGGGCTCGCGTCCTCGGCCGTCTCGCGGTACTGGGGCGAGCTGCTCGAGCCGCAGGCGCTGGCCCGCCTCGACGTCCTCAAGGGCCTCCCGCAGACGGACCTGCGGCGCTGGCCGCTGCTCGCCGGGGCCCTCGCGATCCACCACGACAGCGTCCCCGGGGAGCGCACCGAGGCGATCGAGACGTACCAGCTGACGCTGGCCGCCCTGCGCCCCCGGGCGAGGGCGACCTCGACGACGGAACGCGTCGTCCTGGACGTGCTCGAGAGCGTCGCGCTGCGTTCCACGAACGCGACGCAGCGCGCGCTCGAGCCGGCGCGCCGGGCTCGGCAGACGCTCGACGAGCTGGGCGTGGACGAGCGCCGGGAGCTCGTGCGCGAGCTGCCCCGGCTCCGCGCCGAGGTCGCGATGTCGTTCGCGCGGGCGGGCGCGGACGACGAGGCGCTCGCCACGCTCGAGGACCTCGGCGGCTCCCCCGCCGTCGACCCGCGCACGCTCTACGGCCTGTCGCTGCGTGCGCTCGTGCTCGCGCTCCGCGGGGACCTGCCGGAGGCCGTGCGCGACCTCGAGGTCATCGAGGCGTCGCCCCACGCCGAGGTCCGCGCGGGGCGCGACGACCACCTGTACCGCATCGCCCGCGCGATCGTGTGCCTCGAGCGCTTCGACGCCCGCGGCGCCCAGGCCCACCTCGACGTGCTGCGACCGCACCTCGCGACGCTCGAGACCCGCCCGGTCGTCGCCACGGTCCAGGCCTACGTCGACCTGGTGTCCTTCGAGCCGGCCCTGGGCATCGAGCGGCTGCGCCGCTACATCGAGTCCGAGCGCGGCCGCCGCCGCATCTCCGCGCGCGACATCGACCACCTCGACTACGTGAGCGGCCTGCTCGGGCTCGCGCGCGGCCAGGTCGGCGCGGTGCACTCCTGGCTCAAGGTCGCCCCGGCGACGTCGTCGCTCACCTGGCTGCTGCGGGCCCACGTCGCCCTGCTCACCGGCCGGTGGAGCACCGCGCGGGACGTGCTCGTCGCGCACACGCCGCCGCGGACCGCCGCGCCACGCCTGCGGGCCGCGCACGCCGTCCTGCTCGCCGCCGCCCTCACGCACGCCGAGGAGGAGACGCAGGCGCGCGACGCCCTGGACAAGCTCGCCGGCGTCGCCGAGGACCGACGGCTGCGGTTCGCCCTCGCGCTCCCCGCCCGGCACGACCTCCTCACGCTCGTCGAGCTCGCGGCACGGAGCAAGGACCAGACGGCGCAGCGCCTCATCGGGGACGCGGAACCCGTGCCGGAGCTCTTCGCCGCGACGGTCGACCTCCCCCAGCCCCTGTCCGACCGCGAGGTCGTCGTCCTCGACACCCTCATGCGGCACGCGACCGCGGTCGACGTCTCCCGGAGCCTCACCGTGTCCGTGAACACGGTGAAGAGCCAGCTCCGCTCGATCTACCGGAAGCTCGGGGTGCGTCGGCGCGAGGACGCCCTCGCCCGCGGGATCGAGCTGGGGCTGCTCCCGGCCCAGCGTCCCCTGCCCGCGAGCGGCACGGACGGGCGCTGAGGCCCGGGCCGGTCAGACGAGGTCGTCGACGATCTTCGCGGACGCGCGCATCTCGGCGCGCGCGAGGTCGTCGTCGATCTCGCGCCCCGCGGCGATGAGCGCCGCGCGCGGCAGCCACGAGAAGACCACGAGGACGGGGTAGCTGTCCTCGCCCACGTACACGCGGCGGCGCCAGGCGGCCCACGCCACGGCGCGCGTGAGCGTGCGCACCGGGTCCTCGAGCTCGTTCGCCGCGTGCGCGGCGTTCTCCCACCCGTGCTGCGCCTCGCTCATGACCCGCGCCCCGCCGTGCCCGAGCGGCCGGGCGAGCGCCGCGAGGCCGATGTCCTCGGCGATCACGACGGCCTCCGACGGGACCAGGTCCAGGCCGTCCCGGTACGTACCGAACGTCGCGGGGTCCAGGTGGCGCCACGGGTCGTCGTCGGGCAACGAGTCCAGGAGGTCGGTGAGGGCGCCGGCGAGGAGCGTCACGGCGCGCAGCGGGTGCGCCTTCGCCTGCGCGCGCATCGCGGCCATGGTCGCGAGCCGGTCGTCGGGGTCGATGAGCGGCTCCACGAGGCCCACGGCCCAGATGGCCCAGGTCGTGTCGTCCCACGGCGCGCCGGCGCCGTCCTCCTCCGGGGTCACCGCGACACCACCCCGCCCGGGGCGTCGGCGGCCCGGCACGGCGACGCCGTCGAAGCGCAGGACGCTGCGTGCACCCGGTCCACCTCCTGATCTCGTCCTGCCCTGTCCAGCCGGCGAGCCCGTCGCCGAGGACAGCATCCCACCGTGGCGACGTCCGCGAAACACCCGCGGCGGGCGAAGCGTGCGGAGATCACCCGCTGCCCGGGGCCCCCGAGGGTGAAGTCCGGTGTGAAAGACGGTGTCCCGCGCGCCAGGAGCCCCTCCGGGTCCGCATGCTTGGACCGTGACCGACCGGACCCTGCTCGACCCGCGCCCGCAGCGGGCGCGCGACGCGCGTCCCGTGCGTGCCGTCGACGAGGGCCCGCAGGAGGACGACGACCCCGGGGCGCTCCGGCACGAGGTCGCCCGCGTCGTCGCGATCGAGGACGACGACCGCTACCGCGCCGAGGTCTCGGCGCTCCTCGCCGCCCACGCGACGCAGTGGCGCCGGATCGCGGCGCGCCTGTGCCGCACCAACTCGGTGCCCGCGGCTCAGCACCTCGACGACGTCGCGGCGATCGTCGTGGAGACCGCCTGGGAGATGCTCGAGCGGTCCCGGCGCGACCCGGCGTACCTGCGCAGCATGCGCTCGTTCCTCGCCATCGTCGTCTACACGGCCCGGCCCCGGGTCCGCTCGTTCCTCGACCACGCGACCGCGCCGGCGTCGGGCATGGTGGCCGCGCAGCGTCGCCGCCGCGAGCTCGCGCGCACGCGGTCGGAGCTCGCCGCGCTGCGCGGCGCGGCACCCTCGGTCGAGGAGGCGGTCCGCGCCACGAACGAGCGCCTCGGCGCCCACCGGGCCGACGTCGTCCGGCAGGGCATGGTCGTGACGGAGGCCGACGAGCTCGTGCTGCGCGGCGCGCTGTCGTTCGACGAGGCCCTCGACTCCGCGCGCACGACGGACGCGCACGCGGACTGCGTGCTGCACGCGGTCGAGGTCCCGGCGCTCGTCCGCTCGGTCGTCGACGCGGCGCACGCGGAGGACCCGGTCCGCGGACGGGTCGCGGCGCTCTGGATGTCCGAGGCGTACGGGGGCGGCGGGCCGCTACCGGGCCACGACACGGTCGTGTGGATCGCCCGGACGCTGGGTCTCCCCCGGCACCGGACCGTCGCCCACATCGACCGGGTCCGGGTGCTGGCGGCGCAGCACCTCCGGGACGTCGGCATCGTCCTCGACGCCGTGGACAGCGTGTGAGCGCGAGCGTCGCTCCACGACCCGCACCTGCCGGGAGGCCCGCGGCGTACCGCGGCGAGCAGGAGAACCGCACCGTGGCGAGCACGGGGACCAGGGGGCGGCCGCAGGCGGGCGCAGGAGCACAGGGGGCAGCAGGACATGTCTGACGAGGGACCCGGGTCTCGACGCTCGGTCGTCGAGGACGCACGCGTCGTCGCCGCGACGGTGCCGGAGGGCGAGCGCGAGCGCGCGGTGGACGGCCTGGTCGCCGCGCACGCCGTCGGGCTCGCGCGCGACGCCCGGCGGCACGTGCGCGCCGCGGGGGTCTCGGGGACGGACCAGGTCGCCGCGCTGCGGGCGGTGACCGACGCGCAGCGCGCCGTGCTCGACGACCTCGTCGCCGGTCGCCGTCCGCCCGAGGGCCGCGCCTGGTCGCCCACGGTGCGCTTCGAGGCCCTGCGCGCGGTGCGCGCGCTGGCCGCGGAGGGCGCGGTCGCCGTCCCGCCGTACCGCCACCGCCTCGCGGCCGACCGCGCGGCCCTGCTGCTGCTCCGCGAGACCGCCGCCGTCGTGGACCGTCCCGCGCCGCGAGAGGTCGTCCGCGCGGGTGCCGTGGCGGTGGGGCTCCCGCCCACGCCGCACCCGCTGGACGAGGCCACCGCCACGCGCCCGCTCCCGACGTCCCGGTCGGCAGGGACGGTCTCGCCGGCGCGCACCCCCGCACGCCGGGAGCGTCGCCGCGTGCCCGGGGTACGGGGACGCGCGCGCTCCAGCGGCCCGGGTCGTCCCGTGCGCTGGGGCGCCGCCGCGGTGCTCTCGGCCGCGACGCTCGCCTTCGGGGTCGTCGTCGCGCCCGCGCAGGACGAGGTCGGTGGTGGCCCGGGCGTCTCGGTACGGCCCGAGCAGGTGCTCCTGGGCACGACCCCGGGGACCGGCTCGACCGCGTGGGCGCCGCTCGACGGCGCCGGCGCCGCGTCCGTCCGCCTCGACCTGTCCTCCCCGGTGCTGACGGGCCTGGCGCCGTCGCCGGCACCCGCCGTCGAGCCGGTGGACGAGCCGGTCGGTGCGCGGGTGGACGACGCCGTCGACGTGCCCGCCGACGAGCCCGGCGGCGAGCCCGTGGTCGAGCCGCTGCCCGTGGTCGTGCCGGCCGCACCGGGCCCGGCCGTCCCGGAGACGCCCGCACCGGCTCCCGCCCCCGGCTCGGGAGCGGCGCCGGCACCCGCACCGGCTGCTACACCTCAGCCCGCACCCCCGGCTGCGGCGAAGCCGTCGCCGAAGCCCACGCCGAAGCCCGCGCCGGCCGTTCGGCCCGCACCGACGCCCGTGCCCGCGCGACCGGGGCCGCCCGTCACGCGCCCGGCTCAGCCGAAGCCCGACCGTCCTGCACCGCGGTCCGACGAGGCGCGCGGCTCGTCCCGGCCGGGCACGGCGAAGCCGCAGCCGCAGACCCGCGACGACCGGCGCACCGACAAGGACGCGGGCCGGCAGGACCGGGGCCACGGCGGCGACCGCGACGGGCGCGGGGGCCGCGGGTAGCGCTCGGCGGGCCTCCCGACGGGACGGGCACCCCCGACGGCGGCTCTCCGCCGCCGCGGGCCCCGTGCGGCGCGTCAGGAGCGCGCGTCGAGCCCCAGCAGCGCGCGGGCGCGCGCCTCGCCCCCGGGCGCCCCGAGCGCGGCGGCCCGGTTGTCCGCGGCGACCTGGTCGACGATCTCGGCCCGGTGGACCCGCACCTCGCGGGGCGCGTCGATCCCGACGCGCACCCCGTCCCGGCCCACCGACACGACCGTGACCACGACGTCGTCGCCGACGAGGATCCGTTCTCCCACCTTGCGTCCCAGCACCAGCATCGCCACGTCCTCCTGACGTCCCGCGTGTCATCCTGACCGTTCGGAGGACCTATGCGGGCGCGGCCCGGGTCAGCCTGCGGGCCGCAGCTCGGGGAGCCCGAGCGCGAGCACGGAGTCGGGCGTCGTCGTCAGCTCGCGCCCGACCACGACCATGGCGCGGACCAGCACGAGCCGCTGCACCTCGGCGACCCAGCGCTCGGTGTCCGCGGGCTTGCGCGAGGCGTCGACCACGACCGCGACCTGCTCGGCGCCCAGCTCGTCGAGGACCCGCGCCACGCCGACCGCGTCCACGCGCACCCCGACGGCCACGACCGTGGCGCGGGCCGCACGAACCCCGCGGGCGCGCGCCTCGGTCGCCGCGCGGCGGTCGTCGACGCGCACCGTGTCGTCGTCGGTCGCGCTGCCCGCGCAGGCCGTGAGCAGGCCCTCCCGCTGCGCCAGCGCGCGGGCCGCCGGGACGACGTCCGCGGCCAGCCCGACGAGCGCCACGAGGTCGCCCGGCGCCGCGCGCGGCAGCGGCGACACGGGCGCGGGCGGGGCGGTGACGGCCGCGGGCGGCGGCTCCGCCGTCTCGGCCACGAGCTCGTCGAGCAGCGCCGCGAAGTCGTCGCCGCGGGTCGAGACCTCGACCGCGGCCGACGGCGCCGGGCGCAGCGCGTCGCCCTCGTCGGCGTCGTCGAGCAGCGCCGCGATGCCCGCCCGGCGGGCGGCGGGGAACCGGACCGGCCCGACGGCGGTCCGGGGCGGCGCGTCGCCCACCTCGACGACCGCCTCGTAGTGCTGCCGCCCGAAGAGCCCCTTGAAGCCGCCCGTGATGACCCGCTCGGCGGAGACGATCCGCGCGTCCGGGCCGTGCAGGCGCCGCGCCTGGGCGAGCACGGCGTCGAGGGACTCACCCTCGAGCCGCAATCGCCGGGGCATCGTTCACCACCCCGACCGTCTCGATGAGCGCGTTGCCCGCCGTCACCTCGGTGTACGACAGCACGGCGAGGTCGGGCACCTGTGTCGCGACGAGGCGCCGGACCGCCGCGCGCAGCGACGGCGCGCACACGAGGACGACGTCCTCGCCGGTGGCCCGGGCCGCCTGCACGCGCTCGCCCACGGACGAGCGGAACGCGTCGAGGCGCGCCGGGTCGACGACGATCGCGGTGCCCTGGTCGCCGCCGGGCTGGCGGCCCGCGAGCATCGCCTGCTCCAGGGCCGGGGCGATCGTCACGACCCGGATCGTGCCCGCGACCGTGTGCCGGGCCGGGATCGCCGGTCCGAGCGCCGCGCGCGCCGCCTCGACGAGGTGCTCGGGGTCGGTCGAGCGCTTCGCGGCGAGCGCGAGCGCCTCGTAGATCCGGGGCAGGTCGTTGACGGCGACCTGCTCCTCGAGCAGCCCCTGCAGGACGCGCTGGACCTCCGCGAGCGACAGCAGGGCCGGCGTGAGCTCGTCGACGGCCGACGGGTTGGTCCGCTTGACCTCGTCGGTGAGCACGCGCACGTCCTCGCGGGACAGCAGCCGCGCCGCGTTCGCGGCGATGAGGGCGGACAGGTGCGTGACGAGCACGGAGACCCGGTCGATCACCGTGGCGCCCGCCATCTCGGCGCTGTGCCGCATCTCCACCGGGACCCACTTGCCGTCCATGCCGAACACCGGGTCGACGGTCGCCAGCCCGGGCAGCGCGGCGAGGTCGTCGCCGAGCGCGAGGACCTTGCCGGCCGGCGCCTGGCCGCGACCGGCCTCGACGCCGGCGATCCGCACCGCGTAGGTCGACGCCGGGAGCTCCAGGGAGTCGCGCGTGCGGACGGGGGGCACGACGACCCCGAGGTCGGTCGCGATCTTGCGCCGCAGGGCGCGGACCCGTCCGAGCAGGTCGTCGTGCGCGCCGGTGACCAGGTCGACGAGGTCGGGCGCGAGCAGGATCTCGAGCGCGTGCACGCGCATCTGCTCGAGGAGGTCCTCGGTGCCGTCGCTGCGCGTGCCCTCCTTCTCGATCTGCTCGGCCGCGGCGCGCGCCACCTCGGCCCGCCGCTGGCTCGCCTTGATCTGCTGGGCCGCGATGATCAGGCCCACCCCGAGCACGAGGAACGGCAGCTTGGGCATGCCCTCGATGAGGGCCATGGCGAACGCCGCGACGCCCGCGATGGCGAGCGCCTGCCGGGACTGGACGAGCTGGCTCGACGCCTGCGAGCCGACGTCGCCCTCGCCCGAGTTCGAGCGCGTGACGATCATGCCGGTGGCGACCGCCATGAGCAGCGCGGGGACCTGGGTGACCAGCCCGTCGCCCACCGTGAGGATGGAGTACGTGTCGACGGCCTCCATGGCCGGCATGCCGTGCATGACGACGCCGATCACGATGCCGCCGAGCAGGTTGATGAGGGTGATGACGATGCCCGCGATGGCGTCGCCCTTGACGAACTTCGACGCGCCGTCCATCGCCCCGTAGAAGTCGGACTCCGCGGAGATCTCGGCGCGGCGGGCCCGCGCGTCCTGCTCGCTGATGAGCCCCGCGTTGAGGTCCGCGTCGATCGCCATCTGCTTGCCGGGCATCGCGTCGAGCGTGAAGCGCGCCCCGACCTCGGCCACGCGCTCCGCGCCCTTGGTGATCACGAGGAACTGGATGACGACGAGGATGAGGAACACGACCATGCCGATGACGAGGTTCCCGTCGACCACGATGTGGCCGAACGCGCCGATGACCTCGCCCGCGTAGCCGTCCCCGAGCACGAGCCGCGTCGAGGCGACGTTGAGGCCCAGCCGGAACAGCGTCGCGACGAGCAGCAGCGACGGGAACACCGAGAAGTCGAGCGGCTTCTTGACGAACATCGACGTCAGCAGGATCACGAGCGACAGCAGGATGTTGACGATGATGAGCACGTCGAGCAGGGCTGCGGGGATCGGCACGACGAGCAGCAGGACGATGCCGACGACGCCGAGCGGCACGGCGATCATGGCGAGGGATCGGTTCTTCACGCGGAACGCTGGTCCTTCCGGGTCCGGGGCGTCGGCGGCTGCTGACGCGACGTCCTATGCAGGTCGTGGCCGCCGCAGCGCGCGCCGACGGCTGCGCCGGGCGGCGTCATGCGGCCCGGGCGTCGTCGGCGGCGGGCCACTCGCCCGGCGCGATCGCCGGGCGGGCCATGCGGTGCGGGACGGACGAGGCCGCCGCGCCGCGGCGCGTGAGCGCCATGACGAACGCGAGGACGCGCGCGACGGCCATGTAGAGCTCGACGGGCACCTCCTGCCCGACGTCGCACGCCCGGTGCAGGGCGCGCGCGAGCGGGACGTCGCGGACCATCGGCACCCGCGACTCCTCGGCCTTCTCACGGATGCGGGCGGCGACGTGGTCGGCGCCCTTCGCGACGACGCGCGGCGCGGAACGCCCGGGCTCGTACCGCAGCGCGACGGCGACGTGGGTCGGGTTGACGACGACGACGTCCGCGTCGGCCACGGCGGCGATCATGCGGTTGCGCGTCATCGAGCGCGCCATCGACCGGCGCTGCGACTTCACGAGCGGGTCGCCGTCGGTGCTCTTGTTCTCGTCCTTGAGCTCCTTCTTGGTCATGCGCGTCTTCTTGCGGTTGCGTCGTGCCACGACGAGCACGTCGAACAGCGCGAGGGTGAGGCCCGCCGCCGTCGCCCAGACCAGGAGCGAGCGCACGCCGGAGCCCGCCGCCTCGAGCAGCGACGCGATCGGCAGGCCGCCCGCGGCCAGGAGGACCGGCATGAGGGACTGGACGACCGCGTAGAGCACGACGCCGACGACCGTCGTCTTGAGCAGGGCCTTGGCGCCGTTCCACAGCGCCTGCGCCCCGAACATCCGCTTGAGCCCGCTCATCGGGTTGAACTGGTCGGCCTCGGGCCTCAGCCGCTTCAGGTGCAGGCCGCCCTGCGCGACCGACGCGAGCAGCACGGCGACGGCGATCGCCCCGAGGAGCGGCAGCATGGTCGGCACCACGGAACCGAGCGCGTCCTGCGCGAGCTGGAGCGCGACCGCGGGCTCGGGGTTCTCGATCACGGTGCGCAGCGACAGCACCTGGTCGGTCGCGGCCCGCGCCGCGGCGCTCACGGTCAGCGGGATCACCGCGCCGGCGATCCCGACCCCGACCCAGGCCGTGAGGTCCTGCGACTTGCCGAGCTGGCCCTTGGACCGGACCTCCTTCATCTTCCGGTCGGAGGCCTGCTCGGTCTTCTCCTCGGTGGAGTCGGCCATCAGCCCACCCCGCCCATGCGCTCGACGGCCTCGGCCGTGAGCACCGAGACGACGTGCGGCAGCGCGACGAGCACCGTCCCGACGAGCGCGAGCGTGAGGAAGATCTTCAGCGGGAAGCCCATCGCGAACGCGTTGAGCGCGGGGGCGACCCGGTTGACGAGGCCGAGCCCGGCGTCGGCCAGGAAGAGCACGACGACGATCGGGCCGGCGATCTGCAGCCCCGCCACGAAAGAGCCGGTGAGGGCCTCGACGAACGACGCCGCCGGGACGCCGGCCAGGCCTCCCACCGGGACGGCCTCGTACGAGCGGGCGAGGCCGAGCACCATCAGCTGGTACGCGTCGGAGACGAACATGAGCACGACCGCGAGGAGCGCGAAGAGGCGGGTGAACTGCGACCCGTTGACGTTCGTCTGGGGGTCGTACGCCATGCCGAGCGAGAACCCGCCGAACAGGTCGAGGTGGGCGCCGGCGGCGGTGACCGCCGAGAAGACGACCATGACGAGCGTCCCGAGCATCGCGCCCGTGACCGCCTCGGCGACGAGGTGCGCGAGGAACGTCGCGGTGCCGGTCGCCTCGTACCCGGGGGCGGCACGACCGGAGACCACGAGCCCGAGCGACACCGCCAGGATCGCGCGCACCTGCCGCGGGATGGCGTGGTGCGAGAACGGCGGCGCGATCGTCATGAACGCGGCCATGCGCACGCCCGCGAGCATCGTCGCCTGGAGCCACGCGAGGTCGATCTCGAGCTGCACGGGACGTCAGCCCCCGTTCAGCAGCGACGGGATGAGGTCGAACATCTCGTGCGTGAACGTCACCATCTCGCCGATCATCCAGTTGCCGCACACGACGAGCGCGACGGCGACCGCGAGCGCCTTGGGGACGAACGAGAGCGTGATCTCCTGGATCTGCGTGACGGACTGCACGATCGAGATGGCGAGCCCCACGACGAGCGACGTGACGAGCACGGGGGCCGCGAGCTTGGCGGCGAGGACGAGCGCCTGCGTGGCGACATCGAGGACGGCGGCGGTCTCCACGGTCAACCCATCCCGTACGAGCCGATGAGCGACGTCGTGATGAGACCCCACCCGTCGACGAGGACGAAGAGCAGCAGCTTGAACGGCAGCGAGATCATCGTGGGCGGCAGCATCATCATGCCCATGCTCATGAGGGCCGCGGCGACGACGAGGTCGATGACGAGGAACGGCACGAAGACGACGAACCCGATGATGAACGCGGCGCGGAGCTCCGAGATGACGAACGCGGGGACGAGCGTCGTGAGCGGGACGTCGACGGGGGTCGCCGGGTTCTCGAGGTCGGCGGCGCGCGTCATGAGCGCGAGGTCCTCCTCGCGCGTGTGGGCGAGCATGAACTCCCGCAGCGGCACGGCGCCCGCGTCGAGCGCCTGGCTGAAGGTCGTGGTGCCGTCGAGGTAGGGCTGGACCGCGGCGTCGTTGATCTCGCCGAACACCGGCCACATGACGAACAGCGAGAGGAACAGCGCGAGCCCGGCGAGGACCATGTTGGGCGGCACCGTGGCGGTGCCCAGCGCGTTCCTGGTCAGGGCGAGGACGACGAAGATCTTGGTGAACGACGTCATCATGAGCAGCAGCGTCGGCGCGAGCGACAGCAGCGTGATGCCGACCAGCGTCACGAGGGACGACGACGGCTCGCCGTTCGGCCCGTTGATCTCCACCGAGAGCGTCGACCCGCCGTCCTGCGGGTCGACCGGCTGGGTGGGCGGGGCCGGGTCGGTCGGGTCGACGACCGCGGCGCCCGCGTGGGGCGCGAGCAGGACGGTCGCGACGGCGACGAGGAGCAGGACCGCCCCGACGAGCACCGCGACGCGCAGCGCGCGGCGCGACGGGAGGGCGCGTGTCACCGGGCACCTCCTCGCACGACCCGCGCGGCCTTGCGCCACGTGTCGGGCGCGAGGAAGGTGCGCAGGGCGCTCGTCGGCGCGGGCCGCGCGACGACGACGGCGGTCCCGGGGGTCCCGACCCGAGGCCCCGAGACGGCCGGGGGCGCGGCGGCGGGCGCGCCGGTGGGCACGTCGGCGGGAACCGAGCCGGGCTCGCCGTTCCACGCCGGGGCGTCCCCGTTCGCGGGCGGCTGCGCGAGCCACAGCCGTGCCGCGGTGACGGCGTCGTCGAACGACGGCTCGTCCGAGGTCGGGGCACCGGGCGTCGCGTCCGCGGCGGTGACCGCGGTGACCGCGGTGGGCGGGACGTCGGACGGCACGGGTGTCGGGCCGTCGATGACGGTCACGGACGACTCCGTCACGCCGAGGAGGTACCGCCGGCCCCCGGCCTCGAGCAGGACCGCGGCGCTCTTCTGCGACAGCCCCTGGCGCGCGACCACGGTCAGCTGCTCCTGGCGCCCGCGCGGCGCGGAGCGCGAGGTCTTGCTCGCGACGCGGTACGAGACCCACAGGAGCCCGAGCACGACCGCCAGCGAGAAGGCGACGCGCAGCACGGTGGTGACGTCCATGCCGGTCAGTCGTCCGCGTCGAGGATCTTGGTGATGCGCACCCCGTAGTCGCCGCCGTCGACGACCACGACCTCGCCCTTGGCGATCGTGCGGCCGTTGAGCTGCACGTCCGCCGGCGCCCCGGCGGACCGGTCGAGCTCGACGACGGCGCCCGGCTCGAGGCTGAGCACGTCCCGCACCGGCATCCGGGTGCGGCCCACGATGACGGAGAGACGCATCTCGACGTTGGAGATGCGCGCGAGCCGGGCACCGGTCACGGCCTCGTCGGGCAGGCTCCGCAGCGCGCGGCGCGTACGCACGACGAACCAGCCCGCCGTCGGGCCGTCGTCCGTGGAGAGCTCGAACACGACGGACTCCGGGTCCTCGAAGAGCGCGGTCGCGTCGGCGACGCGCACCTCCCCGAGCACGCCGACGCCGGTGGTCGCCCCCGCGGCCTCCAGGGCGGGGCGCAGGACGTCGGTGACGTCGAGCGCCGCCTCCTGGGAGGCGTCGGCGAGCGCGTCCTGGTCGATGAGGGCGAGCGCGAGGTCGGTGCCGGAGTCCCCCACGTACGAGGCGACGACCGCCCGTGCGGCCTGCGGGCCGACGGGGGCGCCGCCGCGCAGGGCCGCGCGCAGCGGGGTGCTGGTCGGGACGAGCTCGACGAGCGCGTGGGCGGCGGCGGACGCGGCCTCGACGACGGACTGCTCGACCGGGGTGGCGGTGCTCATGGGTCAGTTCTCCTCGGTGGTGACGATGCGGCAGGCGAGGCGGGAGCCGGACGAGCCGACGGCGCCGCGGGCCAGGACGTGGCCGTCGACGATGACGTCGAGCGGGCGGGACTGGGCGTGAGGGACGTGCACGACGTCGCCGACGGCGAGGTCCAGCACCTCGGTCGGCGTCATGGACGCGCCGGTGAGCTCGACGGTGACGTCGACGAGCGAGCGCGCGACGTGCTGGCGCGTGCGCCGGGTCGCGTCGGCGGGGTCGTCCGCCGGGTTGGCCTCGCCGAGGTGCGGGAGCAGCGCGACCGACGGCACGGCGAGGGTCGCCCGGCACGCGCGCTCGCCGACGCGGAGGTCGAGCTCGGCGACGATCATGAGCTCGGCGGTGGGGGCGGCCTGGGCGAACTGCGAGTTGTGCTGGATCGACGAGATCCGCAGGGGGTTCTCGAGCAGCCGGCCCATCGAGTGGCGCAGGTCGCGCAGCGTCTCGGTGAGCAGCGACGTCACGAGCGTGCGCTCGACGTCGGTGAACTTGCGGTCGACGACCGGGATGGACGGTCCGGCGCCGAGCATGTGGGCGATCCACGTGAGGGCGTCCGTGTGCGGGAACTGCAGGACGGCGCGCGGGCCGATCCCCTCGAGCTCGCACACGACGAACGTCGTCGTCACGGGCAGCTCGGCGACGTAGTCGTCGTAGGTGCGCATCGCGACCGCGGCGAGGTTGACCTGGCTCACGACCCGCACGCGGGCCGTGAGCTGCGTGCCCCACTGGCGCGCGAAGCTCTCGAACGCCATCTCGAGGATGCGGTGGTGCTCGCGGACGAGCGTCGTCGGGCGGCGGAAGTCGTAGACCTCGACCTTGCGGCTCGGTGCGGGCTGCTGGACCCGCTCGGGTGTCGTCGTGCTCACGACCGCTCCTATGCAGGCGCGCACGACGCGAGCCTGCGCGACGTCGCGCAGGCTCGACGGGCCGCGTCACTCCCCCGGAGCGCCCGCCTCCCCCGCCGTCTCGGCGGCCCGCGCGAGAGCCCGCGCGTCCGCCTCCGCGGCCGGGACGTCCGCCGCGCTGAGCTGCCCCGACAGCACCTGCGGGATGAGCGCGCGCACAGCCTCCGGCGCGGACGAGAGCACCATGATGTCGACGCGGCGGTTCGTCGCGAGCGCCTCGGGGCTCGTGCCCTCGGCGAGCGGACGCGCCGACCCGAAGCCCACCGCGGCGATCCGGTGCTCGGCGAGGCCGTCCTGCTCGACGAGGTGGCGCAGCACGGCGGTGGCGCGCGACGACGACAGCTCCCAGTTCGACGGGAAGACCGACGTCACGGTCGAGGTGTAGTCCGCGTTGCCCTCGATGCGGATCTCGTGCGCGGTCGGCGCGAGCGCCGGGCCCACGACGTCGAGCACCGCCCGCGCCTCCTGCGTGAGGTCCGCGCTCCCGGGCGAGAAGAACGTGTCCGCGGACACGAGCCGCACGGTGAGCCCGCGCTCGTCGATGTCGAACCGGACCGTGTCGGACCGCCCGTGCGCGGCGAGGTCGCGGGCCATCGCGTCGCGCAGCGCCGAGAGGTCGGACACCTCGTCGAGCGCGCGCTCGAGGTCCGTCTCGACGTCGACCGGCTCCTCCGCCGGGTTCTCGACGACCTCCTCGACGACCGCGGCGTCCTCGACGTTGCCGAAGCCCTCCGCGAGGGAGGACTTCAGCTCCTGGTACTTGCCCTGGTCGACCGAGCTGATGGCGAACAGGACGATGAACAGGCACATGAGGACGGTCACCATGTCCATGTACGACACCATCCAGCGGCCGGAGCCGCCCGTGTCGTGCCCGCCACCGCCGCCCCCGCCGCCGTGGCCGCCCCTGCGACGCCGCGCCATCAGGCGGCCTTGTCCTCGGGCAACGACCACTCGGGGACCATCGTCTTGAGCCGCTCGTCGATGACCCGGGCGCGCGAGCCCGCCTGGATCGACATGTAGCCCTCCAGGAGGACGTGGAGCCGCTCGATCTCGAGGTCGGACAGGCGCTTGAGCTTCGCGCCGATGGGCAGCCAGATGAAGTTGGCGGAGAGGATGCCCCACAGCGTCGCGATGAACGCCGCGGCGATCATGTGCCCGAGCTTCTCGGGCTCGGACAGGTTCTCCAGCACGTGGGTCAGCGAGACGACGGTGCCGACGATGCCGATCGTGGGGGCGTAGCCGCCGATCGCGTTGAAGAAGTCGTACGCGACGGCGTCCTCGCGGGCCTTGGTCTCGATCCGCTCCTCGAGCAGGGTGCGCAGCTGCTCGGCGTCCGAGCCGTCGGCGAGCGACTGCAGCGCGCTGCGCTGGAACGGGTCGTCCGTCTTCTGGGACTCGGCCTCGAGGGCGAGCAGGCCGCCGTCGTTCTGGACGATCTCCGCGGCCCGGACGACCTCCTCGATGGCCTCCGCGGGACGCGGCGCCTTGCCCGTGAACGCGCGCGGCAGCGTCTTGAAGGCCCGGACCGAGTCCTTGAGCGTCCCCGACGCGACGGCGGCGAAGATGCTCGCCCCGAAGACGAGGATGATCGGTGCCGGGAGCAGGATCGAGGTGATCTGCGACCCCTCGAGGTACACCATCGCGATGAGCGAGCCGAACGCGACGAGGATGCCGATGATGGTTGCGGGGTCCATGGCCTACTTCGTCCTCGTGTCGGGCAGGGGTGCGAGGGCGACCGGGCGGTCGCCGGGGGCGGGGGCGTCGTCGGGCGCGGACCGGACGACCTCGAGCGGTGCGCGCTCGGCGGGGGCGGGCAGGGAGCGCGCGAGCGCGAGCACGCGCGCCTTGTGCTCCTCGACGAGGCGGATCACGACCTCCATGGGCTCGGTCACGATGTAGCGCGAGCCGTCGATGAGCGTCACGCGCGTGTCCGGGTTGGTCTCGACGCGGGCCACCAGGTCCGCGTTGATCGCGATGCGCTCGGAGCTGAAGCGCGTGAGGACGATCACGGCTCTCCCTTCGGGTGGGACGGGTCCGGGTCAGGTGCGGACGGGTTCGGGACGGAGGTGCGGGTCGGGGGTCGGTGCGGGGTCCGGTCCGGGGTTCGGTGGGGTGCCTCCCGGTCGGGCCGGGAGGCACCCCACCCCGCCCGGGTCAGCGCTTGAGGTTGACGAGCTCGGTGAGCACCTCGTCGGACGTCGTGATCACGCGCGAGTTCGCCTGGAACCCGCGCTGCGACACGATGAGGTTGGTGAACTCCTGCGAGAGGTCGACGTTCGACATCTCGAGAGCGCCCGCGGTGATCGAGCCGAGGCCCGGGTCGCCCGCGGCGCCGACCAGCAGGTCGCCCGAGTACTGCGTCGCCGCGAAGAGCGAGTCGCCCGCCTTCTCGAGCCCGCCGGCGTTGGTGAACGTCGCGAGCGCGACCTGACCGAGGACCTCGGTCCGGCCGTTCGAGTAGCGGCCGACGATCGAGCCGTCGCCGGAGACGGAGTACGACGTGAGCGACCCGGCGGCCCCGCCGTCCTTGCTCGCGACGGCGACGTTCGACAGCCCCGCGTACGAGGTGAGCCCGTCGAGGCCGACCGTCACGCCGCCGACGGCGAGGGACCCGCCGCCGGTCAGGGCACCACCCGTGAACGTGAGGGCCTGCGGGCCCGCGAGCGTGGCGCCGGTCGCGGCGTCGCGGGCGCTCACGGACCAGCCGCCGGCGGCGGCCGTGAAGACGAGCGAGAGCTTGCTCGCCCGGCCCGCCGCGTCGAAGACCTCGACGTCGCGCACGAGCTCGGTGCCGTCCGCGGCGTCCGAGGGCAGGTTGCCCCCGAACGTCACGCCCGTGGTCGCGCGGGGCGGGATCACGTCCCCGACGGGGATCGTGAGGTTGCCGAGCGGGCTGCTCGTGTTCACCACGCCGTCGGTGGCGGTCCAGCCCTGGACGAGGTCGCCGCTCGCGTTGACGAGCCGGCCCGCGCCGTCGAACGTGAACCCGCCGTTGCGCGTGTAGTAGGCCTGGCCGCCCCGCTCGACGACGAAGAACCCGTCGCCGTCGATCATGAGGTCGGTCGGGACGCCCGTCGTCTGCGCGGCGCCCTGCGTGAACTGCGTCGTGATGGCGGCCGTCGTGACGCCGAGGCCGATCTGCGCGGGGTTCGCGCCGCCGACCTGCTGGTCCGGCGCGACACCCGCCGCGACGAGCTGGGACAGCGTGTCCTGGAACTGGGTGCGCGAGGACTTGAAGCCCGTCGTGTTGACGTTCGCGATGTTGTTGCCCGTGACGTCCAGCATGTTCTGGTGGGCGCGCAGGCCGGAGATTCCGGTGTTGAGGGAGCGGAGCACGAGAGTCCTTTCGGGTCAGGCGGCGGAGCTGCCGTGGTCGTCGGTGGCGCCGTCCGTGGCTGCCGGGGTCCCGGTGGCTTCCGTGCTGACCGAGGAGGTGACGGCGGAGACGTGGTCGAGGTCGACCGACACCCCGCCGATCGTCACGGTGGGTACCGCGTCGCGGTACGACACCGCGGTGGCGGTGCCCGTGTGCTCGACGCCGTCGGCGTCGAGGTAGGAGACCTTGTTGCCCAGGAGGTCGGCGGCCGACTGGCGCATCTGGAGCGCGAACGACTCCTCGACGAGCCCGGTCATCCGCGTGAGCGCCTCCATCATGGCGAGCGACGTCGTCTGCGAGACGATCTCGCCGGTGTCCATGGAGCTGGACGGGTCCTGGTTGCGCAGCTGGGTCACGAGGAGCCCGAGGAAGAGCTCGCTGTCGTACTCCTGCTTGGGCGCGCGCACGCTCTTCGTGGCATACATCGATGCCGGCGCCGGCGCGCTCACGGGTTCGACGGGCACGTGGTTCCTCTCCTCAGACGAGGACGTCGAGGCGCCGGGCGGCGCCGTACGTCCTGCCGACCACTGTCGGCTCGGTCTCGGGCTCGGTGGCCCCTCGGTGCGGGCGGGCCGGGCCGCGGTCGTGCGCGCCGGGCTCCTGCGGGTCGCGACGCGCGCCGGACCCGTCGGCGGTGGCACCGCGGCCGTCCCGACCGTCCCCGGCCGTGCCCGGTGCTCCCGCGTCCGCGACGGTGACCGACGACGCCCCGCCCGCGATGCCCGCGAGGTCGCGCCGCAGGTCGGCGACGATGGCGCGCAGCGCCTCGCGGCCCGTGTCGTGCGGCGCGTAGAGCTCGATGCGCAGGTCACCGCCCGCGACGTGCGCGCGGACCGTCACGGGCCCGAGGTTCTCGGGCGTCACGGAGAGCGTGAGCACGTGGTCGCCGTCGCCCGCCTCGGCGAGCCGGACGACGGGCCCGGCGACCTGGGCGTGCAGCGGCTGTGCCGGGTGCGACGCCGCCGCCGGGGCGGTCACCGCGGGCGCGCCGGCGGCGGCCGGTGCAGCAGGGGCCGCGACGGGGGCGGCGGCGAGGAGCTCCGCGGAGGCCCGCGGCGCGGCGTCCGGCGCGGGGGCCGTGCCCTCCGGGCCGGTCGGGGCCGGGGCCGTCACGCCGTCCGCCACCCCCGGCGCGACGGCGACGCCCCCGGGGCCGGTCGGCGCACCCGGTGCGGCGGGGGCCGGACCCGGCGGCGGGGTCGTGCTCGTCCCGGCTCCGGGCCCGGCGCTCTCCAGGGGTCCGACCGTCGCGACGGCCTCTCCGGCAGCACCGCTCGCCCCCGTCGCGGCGGGCACGGTCGCCGGGCCGTCCACCGTCGCCGTCGCGTCGGACGACCACGGCGCACCGGTCGGCGTCCGGGCCTCGCCCGGCCCGGCCGCCGACGCGGTGCCGGCCGCCGAGGCTGTGCCGGCCGCCGAGGCTGTGCCGGGTGCGTCCGGGCGGTCAGTCGTGGCCGGGGCGGGCGCGTCCGGGGCCGTCGTGGCGTGGTCCGACGGCGCCGCGCCCGCCGGACCGTGCTCGTCGCCGGCCGCCGCGTCGTCCACGACGGCGGCAGCTGCCGCGCCGTCCGGCGTGGCGGTGCCGGCGAGCGCGCCGTCGAGACCGCCGGCCGCCGCGTCGGGGAGCACCGGCAGGCCCGGCAGGCCGACGGACACGGGCGGCACGGCGGGCTGACCGTCCGCGGCGGTGGCGCCGTCCGCCGAGGAGTCGGCGCCGGGGGTCCCGATGGTCGCCGGCCCGTCGGTCGAGGACCCGTCGGTCGAGAGCCCGTCGGTCGAAGTGCTGTCGTTCGAGGACCCGGCGACGCGCGTGCCGTCGTCGACGGCCCGGTCGGCAGGGATGCCGCCGCGAGGCCGGGCAGGCTCCGGGCGGCCGCGGGCCGCCTCGCCGAGCGCGGCGTCGAAGCTGCGGCCGAACGCGTCGGCCGACGCTCCGGACGCCGCCCGGGGCCGCGCCGTCATGGCCGGTGCCGGAGCCACGACCAGGGCGTTCGTGGTCAGGGTCATCGTGGTCCTCCTCAGCCGATCACGCGGCGGATGGTCGTCACGGAGGCGTCGGTGACGTCCGTGATCTCGACGGTGCGGCCGGGCTTGGGCGCGTGGATCATCTGCCCGTCGCCCACGTAGATGCCGATGTGCTTGCCCCCGCGCTGCACCACGAGGTCGCCGGGTCGCGCCTCGGCGAGCGAGCCGACCTCGGTCCCCTGGCGCATCTGGTCGCGCGCGACGCGCGGCAGGTCGACGCCGTGCGCGGAGTACACGAGCTGGACGAGGCCCGAGCAGTCGAGGCCGCCCTCGCCGAGGCTCTCGCCGCCCCACACGTACGGCACGCCGAGGTACTGGCGCGCCGTCTCGACGACCGACCGTCCCGCCACGCCGTCGGTCGCGCCGTCGGGCGCGGTCGCCGGGCCGACCGGCGCCGCGGGCGCTGCGGGCACGACGGCCGCCCCCGCCGCAGCGCCCGGCGACGCCCCCGCCCCGAACAGCGCGCTGCGCGCGAGCTCGTCGGCGCCGGTCGCCCCGGACAGCGTGCCGAGCAGGCGCCCGACCACGTCCGAGCCGGTGCCCGTCGCACCCGTCGTCGGCAGCGCCGAGAGCGCCGAGAGCGCCGACGCGAAGTCGGTCGCGCTCGTGGACGACGACGCCGTCGTCGACCGGCCGGGGGCGGCCACGACGTCGTGCAGCGCCACGATCTCCGTGCGGATCTCGCCCACGCGGGCGAGCGCCTGGGTCATGCTCACGTCGTCGACCCCCCGGCCGTCGTGCGCCGCGCGGCCGAGGCGATCTCGTCGAGCGCGGCCTGGTCGGCGCGCCCTTCCGCGCGGGCCGTCTCGGCGTCGTGCCGCTCCTCGAGCTTCTCGAGGCCCAGCGCGGCGGCGCGGGCGCGCGCGAGCTCGGCGCGCGCCTCGTCCACGGCGTGCGCGCGCACGCGCTCCTCGGACTCGAGCACGGAGAACAGCGCGCTCGCCGCGGCGCGGGAGGCCGCGAGCCCGGACAGCGCCGCGCTCGTCGTCGGGCGCTCGGTCGAGGCGTCGAGGTAGGCGGCGAGACCGCCCGCCTCCTCCACGGTGCGCGCGAGGTCCGCGTGCGCTCCCGCGAGCGCCGCCTTGGCGCCGTCCTCCTCGAGGCGGCGCAGGCGCAGCACGCCCGCGAGCCGGAACTTCCCCGCCATCAGTCCTCCCCTCCGGCCAGCACCTGGGTGAGCCGCGTGAGGCGCGCCCACGACTCCTCGGCCGGCGTCCTGTCGGTCATGACCTGCTGCAGGAAGGCGTCGATCGCCCCCTGGTGCTCGAGGCTCGCGTCGACGAGGGGGTCGGTGCCCTTCTTGTACGCCCCGATGTCGAGGATGTCCTGCGCCTTGCGGCGCGCCGCGAGGACCCGGCGCAGCGTGAGCGCGACCGACCGCTGCTCGGGCGTGGTCACGCGCGACGCGACGCGCGAGACCGACGCGAGCGCGTCGACCGCCGGGTAGTGGCCCGAGACGGCGATGGACCGGTCGAGCACGACGTGCCCGTCGAGGATCGAGCGCGCCTGGTCGGCGATCGGCTCGTTGTGGTCGTCGCCGTCGACGAGGACGGTGTAGATCCCGGTGACGGAGCCCGTCGCCGCGGTGCCCGCGCGCTCGAGCAGGTTCCCCATGAGGGAGAACGTCGACGGGGGGTAGCCGCGGGTCGCGGGGGGCTCCCCCACGGACAGCCCGATCTCGCGCTGCGCCATGGACACGCGCGTGAGGGAGTCCATCATGAGGACGACGTGCGACCCGGCCTCCCGGAACGACTCGGCGATCCGGGTCGCCGTGAAGGCTGCGCGCCGGCGCATCATCGCGGGCTCGTCGGACGTCGCGACGACGACGACCGACCGGGCCAGGCCCTCGGGGCCGAGATCGTCCTCGAGGAACTCGCGCACCTCGCGCCCGCGCTCGCCGACGAGCGCGATGACCGACACCTCGGCGTCGGTCCCGCGCGCGACCATCGACAGCAGCGAGGACTTGCCGACGCCGGAGCCGGCGAACAGCCCGATGCGCTGCCCCCGGCCGAGGGTGGTGAGCGTGTCGAGGACCCGCACGCCGGTCTGGAGCGGCGTGTCGATGCGCGCCCGCTCCATCGCGGCGGGCGCGTCCGCGTCCACGGGCACGCGGGGCGCGCGCCCGAGCGGGCCGCGCCCGTCCACGGGGCGGCCGAGCGCGTCGACCACGCGGCCGAACAGCCCGCGCCCGGTCGGGACGAGGACCCCGGTGCCGCGCGTGCGCACCGGGTCGCCCGCGCGGATGCCGGAGAGCCGGCCGAGCGGCATGCAGCGCGCCCTGCCCTCGGCGGTCGCGACGACCTCCGCGTCGAGGGGGTGCGGGCCGTCGCCGACGTGGACGAGGTCGCCGATGCCGCAGCTCAGTCCCGCGACCTCGAGGCTCAGCCCGACGGCCGACGTCACGACGCCGACCCGCTCGGGCCGTGCCACCGCGACGAGGGAGTCGAGCGCGGGCGGGCGGGAGTGCGGGCGGGTCGCGCCCGCCG
Organism: Cellulosimicrobium sp. MI9406; assembly: GCF_040595865.1. Taxonomy (NCBI): domain Bacteria; kingdom Bacillati; phylum Actinomycetota; class Actinomycetes; order Micrococcales; family Promicromonosporaceae; genus Cellulosimicrobium; species Cellulosimicrobium sp. MI9406. Next base: position 151,698 of record NZ_JALIZI010000003.1, read on the forward strand.
CGGTGCGGGTGCCCGGCACGGCCGAGCCGACCGGGGCCGTCACGACGACCCTCCGGCCGCGCCGGGCCCGGCGTCGGGCGTGAGGTCGGGCCCGACGTCGAGCAGCGCCAGCTCGGCCCGCGCCCGGTCGACGGCGGCGCGCACGCGCGCGTCGAGGAAGCCATGCTCGAGCTCCGCGACGGCGTCGCCGCGGTCCAGCGACGCGTCCGCGACGAGGCGGACGTCGTCGACCCCGGCCTCGGTCAGCAGGCTCACGTCGTCGGGGTGCAGACGCACGGCGACGACCGCGCCGTCGGCGACGGCCGTCGCGCGCGCGAGGGCCGCGCGGGCGGCCCCCGGCCGGTCGGTGAGCTCGTACCCGAGGACGGACCCCGCGAGGTCGAGCGCGCCCCGGACCGTGGCGTCCTGCGCCGCGGCGACGACGGGGACCGTCCGCTCGCCGAGCGCCCGGGCGGCCTCGCGCAGGACGGCGACCGCGCGTGCGGTCCGCTCGTCCCGCTCGGCGGTGCGCCGCGCGTGGTCCGCCTCGAGCGCGGCGCGCAGGCGCTCCGCCTCGTCGCGGGCCGCGCGGGCCCCGGCCGCGTAGCCGGCGGCGTACCCGCGGGCCGACGCCGCCGCCTCGACCTCCGCGACGCGGTCGCTGCGCAGGACCGGCACGGCCCGCGGCACGAAGGAGGCGTCAGTAGACAAGCTCGTCCCCGTCCGAGCGGTGGATCGTGATCTTCTCGTCGGCCTCGAGGTTGCGGACGACGCGGACGATCTCCGCGCGCGCCTCCTCGACCTGGCTGATGCGCACCCCGCCCAGCCCGGCGACCTCCTCCTCCAGCAGCGCCCGGTTGCGCTCGGAGATGTTCTTCGTGATCGTCTCGACGACCTTGGCGGTCGTGCCCTTCATGGCGAGCGCGAGCACCGACATCTCGACGCCGCGCAGGATGATCTGCACGTCGCGCGCCTCGAACGAGGCGATGTCCTCGAAGGTCAGCATGCGCGAGCGGACCTCCTCGGCGAGCTGCGGGTCGCGGGCCTCGAGCCCTTCGAGCACCGCCTTCTCGGTGGCCCCGTCGGAGCGGTTGATGATGTCGACGAGCGGCTGGACGCCGCCGAGGATCTCGACCGGCTGGCGCGGGGTGATGCTCGCGCCCATGCGGGTGCGGAACTGCTCCGACACGATCTTCACCGCGTCGGGCGACGCGGTGCCCATGGTCGCGAGCGCCTGCGCGACGTCGGTGCGGTAGTCGTCGGCCAGCTTGGCGAGCACAGCGGACGCGACGCCCGAGCTGAGGTGCGCGAGGACGAGCGCGACGGTCTGCGGGTGCTCGCCGTCGAGCAGGGACACGATCTGTCCCGGCTCGGTGCCGTCGAGGTACTCGAACGCCTTGCCCTGCATGCTCGCGACGAGGCGCTCGACGACGTCGGCCGCCCGGTCGGCGCCCATCGACGCCTCGAGCAGCCCGACGGCGAAGTCCTTGCCCCCGCGCGGGCGCGGCGTGCCGGACAGCGCCATGTCGTAGAACTCGTCGAGGGCCGCGACCGCCAGCTCCTCGTCCACCACCTGGGTGCGCATGATCTCGGCGGCGACCTCCGAGGCCTCCTCCTCGGAGAGCAGCGACAGGACCGTCGCCGCCCGCTCCTGGCTGAGCTGCATGAGCACCAGGGCGACCTTCTGCACCCCGCTCATCGCGGCGACCTTGCGCGCCGCCTCGGTCGCGGCCGCCGCGGCGGCGGGGTCGAGGGCGGCCGCGAGACCGGCGGCGCCGGTGCCCGCGGGCGCCGTCTCGGGCGGTGCGGTCGTGACGCTCATCGCTGCGCCCCCGCCCGGTCCTCGGCGAGCAGCACCCGCAGGTACTCGGCCGTCTTGTCGGGGTCGGTCGCCGCGAGCGCGTCGATCTCGGCCCGACGCTGGTCGAGGCTCGTGAACCGCGGGGTCGGGGGCTGGATCTCCGGCCGCTCGGGCGCGGGCTCGAGCTCGCCCTGACCGCCGCCGGACAGGAGCGCCGGGTGCTCGTCGTCGCGGTCGAGCTCGTGCAGGGTCGTCATGCGGAGGTCCTCGAGGTCGACCGTCTCGCGCCGCTCGCGGCGACGACGGGCGCGCCGCACGGCCACGAGCACGATCACCAGGGCGATGAGCACCCCGGCGACGACCGCCGCGGTGCGCAGCATCTGCGCCCGGCTCTCGGCGGCGGCCGCCTCCTCCGCCGCGGCGAGCGCGGCCTGGGCCGACTCCGCGGCGCCCGTGTCGAACGGCAGCACCGCGACCTCGACGGTGTCCCCGCGCTCGGCGTCGATGCCGGCGGCGGCGGAGACCATCGCGGTGATCGCGGCCGTGTCCATCCCCCGGGCCACCTCGGCGTCGAGCGCGACGGACACGGCCTGCCGGGTCAGCGCGCCGGCGGGCGTCGTCGTGGTCTCGGTGACCTTGTCGATCGCGTTGTTGCGCGTGGCGTCCTCGGACGTGTAGCTGCTGTCCGCGCCGGCGCCGCCCGGGACGGCGATGTTGTCCGGCCCAAGCACCCCCGCCGTACCCCCGGCCCCGCCGGTGTACTCCTCGGTCGTCGTGGACTCGTTGAGGACGGGTCCGCCCTCCGGGGTGCGGAACGTCTCCTCGAGACGCTCGGAGCTCGCCACGTCCATCTGGGCGGTGACGGCGACGGTCGAGTTCCCGGCGCCGACGACGCGGTCGAGCATCGCCTGCACCTGCCCGGACACCTTCTCCTCGTACTGCCCGGCCTGCTCGCCCGACGAGCGCGCCCCGACGCCGACCTCGGAGAGCACCTCGCCCTGCGCGTCGACGACCGCGACGTCGGTGGGCGCCATGCCGTCGATCGACGCCGAGACGAGGTGGACCATCGCCTCGACCTGCTCGGTCGTCAGCTTCTGGCCCCGGGCGGGAGCGACGAACACCGACGCGGTCGGGGTGCCCTGCTCGGCCGCGAAGACCGTCTCCTCGGGGATCGCGAGCTGGACGGTCGCCGTCTCGACGCCGTCCATCGCGGAGAGGGTGCGGGCGAGCTCGCCCTCGAGCGCGCGCTTGTACGTCACGTCCTGCTGGAACTCGCTCGACGTGACGCCCATCTCGTCGAGCAGCGAGTAGCCGCCCGTCGACTCGTCGGCGGGCAGGCCGGCCGTCGCGGCCGCGAGCCGCTGCTCGTAGACCCGCTCCTCGGGCACGAGCACCGTGCCGCCGCCGTCGGTCAGCTCGTAGGGCACGCCCTGCGACCGGAGCTGGTCGACGATCGCGGCGGCGTCCGCGCTCGACATGCCGGAGAACAGGGGCGTGTAGCTGGGGCGCGACGCCCACGACACGAGCGCGACGATCCCGACCACGAGGATCGCGAGGGCGAGCAGCGCGAGCGTGCGCTGGGCGATGGTGAAGTCGCGGACGGCGCCGAACGCGCGGCCGAACGTCGACCTGATCTTCTCGGGCATCGTCAGGCCTGCATCCTCATGATCTCGTTGAACGCGTCGACCGCCTTGTTGCGCACGGCGGCGACGAGCTCGAGGGTCGTCTGGGCACGGGTGGAGGCGATGGTCGCCTGGTGGACGCTCGCGAGGTCGCCCGTGACGGCGGCGATCGCCAGCTCGTTCGCGGCGCCCTGGAGCTGCTGCGTGCTGTCGACCGCGCCGCCCAGCACGTCGGCGAAGGCGCTCGCGCCCGCGGCACCGGTCGACCCGGTCGCGGCGGCAGCGGTCGCGGAGAGGCTCTCGACGCCGGTGAGGTACCCGGTGCCGGTCGTGGCCTCGACGGAGGGGATGGACATGAGGATCACTTCCCGATCTGGAGTGCTGCTTCGTAGGCCGTCTTCGCGCGGTCGATCACGGCGGCGTTCGCCTGGTAGCCGCGCTGGGCGAGGATGAGGCTCCCCATCTGCTCGGACATGTCGATGTCCGGGTAGCGCACGTAGCCGTCCTCGTCCGCGAGCGGGTGGTCCGGCTCGTACGTGAGCCGGCCCTCCGCGCTCCCCCACGCCGCCCCGGCGACGTACGCGCCCGGGTTCTTCTCGCCACCCTCGGTCGCGAGGACGTAGCGGGCGCGGAACGCCGCGTCGTCGGTCGACGTGACGGTGTTGACGTTGGCGAGGTTGTCCGCGACGGCGTCGAGCCACTTGCGGTGCAGGGTGAGGCCGGTGCCGGCGATGCCGAGAGCGTCGTAGGTCATGTCAGGCCGTCCGCATCGCCGCGCGCAGGGCGGCGGCCTCGCCGCCGACGGCCTGGGTCGCGAACTGGTAGCGCAGGACGGTGTCGACGTTCGAGACGGTCTCGGTGTCGAGGTTGACGTTCGAGCCGTCGAGCCGGGTCGGCTCGAGCGAGCGGTCGACGGTGAAGGCGGTGCGCCGGGCGTCGCCGTCGGCGACGGAGGCCGCCAGCGCCTCCTCGAACTGCACCCGCTTCGCGGTGTAGCCCGGGGTGTTGATGTTGGCGACGTTCTCGGCGATGGCGCTCTGCCGGGCGGACAGCCCGTCCAGCGCGCTCTGGATCGCTACGGAGGTGACGGAGTCGAACACGGTCGCGGATTCCCCACGTCGTCGGTGTCGGCCGTCCGATGGCCTGCGGGGGGAGCGGTCCGTGCTCACCCTGAGCCGACGACGACCGAGGGGCCGCCGCCGTGCGTCGTGCACGCGCAGCGGGGACGCGTGCTGCGCGGTCGGTCGTGTGCTCACCCGACCCCTATGCAGGGTCGCGACGCGTGAGCCGTGCTCGCCCGGGAGCGCCGCCGGGCCGGAGGTGTCGCGAGGGTCAGGCGCTCACGTCGAGGTACGCCGCCGCGGTCGAGTCGTGCGCGCGGGGCACGCAGGTCAGGGCACGGGAGTGCCGCCGGTTCTCCACGATGGCCGCGTGCAGGCGGTCCACCACGTCGGCCTGGCGGACCAGGACCTCGAGCGCGCGGTCCACGAGCTCGGCCGGGAGCCGCCCCAGGCCGGTCGGAGGGGTCCACGCGGCCAGGTGGGCGACGGCCGTCTCGCCGGCGTGCTCGCCCGCGACCGACGCCATCGCGTCGAGCTCGTCGAGGGCACGGGCCCAGGCCGTGAGCGCGCCCGCGCGGTCAGGCGACACCGGTCGCTCCGCCGCCGTGCGCCGCAGCGCTCCCGTGCCCGGCGGGCAGCACCTCCGCGGCCTGGCGCCACGTCTCCTGGAGCGGCACGACGATCTCGAGGACCTCGCGCGTGCGCCCGATGTCACGGTGGACGTTCGCGGCGACCAAGGCTTCGTGGACGTAGACGTAGAGGGCCATGAGGTCCTCGGCACCGTCCCAGACCGTGGTGTCGAGCGAGCCCATGAGCTCGGCCACGATCGCCTGGGCGTGCAGGAGCTGCTCGGACGCGGCGGCCCACCGCTCCTCGCCCTGCGCGGCCTCGGCCCGGCGCAGGTCGAGCACGAGACGGTCGTAGAGCAGCGTCAGCAGGCGCGCGGGGGACGCGGTGAGGATGGCGTCGCGCCCGTAGGCGCTCCGGGCGAGGTGGGTCACGGCGGTTCCTTCGCGGGAGGTGCGGCTCAGCGCTTCGAGGACGAGGAGGGCATGAGGGTCGCGAGCTGGCCCGTCAGCCACTGCTGCTGCGAGTCGAGCTTGGCGAGCTGGACCTCCATGACGGTGTACTGCGCGGTGAGGCGCTTGAAGCGCTGCTCGAGCCGCTGGTCCCACCGGGCGATCTGGTCGTCCAGGCGGGTGGCCTGGGTCTCGCGGTTCTTGACGGACGTCGTGAGGAGGCCGTCGTACTTGTCGGAGAGCATCTCGGAGGCCTTCTGGACACGCGTCGCGACCTGCGTGAACGTGCTCATCGTCGTGTCGGGGTCGGCGGCGAGGGCCGCCGAGAGCTTCTCGGCGTCGAACGTGACCTCGCCGTAGCGCGTGATCTCGATGCCGATCGACGACAGCGACGCCCCGTCCACCGGGTCCGTGACGGCGCCGAGCAGCGACTGGCGCGCGTTGCGCACGATGGACTCGCCGGCGAGCGTCGCGCCGGAGGTCGAGCCGTCCGACCCGATGGTCACCTTGGTCTGCGTCCCGATGCGCGCGAGGATCGCGCTCACGGCGTCGACGAGGCTGCGGACCTTGTTCGCGCGCGCCTCGGGGTCCTCGCCGACGGTGACGGTCACGGGGTCGGCGGACGCCTTCGACACGGTGACGTCGATGCCGGGGAGGAGGTCGGTGAACGTGCTCGACGCCGAGGTGACGGTCTGCTCGGCGGCGGTGCCGGCCCAGAGGCGCACCACGGAGTCGGCGGCGGCCGTGACGGTGGCCGCGCCGGGAGCGGCGAGCAGGTTCGTCGCGGTGCCGGCGTCCACCTCGGCGGCGGTCCCGGCGTGGAACGAGAACGCGCCCGCGGCGCCCGTCGCGGTGCCCGTGAGCTGGAGGCGGTAGAGCTTCTCCCCCGTCGCGGCGTCGGTGCCCGCACCGACCTTGACCGCGGTGACGCCCGCGTCGGCGCGGTTGATCGCCGCGACGACGTCGTCGAGCGACGTGGAGGCCGCGGTCAGCTCGGTGTGCTCGCCCGCGGCGTCCGTGAGGGTGAAGCGCGTGGTGGGAGCCGTCGTGAGGGTCGCGGTGACCGACTTCTGCGCGGTGGCGACGGCGTCGACGACGACGTCGATGCTCCCCGGAGAGGCGCCGGCGCGGGCGGCGACCGAGACCGCGTCGGACGAGCCCTTCGCGGTGAAGAGCGCGAGCGCGTCGCCGGCGGTGAGCTCCTTGGCGAGCTTCGCGAGCGCGGCCACGCGCGTGTTGAGGTCCTGGAGCGCGGTGATCTCGGAGCGCTCGGCCTTGACCTTGGCCTGGAGCTGCTGCTGCGGGATCGACTCGACGGCGATGAGCTGCTTGACGAGGTCTGCCGTGTTGAGACCGCTCGACAGCCCGGTGAAGGAGATGCCCACGCGGATCACCTCCAGGTGTGGGACGGGGGACGTGCTGGGGACGTGGTGCGGAGAAGACCCGGCGGACGGCGCGGAGGGCGGTCCGTGCCGCCCGCCGGGTGGCCGTCAGGGTCAGCCGAGGAGCTGGAGGACTCCCGAGCTGGCCTGGTTCGCCTGGGCCAGCATCGCGGTGCCGGCCTGGGACAGGATGTTGGTGCGCGAGTAGTTCATCATCTCCTTGGCCATGTCGACGTCGCGGATGCGCGACTCGGCGGAGGTGAGGTTCTCCGTCGCGACGTTGATGTTGGAGATCGCGTACTCCAGGCGGTTCTGCGTCGCACCCAGGCCCGAGCGAGCCGTCGACACGGCCTTGAGCGCCGTGTCGATCGTCTCGATCGCCGCCTGCGCGTTCGCCGCCGTGTTCACCGTGAGGGAGCTGCCGCCCGCGGCGGCGTACACGCCCGCCTCGATGACCGTCTGGAGGTCGTTGGTGGTGAGGTCGATGGTGATGGTGTTGCCGTCACCGGTGCCCTCGGCGCCGACCTGGACCGTGAGGTCGGTCGCGCTGGACTTGAGCAGGTCGATGCCGTTGAAGTTCGTCGAGTCGACGATCCGGTCGAGCTCGTCCGCGAGCTCGTCGAGCTCCGACTTGATGGCGGTGCGCGCGTCGGCGTTGTTCGTGTCGTTCGCGGCCTGCACCGACAGGTCGCGCATGCGCTGCAGGATCGACTGCGCCTCACCCAGCGCACCTTCCGCCGTCTGCACGACGCTGATGCCGTCCTGCGCGTTGCGCGCCGCGACGCTGTAACCGTTCACCTGGGCCTTGAGACCCTCGGCGATCGACAGACCCGCGGCGTCGTCCGCCGCACGGTTGATCCGCAGACCCGACGACAGCTTCTCCAGCGACTTGCTCTGGCTGTTCTGGGTGCTCGTGAGGTTCCGGTACGTGTTGAGTGCCGAGACGTTCGTGTTGACGCTGAAGCCCATGATGAGTCCTCCGTGAGACGGGCGAGTGGATGATCCCCCAGCCCATCCATGGGCCGGTCACCGAGCACTCTCGGCACCCACCACCACGTCGTGGGGGACGACTTTCGACGAGTTCCCCGTCCCGTCGGGGGCGCCCGCGGTGCGCACAGCACGACGGCGCCGCACCGGGTGCTCCGGTGCGACGCCGTCGGTGGGGACGGCCGCGCGGGACCGGCCGCGCGGCCGTCAGGATCAGCCGAGGAGCTGGAGCACTCCCGAGCTGGCCTGGTTCGCCTGGGCCAGCATCGCGGTGCCGGCCTGGGACAGGATGTTGGTGCGCGAGTAGTTCATCATCTCCTTGGCCATGTCGACGTCGCGGATGCGCGACTCGGCGGAGGTCAGGTTCTCCGTCGCGACGTTGATGTTGGAGATCGCGTACTCCAGGCGGTTCTGCGTCGCACCCAGGCCGGAGCGAGCCGTCGACACGGCCTTGAGCGCCGTGTCGATCGTCTCGATCGCCGCCTGCGCGCCGGCGGCGGTCGCGACGTTGAGCGACGTCCCACCGTTGGTGGCGTCGTAGACGCCGGCCTCGATGATGCCCTGCAGGTCGTTGGTGGTGAGGTCGATCGAGATGGTGTTCCCGCCGCCCGCGCCCTCGGCGCCGACCTGGACCGTGAGGTCCGTCGACGTCGACTTGAGCAGGTCGATCCCGTTGAAGTTCGTCGAGTCGACGATCCGGTCGAGCTCGTCCGCGAGCTCGCCCAGCTCCGAGCTGATGGCGGTGCGCGCGTCGGCGTTGTTCGTGTCGTTCGCCGCCTGCACCGACAGGTCACGCATGCGCTGCAGGATCGACTGCGCCTCACCCAGCGCACCTTCCGCCGTCTGCACGACGCTGATGCCGTCCTGCGCGTTGCGCGCCGCGACGCTGTAACCGTTCACCTGGGCCTTGAGACCCTCGGCGATCGACAGACCCGCGGCGTCGTCCGCCGCACGGTTGATCCGCAGACCCGAGGACAGCTTCTCCAGCGACTTGCTCTGGCTGTTCTGGGTGCTCGTGAGGTTCCGGTACGTGTTGAGTGCCGAGACGTTCGTGTTGACGCTGAAGCCCATGATGAGTCCTCCGTGAGACGGGCGAGTGGATGATCCCCCAGCCCATCCATGGGCCGGTCACCCAGCACTCTCGGCAGCCACCGCCCCCTCGTGGTCAGTGACCTGTGTCACTTTTCGGGAGCCTCGGGGGCTCAGCCCAGGAGCTGCAGCACCGACGACGGCGCCTGGTTGGCCTGCGCGAGCATCGCCGTCCCCGCCTGCGCCAGCACGTTCAGGCGGGCGCCGTCGCGCAGCTCCTGGGCGAGGTCGGCGTCCCGGATCCGCGACTCCGCCGCGCGCAGGTTCTCCCCCGTGCTGCCCGCGACGCGCGCCGCGTGGTCGAGCCGGTTGATCGTCGCGCCCATGCGCGAGCGCTCCTCCGAGACGCGCGAGATCGCGCGGTCGATCGCCTCGACCGCCGCACGCGAGGTCATGTGCGCGAGCTCGGGGTACCCCGCGCCGGTCAGGCTCACGCGCAGGTCGCCGTCGCCCGCGACGAGCACCGACGACACCGCCCACGTCACGCGCGGGAGCTGGACGGCGATCGTCGAGGCGGCGTCCCCCTCGGCACCGACCTGGAAGGTCACGGTCGGCTCGCTCGCGAGGAGGAGCTGGTCGGCGAAGGCCGACTCGTTGTGGGTCCGGCTCACCTCGCGCGCGAGCGCCGACAGCTCGTCCTCCATCGCGGCGCGCGCGTCCGGCCCGTTCGTGTCGTTCGCGGCCTGGAGCGCGAGCTCGCGCATGCGCTGGAGCATGCTCTGGATGCCGCCGAGCGCGCCGTCCGCCGTCTCGAGCATGGCGACCGCGTCCGCCGCGTTGCGCTGCGCGACGGCGCTGCCGTTCGCCTGGGCCCGCAGGCCCTCCGCCGTCGTCAGGCCCGCGGAGTCGTCGGCGGCGGTGGTGATCCGCAGGCCGGACGCGAGCCGCTCCGCCGACGCGCCCTGCTCGCGCTGCGTCGTCGCGAGGCGGCGGTACGTCGTCGTCGCCGCCACGTTCGTCACGATCGAGAGACCCATGCGTGCGCTCCTGTCCCGCGCGGCCCCGGGCGGGCCGGCTCGTCCGGTACCGGCCCGTCACCTCGACCGGCCTGCTCCTGGGGACTGTCGGACGCCGCGGCCCGACGGTGGCCGACGTCGACCGACGCCGGTCGACGCCGTCGCGGCCCGGGTCACGACGCCGCGGGCACCGCCCAGGCGGAGCGCTGCGTGGCACCGCCCGCGACTCGCTCGCCCATCGCGGCGAGGTACTCCCGCCGGCGGGCCGTGAGCGGCGCGGCCGGGCCCTTCGCCTCGCGGCCCGAGTAGTGGGCCTCGAGCCCCTCGCGGAGCAGGCGGACCGCCTCGATGCGCGCGTGCGAGACGGTCGAGTGGCTGATCCCCAGCTCGGCGGCGAGCTCGCCGACGCTGCGCCCCGCGAAGTACACCTGCTCGACGACGTGCCGCAGCTGGTCCGGGAGCGCCGCCACCGCCTCGCGCACCACGTGCCGTTCCTCGACGGACAGGACCTGCTCCTCCGGGGTCGGCGCCTCGAGCGCGACGTGGTCGTAGGTGGTGTCCTCCATCGCCACGATCGAGCGGCCGGCGTCGTCCCGGGCCGCGCGCACGTCCGCGACCGCGACGCCCATCGCCTCGGCGACCTGCGCGTCGGTCGGCTCGCGGCCGAGGGACGCGGTGAGCGACGCCGTCACGGCCGTCAGCGCCTTGATGCGGCGGCGCGCCGAGCGCGGGGCCCAGTCCTGCGAGCGCAGCTCGTCGGCGAGCGCCCCCACGATGCGGCGCCGCGCGTACGCGCCGAACGGCACGCCGCGCGTCGGGTCGAAGCTCGTGGCCGCCGTGGTGAGGGCGACCGCGCCGACCGACGCGAGGTCCTCGCGCGAGAGGTGGTCGGCCCGCGCGCACAGGTCGGAGACGAGGAAGCCGACGAGGGCAAGGTTGTCGACGACGAGAGCGTTGCGCTCGGAGAGGTTCACGCCGAAGCACCTTTCTGCTGGGGCGGGCCCGGTACGGCACCGGGAGACGCGGGTGAGGCACGCGGTGGCACCGCGTCCTGACCTCTCCCATGCAGCGGGCGCGGGGATCAGCCGCCACATGCGCGCCGCGCGTGCCGACAGTGGGTCTCGAGCGGGTGCTGCCCGCCGCCCCGACCGACCACCGCGCACACAAGGGAGAGCCACGTTGGGCCCTCAGGAGCTGTCGACCCTGCTGTGGCGAGAGCGCGAACTGCTCGAGATGCTGCTGTTCAAGCTCGAGGAGGAGCAGCTGCTCCTCACCGCCGGCCGCACCCGCTGGCTCGCCCACGCGAACCGCGAGGTCGAGACCGTGATGGAGAAGGTGCGCGAGGCGACCCTCGTGCGCACCGTCGCGTCCGAGACCGTCGCGGCCGAGTGGGGCCTGGCGCCCGACGCCACGCTGCGGGAGATCGCCGCGGCTGCCCCGGCCGCGGGGCCCTGGCGCGAGATCTTCGAGGGCCACCTCACGGGCCTCACGGAGCTGACGGTGCGGATCAAGACCGTCCGCGACACCAACACGCAGTTCGTCAACCACGCGTCGCGCTCGACGCAGGAGACGCTCGCGACGCTCGGCGGCGAGCCCCGCACCTACGACGCGACCGGCGCCACCACGGACCGGTCCGACGTCGCCCGCCTCTTCGACACGGTGCTGTAAGGAGTCCCGCCCATGAGCTCGTTCTCCATCCTCAACACCGCCTTCCGGGGCATGAGCGCCGCCCAGGCGGGCATCGACGTCACCGGTCAGAACGTGGCCAACGTCAACACGCCGGGCTACACGCGCCAGCGCGTGCAGCAGTCGGCCACGGCCCCGCTCACCGAGATGGGCCTGGGGCGGCTCTCGCAGTCCGCGCGGTCCGGCCAGGGCGTGACGATCGACGGCGTCGCCCGGCTCGGGAACCTCTTCCTCGAGTCGCGCGTGCGCCAGACGGCGTCCGCCGACGGGTACGCGAGCGTGCGCGCCGCGGCGTTCACGGCCGTCGAGGACATCCACGGCGAGCCCTCGGACACCGGGCTGTCCGCCGCGCTGCAGTCGTTCTGGGGCGCGTGGCAGGACGCCGCGAACTCCCCGGGCAAGGACGCCCAGGCCTGGGTCGTGGTCGAGGAGGCCGGCGCCGTCGTCGACCGGATCGTCGACGGCCGCGCCCGCGTGGAGACCGCGTGGGGCCAGGCGCGCACGAGCGCGGGCTCGCTCGTGGCCGAGATCAACACGGTCGCCGACAAGATCGCCGCGCTCAACACCCGCATCCTCGACGCCTCCGGCCAGAACGGCTCCGCCAACGAGCTCGTCGACCAGCGCAACCAGCTCGCCGCCGACCTGGCGCGCCTCGCGGGCGCCCAGACGAGCACGAACCCCGACGGCACCGTCAACGTGCTCCTGGGCGGGAACCTCCTCGTCGACGGCCACCACGTGAACGAGGTCCGGCTCGTCGGGTCCTCGACGCTCGACGGCGCGGCCGACGACGCGGTGCGGCTCGAGTGGTCGCACCGCCCGGGGGCGGCCGTCGGGCTCGAGGGCGGCGAGCTCGCCGGGCACCTGTCGGCCCTCGCGCCGGTGTCGTCCGGCGGGATCTACGCCCAGGCCGCGGCGGGCTACGACGCGCTCGCGTCGGCGCTCGTCACGCAGGTCAACGCGCTGCACACGACGGGCCTGACGCCGTCGGGCACGCCGGGCGGCGCGTTCTTCGCGATCGAGCCCGGCAGGTCGGCGGGCGCCGGCCTGCGGGTCGCGGTGACCGCGCCCGGCCAGGTCGCGACCGCCGCCGTCGGGGCGGGATCCCTCGACGGGTCCGTGGCCGACCGCATCGCCGCGCTCGGGAGCGCCGGCGGCGGTCCCGACGCCGTGTGGTCGACGCACGTCACGCAGCTCGCCGTGAAGTCGAGCTCCGCCGGGTACGACGCGAAGCTCGCGACCACGGCCTCCACGGCGGCGTTCAGTGACCTGCTCTCGCACTCCGCCGTCTCGCTCGACGAGGAGACCGTGAACCTCATGCAGTACCAGCACGCCTACCAGGGCGCGGCCCGCGTGCTCACCGCCGTCGACGAGATGCTCGACCACCTCATCAACCGCACCGGCCGCGTCGGGCTGTAGCCCACGACCAGGTCCGCAAGGGGAGAACCGTGCGCATCACCAACCAGATGCAGGCCTCGTACGTCACGAGGAGCCTGCAGTCCAACCTCGCGAGGATCGCCGAGCTCCAGGAGCAGGGCACCTCGGGGCGCAAGCTCACGCGCGCCTCGAGCGACCCGTCGTCCGCGGCGGACGCCCTCGCGATCCGCGGCCGCCTCGCGGCCGAGCAGCAGTACGACCGCAACATCGCGAACGGCGAGGGCTGGCTCGCGACGCTCGACTCGACGCTCGGCACCGTGACCGACATCGTCCAGCGGGTGCGCGACCTCGTCCTCCAGGGCGCGTCGGACACGACGTCGACGGAGGGCCGGGAGGCCGTCGCCGCGGAGCTCGTGGAGCTGCGCGACGAGCTGCTGCGCCAGTCGAACTCCACGTACCTCGGGCGCACCGTCTTCGCCGGGACCTCGGACGAGGGGGTCGCGTTCCGCGACGACTACTCGTTCACGGGCGGCGGGGCGTCCGTCGAGCGCCGCATCGGCGTCGACTCGACGGTGCGCGTCGACATCGACGGCGCCGCCGTCTTCGGCACCGGGTCCGGCTCGGTGTTCGCGCTGCTGGACACCGTGGCGGCCGACCTGCGGGCCGGCAACGGGAGCGGCGGCCATCTCGCCGCCGTCGACGCGCGGCTCGACGCGGTCCTCACCCAGCACACGACCGTCGGCGCGCGCCAGAACCAGCTCGAGCGCGCCGCCGACACCAACCTCGGCAACCGCACCTCGCTCGAGACGCGCCGCGGCGCCATCGAGGACGTCGACCTCGCCGAGCTCGCGATCGACCTCCAGCTCAAGCAGGTCGCCTACCAGGCGACCCTGAGCATCGGCGCCACCCTTCTGCAGCCCTCCCTCCTGGACTACCTCCGCTGATGACCACGCTCACCTTCGTCACCCCGCCTCCCGGCCTCGCGGCCCGCCGGTTCGAGCTGCTCACCGAGCAGGGCGACGGCGTCTACACGCTGTCCGCGCTCGACACCCCGGGCGTCGAGATGCTCGTCCTCGACCCCGGCCGCTGGGTGCCCGGCTACTCCCCCGCCATCCCGTCGTCCGACCTCGCGCGCATCGGGGCCGAGGACACCGACCCGCTCGTGCTCGTCGTCGCGAGCGTGCGCGCCGGCGGCGTGCACGCGAACCTCATGGCGCCGGTGCTCGTGCACCCCGACACGGGTGCCGCGGTCCAGTCCGTCCTCGACGGCCAGGGGCTCGACCTGCGACGGACCCTCGTCACCGCCTGACGTCGCGGACGACCGCGTCCCCACCCCGACCACAGCCACCCCGGCGCCGCTCACGGCACCGGGGTGGCTGTCCGTCGTCGTGCCGTGCGGTGCGGTGCCGGGACGCGCACCGGGACGGGCACCGGGGACGAGCACCGGGCCGGGGACGACGAGAGGCCGGGCCCGGGGCGTGCGCCCCCGGCCCGCCTCCGCACAGGTCTCGGTCCCGTCACCGTCAGGCGAGGACCACCGTCAGCGCCCCGCCGCCGTAGCCGGCGATCTCGATCTCCGCGTCCAGCCGGCGACCGGTGCTGCGCAGGAACGACACGGGCGCACCGGGCAGCGGCCCGCGCGTCGAGTCGAACACCTCCGCGAGCTTGAGGTGCGGCGCGTCCTCCGCGTTGAAGAGCGCGGCGGTGACGTTGAGGACCTCGGACAGGTTCTCGAGCAGGACGTCGCTCAGCGTGCCCTCGGCCGCCGCGTCCTGGGCGGGGCCGGGCGGCACGAGGCCGATCGAGGCGCCGAGGTGGGCGCCGAGCGGGACGTCGACGGCGACGATCGCCTCGACCTGCGCCCGGTGGCTGACGTAGGTCGCGGCGATGACGCCCGGCCGCGTCTCGGGCGTCAGGAGCGCGCTCGCGCGCACGGCCGTGCACCCGCGGCCGACCAGTCCCGCGTACAGGTCGCGGATCTCCTTGAGCTCGGGCAGGGGGGTCGTGGTCACAGGGGGCTCCTCCGGGGGGACGTGCGTCGGGTCAACGGACGTGGGGACGCAGGACGTCCTCGAACGTGTCCGCGTCGAACGGCTTGGCGATGAGGAACAGGGCGCCCTCGGCGTCCGCGAGCTCGCGCATCTGCGGCGAGCCCTCGGACGTGACGAAGCCGAAGGGCACGGTCGACCCCGCGGCGCGCAGCGCGCGCAGGACGTCGATGCCGTTCATCTCCGGCATGTTCCAGTCGGACAGCACGAGGTCCGGCTGCTCCGCCTGGGTGAGGGCTAGCGCCTCGGCGCCGTCCCCGGCCTGCAGGATCTCCCAGTCCTTGAACCCGGCCTGGCGCAGGGTCCGGACGACGATCTGCCGCATCACGCGGCTGTCGTCCGCGACGACGACTCTCACAGCTGTTCTCCGTCCTTCGAGGTCCACAACGAGATGACGAGGGGTTCGCCGCGCCACAGCAGCGCCTGCGCGTGGTCGGCCGCCCGCGCGACCGCCGGGCCCGTGGTGTCGACCACGGGCAGGGTGAGCGACGAGCCGCCGTCGAGCATGCCCTTGAGGTTCCCGCCGACGACGTTGGCGACCTCGCCGAGCGCGTCGCGCACGTCGTCGAGGCCCACGGTCTCGTCGTCGTCGAGCTGGAGGAGCGCGCGCGCGATGCGGTCCGCGGTCGGGCGGGCGGTCACGACGAGCGTGCGCCACGAGGTCGGGCCGACGATGTCGACCCACGCGTGCACGGGGTCGGGGATCGGCGCCCCGAGGGCGTCGACGGGCTCGAGCAGGCCCGGCTCGCCGTCGACCATGGCGGCGAAGAGGTCCTGGGCGATGGGCAGGACGCTCTGGGTGAGCGTGTCCCGGGTGTCGATCATGCGAGCTCCTTGGTCGGCAGGAGCCCGAGCATGTCGAGCTTGCCCATGAGTGCGTCCGGCGTGAACGGCTTGATGAGGTACTCGTGGGCACCGGCGGCGAGCGCGCGCACGATGCGCGACTGCTCGGACTCCGTGGTGATCATCATGAGCGTGAGGTCGCGCCACTCGCGGCGCGCGCGGACGGCCTGCACGAACTGCAGCCCGTCCATCACCGGCATGTTCCAGTCGACGCACGCGAGGTCGAAGCGCTCGCCCGCCTCGAGCAGGTCGAGCGCCTGGCGTCCGTCACCCGCCTCGGCGGTCTCGAAGCCGAGATCCCTCAGCGTCGTGGCGACGATGCGGCGCATCACGCGGGCGTCGTCGATGATCAGCGCTCTCATGCGCTGCCTCCTCGGAGTCGGTAGATGGAGCCCTGCGTGACGTCGACCCGTTCCCACGCGGGATCGACGCCGACGGTGGTCTCGGCGGCCCCCAGCAGGAGGAAGCCGCCCGGCCGCACCCGGCTGCGGAGCCGGGCGAGGATCGACTGCTTGGTCGGCATGTCGAAGTAGATGAGCACGTTGCGCAGGAAGACGATGTCGAACATCCGCGGCCCGGGCGGTGCCGTGAGCAAGTTGTGCTGCTGAAACGTGAGGTTCTCCCGCAGCGCCGGGTCGACCTCCCACTCGGCGCCCACGCGCCGGAAGTTGCGCACGAGCATGGGCGCGGGCAGGCCGCGGTTGATCTCGAGCTGGCTGTAGCGGCCCGTCCGGGCCCGCTCGACGACCTGCGCGTTGATGTCCGTCGCGAGGATCCGGTAGCTCCGCACCCGCTCCTCGCGCAGGACCATCGCGATGCTGTACGGCTCCTGGCCGGTCGAGCACGCCGCGGACCAGATGCTGAGGTCCGCGCCCGCGAGCTCCGGCAGGATCGCCCGGCGCAGGGCGGTGAACGGCGAGGTGTCGCGGAACCAGGACGTCTCGTTGGTCGTCATGGCCTCGACGACGCGCACGGTCTCCGTCGGGGAGCCGCCCCGCAGGTAGCGGCGGACGTAGCTGTCGACGGCGTCGGGACCCTGCAGGCCCTTCTCGCGCGCGAGCGGCCCGAGCCGGGCCTCGACGAGGTACTCCTTGCCCGGCGCGAGCTGGATCGCGCTGTGCTTGCGGACCAGGTCGCTCACGTAGGCGAACGACTGGGTCGAGACGGTCATGCGTGCGCTCCTTCGGCCGCACCGACGATGGCGCGGGCGACCTGGTCGAGGGGAAGGACCGCGTGGGCGTGCCCCGCGGTCGTGACGGCGCCCGGCATGCCCCAGACGACCGAGCTCTGCTCGTCCTGGGCGAGCACGTGGCCGCCGGCGCGGGCGATCTCCCCCGCACCGTCGCGGCCGTCGGAGCCCATCCCCGTGAGGACGACGGCGAGCAGGTCGCCGCCGAGCGTGCGGACCGCGGAGCGGAACAGGACGTCGACGGCGGGGCGCGTGAAGTTGACGGGCGGCCCGTCCGTGACGAGGGTCGTCAGGCCCGTGCCCTGGCGGCCGAGCTCGAGGTGCCGGCCGCCGGGCGCCAGGTAGGCGTGACCGGGACGGAGCACCTCGCCGCCGGCGGCCTCGACCACCGTCGTTGGACCCGCGCGGTCCAGGCGCTCGGCGAGCTGCCGCGTGAACACCGGCGGCATGTGCTGGACCACGAGCATCGGGACGGGCAGCGGCGTGGTCAGGGACGACAGCACGGTCCGCAGCGCCTCCGGCCCGCCCGTGGAGGAGCCGACGACGACCGCGCGCACCGGTCGGGCCGGGGCGGGACGCCGGACCGCGGTCGTCGTCCCGCCGGACCGCGCCGTCGGGGCGGCGGGGGCGCGCGGCACGAGCGCCTTGATCTTGGGCGTGAGCTCCAGGCCGACGCGCTCGAGCGCGGTCTGGACCGACCCGCTCCCGCTCGGCTTGGTGACGTAGTCCGTGGCGCCGGCCGTGAGGGCGTCGAGCGTCGCGGCCGCCCCGCGCTCGGTGAGCGTCGAGAACATCACGACGGGCATGCGCCGGCCGGCCGCGCGGAGCGCCCGGACCGTCTCGATGCCGTCCATGACGGGCATCTCGATGTCGAGCGTGACGACGTCGGGATCGAGCTGCTCGACCTTCGCGAGGGCGAGGCGGCCGTCGGCCGCCGTGCCGACGACGGTGATCTCGGGGTCCCGGTCGAGCGTCTGCGCGACGAGGCGACGGATCACGACGGAGTCGTCCACGACGAGCACGCGGATCATCGTCGACCTCCTCGGGCGCGGCGCGCGCCGGCTGAGCGGGGTGCGAGCGTCATGGCCGGCGGTCTCAGAGCCGGAACCGGGAGACCTGGGCGTCGAGCAGCTCGGAGACGTGGGCGAGCTCGCCGACGGCGACGTTGAGCTGCTCCATCGACCGCGCGCTCTCCTGCGCGCCGGCGGCGATGCCGGTGATGTTGCCCGCGATCTCGCTCGACCCCGTCGCCGCCTCCTGCACCCCCCGCGACATCTCGTTCGTCGTCGCCGTCTGCTCCTCCACCGCCGACGCGATCGTCAGCTGGTAGTCGTTGATCCGCCCGATGATGTCCGCGATCTCCCCGATCGCCTCCACCGCACCCACCGTGTCCCCCTGGATCGCCTCCACCCGACGCGCGATGTCCTCCGTCGCCTTCGCCGTCTCCTGCGCCAGCTCCTTCACCTCGCTGGCCACCACCGCGAACCCCTTGCCCGCCTCACCCGCACGAGCCGCCTCGATCGTCGCGTTCAACGCCAACAAGTTCGTCTGCTCCGCGATCGACGTGATCACCTTGATCACGTCACCGATCTCCTGCGACGACGTCCCCAGCTTCTGCACCGTCTCGTTCGTCGCCGCAGCACGCTCCGTGGCCTTGTTCGCCACCTTCGCCGCCTCGTTCGAGTTCTGCGCGATCTCCCGGATCGAAGCCCCCATCTCCTCCGCACCCGCAGCCACCGTCTGCACGTTCTGCGACACCTGCTCCGCCGCCGACGCCACCACACCCGACTGCGCCGCCGTCTCGTCCGACGACGCCGAGAACTGCGCACCCGCCGCAGACAGCTGCTCCGTCGCCGCAGCCACCGCCTCCGACGTCCCCGCCACCTCCGCGATGATCCCCCGCAAGTTCTCCTGCGCACTCGTCAACGCCGCAGCCATCTGCCCCAGCTCGTCACGACCCACCACCTGCGCCCGCACCGTGAGGTCGCCGTCGCCCAGCGCGGTCAGGCTCCGCGATACCGCACCGATCCGGACGGCGATGCCGCGCGCCACGACGTAGGACAGCGCGGTCGCCGCGAGGGCGCCGAGCACCGCGACGAGGATCGTGGCGAGCAGCGCCCGTGCCGCGAGCGTGTCCGTCTCCTCGGCGAGCTCCGCCGCCTGCTCGCCCTGGGACACCGTCTCGACCTGCATCGCGTCCAGGACCCCCGTCGTCAGGGGACGGACGGTGTCGTCGAAGTACGCGGCGAAGCCCGCGGTGTCACCCGCGTCCGCCAGCGGGAACAGCTCGCCCTCGGCCGCCGCGTAGTACGCGTCCAGGGCGGCGACGAGCGCGTCGACGTCGGTCTGGCTCACCGCGTTCGGACGGTACGCCTCGATCTGGGCCTCCAGGTCGACCTTGCGCTCCACCAGCTCGTCGAGGAGGCTCGCCCGGGTCTCCGCGTCCGCGATCCCGTACTGGACCACGCGGGCGCGGTCACCCTGGAAGGCGCGCTGGATCTCCGTGAGCTGCTGCAGCGGCGTGACGTTGCCGCGGTACATCTCGTCGGCGTCCGAGCGCAGCTGGCGCATCGAGACGAGCGCGACGGCCGTGATGACGGCCGTCACCACCACCATCACGAGGACCGACGTGAGGATCTTGACGAGGACAGGGCGGTCCCCCCACAGGCGTCGGGGCGCGTCCTGCTGCTGGTTCGTGGTCATCGTGGTCGTCTCTCTGCGTGGGTGCGTGGGTGTCAGGGGGTCAGCAGGTCAGTAGGTGAACCGGGAGGCGCGGCCGCGCAGCTCGGCGGCCATGCGCGCGAGCTCGGCGATCGACCCGTTCATCTGCTCGACGGCCTGGGCCGTCGACGAGGCGCCGGCGGCGATGCCGGTGATGTTGCCCGCGATCTCGCTCGACCCCGTCGCCGCCTCCTGCACCCCCCGCGACATCTCGTTCGTCGTCGCCGTCTGCTCCTCCACCGCCGACGCGATCGTCAGCTGGTAGTCGTTGATCCGCCCGATGATGTCCGCGATCTCCCCGATCGCCTCCACCGCACCCACCGTGTCCCCCTGGATCGCCTCCACCCGACGCGCGATGTCCTCCGTCGCCTTCGCCGTCTCCTGCGCCAGCTCCTTCACCTCGCTGGCCACCACCGCGAACCCCTTGCCCGCCTCACCCGCACGAGCCGCCTCGATCGTCGCGTTCAACGCCAACAAGTTCGTCTGCTCCGCGATCGACGTGATCACCTTGATCACGTCACCGATCTCCTGCGACGACGTCCCCAGCTTCTGCACCGTCTCGTTCGTCGCCGCAGCACGCTCCGTGGCCTTGTTCGCCACCTTCGCCGCCTCGTTCGAGTTCTGCGCGATCTCCCGGATCGAAGCCCCCATCTCCTCCGCACCCGCAGCCACCGTCTGCACGTTCTGCGACACCTGCTCCGCCGCCGACGCCACCACACCCGACTGCGCCGCCGTCTCGTCCGACGACGCCGAGAACTGCGCACCCGCCGCAGACAGCTGCTCCGTCGCCGCAGCCACCGCCTCCGACGTCCCCGCCACCTCCGCGATGATCCCCCGCAAGTTCTCCTGCGCACTCGTCAACGCCGCAGCCATCTGCCCCAGCTCGTCACGGGCCTCCACCTGCGCCCGCACGGTGAGGTCGCCCGAGGCGAGCGCGCCGAGCGCGTGCTGGACCGTGCCGGCGGAGCGCCGGATGCCGTTCGCGACGCGCACGCCCACGACGACCGCGAGCAGGAGCCCGACGGCGGCGACGACGATCATGAGGAGGAAGGCCCGCGTGGCCTTCGCCGCGGCGTCGTCCGCGACGGTGTCGAGGTAGGCGTACACCGCGTCGCCGGACGCCGCCAGCGAGGTCCGGTAGGACTCGATGATCTCGTCGTTGGCCGCCTGGATCTCGGGCGTCACCGCCTTGGCCTCCACGGCCGGCATGAGCGTCGCGTCGCGGAAGGCGAGCCACTCGGCCCAGCTCGCCTTGAACGCGTTCCAGTTCGGCTCGTCCACCCCGTCGGCGGCCAGCACCGCGTCGATCACGCCGATCTGCTCCTCGACGAGGGCGTCCGTCGCGGCCATCTGCTCCACGGTCTGCTCGCGGGCCTCGCCCTGGACGATGTCGTACTGGTAGGTGAGCCGCCACGCCTCCTGGGAGGCGTGGTCCACCTCCGCGTTGCTGCGCAGGAGCGAGCTCGCGACGCTCGCGACCGACGCCGTGTCGTCGGACGTCGACCGCAGGCTCTGCAGGGCGAACCCCACGACGAGGACGAGCACGACGGCGAGCACGCCGAGCGCGGTGAGGATCTTCGTGCGGACGGAGAAGTCGGCGAAGCGACGCCGGCGCGCGGCGGGCCGCGGGGTCTCGAGCGTGGACATGAGGAGCTCCTGGGGACGTGGGGACGAGAAGAGGAAGGGGGCGAGCCGGTCGGGCTCAGGACGCCGCGGCGTCGACGTCGAGCGCGAGCAGCAGCCGGTCGGAGAGCTTGTACGCGCCGCGGATCACGGCGCGCAGCTCCTCGGGGAGCGTCTGGGGCGGCGTCTCGAACTGGTCGGCGTCGACCTCGAGCACGTCGCCGATCGTGTCGACGAGCAGGCTCACGGTCTCGTCGCCGACGAAGACGACGACCATCATCTGGTCGCCCTCGTGGGCCACCATGCCGAGGCGTCGCCGCAGGTCGACCGACAGCACGACCTGCCCGCGGAGGTTGACGAGGCCCCCGACGTCGTCGGGCGCGAGCGGCACGCGTGTCCGGGCGCGGCCCGGCAGGACCTCCTGGACGCGGTCGACGGGGATCCCGCAGAGCCGGTCGGCCAGCGTGAACGTCACGAGCTGCGTGGTCATCGGGCACCTGCCAGCGACAGGTCGTTCTCGGCCGTCGCGTCGTCGAAGGGGTCGAGGTCGTCGTAGAAGCCGGGGTCCGCCGCCTGGACGGCGCTGCGGACGTCGAGCAGCTCCGTCACGCGGTCCTTGAGGACGGTCGACCCGGTGAGCCCGTGGCCGTCGATGTCGCTGCGCCGGCGCGCGTCGTCCTCGACGATGTCGAAGATCTCCGTGACCGCCATCGCGATGCTGCGCCCCGCGCGGGTGTACACGACGATGTCGAGCTCGTCCGCGGGCGGGCCGCCCGCCGCGCCCAGGAGCTGGTCGAGCCGGACGAGCGGCAGCAGCGCGCCGCGGTACTGGAGCACCTCGCGCGAGCCGACCTGCTCGATCGTGGCGGCGCGGATCCGTTCGAGCCGCGTCACCGCGGAGAGCGGGATCGCCACGCGGCGGTCGCCCGCCCCGACGACGAGCATCTGCTCGACGGTCGTGGCGCTCTCCGTCGTGTCCTGCGCGTACGCGCGGGCCATGTCCGCGGCGTCGGACGTGAGCACCTTGCGGGCGATCGCCTGGAGGTCGAGGATGAGCGCCACCCCGCCGTCGCCGAGCACCGTCGCCCCGGAGTACATGCCGATCTGCTTGAGGCGGTTCGCGAGCGCCTTGACGACGATCTCCTCCATGTTGAGGACGCGGTCGACGATCACGCCGAAGCGCTGGTCGTCGGCCTCGACGACCGCGATCACGCGACCCTCGGACTCCGGGTCGAGCCCGAGCACCTCGGAGAGCGACAGCAGCGGGAGCAGCGTGCCCCGCAGCCGGAAGACGGGGGCGGTGCCGACGTGCTCGATCTCGCCGTGCTGGTCGCCGAGGGCGACGAGCTCGAGGAGGCTGACCTGCGGGATCGCGTAGACCGCGCCGCAGCACATCACCGTGAGGGCGGGCATGATCGCGAGCGTCAGCGGGATCCGCATGCGCCACGTCGTCCCGGTCCCGACCGTCGACTCGACGTCGACCGAGCCGCCGATGGCCTCGATGTTCGTGCGGACGACGTCCATCCCGACGCCGCGTCCGGACACGTTCGTGACCTTCGCCGCCGTCGAGAAGCCGGGCAGGAACAGCAGGTCGAGCAGCTCGGACGGGGCCATCGCGGCGACGTCGCCCGCCGTCCGCAGCCCCTTGGCCACGGCGGTGCGGCCGACCTTCTCGGGGTCGATGCCCGCGCCGTCGTCCGTGATCTCCACGACGACCTGGCCGTTCGAGTGGTACGCGCGCAGCGTCACGAGCCCCTGGGGCCGCTTGCCGGCGCGGCGCCGGTCCTCGGGCGCCTCGATCCCGTGGTCGACGGCGTTGCGCACCAGGTGCGTCAGCGGGTCCTTGACCGCCTCGAGCAGGGAGCGGTCGAGCTCGGTGTCACCGCCCGTCATCTCGATCCGGACGTCACGACCCAGCATCTTCGCGAGGTCGCGCACGACACGCGGCATCTTGGACCACACGTGCTCGATCGGCTGCATGCGCGTCTTCATGACGCCCTCCTGCAGCTCGGACGCGATGAGGCTGAGGCGCTGCGCGGACCGCTTGGTCTCCTGGTCCTCGCCCGCGCCGGCGATCCGGTCGATCTGGTTGCGCACCAGTACGAGCTCACCGACCTGCCGCATGAGCGTGTCGAGGAGGTCGACGTCCACCCGGATCGAGCCGTCCGCGGCGTTGCGGGTGTGCGGCTCGGGCTCGGGTGCCGGCTCGGGCGCGGGCGCCGGTCCGACGGCGGGTGCGGGCGCCGGCTCGGCAGCGAGCACCGGGGCGGTCCGGGCCGTGGGAGCCGGCTCGGGTGCGGGAGCCGGCTCGGGTGCGGGAGCCGCCGCGGGCGTGGGCTCCGGCTCCGGCCCGGGGTCGGTCTCGAGGTCGGTCTCAGGCGCGGTGCCGGCCGCGGCGTCGGGCGAGGTGCCGTTCGCGACAGCGGGCGCGACGTCCGGCTCCGGCGCCGCCGTGCCGTCCTGGACCGCGACGATGCGCGCGACCATCGGGTCGACGTCCAGGTCGTCCCCGGCACCGGACTCGACCTTGGCGAGGATGGCGCGCAGCGTGTCGACGAGCGCGAGCAGCACGTCCGCCGTCGGCTGGTCCATCGCCCGCTCGCCGTCGCGCAGCTCCGACAGGAGCGACTCGCCCACGTGGGACACGCGCTCGAGGTTGCCGAACCCGAGGAAGCCGCTCGTGCCCTTGATGGTGTGCACGGTGCGGAAGATGCTGCTCAGCAGCGCGCGCGACGACGGGTCGCTCTCGAGCGCCACGAGGTCCTGGTCGAGCTGGTCGAGGTTCTCGTAGGACTCGACCAGGAACTCGTGGACGATCTCGTCCATCTCGTCCACGTCCGTACCTCCCCGCCATGTCTGGCGTGTGTCTGTCTCGTCGCCGGTGTCCGGCGTGCGGCCCGGGTACCCCCGCGGGTGCCCGGGTGGCCGACCCGTTCGGCACGGGCGGTCACGGCGTACTCTCGGTACGCGCTGCCGCCTCGTGGGGTGCGGGTCGTCCGGGGTCGTGTCAGGCGGTGGCCTTCTGCGCGGCGCGGTTCACCAGTCCCGCGGCCTCCGGGCGCGTCATGCCCTGCAGGACGAGCTCCTCGACCAGCGAGGCGATGAGCTCGTGGACGTCGCGCGGGTTGAGCGGCGAGCCGGACCGGCGCCGGGCGAGCTCCTTGTTCAGCGGGGCGCAGCGTTCGGCGATGGTCGTGCGCGGGCGTGCCGGGACGGCGGCCATGGGGTCTCCTCTCGGTGCCTCGCGGGCGAGGCGCGTCGGTGGTCGTGAGGTCCTATGCGACGAGCGAGCGCTTCTGGCCACCCGTGCGGGCCGCGGCCACCAGGTCCGCCAGCGCGCGGCGCACGGCGAGCGGCGTCGCGCCCAGCGGGGCGCCGGGCAGCGCCGCGGCCGTCGTCAGGGTGGCGAGGTAGCGCGCCGCGTCGCGCGTCGTCTCGCCGGTCCCGCGGTCGGGGTCCCACGCGGAGCGCGCCTCGTGCTCGTGCTCGAGGAAGACGGCGGTGAGCTCGGCGACCCAGGCCGCGTCCACGCCGCAGCCCGCGACGGCCTGCTTGACGGCGACTCGGGTGCGGGAGACGGCGGGCCGGCCGGGGCGCGCGCGGTCGGCGAGCGCGTCGCGGACGAGCAGGTCCGCGATCCGCGCGCCGTACTCGTGGTCGGCGAGGGTCGAGAGCCGGTCGCGGTCGAACGCGGCCCAGAGCCGGCCGAGCAGGACCGCGCGGCGCTCGTCGGTCGGGGCGAGGAGCCCGACGACGGAGCGCAGCGCGAGGTCCTCGTCCTCCTCGACCCACCCGAGCATCCGGGCGCGCACGTCCGGGTCGAGCGGGCGGTCGAGCTCGGGCAGGTCGAACGCCTCGCGGATCGCGCCCGCGTCGATCTGCGTGCGGAGCACGCCGCGCTGCCGCGCTGCCGCGCTCACGTGCGTCTCGTAGAGCTGCTCGAGCTGCGCGGAGCGCCCCGCGTCGACGACGTCCGTCGCGGGGTCGGGGACGACCGGGAGCTCGTGCAGGAGGCCCGCGAGCCGGCCCTCGTCGTCGACCGTGCCCTCCAGCAGGTCGGTCGACACGATCTGCCCCACCCGGCGCGCGCTGCGCACGCTGCGCAGGAGGGTGCGGTGCATGAGCGTGTAGTCGCCGAGCGCCTGGCGGATGGAGCCGGCCGCGCTCGCGCCGTCGGCGAACACCTCGAGGTCGAAGAACTTGGTGCCGTTGCGTCCCGTCGAGTCGCCGGTCGCGCCGTCGGCGCTCGGGAGGTCGAGGAGCTTGCGGGTGTAGAAGTCGACGGCCGCCTCGACCATGTCGTCGTGCAGGAACCGCGCGACGTCGTGCCGGTGGCAGTACCGCAGCGTCTCGGACGGGATGATCCCGGTCCGGAAGACGGCCTCGAAGACCGCCATGCGGGCCTCGCGCTCGGGGAGCGCACCGGCGCGCACGCGCAGCGCGAGGTCGGTGGTGAGGCGGTCGAGCTCGTCGCTCGCGCGGTCGTGGGTGCGGGGGGCGGGGACGTCGGTGGCGACGGTCGAGGTGTGCATGGCGAGGGTGTGTGCGGCGCCCGCGCGAAAATCGGCCGCTCGCAGCCCCACGGCGCTGTGATGTCCGTCACACTGTCGCCGCCTCGTGCGCGGTGGTGCGCGCAGGTTGGCGCGCGCCCCCGCCGCATAGGCGTGGAGACCACCACGACGAGAGGACCCTTGTGGAGCACAGACGCCGGACGTTCGACGCCGGACCGGGAGCGGGCCTCCTGCTCCCCTCGTCCGCGATCGAGACGGTGGCCCGCCTGCACCGCTGGCAGGCGTTCGCCGGCCTGGCCGACGGCGAGGTGCTGCTCTCGCCCCTGTCCGCGTCACCGCTCCCCCTGCCGTGGACCGTGCCCGCGGGCCGACGGCGGTGGACCACCGTGCGCCCCGAGGCGATGTGGCACCCGCTCCTGTGGCTGCCCGAGCGCCTGAGTACGCCGCGGGTCCTGCGCGACCCGGTGACGGGCGAGACGTGGGGCGAGACGTACGACGAGTGGGCGCTGCGCGTCGTGCTCGAGCTCACCGAGGCGGGCCCGGTGACGCTCGACGGGCAGGAGTGGGTCCTGCTGCACGACCCGGCGCACGACCGGTTCGTGCGCCCCGCCGGGCCGGAGGACCACGACCTCGTCCCGCTGTTCGACGTGACGACCGGGACGTGGCTCGACGTGCTGTCGACCGTCGGGCTCGACGTCGACGACCGGGCGGACGTCGCCCGGGTCGAGGCGTGGCTCGCCGGCGGGGCCGACGCCGCGCTCGACGCGGTGGACCTCGACCGGCACCTGCACGCCGAGGGGCGCGACCCGGCCTGGTCGCTCGACCGGGTGCACCGGCCCCTCGCCGGGCCGGGCGAGTCCCGGACCTACGTCGAGGACCTGCGCGACGCGTCGTCGGCCCTCGTGGCGCGCGAGCTCGGCGAGCGCGCCGCCCGCCTGGGGCGCGGCCGGGCGACCGCGCGCGAGCTCGGCCGGCAGGTCGGCACGCTCGCGCGCATCGCGTCGACGCTGCTCTCCCCGCGCGAGCTCGTCGCCGAGGACCTCGGGCTCGCGCTGTCGCTCGTCACCGCGAGCGCCGAGCGGGCGACGACGAGGCGGGCCGCGCTCGACGCCGTCGCGGACCTGCGCATGGTGCTCGGCCCGGTCGCGCAGGCGGCCGCCGTCGGGCTCGACCGCGTCGCGCTGCGGTCGGAGATCGAGACGGCGCAGGTGCACCGGCAGGTCGCGGCGCTCTCGGGCCGGCCGGTCGCCTGAGGCGCGCTCGCCCGGCGCCCGGTCAGGCGTCCCGCGGGGCGTGCTTGGCGAGGAACGCGTAGACCTCCGTCGCGTCGACGCCGGGGAACGCGCCGCTCGGGAGCGCGGAGAGCACGTGCTGGTGCATGCGCGCGCTGGGCCACGACGCGTCCTCCCAGCGCGCGGCCGCGTCCGCGGCCGGGCGGCGGCAGCACGACTCGTCCGGGCACGACGACTGCCGCCGCACCGTCGTGTCCCGGCCGCGGAACCACTTCGCCGAGGCGAACGGCACCCCGACGGCGATGGAGAACTGGCCGGACGTCGTCGTGCCGGTCTGCGTGGAGCACCAGAACGTGCCCGCGGGCGTGTCCGTGTACTGGTACGACTCCTGCGCGCGGTCGCGGCGCGTGAAGGCCTCGCGGGCGGCCCACTTGCGGCACACCATCTGGCCCTCGATCGAGCCCGTGACGTCGGCGGGCAGGGGCAGGCCGTCGTTCTCGTAGCCCCGGAACAGCGCGCCGTCGTCGCCGACGCGCAGGAAGTGCAGCGGGATGCCGAGGTGCACGGTCGCCAGGTTCGTGAAGCGCTGCGCGGCGGCCTCGTGGGTCACGCCGAACGCGTCGCGCAGGTCCTCCACGGCGAGGTCCTTCTCGCGCTTGCGCCGCTCGAGGAAGTCGACGGCCGCGCTCTGCGGGATGAGGCAGCACGCGGCGAAGTACGTGATCTCGACGCGCTGGCGCAGGAACTCGGCGTAGGAGCGCGGCCGCTCGTGCCCGAGCACGCGGTGCGCGATGGCCTGGAGGGCGAGCGATCGCAGCCCGTGGCCGCCGGGGATCGACGCGGGCGGCAGGTAGATGCGCCCGTTCTCCAGGTCGGTGACGGTGCGCGTCGAGTGCGGCAGGTCGTCGACGTGCCAGATGGTGAAGCCGAGCTGCTCGGCCAAGCGCGCGACGGTGCGGTGGGTGAGCGCGCCGACGGTGTACCCGGCCTTGCGCGTCATCTCCTCGGCGAGCGCCTCGATCTCCGGGTAGTAGTTGTCGCGCGCCTGGCGCTCGAGGCGCAGCTCGGTGTTGGCGCGGCGCGCCTCCTCGGGGGTCGCGACGGCCTCGGTCGCGCGGCGCTGGAGCTCGGCGTGCAGGCCCACGAGGTTCTCCAGCACCGGCAGGGGCAGCTTCTGGCTCGCCTTCACGGCGGGCAGCCCGAGGCCCGCGAACAGCGGGCCGCGCTGGGCGCGGTCGAGCGCGATCTCCAGCGCGGCGCGGCGCGACGGCGGCTCGTCCGTGAGCAGGTCCGTGACCGGGACGTCGAGCGCCTGGGCGAGCTGCTGGAGGAGTGACAGCCGCGGCTCCCGGCGCCCGTTCTCGATCATCGACAGCAGGCTGGGCGCGGTGCCCACGGCCTCGCCGAGCGCGTCGAGGGTGAGGCCGCGCGCCGTGCGGAAGTGCCGCACGCGCCGACCGAGCGTGATGAGGTCCGCCTGGGCCGCGGGCTGAGCCTCGGGACGGTCCCCGGGACGGCTGGACGACGTCGTGCTGGCCATGGCTTGACAGTACGTCAAGATCGGCGAATCTTCACAGCGTCCTGAGGCGAAATCTACGCCGGTTCGGCGTGAGGCTGGAGGCACAGCACCGCCCACCCGCCGAGCGAGGAGAACCCATGACCACCGCCGCAGGCCCCCGCCAGACCCGCCGCACCCGCCAGGCCGCGCTGCTCGACGACGTCGAGACCGACCTCGCCGGGCTGACGACGGACCGGTCGCCGGGGCAGCGAGGCGGCACGGCCGACCCTCGTCCGCGCGACGCGCGCGCCTGGGTGCGGGAGATCGCGACCCTCACCGAGCCGGACGCGATCGTCTGGTGCGACGGCTCCGCGGCGGAGAAGCAGCGCCTGACCGACCTCCTCGTCGACGCCGGGACGCTCCTGCCCCTCGACCCGGAGCTGCGCCCCGGGAGCTACCTCGCGCGCTCCGACCCGAGCGACGTCGCGCGCGTCGAGTCGCGCACGTTCATCTGCTCGCGCGAGGAGGTCGACGCCGGCCCGACCAACAACTGGCGCGAGCCGGACGCCATGCGCGCCGAGCTCCGCGGCGTGTTCGAGGGCTCGATGCGCGGCCGCACGATGTACGTCGTGCCGTTCTCGATGGGCCCGGTGGGCGGCCCCATCTCCCAGGTCGGCATCCAGGTCACCGACTCGCCGTACGTCGTCGTCAGCATGGGGATCATGACGCGCGTCGGGACGGCCGTCATGGACCTCATCGACGCCGGTGTCGCGTTCGTGCCCGCCGTGCACTCGGTGGGCGCGCCCCTCGTGGACGACACCGGGGCGGTCTCCGAGGACGTGCCGTGGCCGTGCAACGACACGAAGTACATCGTCCACTTCCCCGAGACGCGCGAGATCTGGTCGTACGGCTCCGGGTACGGCGGCAACGCCCTCCTCGGCAAGAAGTGCTTCGCGCTGCGCATCGCGTCCGCGATGGCGCGCGACGAGGGCTGGCTCGCCGAGCACATGCTGCTCATCCGCGCGACGTCGCCCGAGGGCCGGGCCTACCACCTCGCCGCGGCCTTCCCGTCCGCGTGCGGCAAGACCAACCTCGCGATGCTGCGCCCGACGATCCCCGGCTGGACCGTCGAGACCATCGGCGACGACATCGCGTGGCTGCGCCCCGGCCCCGACGGCCGCCTGCGCGCGATCAACCCCGAGGCCGGCTTCTTCGGCGTCGCGCCCGGCACCGGCGTCGAGACCAACCCCGCCGCCGTCGAGACGTTCGCGCGCGACACGATCTTCACGAACGTCGCGCTCACCGACGACGGCGACGTCTGGTGGGAGGGCCTGACCCCCGAGCCGCCCGCGCACCTGATCGACTGGACCGGCCAGGACTGGACGCCCGACGCCGGCCGCCCCGCCGCGCACCCCAACTCGCGGTTCACCGTCTCCGCGGCGCAGTGCCCGACCATCGCCGACTCCTGGGAGGACCCCGACGGCGTCCCGATCGACGCGATCGTGTTCGGCGGGCGCCGCGCGACCAACGTCCCGCTCGTCGCGCAGGCGTACGGCTGGGAGCACGGCGTCTTCATGGGCGCCACCATCTCCTCCGAGCAGACCGCCGCCGCCGAGGGTACCGTCGGCGCACTGCGTCGCGATCCGTTCGCGATGCTGCCCTTCTGCGGCTACAACATGGCCGACCACTGGGCGCACTGGCTCCGCGTCGGCGCCTCCCTCGACCCCGAGAAGCGCCCCAAGATCTTCCAGGTCAACTGGTTCCGCAAGGACGCCGACGGCCGGTTCCTCTGGCCCGGGTTCGGCGAGAACGCGCGCGTCGTCGCGTGGATCGCGGCACAGGTCGACCGCTCGCGCGGCGTCCGCACCGACAGCGGCGCCGTGAAGAGCCCCGTCGGCCTGCTCCCCGCGCCCGGCGCGCTCGAGCTCGGCGGCCTCGACCTGGACGACGCCGACCTCGACGCCCTGTTCGACGTCTCGCCCGAGCAGTGGCTCGCCGAGGCCGAGCTGACCGCCGAGTTCTTCGACACCTTCGGCAACCGCGTGCCCGACGAGCTCTGGGCACAGCTCGCGCGGCTGCGGGACCGGCTGGGGGCCTGACGCCGAGCGCCGCCGCACGCACCCGACGTCCCCGGGTGCGTGCGGTGGCGCTCGCTCGCACCATGAAGTGGTCGGCTCCAGCAGACGGGCCCCCTCCCTGCTGCGGCTCCGACCGAAGGACTCCCCATGATCAGCACGGACCAGATCGAGCGACTGCTCGCCGGAGGAACCGTCGTCACGGAGGACGGCGAGAAGATCGGCAAGGTCGGCCAGGTGTTCGTCGACGACCGCACCGGCGAGCCCGACTGGGTCACGGTGAAGACCGGCCTGTTCGGCACCGGCGAGTCGTTCGTCCCGCTCGCCGAGGCCGACGTCCAGGGGGACGAGATCCGCGTCCCCTTCGACAAGGATCGCGTCAAGGGTGCCCCGCGGGTGGACGACGCAGGGGGCCACCTCTCCCACGAGGAGGAGGACGCGCTCTACCGCTACGACGGGCGCGACACCTCCGACGCGGCGCGCGGGGGCGGCGAGCGTGACAGCGAGCGGCCCGGCCCGGACGACCGGTCCGCGCACGACGTCGGGGCCAGGGGTGACGATCCGGACGACGGCGCCGCCGACGAGGGCGACGTCGTCGGCAGGCACGCCGCCGGGCCGGCGGACGACCTCGCTGCCTTCCCGGCGGATCCGGCCCCGACCGGCGAGCAGGCGCCCACGAGGATGCGGCTTCGCCGGTACGTCGTCACCGAGTACGTCGAGGAGACGGCGCCGGACGAGGAGACGGGGCCGGACGACGCCCGTCGCGAGACCTCCGGAGAGGACGGTCAGTCATGAGCACCAGCTACGGGTCGACCCGGCCCGAGAACGACCCTCCGGCACGCGAGCCCGGCGGGTCCGCCGACCGTGCTGCCGACCCCGCGACGGGCGGTGTCGCACCCGACCGGGAGGCCGTCGTCGCCCGGGAGAAGGAGGAGTACGGCGGCATCAAGATCGGTTCCGCCTTCTTCGGGTGGCTCACCGCCACCGGGACGGCCGTCCTGCTCACCGCGCTGGCCGCCGCCGCGGGGGCGGCCTTCGGCCTGTCCGGGACCACGGACGCGCAGGACGCCGTCGAGCAGGCGACCGAGAACGCGGAGACCATCGGCATCGTCGGCGGCATCGTGCTGGTCGTCGTCCTGTTCGTCGCCTACTACTGCGGTGGCTACGTCGCGGGCCGCATGGCGCGCTTCGACGGCGCCAAGCAAGGCCTCGCGGTGTGGCTCTGGGCGGTCGTCATCGCGATCGTGCTGGCGCTGCTGGGGCTGGTGGCGGGCAGCCAGTACAACGTGCTGTCGCAGCTCAACACGTTCCCGCAGATCCCGGTGAGCGCGAACGACCTCACGACCGGCGGCGTCATCGCGCTCGTCGCCGCCGCCGTCGTGAGCCTCGTGGGCGCCGTTCTCGGCGGTATCGCGGGGATGCGGTTCCACCGCAAGGTGGACCGCGCGGGCATGGGCGGATGACCGCTCAGTAGGCCGTGCCCATGAGCTCGCGGACCTCGGCGAGGGTGCGCTCGGCGGTCGCGTTCGCGCGGGCGTTGCCCTCGCGCAGCACGTCGAGCGGGTCGGGCCCGTCCCCCGCGGCGAGAGCACGACGGCGGGCCCGCAGGGGACGCAGGTGCTCGACGAGCGCCTCGGTCACCACCTGCTTGAGCCGGCCCGCCCCGGCGGCACCGACCTCGTCGGCGAGCGTCTCGGGCGTCGTCCCGGCGGCGAACGCACCCAGCGTGAGGAGGTTCGCGACCTCGGGCCGGCGGTCGGGCTCGTACGTGACGTGCCGCTCGGAGTCGGTGCGGTGGCGGCGGACGAAGCGCGCGGTGGCGTCCTCGTCGTCGCGCAGCTCGAGCGCGTTGCCCGCGGACTTGCTCATCTTGCGTCCGTCGGTGCCGAGCACGGTGGGCGCGGGGGCGAGCAGGACGTCGGGCTCGGGGAAGTAGGGCTGCGCAGCGGCGTAGCGCTGGTTGAAGCGTCGTGCGACGGTGCGCGTGAGCTCGACGTGCGGGAGCTGGTCCTGCCCGCCGGGCACGAGGTTGCCGTGGCAGAACAGGATGTCGGCCGCCTGGTGCACGGGGTAGGTGAACAGCAGGCCGCTCATGGGACGGCCCTGCCGTGCGGCGGCCGCGACGGCCTCGGCCTTGACGGTCGGGTTCCGCTCGATCTCGGCGGTCGTGACGAGGCTGAGGAACGGCAGCAGGAGCTGGTTGAGCGCCGGGACCGCGGAGTGGGCGAAGACGGTCGTGCGGGCGGGGTCGATCCCGGCCGCGAGGTAGTCGAGGACGACCTCGCGCACGGTGGCGCGCAGGTCTCCGGCGTCGTCGCGGTCGGTGATGACCTGGTAGTCGGCGACGACGAGCACGACCTCGACGCCGTCGTCCTGCAGCCGGACGCGGTTCGCGAGGGTGCAGAGGTAGTGCCCGAGGTGCAGCGCGCCCGTCGGGCGGTCGCCCGTGAGGACGCGGAACCCGGACGGGTCGGTCGCGAGCCGGGCCTCGATCTGCGCGGACCGCTCGCGGGCCGCCGCGACGGACGCGGTCGACGCCGACAGCCCGGACGGCGTCGCGGACGAGAGGGGCGACGGCGCGGGGTCGAGGGTCGTGGTCATGGTGCTCTCCTTCGGTGGGGAGCCACGCGCCACGCCCGGTCGAGGACCGGACCGGCCCGGACATGACGACGTCCCGGCTGCGGCGCGCAGCTCGGGACGTGGGCAGGACTGGTCACGGCTGCGGAGGCAGCCACCACCAGCTCTGCGCGATCATGCGCCCACCCTACGCCCGCCGCGCGGGGCGACGGCCCTCGGCGAGAATGGTCGGATGCCTGAGATCTCCGTCGAGAACGTCACCGGCCCCGTCGCCTACCACGCGGAGGGCCCGGTGTGGTGGCCGGGCTGGGGCGGCCTGCGGTACGTGGACATGCTCGCGGGCGACCTCCTGACGCTGCGGCCCGACGGCGGCGTCGACCGCCTCCACGTGGGCGACCACGCGGCCGTGGTGCGGCCGCGGACCGGGGGCGGGTTCGTCGTCGGGCTGGCGCGGTCGGTCGCGGTGGCGGACGGCGACGACGCCCCGGTCCGCACGCTCGCGTCGCTCGTCGACGACCCGACGGTCCGCCTCAACGAGGGGGCGGCGGCGCCCGACGGCGCGTTCTACGTGGGCGGCCAGGCCGAGGGCGAGCGGCCGAGCGCGCTGTACCGGGTGGAGGCCGACGGGTCGTCGCGCGTCGTGCTCGACGGCGTCGAGGTGTCGAACGGGCTCGGGTTCTCGCCCGACGGATCGCGGGCCTACTACGTCGACTCGGCTACGCGGCGGATCGACGTGCTCGACGTCGTCGCCGTCGCAGAGGATCCGCGCGGGCTCGTGGGGCGTCGCCCGTTCGTGGAGATCGACCCCGACGACGGCATGCCGGACGGCCTCACGGTCGACGCGGAGGGCGGCGTCTGGGTGGCGCTGTGGGGCGGCGGCGCGGTCCGGCGCTACTCCCCCGACGGCACGCTCGACGCCGTCGTCCCGCTCCCGGTGTCGCAGGTGAGCGCGTGCACGTTCGGCGGCGTCGACCTCGACCGGCTGTTCGTCACGACGTCGCGCCAGGGGCTGGACGACCCCGACGCGGACGAGGCCGCGTCGGGGTCGCTGTTCGTGGCGGACCCGGGGGTCCGGGGGCTGCCGGCCCTGCCGTTCGCGGGCTGAGGAGCAGCGCGAGGCTCAGCGGACGGCGTCGCGCACGCGCTGCTCGGCGCGGCCCAGGCCGTCGATCTCGAGCGTGACGACGTCGCCCGCGCGCAGGTAGGGGAAGCGCCCGGACAGGGCGACGCCCTGCGGGGTGCCGGTGTTGATGAGGTCGCCCGGCTCGAGGACCATGTACTGCGACAGGTGGTGCACGAGGTACGCGACGTCGAAGATCATGTCGGCCGTCGTCGAGTCCTGGCGGGGCTCGCCGTTGACCCAGGACCGGAGCCCGAGGTTCTGGACGTCCACCTCGTCGGCGGGGACGAGCCACGGGCCGAGCGGGTTGAACGTCTCGCAGCTCTTGCCCTTCGACCACTGACCGCCGGAGACCTTCATCTGGTAGTCGCGCTCGGAGACGTCGTGCGACAGGACGTAGCCCGCGACGTGGTCGAGCGCCTCCTCCGGTGACGACAGGTAGCGCGCCCGGCGGCCGATCACGACGCCGAGCTCGACCTCCCAGTCGACCGTCGTCGCCCCGGGCGGCACGAGCACGTCGTCGTGCGGGCCGACGACCGTGTTCGAGTGCTTCCAGAAGACGATCGGGACGTCGGGCGGCGTCGAGCCGGACTCGGCGGCGTGCTCCGCGTAGTTCATCCCGATGCAGACGACGGCCGTCGGCCGGGCGACGGGCGCGCCGACGCGCAGCTCGTCCGCGCCGTCGAGCACGGGCAGCGCGCCCGCGGCGAGCGCCGCGCGGACCCGGCCGACGCCGTCGGCCGCGAGGAACGCGCCGTCGATGTCGCGGGTGAGCGGGTCGAGGGAGTACACGACCCCGTCCTCGCGGACGGCGGGACGCTCCTGGCCGAGGGGGCCGAGTCGGACGAGCTGCACGGGTGGGTCTCCTAGGTCGGGGCGGGTGGCGCGGGTCCTCAGGCGAGGGCGCGCGCGTGGTCCGGGTTGACGATCGACGGCACGGGGCGGCCCGTGAGGAAGTCGACGGCGTTGCGCGCGGTGTGCACGGGGAGGTCCTGCATGGCCTCGGGCGAGAACCACGCGGCGTGCGGGGTGAGCAGCACGTTGTCCAGCATGCGCAGGCGCGAGTCGGCGGGCAGCGGCTCGGTCGCGTAGACGTCGAGCGCGGCCGAGCCCACGTGGCCGGACGCGAGCGCGTCGGCGAGCGCGTCCTCGTCGATGAGCGGCCCGCGGCACGTGTTGACGACCCGCACGCCCGGCTTGGCGGCGGCGAGCGTGCGGGCGTCGAGCAGGTGGCGCGTCGACTCGGTGAGCGGCGCGTGCAGCGTGATGACGTCGGCGCGCGCGACGGCCTCGTCGATCCCCACGGCCTCGTGCCCGTCGGACGCCACGGCCTGCGCGTCGACGAACGGGTCGTGCACGAGCACGCGGTAGCCGAGCGCACGGGCGGAGCGCGCGACCTCGGAGCCGATCCGCCCGTACCCGATGACGGCGACGACGGTGCTGGACAGGCGCGCGGCGTGCTGCGCCGTCGGGGCCCACGTGCCCGCGCGCAGCGCGCGGTCGTAGGCGACGAGGCCGCGGTCGAGCGTGAGGATCATCGCGACCGTGTGGCTCGCGACCTCCTCGATGCAGTAGGTCGGGGTGTTCGCGACGGCGACGCCGCGCTCGGTCGCGGCCGCGACGTCGACCATGTCGTAGCCGATGCCCATGCGCGAGACCATGCGCACCCCGCCCGGGCCGGCGACGGCGTCGAGCACGCGGGCCGTGATCGGGGCCCACTGCACGACGAGCGCGGAGGGCGCGGACCCGCTCGCGGCGGCCTCCTCGACGGCGGCGATCACCTCGTCCTCGGTGCGCGCGGCGGCGCGCACGGCCCGCAGCCCGGCGGCGGTCAGGGTGTCCTCGCACGCGGTCCCGGGCAGGTCGCAGTCGGTGATGACGACGGTGTCGGCTGTCATGCGAGGAATGCTATAGCAAATAGCACCCTCGACCAACCCTCGGGCCGGTCGGATGCTATAGCGTGGGCCCATGACCCTTGCCCCGGACGGCGCCCGCCGCCGCCTCGCCCTCGTCACCGGCGCCAGCTCCGGCATCGGCGCCGCCACCGCCCTCCAGCTCGCGCGCGACGGGCACGACGTCTGGCTCACGTACACCGGCGGCGAGGCCGGTGCGCGCGCCACCGCCGCCCGGTGCGAGGAGGAGGGCGCCGCGACGCGCGTCTCGCGCCTCGACCTGCGCGACACCGCGTCCGTCGAGGCGCTCGTCGCCGAGGTCACCGATGCCTGGGGACGCCTCGACGTGCTCGTCAACAACGGCGGCGTGTGCCCGTATCGCGCGCTCGACGACATCGAGCTCGACGAGTGGGACCTCGTCATGGAGACGAACGCGCGCGGCACGTTCGTGCTGTCGCGCGCCGCGCTCCCCCTGCTGCGCGCGGACCGTCCGTCACCCGCCGGGGCCACGGCCACGCCCGACGAGCGGGCCGCGCGCGACCGCGCGATCGTCAACCTCTCGTCCATCGCGGGCGAGCAGGGCGCGCTCAAGACCGGCGTGCACTACGCCGCGAGCAAGGCCGCGATCCTCGCGATCACGCGCTCCTTCGCGCGCATCCTCGCGAGCGAGGGCATCCGCGTGAACGCCGTGACCCCCGGCCCCGTGACGAGCGCGATCACCGACCAGCTCGCCCCCGACGCGCGCGCCGGGCTCACCGCGTCCATCCCGCTCGGGGACTTCGGCACGCCCGACGACGTCGCGTGGGTCGTCGCGTCCCTCGCCTCCCCGCGCGCCGGGTTCGTCACCGGCGCGACCTACGACGTCAACGGCGGCGTCCGGATCGACTGACGCCCCGCCCACCGCACACCGCGCCCACCCCTGCCCGAGGAGGCACCCATGAGCACGTCCCCGTCCGCCGTCGTCACCGCCCAGGTCGACGCCTTCAACGTCCGTGACCTCGACGGCTTCTGCGCGACCTACGCGCCCGACGCCGTCGTCAGCGGCGTGACCCCCGAGCCGGTCGTCGGCCGCGACGCCCTGCGCGCGTTCTACGCGAGCCGGTTCAAGGACACCGCGCTGCACTGCGTCATCGACGCGTCCGTGACGTTCGGCGACCGCTGGCTCGTCGCGCGCGAGCTCGTCACGACGTCGAACGGCACCGGCGAGACCATCGCAACGTTCGAGGTCCGCGACGGCCTCATCACCCGCGCGAGCATGGTCAAGGGCTGACGCCCTGGCCGCGTCCTCCCCGTTGCACGGGCGTAGCCGCCCAGCGGCCCCGTGGGTCCTCCGCTCGGTCGCCGCCGCGAAGACGGGACGAGAGGCGAGAAATGGCCCCTGTCGCCAGCCTGCCAGGGGCCACAACTCACTTCTCGCGTCGACGATGCGGGGGCTCGTCGGGTTCCTGTATCCCAGGTCAGGTAAGGCCGTACCGCGCGTCGAGGTCGGGGTCGTGGGGCGGGTTGCCGAACGACGCGGTCCAGGCGCCGTCGGCGGCGATCGACTGGCCGGACACGTAGCCGCCCTCGTCGGACAGCAGGAACGCGACGAGGGCGGCGATCTCCGCGGACTCGGCGATGCGGCCGAGCGGCGGGCCCTCGGCGAGGGCGCGCTCCTCGGCGGCCGGGTCGGCCGCGCGGGCGATCTGCGCGTCGAGGTGCGGGGTGCGCACCCCGCCCGGCGCGACGGTGTTGGCGCGGATGCCGTACCGCCCGTACGTCACGGCGACGGAGCGCGCGAGCGCGTCGATGCCGCCCTTGGTCAGCTCGTAGGCGGCGTGGTCGGCGAACGCCGCGCGGCCGTGGATCGAGCCGATGTTGACGATCGACCCGCCGCTCACCTGGTCGGTGAACGCCTCGACGGCGGCGGCGCAGCCCCACAGGTAGCCGAGACCGTTGATCTCGACGACGTCGCGCGCGTCCTGCTCGACCTGCGCCGCCCGCTCCGGGTCGGCGAGCGCGTGCAGCGGCGTGCGGACGGTGATGCCCGCGTTGTTCACCCATCCGGCGAGCGGCGCGAGGTCGCGCGCGGTCCGCGCGGCCTCGCGGTGGGCCTCGCGGTCGCGCGAGTCCCCCAGCACGACGGCAGCGCACACCCCCTCCTCGACCGTCCCCGAGCCCGGGGTGCGCTCCAGCCCGACGACGGTCCACCCGTCGGCGGTGAGGCGCGCGGCCACGGTGCGGCCGATGCCCTTGCCGCTGCCGGTGACGACGACGCTGCGGTGCTTGCTCGCGGGTCCGTCCGTGGGTCCTGTCACGGGGTCGCCTCCAGGTCGAAGCGGTCGGGGTCGAGCGTGAAGCCCAGGCCGGGCGCCTCGGGCGGGGTGGCGTGGCCGCCGTCGAACACGGGACCGGCGCGCACGAGCAGCGGCGCGGGGTCGTAGGGGTTGCCCGCGGGCGAGCGGTCGAAGGTCTCGACGCCGATGCCCGCCGCTCCGCCCAGGTGCACGCTCACCTCCGGGTACACGTGGCTGGACACGACCTTCCCCCGCGCCGCCCACGCGCGCACGAGCGGGTCGGCGGCCGTGATGCCGCCGATCGCGACGACGTCGACGCGCGGCACGTCGAGCGCGCCCAGCGCGTCGAGCCGCGCGAAGACCTCAGGGTCGGTGACCTCGTCGCCCACGGAGAGCGGCAGCCCGGACGCGTCGCGGACGCGCGCCGCGCCGACCGCGTCCTCGGGCAGCAGCGGGTCCTCGAGCCACGCCAGCGCGGGCACGCCCTCCCCCGCCGCACCCGTGACGCCCCACGCGTCGAGGTCCGCGAGCGCCTCGTCGGCGTCGCGCCAGCCGAAGCCCACGTCGACGACGACGCCGCTGCGGGCTGCGATGGTCGGCCGGCCCGTGACGTCGGGCAGCTCGGCGCGCAGGATCGCGAGCAGGTCGCGCATGAGGGCGCGGTCGGGCGAGCGCGAGATCTTCAGCAGCGGCCACCCGGCGCGCGCGTGCGCGAGCACCTCGTCCGCGACGTCGCGCGCGGTGCGGCCGGGCGTCGGGTAGGCGGCGACGAGGATCGCGGGGCGTGGCGCTGCGACGGCCGCCCCGGATGAGACGTCGCGGGGACTCCCGGCGACGGCACGTGACGGAACGTCCCTGTCGCCGCCGACACCCGGCTTCGCGGACCCCGCGAGGTGCGGGCCGTCGTCGAGCAGGGACCACACGGGACGACCGGCGAGGCGGCCCGCGAGGTCCCACAGCGCGACGTCGACCAGGCCGACCGCGCGACGCACGAGGCCCACGCGGCCGACGATCGCGGACCCGCGCAGGGCCGCGTCCCAGGCCGCGCCGACGCTCTGACGCGCGGCGACGCCGTCGGACGCGACGACCTCCCGGCCCACCACGTGCGGGGTGACGAGCCGGTCCACGAGCTCGGCCATGGGCGCCTCGCGCGTGAGCGCGTACGACTCCCCGGCGACGGTGCGACCGTCGTCCGTCTCGGCGACGACGCGCACGCCGACGTACTCGCGGCGCTCGACCGTCATCGCGCCGAGGCGCAGCGGCTGCGGCAGCGGGACGACCGTCGTCGCGGTGCGGACGGCGACGACGCGCGCGGCGGACCCCACGCTCACTCCGGCTTCTTGGCGAGCGGCACGCCGTAGTCGACGAGGAACCCGCCGTCGACGTACACGGTCTGCCCGACCATGTACGCGGCCTGGTCGGACACGAGCCAGCTCACCGCGTTGCCGATCTCCTCCGGCTGGGCGAGCCGGCGCGCGGGGATGCGCGCGAGGATCGTCTCCTCCGAGAGCGTGCCCTGCGCGACGCCCTGGCGGAACACGCCCGTGTCGATGTACCCGGGCGCGACGGCGTTGACCCGCACGCCGCGCGCGGCCCACTCGGCTCCCGCGGTCGCGGTGAGCCCGATGACGGCGGCCTTGGTCGTGGAGTACGGGGCCCGGCCGGCGGAGCCGCGGGCCGAGACGGACGAGATGTTGACGACGGCGCCCCGGCCCGCCGCGAGCATGTGGCGGCCCGCGGCCTGGAGGCACGCGAAGACGCCGTGCAGGTTGACGTCCACGACGGCCGACCACTCGTCCCACGTGAGGTCCTCGAGCGCGCGGTGGCGCTGGATGCCCGCGTTGTTGACGAGCGCGTCGATCCCGCCGAACGCCGCGGCGAGGTCGTCGAACGCGGCGCGCACGGCGGCGTGGTCGGTGACGTCGAGCGGGGCCCACACGAGCCCGGGCGCGTCGGGGACGGCGCCGAGGTCGAGCGCGGGGAGGTCGTGCTGCACGACGTCCGCGCACACGACCCGGAACCCGTCGGTCGCGAGGCGCTCGGCGACGGCACGGCCGATGCCGGCCGCTCCCCCGGTGACGACGGCGAGCGGGACGCGCGGGGCGTCGAGGGCGGGGGTGGTCACTGGTCCTCCTCGGGGACGGGACGGGTCGGGGGTGCGGCGGACGTCGGTTCGGCGGGTGCGGCGACGCCGGGCGGCCAGGCGGCGGCGTCGGCGAGCACGTCGTCGACGACGGCGCACGCGTGCCGCTCCAGGCGTTCGAGCGAGCCCGGCGCGAGCGGCGACTGCCACGCCTGGTAGGCGCCGACGTCGTACGCCTCGCAGGTGGGCAGGTAGACGAAGCCGGGCCCGTTGGTGAGGTTCGCGACGACGACCGGCCGCCTCCCGGCGTGGGCGCGCACCGTGCGCTGGAGGCGCGAGTACGCCTCGCCCGGGTGCGCGACGAGCAGCGCCTCGCCGACGCGCCACACCCACGTGGGGTGCTGGACGGTCGGGCCGGTGACGTAGCCGTCGCGCAGGTTCCGGGCGCGGCGCAGGCGCTCCTCGCGCGAGCGCGGGTCGATGTCGGCCCATTCGGCCTCGAGCTCGTCCCACGTCGGGAGGTCGCGCAGGTCGAGCGTGACGGGCTCTACCACGGCGGCGAGCGTCCGTGCGTCGGGCCGGGCATCGGTGCCTGGGCCACGGAGCGCGGCCGACGGCGCGGGCTCCCAGACCGCGAGCGGCGCGCCGGACTCGACGACGTGGGTCAGCTCCAGCTCCGTGCCCGGCGGCGGGAGCTCGGCGAGCGCCGCGAGCACGGCATGGCCGAGCGAGGTGCCGTGCCGGTCCGCGACGGCGGTGTCGCCCGTGTACTGCTCGCGCGGCGCGAGCTCGCCCGACGCGCCCTGCACGAACGCGACGGGAGCGCCCGTCTCGCGCTCGACGAGGTCGCGCATCGCGCCCACATAGTCGGGCGAGACGAGCCGGTTCTGCCAGGCGAGCGTCGTCGGGTGGCACGCGTAGTTGACGATCGTCGCGAGGGTGACGTCCTCGCCTGCGGGCGCGGCGCCGTCGGGCCGCGTCTCCCCGGCGGGCGCCGGGCGTGCGGTGAGGCGCCCGACGACGACCGTGTCGTCCGCGGGGTCGGCGCCGGGCGAGCGCGGGGTGCCGGCGTCGGGGTTGAAGCCGACGAGCGGCCGGGGCCGCGTGCTCTCCGCAGAGGCTCCCGCGGTCGTCCCCGCCTCCCCGCCGGCGCAGCCGTCGAGCAGCGCCTCGCGGTTCGACGCGAGGCCGCAGCGGCCGGTCGTCCACTCGAGGGTCGCGGGCCGGAGGGCCGCGATCGCCTCGACGGCGGCGTCGGCCGCTGCGCGCGCGAGGCCGTGCAGGTAGGCGACGCCGCGGTCGCCGCCCGCGAGGTCGGTGTCGCCCGAGCACAGGACCGGCCCGGCGTGCGTGTGCGAGAGCGAGACGAGCAGGCGCTCGACGGGCAGCCCGGTCGCGTCGAGGACGGTCGCGCGCAGGGTCGCCTCGTCGTCGACCCGGCGCCACCACGTGCCGTCGATCGTCACGAGGACGAAGGGCTCGGAGGCCCAGGGGTCGGGGCGCTCCTCCGCGAGCGCGACGGCGGTCAGCGTCATCGCGCGGTGGGCGCCCTCGGAGACGTCCCAGTCCGCCGGGCCCCAGTTGCGCGCCCGGATACCCGGGGCGGGCGTGACGTCGCGGACGGCGACGCCGGCCAGGCCGACGAACGCGGGGACGGGGGCCCGCGTGTGCAGGGCGACCATCGCACCTCCTCTGGGCTCGGGAGTGCCGATGCTATAGCATGTAGTCCGGTCGGGACGCCCCCGGGACGGCACCGTGGCCGCTATCCTTCAGCGGCGCCCCACCTCGACGATCCGAGCCCGCCGCCCCCACGACACCACGGAGAAACCATGGCGCTCAAGAGCGTGCCGGACCAGAACGTCGCCGACCGCGTCACGGTCGAGCTGCGCGAGGCGATCTTCAGCGGCGACCTCGCGCCGGGCGAGCGGCTCGTCGAGCGCAAGCTCGCCGAACGCCTCGGCACGAGCCACATCCCGGTGCGCGAGGCACTGACGCGACTGACCCAGGAAGGCCTCGTCGAGCGGCTCCCTCACCGCGGCGCGCGCGTCGCCGCGCTCACGAGCCGCGACCTCGAGGAGATCTCGAGCCTGCGCACCCTGCTGGAGCAGTTCGCCGTCGTGCGGGTCCAGGACG
The DNA here is from genome assembly GCF_040595865.1 of Cellulosimicrobium sp. MI9406. Classification (NCBI taxonomy): domain Bacteria; kingdom Bacillati; phylum Actinomycetota; class Actinomycetes; order Micrococcales; family Promicromonosporaceae; genus Cellulosimicrobium; species Cellulosimicrobium sp. MI9406. Next base: position 194,475 of record NZ_JALIZI010000003.1, read on the forward strand.
CCTGGGACCCGGCGAAGGAGGCGAAGCTGCGCAAGACGGTCCAGCAGATGGTCCAGGCGGCGGAGAAGGGCAGCAACGCCCGCGTCTTCGAGCTCGACCGGCGCTTCCACGAGCAGCTCTGGGAGATGGCCGACCACCGCATGCTCATGACGCTCAACGCGCAGCTCCGCAGCCGCATCACCGGCTTCCTGCGCGCCGCGAACGCCGCGCTCGAGCCCGAGGCGCGCGTCGCGCACGCGCGCACCCACGACCTCATCGTCGACGCCATCGCGGGCGGCGACCCGGGCACCGCCCAGCGCGTCATGGCCGAGCACATCGGCGAGGCCGCCGCGCGCCTTGCGAGCCACACGGACGACGAGGCCGAGCCCGCCGCGGCGAACGGCTGACCGCCGCGGCGTCCGCGCCGTGTTGCGACTCTCGCGAACCCGGGCCGCCTAGGGTCACGGGATGGACATCGTGCGCGCCGCCGAAGAGTTCGCCGCCTGGGCGCGGACGCATCCCCAGGACTTCGGGGAGTGGGAGACGGACTACGAGGAGTGGCCCGCGACGTACGCCTGCGCCCGGGACCTCGTCGGCGAACGCCCTTTCACGCGATGGAGCGACGCGGAGAAGACCTCCTTCCTCTACCTCCTCGCGCGCGACAACGAGATCGAGGACCTGGCCGACTTGCTCTCCGAGCACCCCGCGACGCTGGCTGGCGTCGCCGAGCAGGTCTGCGCTGCGCCGGAGTCCGCGGAGCCCGACGCACGGTGGCAGATCGCGGCCTATCTTCCCGCCATCGGGCCTGACGCGACCCCGCTGCTCCTGACGCTCTTCGCCGACGACGACGAGTACGTCCGGCGCCGCGCGCTGCTCTCCCTCGGCGAGCTCGGCGTACCGGCTGCGGAGGGGTGTGCCGTCGCCGCCTGGGAGTCCGGCCTCGAGTACCAGCGGATCGCCGCGCTGCACGTCCTGCACCAGATCGGATCACTCGAGCTCGAGACGTACGCGGAGCGCGCGGCGGGCGACCCTCGCTCGTTCGTCCGCCAGGCAGCCCGGCGGCTCGCCTGATCTCCGGCGAGACCACGGTCCTGGGTGGCGGCAGCGCCGCCACCCAGGAGGGTCGCACGCGCCCAGCCCGGCCCGCGCGGTCCGTCGCGTCGCACGCCGACGGTCGTCCCGCGACCCTACTTTTGCTATAGCATCCCGTCAACACCGGCCCGGACCCTGGACTGCCATGCACCTGCGCACCGCCACGCCCGACGACGTCCCCGCGCTCTTCGCGCTGTGGGACCGCGCGTTCGACGCGCCGCTCATGGTGCCGGTCTACGAGACGGACGACGGCCGGCTCGACCGCACGCACGTCGCCGTCGACCCGGACGACGGCCGCGTCGTGGGCTCGGTGTACTGGACCCCGCGCAAGCTCGGCGGGCCGGGCGGCGGCATCCTCCGGGCGGGCGGGGTCGCGAACGTCGCGACCGCCCCCGAGGCGCGGGGACGGGGCCTCGTCCGCGCGCTGCTCGCGCGGGCCGTCGAGCAGATGGAGCAAGACGGCGCGGACGTCGCGCTCCTGTTCACCGGCACCCCGGACGTCTACCGGTCGAGCGGCTTCGAGACGTTCGACATGCCGCTCCTGCGCGGCGCGCCGCGTCCGGTCGACGAGCCGGACCCCGGGCACGACGACCTCGACGACGACGGGCTCCCGACGGGTGCCGCGCCGTCGGACCTCGTGGGCGACGCCCCCGTGCGAACCCGCACCGACCGCCTGCCCGGCGTCCTGTGGCCCGCGTGGTCGGTCGCGCTGCGGTGGGAGCAGCTCGCCGTGCTGCACGACGCGTTCGACACCGTGGCGGACGGGCCGCGCCCCCTCGCCGTCCGACGCACCGCCGAGCACTGGGAGCGGCGCATCCCGCTCTGGTACTCCGGCGCCGAGGTGTTCACCGCACGGGCAGCCGACGGGGAGGTCGTGGGCTACCTCGTCCTCGAGCCCGAGCCAGGCGTGCTGAAGGTCCGCGAGCTCGGCGTCGACCCGGCATCGGACCGCGCGCGCGACGTCGTCGACGCCCTCGCACGCACCATGCTCCACCGCGCGCACCTGCACGGCCCCCCCGCCGTCGAGGTGCGCCTCCCCGCGCACGCCCTGACCGACCGCTTCGCCGCCGCGGTGCTCGACGCGCCCGTCGCCGCGACCGACACGACCGGCATGCTCCGGCCCGTCCGCGCGGCGGCCGACGTCGTCGCGCACCTCCGCGACGCCGCCGCGGCCGGGGTGGGCTTCCACTGGCCCGGCGACTACCTCTGACCGACTGACCCACCCCTCGAGGTAGAGCCCCGGTCCGCCGAGGTAGAGCCGCAGGTCAACGAGGTAGAGCCGCGGTTCGCCGAGGTAGATCCATGGTGGGCCAAAACGGAGAACCCCGCTCTGGCGCCCGACGGCGCGTGCTCGGGACGGGGGGATCGGTCCAGGTCGTCGCTGTGCACGCATGCGACATTTCCGTGTCGCAGCATGGCACCGCTACGTCGAGCAGGCGGTCCGGGCGCGTCCAGGTCGCCTCACGCACCCGTTTCGCCTGCTCGACCCGCCGGGACGGCCTGGTCGACGAGGCGCCGGGCCGCCACAGGGCCCCCAGGCCCGGCAGTCGCCGAGTGGCGGGCGGACATGGAGGTGAAGAGGCGATCGAGCCGGGCCTCCCGGACCACGACCGCCAGACCGACCGACGGCGCGCCGACCCAAGCCCGCGCGCGCCGCGGGTCACACCGCGGCTCTACCTCGCGTGACCAGACCTCTACCTCGCGCAACCACGGCTCTACCTCGCGCGACCGGAGTTCTACCTCGCGCAACCACGGCTCTACCTCGCGCGACCACGGCTCTACCTCGCGCGACCACGGCTCTACCTCGGCGCGGCCTGCGTGCCGAGCTCCGCCTCGGTTCGATTGCTATGGCAATTGTTCTTGCTCGACAACCGCTCTGACCTGCGCCGACGCCTTTCGATCTGCCCTTGACGATGCCATAGCATCCCGCTACTCTCCGAGAGTCCGGTTCACCGTCGCAACGACGCGCACGAACCCGCTGACCCCCGACCCAGCACCGGAACCGCACGACCCCCGCAGCACCGCTCCCCCGGAACACCCCGCAGCCCCGGGCCGCCGGAGCCACCGCGTCGCCCGCCCGCACGGCGTCCTCCCGACGTCACGAAGGGTGCCCCCGTTGTCCACTCCCCGATCCCAGACCCGCCCCGCGCCCATCAGCTCCGGCGCGACCGACCCCACGACCGCCGAGGCGGCGTCGTCGCCCTCGCGCCGCCACCTGCTGCGCGTCGCCGGCATGGCCTCGCTCGCCGCGGGCGCCGTCGCCCTCGGCACCGGCAGCGCGCACGCGGCGCCCCTCTCCGGCACGCTCCCCGCGAGCAAGAACGACAAGCCCGACGACGAGGTCCTCGTCGCCGCCACCGTCGCGCAGCTCACCGGCTGGAAGGCCAAGAAGCTCGACGACGGCGCCGTCGCCCAGCTCCTCGGCCACGCGATCCCGGGCGACGGCGCGGCCCGACTCCTGCGCTACGACGCGCGGTCCACCGCGACCCCGAACGGCGGCACCGTCCTCGCCCCCAGCGACGCCGGTGCCACCGGCCGCTGGCACACCGTCCACACCGGCACCGCGGACTTCCGCTGGTTCGGACTCTTCGGCCCCGAGAACCCCGCCGACGACGCCCTCGACGCCCTCGTGAACGACCCCAGCATCACCCGCATCGAGGCCCGCACCGACCTCAACTTCACCCGACGCCACACCTACACCCGCTCGAACCTCGAGCTCGACTTCGGCGGGCGCACGGTCACGACGGAGGGCATCGAGCGCAACGCCCACGACAACCCGTTCGGCGCGGTCCTGTTCTTCCAGGGTCGCGTGACCGACGAGACGCACCAGCGCACGCTCGCCACGACGCTCCCCGACCTCACGGACGTCTTCGAGGTCGCGGACGCAGGCGCGTTCGCCGTCGGGCAGTGGTGGACGCTGCGCTCGGACGAGCGCCCGGGCGGCGGCGGGGACGAGCGCGAGCTCCAGCGCCTCGTCCAGGTCACGCAGGTGCTCGACGCGACGCACGTGCGTGTCGACTACAAGAACGGCTGGGAGCTGCCCGCCGGGCGCGTGCTCACCTGGACGCGCGTCGAGCCCGTCGAGCAGGTGCACGTGCGCGCGATGACGTTCCACGGCTCCGGGCCCTTCGACGGCCCGGCGAACGGCGAGCTGCCCGACGACCGCGAGATGACCGGCTCGCACCCCGTCGCGTTCGAGTACGCGGTGCGCTGCGACGTCTCGGACGTGCACGGCCACCGCACGTGGTGGCCGGTGATCATGCGGCGCTGGAACACCCACTTCGTCACGGAGCGGTGCTCGGTCGCCAACCCGCCGACGGTGTTCTACGGCGGCGCCGGCTACCTCACGCAGCAGATCTACTGCCTGTACGGGCGGGTCTCCGACTGCACGAGCCACAACGCGCGGCACCTCAACGACCTCACGGCGTCGGCGTACTGCCTCGTGGAGAACTGCCACGGCGACGGGGACGACCAGGGCGGCAACCCCTTCACGACCCACGGCCAGTACGAGCACGACCTCGTGTTCGTCGGCAACAGCGGGCTCATGGACATCGCCAACTCGGGCGGTCAGTGGGGCACGGCGGCCAAGCGCATCACGGTCAAGCACCACACGTGCTCGTGGTTCGTCGCGGGCACCAAGATCACGGACCTCACGCTCGAGGACGTGCACGTCGTCGCGCGCTCGACCTTCGACCCGCAGGCGACGCTCACGATCAACGCCGACGGCGCGCAGGTGCGCGGCTGCACGGCCGGCTTCTTCGCCGTCGGGCAGCGGTCGTCGCTGTCGCGGCGCCCGACGGTCGTCGAGGACTGCGCGTTCGCGCTGCCCGCGGGGTCCGTGCTGCACCAGACGCCGGTGACGAACCCCGTGCACTTCGTGCGCACCCGCATCACCGGCGTGGACGGCACGATCCTGCGCGGCGCCGGCCCCGTGACGTTCACCGACTGCGAGCTCGTCGGCGGCACGGACGACGCCCCGGCCGCGCCCGTCGACCTCGGCTCGGCGGACGTCACCGTCACGGGCGGGTCGTGGCAGGGCGTGGGCGTGCGGCTCAGCGGCGCGCGCGACCAGCGGCTCGTGCTCGACGGCGTCCGGGCCGCGGGCACGACGACGGCCGGGGCCCTCGTCTCGCGCGGCACCGGCGCGGGTGCCGTGGACGTCACGCTCCGCGGCGCCGACCTGCGGGCCGCCGACGGCACCGCGCACGTCGCGCTGCGCCCCGGCGACCGCTACGCCGCGACCGGGTCGCGGTTCACGGGCGGTCGCCTCGACCTGCCCGACGGCGTGCGCGTCCTCCATGCCCGCAACGTCGAGACCGGCGTCGACCGCGCGGGCCTGCCGACCGCGGGCGACGGCGTGCTCGTCGACGCGAACCTCACCGTGTGACCCGCCCGGGCGACGCCCGGGCACCCTGCTCCCGCCTCCCCACCGACACCCGCGCCGTCGCGCCGGGCCGACGAAAGGACACCCCCATGACCCTCGAGACCACGACCGAGCCGACGCCGGCCGCGCCGGGCGAGGCCGCCCAGCCGCCCTCGCGGCGCAACCTGCTGCGCGTCGCCGGCATCGCCTCCCTCGCCGCGGGCGCCGTCGCCCTCGGCAGCGGCAGCGCCCACGCGGCGCCGCTCGTCGGCGCGCCGCTCGCGGCGAAGAAGGACGACAAGCCCGACGCCGAGGTCCTCGTCGCCGCCACGGTCGCCGAGCTCACGGGCTGGAAGGCCAAGAAGCTCGACGACGGCACCGTCGCCCAGCTCCTCGGCCACGCGACCGCCGGCGACGGCGCCGCCCGGCTCCTGCGCTACGACGCGAGGTCCACCGCCGCCGCCAACGGCGGCACCGTCCTCGCCCCGACCGACGCAGGAGCCAAGGGCCGCTGGCACACCCTGCACACCGGCACCGGAGACTTCCGCTGGTTCGGCCTCTTCGGCCCCGAGAACCCCGCCGACGACGCGCTCGACGCCCTCGTGAACGACCCGAGCGTCACGCGCATCGAGGCGCACACGGACCTCAACTTCGCGCGACGCCACACGTTCACGCGCTCGAACCTCGAGCTCGACTTCGGCAACCACCTCATGACGACCGAGGGCATCGAGGACGCCGGGCAGGACGACCCCTTCGCGGCCGTGCTGTTCTTCCGCGGCAAGGTCACGGACGACGTCCGGAAGAACACCCTCACGGCGACGATGCCGGAGCTGCGCGACGACTACGAGGTCGCGGACTCCTCGCAGTTCGAGGTGGGCCAGTGGTACGCGGTCGAGGTCAACGCGCTCGCCGGCCGGTGGGAGCGCGAGCTGCAGCGCCTCGTCCAGATCACGCAGATCGTCGACGCCACCCACGTGCGCGTCAACTACAAGGCGGGCTGGTCGCTCGCGAAGGGCCGCACGCTCACGTGGACGCGGGTGGAGCCCGTCGAGCAGGTGCACGTGCGCAACCTCGCGTTCCGCGGCCGGCCCGACGGTGACCAGTACACGGGCTCGCACCCGATCGCCTACGAGTACGCGGTGCGCTGCGACGTGGAGAACGTGCACGGCGTCGCGACGTTCTGGCCGCTCGTCATGCGCCGCTGGAGCACGTTCTTCCGCACGGCGGGCTGCTCGCTCACCAACCCGGCGTCGGTCACGTGGGGCGGCGCGGGCTACCTGACGCAGCAGATCTACTGCAACTACGGGCACGTCGTGGACTGCCACACGACCAACGCGCGGCACCTCAACGACTGGACCGCGTCGTCGTACGGGCTCGTGGAGAACTGCCACGGCGACGGCGACGACCAGGGCCCGTTCGTCACGCACGGCCAGTACGAGCACGACCTCACGTACGTGGGGAACTCGGGGCTCATGACGTTCGCCAACTCGGGCGCGGCCTGGGGCGGCGCGGCCAAGCGCATCACCGTGACGCGGCACGTGTGCTCGTGGTTCGTCGCACGCGTCAAGGTCACCGACCTCACGCTCGAGGACGTGCAGGTCATCCGCAAGGACGGCCTCGCGGGCTCGGGGATGCTGTGGGTCAACGCCGACGGCGTGCAGCTCCGCGGCTGCCAGGCCGACGACACCCTGATCATCTCCCAGGCGTCGGCGCTGTCGACGCGGCCCAACGTCATCGAGGGGTCGCGCTTCGCGGTCCTGCCGGACACCGCGATCACCCAGGCGAACGTCACGAACCCGGTGCACCTCGTGCGCACGACCCTGAACGGGCTGAAGAACGCGTCGTTCGCCGGGAAGGGCGCCGTCGTGCTGGACACGTGCACGCTCGAGGCGGCCGAGGGCGAGGGCACGGTGACGGTGAGCGGCGACCTCACGGTGCACAGCGGCGTCGTCCGCAACGTCGCCCTCGTCGCGGCCGGCGCGTCCGACCAGACCGTCCGGCTCGACGGCGGCGCCCGGCTCGAGGGCAAGCCCGCGGGCGGGAGCTTCCTGCGCCGGGCGAAGGCGGACAAGCCGGTCACCTGGGCGCTGGACGGCGTCCGGAGCACCGCGCCGTCGGGCGACACTGGGCACGTGAACCTCGACGCCGGCATCAACACGTGGTCCGCCACGGGCTCAACCTTCGCGGGCGGAAACCTGGCGCTCGCACCGTCCGCCCTGGGCGGCGACTCGTTCGTCCTCCACAGCGGCAACGTCGAGCAGGGCGTCACCCGCACGGCGTTCCCCGACGACGGCGACCGCGTCGTCACGACGGGCAACCTCGTCGTCTGACGCGCCCGCACCCACGCCGCTCTCCCCGCCGGGCGCACCCCGGCGCGGGAGCAGCGCGCGAGGTGGGACGACGAAGGGGCCGGGGGTGGTGAGTGCGGGTCGTGGCGGGCCTGGCGGGAGCGCCGCGAGGAACGAGCAGCGCGGATGGTAGACCCGCACTCCCCGGCCCCGGCCCACGACGACCACCGCGCCGGCACCCCGAGCCGCGGCACGAAAGGTCACAACTCCGCATCGCGTCGTGCGCGAGTTAACACGAGCGCCGATCTGGCGTAACATCGGCATGGCAGGCTTGCTATAGCAAATAGCAAACGAGGCCTGCCAGGGGCGGGAGACCCCCGCCCCGCAGGACCATCGCAACGGAGCAAGGACCGCACACGTGACCCCCACCCCCCAGCCTGTCACCGTCGCCCTCGTCGGCGCCGGGAACCGCGGACAGACGTACGCGCGCTGGATCGCCGAGCACCCGGAGCGCGCCCGCCTGGTCGCCGTCGCCGACCCTCGGGCGCACCAGCGCGGGCTCGTCGTCGACCAGGCCGTCGCGGCCCAGGCCGCCGCGGCCCAGACCGGCGGCCCCGCCGACCCGGCCGTCACGCCCGCCGCGCTCGCCGCCGACACGTCAGCGCCCGCCGTCGCCCTGGGTACGGCGCTCCCGCAGGTCGCGGAGTTCGCCGGCTGGCAGGACCTCGTCGCCGCGGGCGACGCCGACCGGGCCGCGGGGGGCACGGGCCGGGTCGCGGACATGGTGATCGTCGCGACGCAGGACCGGGAGCACCGCGACCCCGTCGTCGCGCTCGCGCCGCAGGGGTACGCGATCCTCGTCGAGAAGCCGCTCGCGCCGAGCCCGGAGGAGTGCCGGGACGTCGTCGACGCGGTCGAGGCGTCGGGCGTGCTCTTCGGTGTCTGCCACGTGATGCGCTACATGCCGTACACGGACCTGGTGAAGTCCGTCGTCGACTCGGGCGTCCTGGGCGAGATCGTCAACGTCCAGCACCTCGAGCCCGTCGGCTGGTGGCACGACGCCCACTCCTACGTACGCGGCCCGTGGCGCTCGGAGAAGACGTCGAGCCCGATGCTCCTCGCGAAGTCGAGCCACGACCTCGACTGGATCCGCTACGTCACGGGCAAGCGGATCGCGACGGTCGCGAGCTTCGGCTCCCTGAAGCACTTCCGGCCCGAGGAGCGGCCCGCGGGCGCGGCGGACCGCTGCCTGGACTGCCCGCTCGAGCCCACGTGCCCGTACTCGGCGCCCCGCCTCTACCTGTCCACGCTGCGCGAGAAGGGCCCGATCTGGCCGGTCTCCGTCATCACGGACGCGACCGACGAGGCGGGCGTCGTCGAGGCGCTGCGCACGACCGACTACGGCCGCTGCGTCTACGCCTCGGACAACGACGTCGTCGACCACCAGGTCGTCGCCATGGAGCTCGAGGGCGGCGGCGCGGCGACGTTCACCATGACCGCGTTCTCCGAGCAGGACCACCGCAAGACCCAGATCTTCGGCACCCACGGGTGCCTCGACGGCGACGGGGAGAAGGTCCGCGTGACCGACTTCCGCGACGGCAGCGTCACCGTGCACGACGGCGGCCACCACGGCGCCACGAACGCCGCCGACGACCACGGCGGCGGCGACTCGGGGGTGATGGACGCGTTCGTGCGCGCCGTCGCGACGGGGGACCCGAGCCACGTCCGGTCGGGCGCCGTCGAGTCCTTGCAGAGCCACCTCGCCGTGTTCGCGGCCGAGGAGTCGCGCCACCGGCGCACCGTCGTCGACGTCCCGGCGCGCTGACGCGCCGGGCCCGACGACCGCACCACCACAGCACCACACCGCCCAGCAGCACCCCCACCCCCACCCGCCCACCCGGGCGGGACCTCACCAAGGAGACACGTCGATGACCCTGCGCACGACGAAGCGCCTCTGGACCGCCGCGCTCGCGGTCGGCACGCTCGGCGCGCTGAGCGCCTGCGCCGGCGGTGCCGGCGCCGGCAGCTCCACCCCCACGCCCGAGGACGGCGCCGCGTCCGGGTCCGTCACCATGTGGACCTACCCCGTCATCGCCGACGAGGCCGCCCACAAGGCCTTCTGGGACGAGCAGGTCGCCGCGTTCCAGGAGGAGAACCCCGACGTCGACGTCAAGGTCGAGATCTACCCGTGGGCCGGCCGCGACGAGACGCTCGCGACCGCGATCGCGGGCAACAAGGGCCCCGACGTCGTCTACCTCATCCCGGACCAGATCCCGAAGTACGGCAAGTCCCTCGCCGCCGTGGACAACTACGTCACGGACCAGGTGGGCGACCTGCGCGAGAACGCGTCGAAGGCCGTCACGGTCGACGGCGCGATGCTCGGCTCGCCGTTGATCATGAACAGCAAGCCGCTCGTGTGCAACGCCGCGGCGTTCGAGGCCGTCGGCGAGGCGGGGAACTACCCGGAGACGTGGGACGACCTCATGGCGCTCGCGCCGACGTTCCAGGCCGCCGGTTACGACGTCACCAACTACTGGGGCTCGGTCGACGCGACGCTCAACGAGTCCTTCTACCCGCTGCTGTGGCAGGCGGGCGGGTCCGTCTTCTCCGAGGACGGCTCGTCGGTCGCGTTCGACTCCCCCGAGGGCGTCGAGGCGCTGCAGTTCGCGGTCGACCTCGCCGAGGGCGGGTACATCGAGAAGGACCTGCTGACGACCATCCCCGCGTTCGAGCAGACGAACACCGCCAAGGGCAAGATCGCGTGCACCTGGCAGCAGGGCCCGGCGGACGTCGCGGGCTTCTGGGGCGAGGAGAACGTCGTCGTCCTGCCGCCTCTCAAGGAGGCCGAGGCGGTCGCGTTCGGCACCGTCGGCTCGCTGTCCGTGCTCAAGACGGCCGACAGCCTCGACGCCGCGGGCAAGTGGGCCGCGTTCGCGACCTCGCCCGAGGTGAGCTCCGAGTACGCCCAGGCCGCCGGCTGGTTCTCGCCGTACGAGAGCGAGTCGGGCCTCTACGCCGACGACCCGGTGCTGTCCGCGCTCGAGGAGACGCTCCAGTACACGACGGCCGGCGAGGTCAACGAGAAGTCCCGTGAGGTCATGGGCGTGCTCGCCCCGGAGCTCCAGGCCGCGCTCATCGGCGAGAAGACGCCCGAGCAGGCCCTGAAGGACGCGGCCGCGGCGGCGAACCCGCTGCTCGGCTGACCGACGCCGCGGCGCGGGCAGCCGTCCCCCTGCTGCCCGCGCCGCGGTACCTCGCGGTACGAGAGGAGAACCCATGACCGCGACCGCCCCCACCTCGGACGGGCTGACCGCCGACGGGCCCGACCGGCGCCCGACGCCGTCGAGGCCCTCGCGCGGCACGACCCGCCGCGTCCTGGAGCGCCGTGAGGCGAGGATCGGCCTGCTGTTCGCCCTCCCCGCGTTCCTGCTGTTCCTGCTGTTCCGCTTCGGCCCGGCGATCGCCGGCGTCGCGCTGAGCTTCTTCGACTACACCATCGGCGTCGGTGCCGAGTGGACGGGCGTCGAGAACTTCCGGCGCATGGTCGACGACCCGATCTTCTGGTCGGCGCTGCGCGTCACGGTCGTGCTGAGCGTGCTGATCGTCCCCGTGTCGCTCGCGATCTCGACGTTCATGGCGCTCATGGTGCGCCGCTCGTTCCGCGGCTCCGGCTTCTACCGCTCGGTGTTCTTCCTGCCCGTGGTCACCAGCCTCGTGCTCGCCGCGACCGTGTTCACGTGGGTGTTCTCCACGAACGGGCCGTGGTCGAAGCTCATGGGGGCGCTCGGGTTCTCGACCGACTCCTGGCTGGGCGACACGCTGCTCGTGCTGCCCGCGCTCGCGATGGTCGCGATCTGGTCGCGCTTCGGCTACGGGATGCTCATCCTCCTCGCGCGCATGCAGGACCTGCCGCGCGAGCTCGAGGAGGCCGCCGCGATCGACGGCGCCGGGCCGTGGAAGCGGTTCTGGCACATCATCGCGCCGCAGCTCAAGCCGACCCTGTTCTTCCTCGCCGTCATCGAGACGACCGCGTCGTTCCAGATCTTCGACCTCGTCTACGTGATGACGGCGGGCGGGCCCGCCCGGGCGAGCTACAACCTCGTCTTCTACATCTACGACCAGGGCTTCAAGTACTTCGACCTCGGCTACGCGAGCGCGCTCGGCGTCGCGCTGTTCGTCGTCACGCTGGTCGTCGCCCTGATCCAGCGCTATGCCATCGGGAGGGACAAGTGACCGCCGTCGACCCCACCACCACCGGGCGGGTGCTCGAGGGCGCCGCGATGCCCGTGCGCCCCACCGCGACCCGCCGCCGGCGCGGCCGCAAGGGCGCGAGCGACCTGTCGCTGCGCGGCAAGGTGCTGCGCTACGCCGTGCTCTCGCTCGCCGCCGTCGTGACGATCTTCCCGTTCTACGCGATGGTCGTGCTGTCGCTGAAGCCGGCCGCCGCGATCGACTTCCCCGCGTCGCTCCTGCCGACGAACCTCACGACCGAGGCCTACGGCCGCGTGCTCGGCGCGGGCAACATCGGCACCTGGCTCGTCAACACGCTCGTGTACTCCGTCGTCTCCGTCGTCGCGGTGCTGCTGCTCGCGTCGATGGCCGGCTACGCGTTCGCGAAGAAGAAGTTCCCCGGGCGCGAGGCGATGTTCTGGTCGTTCCTCGCGATGGTCATGGTCCCGTACCACGTGACGCTCATCCCGACGTTCATCCTCATCGCGCAGGCGGGCGGGCTCGACACGTACTGGGGCCTGATCCTGCCGACGCTCGCGAACGCGCAGGCCGTGTTCCTCATGCGGCAGTTCATCCTCGACCTGCCCGACGAGCTGTTCGAGGCCGCGAAGCTCGACGGCGCCTCGGAGTGGCGCATCTTCCTGCGCATCGTGCTGCCGCTGTGCAAGCCGATCCTCGCGACGCTCGGCACGTTCGTCTTCCTGTGGCACTGGAACGACTTCCTGTGGCCGCTCATCATCGGCCAGGGCACCGACCACTGGACGCTGACCGTCGGCATCGCCTCGCTCCAGCAGCAGGACGTGCCGCTCAACATGGTGCTCGCGGGCGCCACCATCTCGTTCGTTCCGATCTTCGCCTCGTACCTCGTGGCCCAGCGCTTCTTCGTCGAGGGCGTCACCTCGTCCGGCATCAAGGGATGACTCACCACATGACCACGCAGACCAGCACCACCGCCCTCAAGGCCCCGACGTCCGTCGCGGAGCTCGAGGAGCTGCTCACGACGCCGTCCGCCGCCCTCGTGGAGGACCTGGCCGCTCGCTCGGGCGACCTCGTCATCCTCGGCGCGGGCGGCAAGATGGGCCCGAGCCTCACCGTCCTCGCCCGCCGGGCGCTCGACGCGGCCGGGCGCACGGGCGACGCCGTGCACGCCGTCTCGCGGTGGTCCGACCCCGAGCAGGCCGACCGTCTGCGCGACGCCGGGGTGAACGTCGTCGCGGCCGACCTGCTCGCGCCCGACGCGGACCTCGCCGCGCTGCCCGACGGCGCCGACGTCGTCTACATGGTGGGCGCCAAGTTCGGCACGTCGTCCGCGCCGTCGCTCGCGTGGGCCGCGAACGCGGCCCTCGTGCACGACGTCGCGCGCCGCTACGCCGACTCGACCATCGCCGCGTTCTCCACCGGGAACGTCTACCCGCTCGTGCCCGTCGAGTCGGGCGGGTGCTCCGAGGAGCACCCCGTCGGGCCGGTCGGCGAGTACGCGATGAGCTGCCTCGGCCGCGAGCGCGTGCTCCAGCACGCCGCGCTCTCGCGCGGCACGAAGGTCGTGACGATCCGCCTCAACTACGCCGTCGACCTGCGCTACGGCGTCCTGTTCGACGTCGCGTCGCCGATCCTCGCGGGCGAGCCCGTCGACCTCACCACCGGGCACGTCAACGTCGTGTGGCAGGGATACGCGAACGAGGTCGCGCTGCGCTCGCTCGCGCTCGCGTCGTCGCCCGCGACGGCGATCAACCTCACCGGACCGGAGACGGCGTCGGTGCGGCGCCTCGCGGAGCTCCTCGGCCGCGGCCTCGACCGCGAGGTGTCGTTCACGGGCGAGCCCGCCCCGACGGCGCTGCTCAACGACGCGACGCGCTGCCACGAGCTGTTCGGCTACCCGCAGGTGCCGCTGCGCACGCTCGTGGACTGGCAGGCGCAGTGGCTCGCGGCCGGGCTGCCGACGAGCGGCAAGCCGACGAAGTTCGCCGTGCGCGACGGGGCGTTCTGATGACGGCCCCCACCACCCCCGCCGCGGCGCCCGCCACCCCGCGCCTCGCCGACGACGTCGCCGCGCTCCTGCGGGCGGGGACCGTCATCCCGGCCCAGCCCCTCGCGCTCGACGCGGACCGCCGCCTCGACGAGCGCCGCCAGCGCGCGCTCACGCGGTACTACCACGCGGCGGGCGCGGGCGGCGTGGCCGTCGGCGTCCACACGACGCAGTTCGAGATCCGCGAGCACGGGCTCCTGCGGCCCGTGCTCGAGCTCGCGGCCGAGGTGTCGCGCGCGACGGCCGCGGGCGACGCGCCCGCGGGCTCGCTGCACACCGGGCCCCGCCCGCTCGTCCAGGTCGCGGGCGCGGCCGGCGACGTGCGGCAGGCCGTCGCGGAGACGGAGCTCGCGGCGTCGCTCGGCTACGACGCGGTGCTGCTCGCGCCGCGCGTGCCCGGTCTCGTCGGCTCGCGCGAGGAGGTCGAGCGCGTGCTGCTCGACCGCGCCCGCGCCGTCGGCGAGGTGCTGCCGGTCATCGGGTTCTACCTCCAGGAGGCGATCGGCGGCCCGCGCCTGTCCGTCGGCTTCTGGCGCGAGTACGCGTCGATCGAGGCAGTCGTCGCGATCAAGGCCGCGCCGTTCCACCGCTACCGGACGATCGACGTGCTGCGCGGCGTCGCCGCGTCGGGTCGCGGCGACCAGATCGCGCTGTACACGGGCAACGACGACGCGATCCTCGCCGACCTCACGCAGCGCCTCGACGTCCCGGTGACCGACGCCGAGGGCCGCGCCTCGACCTTCACGGCGCGGTTCGTGGGCGGCCTGCTCGGGCAGTGGGCGGTCTGGACCCGGGGGGCGGTCGAGACGCTGGCCCTCGCGCACGCCGCGCACGGCATCGGCCCCGACGGCGGCACCACCGTGCCCGACGCCGCCGCCCTCGCGACGCTCACCGCGCGCGCGGCCGGCCTCACCGACGCGAACGCGGCCGTCTTCGACGCGGCGCACGACTTCGCGGGCGTCATCGCGGGCGTGCACGAGGTGCTGCGCCGCCAGGGCCTGCTCGACGGCATCTGGTGCCTCGACCCGGAGGAGACCCTCTCCCCCGGGCAGGCCGACGAGCTGACGCGCGTGACGGCGTCGTACCCGTGGCTCGCCGCCGCGGACGATGCGCTCGTCGCGGAGCACCTCGAGGACTGGCTGCGGTGACCGGCGCGCCCGACCCGGGGACCGCCGCGGGGCCCGGCCCGGGTGCCGGGGCCGCGCGCGCGGTCGTCGCGGTCGCGCCGTGGCTGCGCACCGAGCTGTTCGCCCCCGACGTCTGGGAGCGCCTGGCGGGCGCGGGACCGTTCGACGTCGTCGACGACCCGCGCGCGCTCGGCGTCGCGCTCGACCGGCTGAGCCCCGCGGCGCGCGAGCGCGTCGACGCGCTCGTCGTCTCCTGGGGCACGCCGCCCCTGGACGCGGACCTCCTGGACCGGCTCCCCCGCCTGCGGCTCGTCGCGCACACGGGCGCCTCCGTCAAGCCGTTCGTCACGCCCGCGCTGTGGGAGCGCGGGGTCCGCGTGACGCAGGCGGGCCAGGCGATGGCACGCCCGGTGGCCGAGGTCTCGGTGACGTTCGCGCTCGCGCTGCTCCACCAGGTCCCCGCGTTCCACAACGCCCTGCACGACGGCGTCCCGTGGGCCGACGCCGAGACCGCACCCCCGCGGTACGAGATGGCGGGCACGCGCGTCGGCGTCGTCGGGGCGTCGCGCACCGGGCGCGCGGCGGTCGCGATGCTGCGCGCGCTCGGCGCGGAGGTCGTGGTCGCCGACCCGACCCTCTCCCCCGCCGACGCCGCCGCGCTCGGCGCGACTCTCGTCGGGCTCGACGAGCTGCTCGCGACGAGCCGCGTGACGATGCTGCACGCGCCCGTGCTGCCCGAGACCCACCACCTGCTCGGCGCGCGCGAGCTCGCGCTCCTGCCCGACCACGCCGGGCTCGTCAACACCGCACGGTCGTGGCTCACGGACGAGGACGCCCTCATCCGTGAGCTGGCGAGCGGCCGGATCAGCGCCGCGCTCGACGTCTACGACGCCGAGCCGCTGCCCGAGGACCACCCGCTGCGCCGCCTGCGGAACGTGCTCCTCACGCCGCACCACGCCGCCGCGACCGTGCAGGGTCGGCTCGCGCAGGGCGCGATCGTCGTCGACGAGCTCGAGCGCTTCCGCGCGGGCGAGCCGCTCGTGCACGAGGTGCGTGAGGCCGACCTCGACCGCATGGGCTGAGCCCGCGGCGGGCGGGGCCGGGTCAGGGCCGGGTCAGGCTCGCGCGGCCGGCACCGGGGGCACCGGGGCGACCCGCCGCCGCGGGAGCGTCGCGACCGCGACCCCGGCGAGGCACAGCGCGCCGCCCGCGAAGGTGACCGGCGCCGGGATCTCCGCGAGCACGAGCCACGACAGGACCACGACGAGCGGCGGGACGAGGTACGTCGTCGCCGCGGCCCGGCCCGCGCTGAGGCGCGAGAGCGCGTAGCCCCACGTCGTGAACGCGACGGCCGTCGGGCCGAGCCCGAGCAGCACGACCGCCCACGTCGACGACGGCGGCGCCGCGGTGGCGTCGGCCGCGAGCGCCGGGGCGAACGGCAGGAGCGCGACCGTGCCCGCGAGGCACCCGACCCACGTCATCGTCAGGGCGTCGAGGTGCGCGAGGAGGCGCTTCTGCGACGTCGCACCCGCGGCGTAGAGGACGGCGGCGGTGAGCCCGAGCGCCACGCCGACGACGTCGCGCTCGCCCGAGGAGGTCGCGGCCGCGATGATCGCGACCCCGGCGAACGCCGAGGCCATGCCGACGAGCAGGCGCCGCGGGAAGCCCTCGCCGAGCAGGACGCCCGCGAGCACCGCGACGAGGACGGGCGCGACGTTGACGAGGAGCGCCGTCGTGCCGGCGTCGAGGTGCTGCTCGGCCGCGTTGAGCGCGAGGTTGTAGAGGCTGAACCAACCCACGCCCCACGCGAGGACGCCCGCGAGCACCCGGCCGCGGGGCAGCACGGGCCGGTGCCCGCTGCGGAGCCACCGCACGGCGACGACGGCGGTGAGCCCGAGGCTGCCCGCGAGCTGGCGGCCCAGGGCGAGCGACCCGGGCGCGTAGTCGTGCCCGGCGGCGCGCACGCCGATGAACGCCGACGCCCACAGCACGACGGTCACGGCCACCGCGAGGACGACGGGCAGCCCGGCGCGACGGGCCGGTCCGCGGGCGGAGGGCAGGCCGGGCCGGGCGGAGCCGACGGGTGTCGTCGTCGAGGTCTCGGGTGCGGTCACGGGTCGATCGTCGCCCCGCCGCACCGTTCAGCACCAGCACGTGTTCCTACCGTTCGATGCAGTACGGCTGTAGCGTGAGGGGATGCTGGACGTGCATCGTCTCCGGATCTTCCGCTCCGTCGTCGCGAGCGGCTCGGTCCAGGCCGCCGCCGCCAACCTCGGGTACACGCCGTCGGCGGTGAGCCAGCACGTGGCCGCGCTCCAGCGCGAGACCGGGCTCGCGCTCCTCGAGCGCGCCGGGCGGGGCGTCCGGCCGACGGCCGCCGGGCTCGAGCTCGCCGCGCAGGCCGACCGCGTGCTCGCCCGGCTCGGCGAGGTCGAGGCCGTCGTCGCGGACCTGCGCGCCGGGCGGACCGGGACCCTGTCTCTCATGTACTTCGCCTCCGCCGGCTCCGCGTGGCTGCCGCGTGTCGTCCGACGGCTCACGACCGAGTTCCCCGGGGTCCGGCTCGACCTCGCCCTCGGCGAGGCGATCCCCGACGATCCCGACGCCCGCGCCGACGTGCAGGTCGCCGTCGCGTCGCCCGCCTTCGTCCCCGGCACCGGGTTCCGGGCGCACCACCTGCTGGACGACCCCTACGTCGCCGTCCTCCCCGCCGACCACCCGCTCGCCGGGCAGCCCGAGGTGGAGATCGCCGCGCTCGCGACGGAGCGCTGGGTCGACAACGACTTCGCCCGCGGGTGGTGCCGCCGCAACCTCGTCGAGGCGTGCACCGCGGCGGGGTTCAGCCCGCCGTTCCACGTCGAGGCCCACGACTACCCGACGGCGGTCGCGTTCGTCGGCGCGGGCATCGGCATCACGGTGCTGCCGCGGCTCGGCGCGGTGCACCTGCCACCCGGCCTCGTCGCCGTCCCGGTCGTGCGGCCCGCGCCCGTCCGGTCGGTCTACGCCGTCGTGCGCGACGCCGCCGCCTCGACGCCGCCCGCCCGGGCGGTGCTCGACGAGCTGCGCGCGGTCGCGCGCGCGGGCGCCGTCGTCCCGGCCGCGCGCTGAGGCCCGACACCTCCCGGCCGCCGAGGTAGAGCCCTGGTCCGCCGAGGTAGAGGCGCGGTCGCCCGCGGCGGGCCACCACACCTCTACCTCGCGCCACCGGGGCTCTACCTCGCGGGACCAGCCCACTCCCCGGGGAACTAGGGCTCTACCTCGCGGGGGCGCACCTGCCCCGCGGCGCTGCGAGAATCGGGGGCGTGAGCGAGACCCCCGACCCCCGCACCGACTGGCGGCCGCACGTCGCCGACCCGGCCGCCCGACCGCCGTCGACCCTGCCCCACGTGGTGTTCTTCGAGCCGCGCATCCCGGGGAACACGGGCAACGCGATCCGCCTCGCCGCGGTGACCGGGGCGAGGCTGCACCTGGTCGAGCCGCTCGGGTTCGACCTGGACGAGCCCAAGCTGCGGCGCGCGGGGCTGGACTACCACGACCTCGCGATCGTCGAGGTGCACGCGGACCTCGACGCCACGCTGGCGACCCTCCCGGGCCGGGTGTTCGCGTTCACGACCCGCGCGACGACGTCGTTCACCGACGTGACGTACCGGCCCGACGACGTCCTGCTGTTCGGCCCGGAGCCCACCGGCCTGCCCGACGACGTGCTGGCCCACGAGCGGATCACGGACCAGCTGAAGATCCCCATGCTGCCCGGTCGCCGCTCGCTCAACCTCACCAACGCGGCGTCGATCGCCGTCTACGAGGCGTGGCGCCAGACGGGCTTCGCGGGCGGCACATAAGGGAAAGCACGTACCTGGCGAGGGTCAAATTTACGTACTGCTCGAGTTGCTGACAGTGCAGCGCCACGGTGAACTGTGGCCGGGCCGATCGCGGCCCCCCACACCTGAGCAAAGGAGCTCCATGCGAACTCTCCGACTGCGCGCCCTGGCCGTCTCCGCCCTCGTTGCCGCTGCCGTCGCGATCGCCCCCTCGGCGAGCGCGGCCCCCTACGACGGCGGCGTGTGCACGTTCGACGTGACCCGGACCGGGAACGTCTTCACCGTCGGCGCGGGCACGTGCGACTGGGTGCTGCTCGAGGTCTACGGCAACGCGTACGGGACGAACCTCAACCGGTCGGTCTCGACGACGTCGGTCGCGTCGGTGGAGATCGCCGGACCGGTCTGGGGCGTGACCGGCGCCGCCGCGGTGGGCCGCAAGGCCGGCGTGACGGGCCCCGTCGTCCGCGTGCTCTGACCCTCCTGCCCACCGTCGTGGGCGAAGGGCCCGACCCCCTCACGGGGGCCGGGCCCTTCCCTGCTGTCGCGAGGTCGTGTCAGACGAGGTCGCGGACCGCCGCGTACTGCTCGCGGATGGCCGGGACCGGGTCTGCCTCGACCACCGTGGCCGACGACGCGGCCCAGGTGGGCGGGGCGACGTCCGCCCCGGAGCCGCCCGCCTCGTGCGCGGCGAGGACCCACGCCGCCTGGCGTGCGGCGCCGTCGGCCACGTACTCGCCGGGCTCGGGGACCGTGACGGGCAGGCCGAGGACCTGCGGCGCGATGCGCCGGACCGCCTCGGACTGGGCGCCGCCGCCGATGAGCTGCACGCGCTCGACCCGGACGCCGAGCGCCCGCAGCGCGTCGAGCCCGTCCGCGAGACCGCACAGCATGCCCTCGACGTACGCGCGCGCGAGGTGCTCCGGCGTCGACGTGCCGAGCCGGATCCCGTGCAGCGTGCCGGACGCGTCAGGGCGGTTGGGCATGCGCTCGCCCTCCAGGTACGGCACGAGCACGAGCCCGTCAGCGCCGGGGGGTGCCTGGAGCGCGAGCCGCGACAGCCCCGCGTGGTCGACCCCGAGCACCGCGCGCGCGGCGTCGAGCACCCGGCTCGCGTTGAGCGTCACCGCGAGCAGCAGGTACCGGCCCGTCGCGTCGGAGAACCCGTTGACGAGGCCGGAGCCGTCCGCCGTGCGGTCGTCGGTCACGGCGGACACGACGCCCGACGTCCCGATCGACACCGCGACGTCGCCCGCGACCATGCCGAGGCCGAGCGCGGCACCGGCGTTGTCGCCCGCGCCGGGGCCGAGCAGCGTGCCGCCGTCGACCGCACTGCCGGCCACCGAGGGGTGCGCGACGCCGGCCGTCGCCGACGGCGCGACGACGCGCGGCAGCACGACGTCGGCGCGACCGAACGCGAGCTCCAGCAGGTCGAGGCGGTACGCGGCCCGGCCGTCGTCCCCGTCGTCCCGGGTCGCGTCGTAGTACCCCGTCCCGGACGCGTCGGACGCGTCGGTGACGAGCGCGTCGAGGTCCGGCCCGAGCGGCGCGGACTCGTCGCCCGCGGGCCCGTACCCCGCGATGCGCCACGTGAGCCAGTCGTGCGGCAGCGCGACGGCGGCGACGCGCGCCGCGTTCTCCGGCTCGGCGTCGCGCAGCCAGCGCAGCTTCGTCACCGTGAGCGACGCGACCGGCACGGACCCGATCGCGTCGGCCCACGCCTGCGCGCCCGCCTCGGTCGCGGACTCGACCCGGTCGTGGGCGTCGGGGACGCCCTCGGCGAGGCGGGCCTCGCCGAGCTCCCGGATCAGGTCGCGCGCGGCCGCGGCCGAGCGCGTGTCGTTCCACAGGAGCGCGTCGCGCACCACGTTCCCGTCCGCGTCGAGCGCGACGAGCCCGTGCTGCTGGCCGCCCACGGCGAGCGCCGCGACGTCGTCGAGCCCGCCCGCAGCGGACGCGGCCTCGCGGAACGCGTCCCACCACGCGTCGGGGTGGACCTCGGTGCCGTCGGGGTGCTTGGCCGACCCGGTGCGCACGAGGGCGCCCGTCGCGGCGTCGCGCACGACGACCTTGCAGGACTGCGTGGACGTGTCGACGCCGGCGACGAGCACGCGCTCGCCGCCGGCGTCGGACGTCCTGGCGTCGGCGGCCACCTCAGCCGATGAGGTGCTCGAGCGCGAGCTGGTTGAGGCGCACGAAGCCGAAGTCGCGGTTCGCCGCGGCGTCGACGTCGAACTCCTCGTACGCGCTGCGGTCCGCGAGCAGGTCGGCCACGGACTCGCCCTCGCCCAGCGTGGACTGGCCGAGCTCGAACACGCCGGAGTGCGCGAACGCCTCCTGGACGCGGCTGTCGGCGCGGTACGCCGCGGCCTTGCGCGCGAGCAGGCGGTAGGTCTCCATGTTGGCGCGCGCGGAGTCCCACACGCCGACCTCGTTCTCGGTGCGCGACGGCTTGTAGTCGAAGTGGCGCGGGCCCGTGTACGTGGGGCCGCCGTTCGGGAAGCCGTTCTCGAGCAGGTCGACCGTGAAGAACGCGGAGAGCAGGTCGCCGTGGCCGAACACGAGGTCCTGGTCGAACTTGATCGAGCGCTGGCCGTTGAGGTCGATGTGGAAGAGCTTGCCCGCCCACAGCGCCTGCGCGAGGCCGTGCGTGTAGTTGAGGCCCGCCATCTGCTCGTGGCCCGTCTCCGGGTTGAGGCCCACGATGTCGCCGTTGTCGAGCTTCGCGATGAGGCCGAGCGCGTGGCCGATGGTCGGCAGGAAGATGTCGCCGCGGGGCTCGTTCGGCTTGGGCTCGAGCGCGATCTTGAGGTCGTAGCCCTTCTCCTTGATGTACGCCGCGGTGAGGTCGAGGCCCTCGGCGTAGCGCTCGTGCGCGGAGTGCAGGTCCTTGGCGCCGTCGTACTCGGTGCCCTCGCGGCCGCCCCACATGACGAACGTCTTGGCGCCGAGCTCGGCGGTGAGGTCGACGTTGCGCAGCACCTTGCGCAGCGCGTAGCGGCGCACGCCGCGGTCGTTCGACGTGAGGCCGCCGTCCTTGAAGACGGGGTGGCTGAACAGGTTGGTCGTCACCATCTCGATGACGAGGCCCGTGTCCTCGGCGGCCTGGCGCACCGCGTCGAGGCGCTTGGTGCGCTCGGCGTCGTCCGCGCCGAAGGGGACGACGTCGTCGTCGTGGAACGTGAAGCCCCACGCGCCGAGGTCGGCCAGACGACGCACCGACTCGGCCGGGTCGAGCGCCGGGCGGCTCGCGCTGCCGAACTGGTCCTGCGCGGTCCAGCCCACGGTCCACAGACCGAAGGAGAAGTTGATGTCCTGGGTGGTCTCGTCGGCCACGGTGGTCTCCTCGTCGAGAGGGCCGGAGCGACGTCGGTCGACCCCGGCCTATTTATGTCGTACGGCTGAACTTATCCGTCCGGGTCGGTAAGGTCAAGACCGTGAACCGCAGCGTCGCGACCCGGACGGGTCCCCCAGCAGCCCGCCAGGCCACGCTGCGCGAGCACAACCTCGCGCTGGTCGCGCGGGCCGTGTTCGAGGCGTCGCACCCGTGCTCGCGCGCCGACATCGCCGGCGCGAGCGGGCTCACGCGCGCCACCGTCTCGACACTCGTCGACCGCCTCGTCGCCGCCGGGATCGTGGCCGAGCTGCCGCCCGCCACCCCGCAGCGCGCCGGGCGGCCCGCCGTGCCGCTCGCCCCCGCGCCGCGCACCCTCGTGGGCCTGGGGCTCGAGGTGAACGTCGACTACCTCGGCGGGCGCGTGCTCGACCTCACCGGCGCCGTCGTCGCCGAGCAGGTCGACCCCGACGACCTCCACGACAGCGACCCCACCGAGGTGCTCGCCCGCCTCGGCCGCATCGCGCACGACCTCCTCGCCCAGGTCCGCGCCGACGGCATGACGGTCGCGGGCGCGCGCCTCGCCCTGCCCGGCCTCGTCGACCCGCGCGCCGGCCGGCTCGAGGTCGCACCCAACCTCGGCTGGTCCCACCTCGACCCCGTCCGCCTCCTCGGGCTCAGCCCCGACGTCGCCGTCGAGATCGGGAACGAGGCCAAGCTCGCCGCGCTCGCCCAGGCGAGCCACGGCGTCGTGCCCGACGACGCGACCGGGCCCGCGCCCTCGACGTATCTCTACGTGTCGGGCGACGTGGGCATCGGGTCCGCGATCGTCGTCGACCGCCGCCTGTTCCACGGCCGCCACGGCTGGACGGGCGAGGTCGGGCACGTCGTCGTCGACCCGCACGGCCCCCGGTGCCGCTGCGGAGCGACGGGCTGCCTGGAGCAGTACGCGGGCAAGGACGCGCTCCTGCGCGGCGCGGGCCTCCCCGTCGACGCGCCCACCGGGGCGCTCGTCGCCGCCCTCGACGCCGGCGAGCCGGACGCGCTCGCCGCGGTCGAGCGCGCCGGGACCGCGCTCGGCAGCGCCCTCGCCGACTACGTCAACCTCGTCGACATCGACACCGTCCTGCTCGGCGGCATCTACCCCGCGCTCCTGCCCTACCTGCGCCCCGCCGCCGAGGCCGAGCTCCGGGCCCGCGTCCTCGCCGCTCCCTGGACCGACGTCGTGCTGCTGCCCGCGCCCGTCGGCGACCACGCCGCGCTCACGGGCGGCGCGCGCGAGGTGCTGCGCGGGGTCGTCGAGGACCCGAGCGCCTGGGTCGCCGACGACTGACCAGGTGATCCTGGCGGGCCGAGCAGGCCGTCCGCGCGCGTCCGGCGACCGGGACGAGCCCGGACCACCTGCTCGGCCGGGCGGGCACGAACCCGGGACCTAGCTCGGGGGCGGGGCGGTGCTCGCGCGCTCGACGAGGCGGGTCGGGACGAGGCGCGTGCCGGCCTCGTGGACGCCCTCGCGGACCTGCCGGAGCACCTGCGCGACGAGCCGGCGCCCGACCTCGGCGAAGTCCTGGTGGACGGTCGTGAGCGGGGGCAGGAACTCGCTGGACTCGGGCAGGTCGTCGAACCCGACGACGCTCACGTCCTGCGGGACCCGTCGGCCGGAGTCGTGCAGGGCCCGGACGAGCCCGAGGGCCATCTGGTCGTTGGCGACGAACACGGCGGTGAGGTCGTCGCGGCGCGCGAGGCGCAGCCCGGCCTCGTACCCCGACGACGGCGACCAGTCGCCCCGCTCGATCGGCGGGACCTCGCGGCCCGCGGCCTCGAGCGTGGCCCGCCACGCGGAGGTGCGGCGCTCGGCCGCGAACGAGAGCGCGGGCCCCGCGAGGTGGTGCACGGTCCGGTGCCCGAGGTCGAGCAGGTGCCGCACGGCCTGGCGGGTGCCGTCGGCCTGGTCCGTGTCGACGACGGCGTAGCTCTCGCCCGCGTCGGAGTCGGCGACGACGACCTGGACGCCGGGCGGCAGGCTGACCTGCGCGACGTCGAGGAGGTGCACCTCCATGAGCAGGATGATCGCGTCGACCGCGAGCTCGCCGAGGCGCGTGAAGGCGCCGTGGACGCCGTCCTGGGTGGGCGCCGCGACGGGGATGACCGTGATGGCGTAGCCCTCGGCGGCGGCCGAGGTCGCGATGGCCTCGAGCGTGCGGACGTTGCCCGTGGTCGCGAGCGAGAAGAGGATGACGCCGATCGTGCGGAACGACCCGCTCTTCAGCGCGCGGGCCGCGCTGTTGGGCCGGTAGCCGAGCTCGGTCATCGCCTCGAGCACGCGCGAGCGCGTGCTCTCGACGACGCCCGGGTGCCCGTTGGAGACGCGGGAGACGGTCTGCGCGGAGACCCCGGCGACGCGCGCGACGTCGGCCATCGAGACGCGCCGTGCCGTGCGGACGGCAGCCCCCCCGGTGCGCGTCAGGGCGGGGGTCTCGTCGTCGAGCCCGTCGGTCATGGCGTCCTCGTCCTCGTGGTGTCGGCACAGTACCCGTGCCGGACCGGTGTCGTGGCCGGTCAGGACCCACAGTAGGCGATGTTTGCGCAAACACCGAACCTCGTGCCATGCTCATGTTTACGCAAACAACGGCGACGACGGACGTCGCCGTCCCCCGATGACGAGGACCACAGCATGACGACGACGTCCCCACCCGTGGCAGCGCTCCGGCCACCGGTCGGCGCTCCTTCGTCCCTCCCGGCGCGGCGCCGACGGCGCTCGTGGACCGGCTGGGGCTTCGTGGGGCCGTTCATGGCGGTCTTCGCGCTCGTGTTCCTCGCACCGATCGCGTACTCGATCTACCTCAGCCTGTTCCGCACCCAGATGGTGGGCGGCACGCAGTTCGTCGGGTTCGAGAACTACGCCCGCGCGTTCTCCGACCCGCAGTTCTGGTCGGGCGTGTCTCGCGTCGGGCTGTTCCTCGTGGTCCAGGTCCCGATCATGCTCGGCATCGCGCTGCTCGTCGCGCTCGCGATCGACTCCGGGCGCCTGTACGGGCGGAACTTCTTCCGGATCTCGATCTTCCTCCCCTACGCCGTCCCGGCCGTCGTCGCGACGCTCATGTGGGGCTTCATGTACGGGACGCGCTTCGGCCTCGTCGCGAACATCAACGACGCCCTCGGCACGACGATCCCCAACCCGCTCTCCCCCGACTGGGTGCTGCTGTCGATCGGCAACATCGTGACCTGGGAGTTCGTGGGCTACAACATGCTCATCTTCTACTCGGCGCTGCGCGTCGTGCCGACCTCGCTCTACGAGGCCGCGGAGCTCGACGGCGCGTCCCAGTGGCAGGTCGTCCGGGCGATCAAGATCCCCGCGATCCGCGGCTCGCTCGTCATCGCGACGATCTTCTCGATCATCGGCTCGTTCCAGCTCTTCAACGAGCCGAGCATCCTGCAGAGCCTCGCGCCGAACGCGATCACGACGTACTTCACCCCGAACCTGTACGCGTACTCGCTGTCGTTCTCCGGCCAGCAGTACAACTACTCGGCGACCGTCGCCATCATCATGGGCGTCCTCACGATGATCGTGGCCTACGTCGTCCAGCTGCGCGGCATGCGCAAGGAGGCCTGACGATGACCGCCACGACCCCCTCGACCCCGGCGGTCCCCGCCGCGTCCCGCACGACGACGAGCGCCACGACGCGCAAGCCCGTGCGCCTGCGCTCGCGCGCCCCGCACGGCGTCACCCGCCCGCGCCGCAGCGTCCTGCTGACGGTCCTCACGGGGATCGTCCTGCTCTACGCGCTCGTGCCGCTGTTCTGGCTCGTGGTCAACGCGTCCAAGACGCAGTCGAGCCTGTTCTCCTCGTTCGGCCTGTGGTTCAGCGGCGACTTCGCGCTCTTCGACAACATCGCCCGGACGCTCACCTACGACGGCGGCATCTTCGGTCGCTGGTTCGCGAACACGCTGCTGTACGTGGTGGTCGGGGCCGGCGGCGCGACGTTCCTCGCGGTGCTCGGCGGCTACGCGCTCGCGAAGTTCGACTTCCCCGGCAAGCGCGGCGTGTTCGCGACGGTCATCGGCGCGGTCGCGGTGCCGGGCACGGCCCTGGCCGTCCCGACGTTCCTCATGTTCAGCCAGATGGGGCTGACGAACACCCCGTGGGCCGTCATCATCCCGTCGCTCATCTCGCCGTTCGGCCTCTACCTCATGTGGGTGTTCGCCGCCGAGTCGATCCCGACCGAGCTGCTCGAGGCCGCGCGCGTGGACGGGTCGAGCGAGGGGCGCACGTTCTTCCAGGTGTCGCTGCCGCTGCTCGCGCCCGGGATCGTCACGGTCCTGCTCTTCACGATGGTCGCGACGTGGAACAACTACTTCCTGCCGCTGATCATGCTCAAGGACCCCGACTGGTACCCGCTGACGCTCGGCCTCAACGCGTGGAACGCGCAGGCCGCGACCGCCGGCGGCGAGGCGATCTTCGACCTCGTGATCACCGGCTCGCTCCTCACGATCCTGCCGCTCGTCGCGGCCTTCCTCCTGCTCCAGCGCTACTGGCAGTCCGGCCTCGCGGCCGGGTCCGTCAAGGAGTGACGCCCGCGCCGCCGCACGGGCCGGCCCACCACCCCTGCACCCACCCCGCCCGATCCGTCTGACGACGAAGTGAGAGGAACCCTCATGTCCATCCGCACCACCCGCGCCCTGCGCGCCGTCGCCGCCACCGGCGTCGTCGCGCTGGCCCTGGCCGCCTGCAGCTCGGGCGGCGGCAACGACTCCGGCGGGGACGCCGGCTCGGCCGACGACGTCGCCGCGGCCCTCGAGGAGGGTGGCAGCCTCACGGTGTGGGCCTGGGAGCCCACGCTCGAGCAGGTCGTCAGCGACTTCGAGGCCGAGTACCCGAACGTCGACGTCGAGCTCGTCAACGCGGGCACCGGCAACGACCAGTACACCGCCCTCCAGAACGCGATCGCCGCCGGCAAGGGCGTGCCCGACGTCGCGCAGGTCGAGTACTACGCGCTCCCGCAGTTCGCGCTGTCGGACGCCGTCGCCGACCTGTCGTCGTTCGGTGCCGACGAGCTCGACGGGACCTTCACCCCCGGGCCGTGGAACGCCGTCCAGCAGGGCGAGGGCATCTACGGCCTGCCCATGGACTCCGGCCCCATGGCCCTCTTCTACAACGAGGAGGTCTTCACGCAGCACGGCATCGAGGTGCCGACGACGTGGGACGGCTTCGTCGAGGCCGCGCGCGCCCTGCACGCGGCCGACCCGAACGTGTACATCACCAACGACACGGGCGACGCCGGGTTCACGACCTCGCTCATCTGGCAGGCCGGCGGCCAGCCGTTCCAGGTCGACGGCACGGACGTGACGATCGACCTCGCGGACGAGGGCAGCACGCAGTTCGCGCAGACCTGGCAGACGCTCATCGACGAGGACCTCCTCGCGCCCGTCAGCTCGTGGAGCGACGAGTGGTACCAGGGCCTCGGCAACGGCACGATCGCGACGCTCGCGATCGGCGCGTGGATGCCCGCGAACCTCGAGTCGGGCGTGCCCGACGGCGCGGGCAAGTGGCGCGTCGCCCCGCTCCCCCAGTGGGAGGAGGGCGCGTCCGCGAGCGCCGAGAACGGCGGCTCCGCGCTGTCCGTCCCGGCCGCGAGCTCGAACCAGGCGCTCGCCTACGGGTTCCTCGAGTACGCGAACGCGGGCGACGGCGTGCAGACGCGCGTGGACGGCGGCGCGTTCCCGGCCACGACGGCCGAGCTGGAGTCCGACGAGTTCCAGGGCTTCGAGTCCGAGTACTTCGGCGGCCAGAAGATCAACGAGGTCCTCGCGCAGTCGGCGTCCGACGTCGTCGAGGGCTGGTCGTACCTGCCGTTCCAGGTCTACGCGAACTCGATCTTCAACGACACCGTGGGCCAGGCCTACGTCTCGGGCACGACCCTCGCCGACGGCCTGAAGGCCTGGCAGGACGCGTCCGCGAAGTACGGCACCGAGCAGGGGTTCACCGTCACCGAGTGACCCGGCCCCGCCGGGCGCCCGCCGGGGCGCCCGGCCCTGCCCCGTCGGCCGCGTGGTCGCGCCTCCCGGCGCGACCACGCGGCACCCCCGCCGACGGCCCACCCCGCCGTCGACCGCTCTGCGAGCACCTGAGGAGCCTGCATGTCTTCCCCCACCCCGTTCCGCTGGCTGCGCCGTCCCGGGCCGCACACGCCGCCGGGCGAGCCCGGCGCGTACACGCCGTCGGGCCTGTCCTACGGCGCGGACTACAACCCGGACCAGTGGCCGCGCGAGGTCTGGGACGAGGACGTGCGCCTCATGCGCGAGGCGGGCGTGACGGTGGTCTCGCTCGCGATCTTCTCGTGGGCCCGCATCCAGCCGACCGAGGACACGTGGGACTTCGCGTGGCTGGACGACGCGATGGACCTGCTCCACGCGCACGGCATCACGGTCGACCTGGCGACGGCGACGGCCTCGCCGCCGCCGTGGCTGACGACGAAGCACCCGGAGGTCCTGCCGCAGACGCGCACGGGCGAGACCCTGTGGCCGGGCGCGCGCCAGCAGTGGCGCCCGACGTCGCCGGTCTTCCGGGAGCACGCGCTGCGCCTCGTCGAGCGCATGGCCGAGCGGTACGGCGACCACCCGGCGCTCGTCGCGTGGCACGTGTCGAACGAGCTCGGCTGCCACAACGTCTACGACTTCTCCGACGACGCGGCCGCGGCCTTCCGCGCGTGGCTGCGCGACCGCTACACGACGCTCGACGCGCTCAACGCCGCGTGGGGCACCGCGTTCTGGTCGCAGCGCTACAGCGCGTGGGAGCAGGTGCTCCCGCCGCGACTCGCCGCGTCGCACCCGAACCCGACCCAGCAGCTCGACTTCAAGCGCTTCTCGTCCGACGCGCTCCGCCAGTACCTGCGCGCCGAGGCGGAGATCCTGCGCCGCGTCACGCCGGACGTGCCCGTGACGACGAACTTCATGGTCATGGGCGAGACGAAGGGCATGGACTACGCCGCGTGGGCGGACGAGCTCGACTTCGTCTCCAACGACCACTACGTGCTGCCCGGCCCGCAGGCGCTCGACGAGCTGTCGTTCTCCGCGAACCTCACGGGCGGCATCGCCCGGCACCGCCCGTGGTTCCTCATGGAGCACTCGACGAGCGCGGTGAACTGGCAGCCCGTCAACGTCGCGAAGAAGCCGGGCGAGCTCGCGCGCGACTCGCTCACCCACGTGGCCCACGGCGCCGACGCGGTCTGCTACTTCCAGTGGCGCCAGTCCGCGGCCGGCGCGGAGAAGTACCACTCGGGCATGGTCCCGCACGCGGGCGAGCGCTCGCGCCTGTTCCGCGACGTCGTCGCGCTCGGCGCGACGCTGCGCGACCTCGCACCCGTCGCGGGCAGCACGCAGAAGCCCGCGCGCGCCGCGATCGTCTTCGACTGGGACTCGTGGTGGACGAGCGAGCTCGACTCCCACCCCACCGACCGGCTGCGCTACCGCCAGGAGGCGCTCGACTGGTACTCGGCGTTCCTCGCGCTCGGCGTCCGCGCGGACGTCGTGCCGTCCGCGACGGACCTCGCGACGTACGACGTCGTCGTGGCGCCGGTGCTGCACGTCGTCCCGGCCGGCCTGCGCGACCGCCTCACGGCGTTCGTCGAGGCGGGCGGCCACCTCGTCACGACCTACTTCTCGGGCGTCGTCGACCAGGACGACCACGCGTGGCTCGGCGGCTACCCGGGCGCGCTGCGCGACCTGCTCGGCATCCGGGTCGAGGAGTTCGCCCCGCTGCTGGACGGCGAGAGCGCGACGGTCGAGCTCGCGGGCGAGCAGCTCGAGGGCACGGTGTGGACCGAGCCGGTGGACGTCGTCGACCCCGACGTCGAGGTGCTGGGCTGGTACAAGACCGGCGAGCAGGCCGGCCGCGCCGCCGTGACGCGCCGGACGGTCCGCACCGGCGACGGCACGGGCGCCCGCGAGGGCTCCGCCGCCTACGTCTCCACACGGTTCGGCCGCCAGGGCCTCGTCCCCGTGCTCGCCCGCCTGCTCGACGACGCGGGCGTGCGCAGCGAGCTGCCCGCCGCCGTGCGCGGCGACGTCGAGCTCGCGGTGCGCACCGACGGCACGGACGACTTCTGGTTCCTCGTCAACCGCACGGCGCGCCCGGTCGAGGTGCCCGACGTCGCGGGCGACGTCCTCGCCGGGCGCCGCCTCACGGCGTCGGGCACGAGCGCCGTCACGACGGATGGCACGGCGGAAGGCACGGCGGAGGCCCCGGTGGAGGGCACGGCGGGAGGCGCGCTGCTGCTCGAGCCGCGCGGCGTCGCGGTCGTCCGCCGCCCGGCCGCGCCGACCCCGCCGAGGAAGAACCCCGCCACGGCGAGGTAGAGCCCCGGTTCCACGAGGTAGAGCCCCAGTACCGCGAGGTAGAGGCCTGGTACCGCCGAGCTGGAGGCCGTGGTCGCCGTCGTCGAGACCAAGCCTTTCCCTCGGCAGACCAGGGCTCTACCTCGGCGGACCAGGGCTCTGCCTCGGCACGACAGACCCCCGCGGGAACGACCCGCACCCGGTGCACCCGCCGGTTCGCAGCGACGCGAAGGAGGTGGCTCAGGGATGAGCCCGACCGAGACCGACACGACCACGCGGGGTGGACCACCCGGTCCTCGCCGCACGGGCCCGGGCGGCCCGGCCGCCCGCCGGACGGGGGCCCGCGTCGTCGCGGGCCTCGGCGCCGGGGCGCTCGTCGCGGGCTGCGCGCTCGCGGCCCTGCCCGCGCAGGCCTCGCCCCTGGGCGCGACCGCCGCGACCGGCACGACGACGGCCCCCGCCGACGTCGCGGGCGTCACCGTGACGCCCGACCCGTCGTACGCGGGCGCACCGTTCGAGGGCTGGGGCACGAGCCTCGTGTGGTTCGCCAACGCCACGGGCGGCTACCCGGACGAGATCCGCGACCGGCTCGCGGACATGGTGTTCGGCGACGAGGGCCTCAACCTCAACATCGCGCGCTACAACGTCGGCGGCGGGAACGCGCCCGACGTGCCGGACTACCTGCGCGCCGGCGGCGCCGTCGACGGCTGGTGGAAGGCGCCCGAGGGCACGACGCGCACCGACGTGGACTGGTGGGACCCCGAGAACCCGGACCACTGGGACGAGGACGCCGACGCGACGCAGCGCTGGTGGGTCGACCGCATCAAGGACGACGTCACGCACTGGGAGACGTTCAGCAACTCCCCGCCGTGGTTCATGACCGTGAGCGGGTACGTCTCGGGCGGGTTCAGCTCGACCGCGGACCAGCTCAAGACGGACAGCATCGACGACTTCGCGGCCTACCTGGTCGGCGTGACCGAGCGCCTCGAGGACGCGCACGGCATCGAGGTCGACACGATCGACCCGTTCAACGAGCCCAACACCAACTACTGGGGCACGCAGCTCGGCGCCGACGGCAACCCCACCGGGGGCCGCCAGGAGGGTGCCCACATGGGCCCCGCGCTCCAGGCGAAGGTCGTCCCGGCGCTCGCCGCGGCGCTCGAGGGCTCCTCGACCGACGCCGTGATCTCGGCGATGGACGAGACGAACCCCGGCACGTTCGCGACCAACTGGAACGCGTACCCGCAGGCGGTCCGCGACCAGGTGTCGCAGCTCAACGTCCACACCTACGGCACGGGCCAGCGCACGACGGTCCGCGACATCGCCAAGGGCGAGGACAAGCCGCTGTGGATGAGCGAGGTCGGCGGGAACTGGAGCTCGACGGGCCAGGACTTCGAGACCATGGAGTCCGGCCTCGGCAGCGCGCAGCACATCGTCGACGACCTGCGCGAGCTCGAGCCGAGCGCGTGGGTGTTCTGGCAGCCGGTCGAGGACTACGCCAACATGGCGCCCGGCGGCGAGAGCGCGAACGGCATGAACTGGGGCGAGATCCAGATCCCGTTCGACTGCACCGCCGAGGACACGCTCGAGACGTGCCCGATCTACACGAACACGAAGTACTGGGCGACCCAGAACTTCACGCACTACATCGAGCCGGGCGACTCGCTGATCCGCTCGGACGACGCGAGCAGCACGGCCGCGGTGTCGGCCGACGGCACCTCCGCGACCGTCGTGCACGTCAACGCCACGAAGGCCGAGCGCGCCGTGACGCTCGACCTGTCGAAGTTCGGTGCGGTCGGGTCCGATGCGACCGTCACCCCCGTGGTCACGAGCACGGCCGGCTACCTCGTCGAGGGCGAGCCCGTGGCCGTCACGCCCGGCACCGAGGACGGCGCCGGCCCGAGCGCGACGCTCGTCGTGCCGGCCGAGTCCGTGACGACGTTCGTCGTCGACGGCGTCTCCGGCGTCGCGGACGACGCCGCGCTCGTCCAGGACGGTCACGCCTACCGTCTCGACGGCGTGCAGGCGGACCGCTCGCTCGCGCCGTCGGCGTCGGGCACGGGCGTCGTGATCCGCACCGACGCACCGGTCGCGGAGCAGGCGTGGGAGCTCACGGCGCTCGGTGCCCCCGACGGCTCCGGCACGCACCGCACGCGCTACGCCGTGACGAACGCGGCCACGGGCCGCCAGCTCGCCGTCGCGGCCGACACGTCCGCCGTCCTCCAGGACGCGCCCGCCGACGTCGCGGACACCCCGCTCGCCGCGCAGTGGATCCTCTCGACGACCGGCGACGGCACCTTCACGCTCGTCAACGCGTCCTCGAAGACCCTCCTCGAGGTCGGCGGCCAGGCGACGGCGGACGGCTCGCCCGTGGGCACGTACCTCGCGAACTCCGGCGTGAACCAGCGCTGGCGCGTGGTCGACGAGACGGTCCTCGGCACCGAGCCCGTCCAGGCGTTCACGACGCCGGGCACCGCGCCCGAGCTCCCCGCGACCGTCACCCCGGTCTACCGTGACGGGGCGCGCGGCGCGCTCCCCGTGACGTGGGACGTGCCGGACGACGACGCGTGGGCCGAGCCCGGCACCGTCGAGGTGACGGGCACCGTGGCCACGCCGACCGGCGGCGAGGTCGCCGCGACGGCGACCGTCGTCGTCGACGAGCTCACGTCCACGCTCCCCGCGCGCGCCAAGGCGTACGCGGGCGGCACCCCGACCCTGCCCGCGACCGTCACGGCGGTCGCCGCGGGCGGCGCGGAGGTGCAGCGCCCGGTGGTCTGGGACGACGCCCCCGCGGGCGCGTACGACGCCGTCGGCGTCGTCGAGCTCACGGGCACGGCCGACGCCGGGGCGGGCGCCACGCTCCCGGCCACCGTCCGCGTCCAGGTGACCGAGGCGGCGTCCGCCAACGGCGCGCTCGCCCCGGGCACGACCGCGAGCGCGACGTTCACCGAGCCGGGCTACGCCGTCGGCGGCGTCGTGAACGGCAACCTCACCGACAAGGCGTGGTCGAACTGGGTGTCGGGCACCAAGCGGACGTCCGACACGCTCACCGTCACGCTCCCCGTCGACCGGGACGTCACGAGCGTCGTGACGCGGTTCTGGAAGGACGGGTCCAGCGCGAGCTGGGCGCAGTCCGTCCGGCTCCAGGCCCTCGTGGGCGGCACGTGGACCGACGTCGGCGCGCCCGTCACGGTGGACGCCTCGCCCGACGGCCCCGCGCCTGCGGTCGAGATCCCCGCGAACGTGCGGACGTCGTCCGTGCGCGTCGTCCTCACGGCCCGGGCGAACACCCACCTGGTGGTCTCCGAGATCGAGGTGCTCGCCAAGGTGCCCGGCACGGGGACCGACGCCGCGGCGTCGGGCATCACCGTGGCCGGCGAGCCCCTCGCCGGGTTCGACCCGGCCGTCACGGCGTACGACGTGCCCGTCGCGGGCGGGGTGCCCGCCGTCGGGGCGGTCGCGCACGACCCCTGGGCGACGGTCGCGGTCGAGGCCGCCGACGCCGTCCCCGGCACGACGACGGTGCGCGTCACGGCCGAGGACGGCACGGAGCGGGCGTACGCCTTGCGCTGGACGGCCGACGCCGGCGCGGCGCCGGTGACGGTCACCGCCGAGACGCGGTGCCTGGCCGGCAAGGTGTACGTCGCGGTCCGCGCCACGAACGACGGCGACGCGCCGCTCGACGTGACCCTCGCGACGCCGTACGGCACGCGCACGGTCGCCGCGGTGGCGCCGGGCGCGAGCGCCTACCAGTCGTTCGCGTCGCGCGCGGCGTCCGTCCCGGGCGGGACGGCCGTCGTGACGGTCGACGGGTCCGCGCCGCTCGAGGTCGCGTTCGACGCGCGCTCCTGCTGAGCCGTCCGGCCGTCCGGCGGGCCGGGTCGGCGTCCTCCGCGACGCCGTCCGGGCCCGCCGGGCGGCCCTCGTCGTGCCTCTCCCGCGCCGCCCTCCGCGGCGCGGGAGAGGCACGTCACCCGATGATCGCGGCCACGCCGCGACACTGCCTCGCGTGCGTCGGCGGAGCCGCGTACCGTATCCCGGGTGCCCGGTACAGTGCCGGGACCGAGGAGGAGCCCACCACCGTGACCCCCACCACGAGCGGAGACGTCCTGACGACGGCCGGCGGCACGCGCTGGACCATGCGCGGCGAGATCGACGCCGCGGTCCAGGCCCGGCGCGAGGACGAGCTGCTGCGGCTCGCGCAGTCGGCCGACGGGCGCATCCACATCGACCTCGGCGCGGTCACCTTCATGGACTCGGGCGGCCTGCGCCTGCTCTACCACGCCGCCACGGCCGGCTCGGGGACACCCGTGCTGGAGCGCGTCCCGCGCCGCGTCCGCGACCTGCTCGAGCTCAGCGGTGTCGCCGAGCTGTTCGAGCTCACCGACGACGCCGGACCTGCCGAGGACGAGGCGTGACCTTCGCCCACGCGGCGGTACCGCCCGGCTTCGTCGAGATCGGTGCCTGGCCGCTGCGCACGCTGGCGGACCTCGCCACCCTGCGGGAGGGCCTGCACCGCATGCTCACCGGCGCCCCGCTGCCCGCGGACCGCGCGCTCGAGGCCACGCCCGAGCGCGTCGTCCTCGTCGCGAGCGAGCTCGCGACGAACGCGCTGCGCCACGGCCTCCCCCCGACGCAGGTGCGCCTGCTCAGCGACGGGCGCGAGCTCGTCATCGACGTCGTGGACCACTCGCCGGACGTCCCCGTCATCGCGGGCCGGCGCTCGCCGGGCGCGGGCGGGTTCGGCCTCGTGCTCGCGCAGCGCGCCTCGACGGCCGTCGGCTGGTTCCGCGCCGGCACCGGCGAGAAGCACGTCTGGGCGCGCTTCGACGTCCCCGTCTTCCGCGGCGGTGCGGGCGTGCGCAGCGCGCTCCTCCCCGTCGGCTGACCCTCCGCCGCACCCGCTCCCCCGCCGCGACGCTCGACCCCCCGCACGTACGCGCCCGGCGCGCGTGCCTCAGGCGTCGCGCCGCACCAGGAGCAGGGTCGCGTCGTCCGCGGAGCGCGGGTCGCGCGCGGCGGCCACGACGCCGTCGACGTCGACCGTCCCCGGCTCCGCCGCGAAGAACGCCGCGAGCCGCCGCAGGCCGTCGAGGATCGACTCCTCGCGCCGCTCCACGAGCCCGTCGCTGTACAGCACGAGCGCGCCGCCGGGCGGCACCTGGACGTGCTGCGCGGGCGGCACGCGGTCCACGAGGCCGAGCGGCGGCACGATCGCGCTCTCCGTCCAGCTCGTGGTCCCGTCGGGCGCGACGACGAGCAGCGGCGGGTGCCCCAGGGAGACGTGCTCGACGACGCCGGTCACCGGGTCCAGCACCGCGACGGCGATCGTCGCGACCTCGCCGGGGAGCGTCCAGCGCGCGACCTCTCCCAGCAGCGTCACCGCCTCGACCGCGGAGCCCGTGCTCACGAGCGCGGCACGCAGCGTCGTCCCGAGCTGGCCCATCGTCGCCGCGGCCTGGAGCCCGTGGCCCGTCACGTCGCCCACGACGAGCGCGAGGCGCCCGGACGGCAGCACGAGCGCGTCGTACCAGTCGCCGCCCACGAGACCCGTGCCGGCCGACTCGTAGCGCGACTGCAGCGTCCACCCCGGGACGTCGGGCAGGAGCGCGGGCAGGAGGCTCCGCTGGAGCTCCTCCGTCGCCCGCACCGCCTTGCGGCCGCGCAGGTAGAGGGCCTCGACGAGGTGGCCACGCAGCGACGTCGCGACGTCCGTCTGGTCCGACGTCCAGGGCACGCTGTGCCCGCGCACGACCTCGCGCCACCGCTCGAACGACTTGCGCGGGCTGAGCCGCACCGAGTCGTCCTCGCCGCGCGCGATCTCCTTGTTGTACGGGTCGCCGCCCCAGTCCACGTGCCGCAGGACCTCGTCGCGCACCCACAGCACGACCTGCCCCTCGGGCAGCACGATCCCGAGGACGCCCGCGACGTCGGGCACGAGCGCCGCGACGTCGGGCGCGTCCCGGTGCAGGGCGTCGGACATGACCAGGTCCTCGCCGTGCCCGAGGACCCACGCGACGAGCGCGCGGCACCCGTCCTCGTCGGGCACGTTGCCGACCGCGATGAGGCCGCCCTCCGCGACGACGACCGCGCCGTCGGCCCGCACGAGGCGGCGCAGCCACCCCGAGCGCGTCAGGGCGATGCCGATGGGGACGCTCTCGTCGCGGCTGTCCGCGGCCAGGTGGGCGAGGACGCCCTCCGCGCGCCGCACCTCGGTCTCGCGCTCGTCCTCCGCCTGGGAGACGAGCCGGACGGAGAGCGCGGACCCGAGGAACTCCGCCGCGGTGCGGACCTCGAAGGGCGGCTCGTGCGGGCCGGAGTAGTGGTGGCACGCGACGAGACCCCACAGCCGGCCGTCGCGCAGGAGCGAGATCGACATCGACGCCCGCACGCCCATGTTGCGCAGGTACTCGAGGTGGATCGGCGAGACGCTGCGCAGCGTCGAGTACGTGAGGTCGAGCGGCGCGCCCGTCGTGGGGAGCAGCGTCGGGACGATCGGCTGGGGCGCGTAGTCCACGTCCGCGATGAGCCGGATCCAGTTCTTCTCGTACAGCGCGCGCGCCTGCGGCGGGATGTCCGACGCCGGGTAGTGCAGCCCGAGGAACGCGTTGAGGTCGTCCCGGCGCGCCTCGGCCACGACCTCCCCGTTGTAGGCCGCGTCGAAGCGGTAGATCATCACGCGGTCGAAGCCCGTGAGCTCGCGCACGTGGCGGGCCGCGTCGTCGTACAGCTCGTCGAGCGTCGCCGCGCGCTCGAGGTCGCGCAGCGCCTGCCGGACGGCGAGGTAGGTGTTGGGGAACGTCAGCGGGCGCGCGCCCGACGCGGTCTCGATCTCCACGACGAGCACCGGCTCGGACCCCGGGCCATGCTCGGGCAGCGGGGGCCGGTGGAGCACGGCGTCGACGTCGAGCGGCCTGCCGTCCCAGCGGTCGAGGTGCAGGGTCACGGGGTTGCGCGTCGCGAGGTCGGTCCCGTCCGCCGCGTGCGCGAGCAGGTCGCGCGCGGGCTCCTCGCCGAGCACGTCGGCGAGCGGCCGGCCCGCGAGCTCCTCCGCGGGGACGCCGAGGTGCCGTTCCACGTTCGCCGACGCCTGGAGCAGCACGCCGTCGGCCTCGCGGACCACCAGCAGGACCCCGCGCGGCTGGATCATGCCGGGGACGTGGATGGGTTCGCGGGCGCAGTTGTCGAGGTCCACCGCCTCGCCGGGCGCGAGAAGCTCCGGCTCGTCGACCGTCCTGGTCACGATCCTCCGTCCGGGCATCGCGTCCGGGGACGGTTGCCGTACTACGGTCGGCGGACCACCTTGGCTCGAGGATCCGGAGACGCGTGCCTCAGGCTACCGCGCTCCGCCGCCCGTTCGTGCGCCGGGCCTCCGGGGAGGTCGGTGGGTGAGCCCCGTGAGCGACGCCACGGAACTCCGCGGTAGCGTCGTTCGTCGGACGAGCGGGAGCCCGGACCGCCCGCCCGGACCCCGACGACCAGAAGGTGACCCATGAGCACGACGACGACCCCCCTCCTGCGCGCCAGCGGCCTCGCGGCCGGTTACGGAGGCCCCGACGTCGTGCACGGCATCGACCTCGACGTGACGCCCGGCACCGCGCCGGTCGGGATCGTCGGGGAGTCGGGCGCCGGGAAGTCGACGATCGTGCGCGCGCTCGTCGGCCTCGTGCGCCCCACGGCGGGCCACGTCACCTACGCCGAGCGGACGGTCGGCAAGCTCTCCCGCCGGGACAAGAAGCAGTTCACGGCCGACGTGCGCCGCGTCTCCCAGGACGGCCTCGCCGGCATCGGCATCGACCCCCGCTGGACGGTGGACCGCACGCTGTCCGCGGCGCTCAAGGACGCGCGGCGCGCCGGCCGCCCGAGCGGACGCTCCGTCGAGGACCTGCTCGGCGACGTCGCGCTCGAGCCCCGCTACGCGCCGCGCACCGTGCAGTCGCTCTCGGGCGGCGAGAAGCAGCGGGTCGCGCTCGCCGTCGCGCTCGCGACGCGCCCCCGGGCGCTCCTCCTCGACGAGCCGCTCACCGCCGTCGACCCCGCGATGCGCGGCGACGTCGTGCGCCGCCTCGCCGACGCGACGACCGCGCTCGGCACCGCCGTGCTGCTGGTCTCGCACGACCTCGAGCTCGTCGAGCGGATGTGCCCCACCGTGCACGTGCTCGCCGACGGGACGTTCGTGGCGTCGGGGTCGCTGCGCGACGTGTTCGCGGGCACCGCCCCGGGTGCCGACCACCCGGCCGTCCGCGGACTCGCCGAGGCCGCCCCGCTCGCCGTCCAGCGCTTCCGCTGACCCGCGAGGTAGAACCTCCCGACGCGAGGTAGAACGCCGCGGGCTCTACCTCGCGACCGGTGCTTCTACCTCGCGAGGACGGACTCGATGGTGGCCGACTCCTCCGGGGTGAGCGGGGGCGCCGAGAGGGCCGCGACGTTGTTCTCGAGCTGGCGGACGCTGCTCGCCCCGACGAGGGCGGAGGTGACGCGGTCGTCGCGCAGCACCCAGGAGAGGGCGAGCTGCGCGAGGGTCTGGCCGCGGGAACCCGCGATCTCGTTGAGCGCCCGGGCGCGCTCCAAGTACGTCTCGTCGAGGTTCTTCTCCGACAGGAACGGCGAGTCCGGGCGGGCCGCGCGCGACCCCTCGGGCGCCGACCCGGAGAGATACCGGTCCGTGAGCAGGCCCTGCTGGAGCGGCGAGAACACGATGGTGCCGACGCCGAGGTCGCCCACGACGTCGAGCAGCGACTCGGTCTGCACGCCGTCGTACGCGTCCTCGTGCGCCGGGTCCTCGACGTGGCGGTTGAGCATCGAGTAGCTCGGCTGGTGGATGAGCAGCGGGGTGCCGAGGTCGGCGAGGATCGCCGCGGCCTCGCGCGTGCGCGCCGGCGAGTAGTTGGAGACGCCCACGTACAGCGCCTTGCCCTGCTGGACGGCGTCGTGCAGCGCGCGCATGGACTCCTCGAGCGGCGTGCTCGGGTCCGGACGGTGGTGGTAGAAGACGTCGACGTAGTCGAGGCCCATCCGGCGGAGCGACTGGTCGAGCGAGGAGAGCAGGTACTTGCGCGAGCCGCCGTCGCCGTAGGGGCCGGGCCACATGTCGTAGCCCGCCTTCGACGAGATGACGAGCTCGTCGCGGTACGCGCCGAGGTCCTGCGCGAGGTGGCGGCCGAAGTTCTCCTCCGCCGAGCCGTAGGGCGGGCCGTAGTTGTTCGCCAGGTCGAAGTGCGTGATCCCGAGGTCGAACGCGCGGCGCAGCACCGCGCGCTGCGTCTCGAACGGGTTCACGTCACCGAAGTTGTGCCACAGACCGAGCGAGATCGCGGGCAGGTCGAGGCCGCTGCGCCCCGTCCGCCGGTAGGTCATGGTGTCGTAGCGGTCGTCGGCGGCGAGGTAGCGCGGGGCGAGAGGCATGGGCCCATTCTGGCGCGCGCCGGCCGCGACGCCCACCCCGGTCCACGACCGCGCCGCCCGGGCCCGGTCCCCGTGCCGGCGACGGAGCGCCTTCCTAGAGTGGCCGGGTGAGCGTCGTGTACACGGTGGGGCACTCCACGCGTCCGGTCGAGGAGCTCCTCGCGCTCCTCCGGGCGAACGGCATCCGCCGCCTGGTCGACGTCCGGACCGTCCCGCGGTCGCGGCACAACCCCCAGTTCGGCCAGGACGCGCTCGCGCCCGTCCTGCGGTCCCACGGGATCACGTACCGCTGGGTGCGCGCGCTCGGCGGCCTGCGGCACGCCCGTCCCGACAGCCCGAACGGCGCGTGGCGCAACCTGTCGTTCCGCGGGTACGCGGACCACATGCAGACGCCGGAGTTCGGCGCCGCGGTCGACGACCTCGTGCGGCGCAGCGCCCACGACGACCTCGTGCTGATGTGCGCGGAGGCCGTCCCGTGGCGCTGCCACCGGTCGCTCGTCGGGGACGCGCTCGTCGTCCGCGGCGTCGAGGTGCGCGACATCGTCTCCGACGCCGCGCCACGGCCCCACACCCTGACGTCCTTCGCCCGCGTCGAGGGCACGCGCGTCTGGTACCCGCCGGAGCCGGACCACACGGCGGGCTGACGCAGCGGGCTCGTCGTCCCGCGTCAGCGGGTCGGGGTCTCCACGACCTGGCCCGCCCACGCGAACCCGCCGCCGAAGCCGAAGAGCAGGGCCGGGACGCCCGCGGGGATCTTGCCCGCGTGCCACCACTTGGAGAGCCCGAGCGGGATGGACGCCGCGGACGTGTTGCCGGACTCGACGATGTCCGTGACGACGACCTTCGACTCCATCCCGAGCGCCTTCGCGAGCGGCTCGATGATGCGCAGGTTGGCCTGGTGCGCGACGAGCACCTCGATGTCGTCGAGCGAGACGCCGGAGCGCTCCACGACGGTGCGCGCACGCTCGGCGGCGCGCGTGATGGCCCACTTGAAGACGGCGCGGCCGTCCTGGGCGAACTTCTCCTGCGGCGCCTCGATGAGCACGGCCGGGGTGAGGTCGGGCTCGGAGCCCCAGGTCACCGGGCCGACGCCGGGCTCGTCCGTCGCGCGCAGCACGGCAGCGCCCGCGCCGTCCGCGGTGAGGATGCACGTGCTGCGGTCGGTCCAGTCGGTGAACGCGGTGAGCTTCTCCGCGCCGATCACGACGGCCGTGCGCGCCGAGCCGCCGCGGATCGCCTGGTCGGCGAGGCCGACGGAGTGGGCGAAGCCGGAGCACGCGACGTTCACGTCGAGCACCGCCGGCCCGACGACGCCTCGCAGGTCGAGCTCGGACGCCTCCTCGGGCGTCGACTGCCCGGGCATGACGCCGGTGCGCAGGTGGTACGCGACGCGGCCCGCCGTGTTGGGCGAGCGGTCCGTCGCGGTCGCCGTGGCGACGATGACGAGGTCGACCTCGGCCGGGTCGACGCCCGCGTCGTCGAGCGCGTGGCGGGCCGCCGCGGTCGCCATGTCGGCGACGGTCGTGTCGTCGTCCGCGACGTGCCGCGTGACGATGCCCGTCCGCGAGCGGATCCACTCGTCGTTGGTCTCGACGAGCTGCGCGATGTCGTCGTTCGTCAGCGTCTTCTCGGGCTGGAAGTGACCGAGGCCGACGATGCGCGACCCGGCCGCGCCGGTGGCGGGAGTGAGCATGAGGACGATCATGTCACGCGGCCGCTCGTCGTCAGAACGCTCCGGGCGGGGCTCCGGGAGGTCGTGCGCCACACCCGTGACGTACCGTCGGGAGGTCCGCCGTCGTGCCACCGAAGGAGCCGTCGTGTCCCGTCCTCCGCTGCCCTCCCGTCTCGTCGAGATGCTCCGCCGCCCGAACGCCGCCGTCATGGCCACGGTGCGCTCCGACGGCGCGCCCGTCACCGCCGCGACCTGGTACGTCTGGGAGGACGACGGCCGCGTGCTCGTCAACCTCGACGAGTCCCGCGTGCGGCTCAAGCACCTGCGCAACGACCCCCGGGTCTCGCTCACCGTGCTCGACGAGAACTGGTACACGCACGTGACGCTCATCGGTCGCGTCGTCGAGCTGCGCGCCGACGAGGGCCTGGCCGACATCGACCGCATCTCGCGCCACTACACCGGCCACGAGTACGCGAACCGCACCGACCCGCGCGTCAGCGCCTGGGTCGAGGTCGAGCGCTGGTACGGCTGGGGCGAGGCGAAGGCCGGCGACGACGCGTAGCGCCGTCGGCCGCCCGCCGTCCGTCCCCGAGGCCGCACTGCGACGCCCCGCGAGGGACGGTCGCGAGAAAGATGTCGATCTCGGCGACCGGGCTTCGTCGTCCTCTCGTACGGCCGCCCGGGCCGTGCGAGAGGAGGAGGCACGATGACGACGTTCCTGGAGACGATCCTCGCGGCGGACCGCGAGCACCCGCCGGACCCTGCGCGGTACCGTGACGGGCGACGCAGCGTCGGGGACGGGACGTCCGCCGCCGACGGGGCGCTCTCCGGGCCGACGGTGCTCCGTCGACCCGCGGCGACGAGGGCGGAGGACCTCTGATGCGCTACCTCATGCTCGTGCTCGGCACCCCGGACGACCCGGGGCTGCCGCCCGAGGAGGCCGAGGCCGCGGCCCCGATCGGGGAGTGGGTCGGGCGGCACTACGGCAGCGGCGCCGCGGTGGTCGGCGACCGGCTGCGCCCCCCGGAGGACGCCGTGGGCGTGCGGGTCCGGGGCGGCAAGGTGCTCGTCACGGACGGGCCGTTCTCCGAGACGAAGGAGTCGATCGCGGGCTTCGACGTCCTCGAGGCACCCGACCTGGACACCGCGATCGCCATCGCGTCCGAGCACCCCATGGCGTACGGCGGCGCGATCGAGCTGCACCCCGCGTGGCCGCTGGACCTCGACGGGTCCTGACCTGCCGACCGCGACGGACCCCGTCGAGGACGCGTTCCGCACCGAGTGGGGACGCGTCCTCGGCGCCGTCGCGCGCAGCACGGGCGACCTCGACCTGGCCGAGGAGTCCGCTCAGGAGGCGTTCGCCGCGGCGCTGCGGACGTGGGGCCGCGACGGCGTGCCCGAGCGTCCCGGCGCGTGGCTGACGACGACCGCGCGCCGCCACGCGATCGACGTCCTGCGCCGTCGTCGGGTCGAGGCGGAGCGGGTCGCGGCGGCGGGCCGCCTGGGCGAGCGCGTCGACCCGGGTCCCCGGGGCGGGGGCCGAGCCGCGGACCCCGTGCTCGACCACGTCGCGCGCGGCCTCGACGACGACGCCTGGGACGCCGACGACCCGGACGGCGACCTCGTGCGCCTGCTCTTCACGTGCTGCCACCCG
Organism: Cellulosimicrobium sp. MI9406; assembly: GCF_040595865.1. Taxonomy (NCBI): domain Bacteria; kingdom Bacillati; phylum Actinomycetota; class Actinomycetes; order Micrococcales; family Promicromonosporaceae; genus Cellulosimicrobium; species Cellulosimicrobium sp. MI9406. Next base: position 237,794 of record NZ_JALIZI010000003.1, read on the forward strand.
GCGCTCCCCGCCGAGGCGCGGGTCGCGCTCACCCTCCGGTCGCTGACCGGCATGACGACCGCCCAGGTCGCGCGCGCCTTCCTCGTCCCCGAGGCGACGATGGCGCAGCGCCTGGTCCGGGCCAAGCGCCGCATCCGCGCGACCGGAATGACCTTCCGCGTGCCGCCGGCCGCGCTGCGGGCCGAGCGCGTCGAGGGCGTCCTCGCGGTGCTGTACCTCCTGTTCACCGAGGGGTACGACGCGTGGGCGGAGCCGGCCGACGCCGTCGAGGGCTCGGCCGAGCGGCGCGCGCTCGCCGACGTCGCCGTCCGGCTCGCGCGGCTCACCGCGCGCCTGCTCGACGACGAGCCCGAGGCCCGCGGGCTGCTCGCCCTGCTGCTGCTCCAGCACGCGCGCCGCGACGAGCGCGTGGGCCCCGACGGCGTCACGCGGACCCTGGCCGAACAGGACCGCGCACGCTGGCGGCACGACGAGATCGCCGAGGGCCTGGCCGTGCTCGACGCGGCGCTCGCCGTCGGGCGGCCTGGGCCGTACCAGGTGCAGGCCGCCGTCGCGGCCCTCCACGACGAGGCGACCGACGCGGCCGCGACCGACTGGCCGCAGATCCTCGGCCTCTACGACGTGCTGCTCGACCTCACCGGCTCGCCCGTCGTCGCGCTCAACCGCGCGGTCGCGGTCGCGGAGGTGCACGGCGCGGACGCGGGGCTGGCCGCGGTCGACGCCGTCGCGGACGAGCAGGCGCTCGCGGGCTACCACCTGCTGCCCGCCGTCCGCGCCGAGCTGCTCGTGCGGGCCGGGCGCCCCGCGGACGCTGCCGTCGACCTGCGCCGCGCCCTCACGCTCGTGGACCGTGAGGGCGACCGCCGGCTCCTGGAGCGCCGCCTGGCCGGCCTGCCCCGCGCGCGACCTGTCTAACCGTGGAGAGATCGTCCCCCTGCGCGTCGATCTCGGACTCTCGGTCCGATCTCGTGGTGCCCGGCATCGACCGTCATGTCTGGAAGATGGTGCGAAGCGCCCCGTCGAACCACTCACGAAGCGGCATGCCGACGTCCCACGAATAGAGGCATGCGCCGTAGCCGTGCTCGACCAGCAGGTCGAAGTCCACCTCGGCCGGACACTCCCGGAGCAGGGCGTCGATCTCGTGAGCGGCGTCTCGCTTCTCCTCGTCCGTCATCTCCACCACGTACGACCGGACCGCCTCGTCCGCGCTGGGAAAGTCCTCGCGCCAGTCCTGGTGGAGGGTGGATCCAAGGACCTGGTCGAGAGTGGGACGGAAGGTCACCGACGCTCCCCCTCCTCGAAGACGGGGCCGTAGGCGTCCTCGTCCCGCGAGAAGTACTGGAGCCTCTCGGCGACGCACGCCCGCAGCGCGTCACCCGCGTGGGGCCGGAGCGCGATCCACTGGTCGGGGTGCCCGAGGAGGCGTTCCACCGGCACCTCCTTGCGCAGGTAGACCCAGTGCTCGCCGGGGTGCAGGTCGCGAGGCTCTGCAACGGGCACCTGCACGGGCGTGAACTCGATCTCGACCTCCGTCGAGAAGTCGGCGATCGCGTAGGTCTCGGCGAGCGACACGTTCTCACGGTCGTCCTCCGACGGCTCGCCCTCGAACAGGAAGCGGGCCGTGATCCTGGGGTGGTCGGCGCGCACCGCGACGCCTCGCAGGTTCGGCGTCACGACGTCCCACAGCGCACGCTGGAGCGACAGCAGGACGCTCGTCCGGAACTCCATCGGCTCGGGCCTCCGTCGTGTCGCACGCCAGGAACAGGTTCGCCGGGCCACGGTAGCGCCACCACGGCGCTCGCGACGGCCGCTCGCCGGGCCTGACGGGGAGCGGTCCGGGGCGGCGGGGCGTCCCTCACGCCACCCCGGCAGCGGTGCGGCCGTCAGAGACCCGTCTCGGCATAGAAACCCTCGATGTGGGCGCGGACCTCGCGCGCCGCGCGCTCGCCGTCACCGTCGACCACCGCTCCCAGGACGGCGCGGTGCTCGGCGCGCAGGCGCACCGCGGTCCGCTCCCAGGACGGCAGCCCCGCGCTGCCCGCCGCGACGTAGGACTCGATCGCGCCGCGCAGCCCGGTCATGACGGCCTCGACGAGCGGGTTGCCCGCGAGCCGGACGAGCAGCACGTGGAAGGACGCGTCCAGCTCACGGAACTCCTCGGCCGGGAGCGCCGGGTCGTCCATGCGGTCGAGCAGCTCGCGCGCCGCGGCGAGCACCCCGGCGACCTCCGGCGTGCCGGTTCCCGGCTCGACCCTCCGCTCACCGGCGTCCCGTCCGGCGACGACCCACTCGGCCGCCGCGCGGACGGCCCACGTCTCCAGCAGCACGCGCGTCTCGACGACGTCGCGCACCGCGAGCGTCCCGGACGCGACGTGCAGGCGCACGGCCGCCCCCAGCCCGGCGGCGGGCCGGTCGACGACGGTGGCGCCGGCGTCGGGCCCGGAGCCCACGGCGGTGCGCACGATGCCCATGGCCTCGAGCACGCGGAGCGCCTCGCGCACCGAGGGTCGCGAGACGCCGAGCTCCTCGGCGAGCGCGCGCTCGGCCGGGAGGCGCTCGCCGAGCGCCCAGCGGCCCGCGGCGAGGTCCGCCTCGATGCGGGCGAGGACGCGTTCGTGGGTGCGCACCCGCTCAGGGTAGGCGACCCCGGCTCGCTGTGGTCAGACCACGCCGGCCTCGTGGTCTACAGTGGACGGACTGTGGTCAGACCACAGCCGCGGCGCCTCACCGCGGCGGTCTCGGCAGGCGGCACCGACGCGGCCCGGCGAGACTGGACCCGACTCGCCTCCCCCGGAGCCCTGATGCGCATAGCCCTCACCGCGACCTGCATCGGCGACGTGATGTTCCCCCAGGCACCGCGCGCCACCGCCCTCCTCCTCGAGCGCCTCGGCCACGAGGTGTTCTTCCCCGAGCGCCAGGCCTGCTGCGGCCAGATGCACGTCAACACGGGGTACCTCGACGAGGCGGTCCCCGTGGTGCGCAACCACGTCGAGGCGTTCTCCCCCGTGCTCGACGGCGAGTGGGACGCGATCGTCGTCCCGTCCGGGTCGTGCACCGGGTCCGTGCGGCACCAGCAGGGCATGGTCTGCCGGCGCGCCGGTCTCGACGACCTCGCGCGCACCGCCGACGCGGTCGCCGCGAAGACGTACGAGCTCTCCGAGCTGCTCGTCGACGTGCTCGGCGTGACCGACGTCGGCGCCTACTTCCCCCACCGGGTCACCTACCACCCGACGTGCCACTCGTTGCGCATGCTCGACGTCGGCGACAAGCCGCTGCGTCTCCTGCGCGCGGTCGAGGGCATCGACCTCGTCGAGCTGCCCGCCGCGGAGGAGTGCTGCGGGTTCGGCGGCACCTTCGCGCTGAAGAACGCCGAGACCTCGACGGCGATGCTCGCCGACAAGATGACGCACGTGAAGTCGACGGGCGCCGAGGTCCTCACCGCGGGGGACGCGTCGTGCCTCATGCACATCGGCGGTGGACTGTCGCGCATCCGCGCGGGCGTCCGCACGCTGCACCTCGCCGAGATCCTCGCGTCCACCAAGGACGCGCCCGCCCCCGCCGGGGTCGGCCCGACGACGCGCGGGGGTGCCCGGTGAGCCGCACGTTCCTCGGCCTGCCCGTCCGGCGCGGCGCGCGCACCCTGCCCGACGACGTCGCCCACCCGGGCGGGCACGGCACCTCGGCGGGTGCGGGGGCGGCGTCGGACGCGTTCGGCGACGTGCCGCACCCGGACGCCCCGCTGCGCTGGGGCGGGTCGTTCCCCGACGCGGCGCGCGAGGCGCTCCAGAACACGCAGCTGCGGCGCAACCTCGCGCACGCGACGTCGACCATCCGCGCCAAGCGCGCCGCCGTCGTCGGCGAGGTGCCGGACTGGGAGGCGCTGCGCGACGCGGGCTCCGCGATCAAGACCGACGTCATGGCGCGCCTGCCCGAGCTCCTCGAGGAGCTGGAGCGCAACGTCGTGGCGCGCGGCGGCGTCGTGCACTGGGCGCGCGACGCGGACGAGGCGAACCGGATCGTCGCGGACCTCGTCAAGGCCAAGGGGGTCGACGAGGTCGTCAAGGTGAAGTCCATGGCGACGCAGGAGACCGGGCTCAACGAGGCGCTCGCCGCCGAGGGGATCGCGGCGTACGAGACGGACCTCGCGGAGCTCATCGTGCAGCTCGCCGACGACATGCCGTCGCACATCCTCGTGCCCGCGATCCACCGCAACCGGGCGGAGATCCGCGAGATCTTCCTCGCCCGCATGGGCGACGCCCCGCCGGACCTGTCGGACGTCCCGCGCGAGCTCGCGATGGCCGCGCGCGCCCACCTGCGCCGCAAGTTCCTCTCGGCGAAGGTCGCGATCAGCGGCGCGAACTTCGGCGTCGCGGACACGGGGACGCTGACCGTCGTCGAGTCCGAGGGCAACGGCCGCATGTGCCTCACGCTCCCGGAGACGCTCATCACGGTCATGGGGATCGAGAAGGTCGTGCCCACGTACACCGACCTGGAGGTGTTCCTCCAGCTCCTGCCGCGGTCGTCCACGGGCGAGCGCATGAACCCCTACACGTCCCTGTGGACGGGCGTCACGCCCGGCGACGGCCCGCAGGAGTTCCACCTCGTGCTGCTCGACAACGGGCGCACCGACGTCCTCGCCGACGAGGTCGGGCGGGCCGCGCTGCACTGCATCCGCTGCTCGGCGTGCCTCAACGTGTGCCCGGTGTACGAGCGCGTGGGCGGCCACGCGTACGGGTCGGTGTACCCCGGCCCGATCGGCGCGATCCTCACGCCCCAGCTCACGAAGTCCTCCGGCGGGCTCTCCGGCCACCACGACCCCAACGCGTCGCTCCCCTACGCCTCGACGCTGTGCGGCGCGTGCTACGAGGTGTGCCCCGTGAAGATCGACATCCCGTCGATCCTCGTCGAGCTCCGGGCGCGCGAGGTCGACGCCGACCGCGGCCGCCCCACCGGGTGGGGCGCCGCGATGAAGGCGGCCTCGTTCGTCATGTCCGACGCGCGCCGGTTCGAGCTCGCGGAGAAGGCGGCGGGGGTCGGGCGCCTGGTCGCCGGTCCGAAGGGCCGGATCTCGACCCTCCCCCCGCCCGCGTCCGGGTGGACCCGCTCGCGCGACCTCCCGGCGCCCGCGAAGCAGACCTTCCGTGACTGGTGGCGCGACCGCCCGATCGACGAGCCCCGCACCGAGGGAGGTGAGGACCGGTGAGCGCGCGCGACGACGTCCTCGCCCGCGTGCGCACCGCGCTCGGCCGGTCGACGGCGGCGGGCGGCCCCGCGGCGTCGGGCAGCGTGCCGCGCGCCTACCGCGAGCACGGCGAGCTCGCCCCGGGCTCGCCCGAGGTCGTGGACGTGCTCGTCGACCGGCTCGTCGACTACCGGGCGCACGTGCACCGCGCCGAGACGGCGGCGGACGTGGCGACGGTCGTCGGCGACCTGCTCGCCGACGCGACGTCCGTCGTCGTGCCGGCCGGTCTCGACGCGGCGTGGCTCGCGGGCCTGGGCGCCGGGACCGCCGTCGTGCGGGACGTGCGCGACGACCCGCGCACGCCCGACGAGCTCGACCGCACGGACGCCGTCGTCACCGCGGCGCGCGTCGCGGTCGGCGACACGGGCACGATCGTGCTCGACGGCGAGCCCGACCAGGGCCGCCGGGCGATCACGCTCGTCCCGGACCTGCACGTGTGCGTCGTGCGCACGGACCAGGTGGTGCAGACCGTGCCCGAGGCCGTGCGCCTGCTCGCCGCGCACCCCGGGCGCCCCCAGACGTGGATCAGCGGCCCCAGCGCGACGAGCGACATCGAGCTCTCCCGCGTCGAGGGCGTGCACGGCCCCCGCACCCTCCACGTCGTCCTCGCCCCGCCGAGGTAGAGCCCCGGTCCGCCGAGGTAGAGCCCTGGTTAGCCGAGGTAGAGCCCTGGTTAGCCGAGGTAGAGCCCTGGTCGTGACCAGGGCTCTACCTCGCGCGACCGGGGCTCTACCTCGTGGGGAGTCCTGCCCGACGGCGGTGGCGCACCTCCGCGAGGACCGTCGCCAGGCGGACGGGGAAGTCGTCGGGCGTGCCGGGCGGCAGCGCGTCCACCGGGAACCACGCGACGTCCTCGCTCTCGTCGCTGACGACCGTGCGCGCGTCCGGGTCGGCGAACGCGACGAACCCGACGTCCCAGTGCGTGCGGCAGGTGCCGAACGCCGCGGCGAGGTCGTGCCGGTGCACATCGACCGGGGCGGACGGCGCGGCGTCGGCCCCGACCACGGACTCCGCACCCGGCTCGGGGTCCGCGTCGAGCGGGACGCCCGGCTCGGGGTCCGGGTCGAACGGGACGAGGTCCTCGATGCCGCTCTCCTCGCGCGCCTCGCGGTAGGCGGCACCGGCGAGCGTCGTGTCCTCCGGCTCGGTGTGGCCGCCCACCTGGACCCAGAACCGGCCCTTGCGGTGGAAGCACAGGAGCACGCGGTCGAGACCGGGGCTGAGCACGAAGCAGCTCGCCGTGAGGTGCTGCGGACCGCCGTCGCGCCGCACCGCCTCGGCGCGCGGGCCGGCGTCGCCGCGGACGAACGCGCGGTACTCCGCCGCGAGCGCCTCCTGACGGGGATCCACGGGCTCCCACCGGTCGAGGCGGTCGAGGGCGTCGCGGGCGAGCAGGGCGGCGGGGTCCGGAGCGGTCACCGGGGAAGGCTACGCGCCCCACCCGACGCCCCGCCTCGGGGCTCGCGCCGGACGCTGCGACAATGGTGTCCCGTGAGCGACCCTCAGCACGACGCCGACGGCGGTCCCACCGACGCCGCCACCCGGACCGACCCGGTGCCGACCGGACCCGCCGGGGACCCGGCGCTGTTCGACCTCCCGCCCGGGTCGCGCGAGGTCCCGACGCGGATCGTGCTGCTCACCGGGGCGTCGGGCTCGGGCAAGACGTCGCTCACCCGCCGGCTCGGGCTCCCGGTCGTCGCGCTCGACGACTTCTACCTCGACCACGACCACCCCGACCTGCCGGAGCGCTTCGGCATCGTGGACTGGGACGACCCCCGCTCGTGGGACGCCGAGGGCGCGGTCGCGGCGCTCGTCGACCTCGCGCGCACGGGCCACGCCGACGTGCCGGTCTACGACATCCCGACGTCGCGCCGCACCGGCACGACCCACGTCGACGTCACGGGCTCGCGCGTCGTCCTGGCGGAGGGCATCTTCGCGGCAGAGATCGTCGCGGCCTGCCGCGCGCAGGACGTGCTGGCCGACGCGATCTGCCTCTACCGACCGCGCCTCGTGACGTTCTGGTTCCGCCTCCTGCGCGACCTCGCCGAGATGCGCAAGCCGCCGCTCACCCTGTTCCGGCGCGGGTGGGCGCTGCTGCGCGCCGAGCCCGCGCTCGTGCGGCACTGGGAGTCGCTCGGCTGCCGCGCGCTCACCCCCGCGCAGGCCGAGAAGGAGATCCGCGCACTGCTGCGGCCCGCCTCGGCGTAGGCGTCACCCCGGCGGGGCGGCGACCTCGATCGTCGCGACCGACGGCCCGCCGCACTCCGAGTCGGCACCGTCCGCGCTCTCCCACGTCGGGTCGATCTCGCGCTCGACGACGACGTCGCCCGAGGCGACCTCGACGACACGGACGACGACCGTGCCGACCGGACCGTTCAGCGCCGACCCGGTCCACTCGCCGACGGACGGTGCGTCCTGCGCCCCTTCGCTCTGCTCGGGCGAGGTCTCGACGGCCTGGGGCGGGACGGGGTCGACCGGGTTGGCCGGGTCGACCGGATCGACCGGGATCGTCGTGGGGGCCGGCTCGGGCCCGGGCCGGAGCGTACCGTCGCGCACGAGCGCGCAGGGGTCGGCGCCGACGCAGGCCACCGTGACGCCGTACGCGTCGCGGTCCGGCCAGGAGTCGTCGAGCCGGACCTCCAGGCGCGCCGAGTAGCCGACCGCCGGGCACGCGGTGACCAGACCTCCCGGACCGCTGCACGCCGAGAGCGCGGCGACGAGCAGCGCACCGGCCAGGCCGTGCGCGCGCCGTCGCGCTCGTGCGGTGCTCACCGACGTCCCCTCTCGCGGCCCGCCCGCCCGTCGGGCCCTCGTCCACTCTGTGTCACGGACGGCCCGCGCCTTGCACCACGGCGCACGTTCCCCCTCGACGAGCCTGCCGAGACGTGAGAAGTGGCCCCTGACCCGCGCGTCGCGGGGGCCACTTCTCACGTCTCGGCGGGGAGCGTCCCGACGACGATCGTCGCGCCGATGTCGTCGTCCCGGACGACGCGCGCGACCAGCCCGGCGCGGCCGAGCACCGCGACGGCGCCCGCTGCCTGGCGCTCGCCGGACTCGGTGAGCAGGTGGCCGCCGGGGGCGAGCCAGGCGGGCGCCTCGGTCGCGACGCAGCGCAGCACGTCCAGCCCGTCGCCGCCGCCGTCGAGGGCGACGTGCGCCTCGTGGTCGCGTGCCTCACGCGGCAGCAGCGGGATCTCGGTCGTCGGGACGTACGGCACGTTGGCGAGGAGGAGGTCGACCCGCCCGCGCAGACCGGCGGGCAGAGGGTCGAAGAGGTCGCCCTCGTACGTGGCGCCGCCGACGGCCGCGACGTTCCGCGCCGCGCACGCGACCGCGGCCGGGTCCACGTCGCTCGCGTGCAGCGCGACGGTCTCGTCGCCACCGAGGCCCACCGCGGTCGCGAGCCCCAGCGCGCCGACGCCGCAGCAGAGGTCGACGACGACCGTCCGGCCGTCTGGGCCACCCTCCGGACGACCGCCGGGGCCGCTGCCCGGGCCGCCGTCGGACAGGGGCGCCAGGCGCCCGGCCCGCCGCCCGAGCGCGACCGCCTCGTCGACGAGCAGCGTGGTGCGCTGGCGCGGCACGAACACCCCGGGGTCCACGGCGACCCGCAGCCCGTGGAAGTCGACGTACCCGAGGACGTGCTCGAGCGGCTCGCCCGCGACCCGGCGCGCGACGAGGTCCTCGAGGTGCGCGTCGTCGTCGGCCCGCTCGGCGAGGAGCGCGGCCTCGTCCTCCGCGAAGACGCACCCGGCGGCGCGCAGGCGGGCGGTGAGGTCGTCGAGCCGGCTCTGGTCCACGCTCCGGACGGTACTCCGGGTCGCGGCCGCCCGGGGACCGCCGACCGGCCGGCGATCGACCCGCGCGCCCGAGGTCAGCCCGCGCCCGGGGTCGACCCGCGCGCCCCGGACCGACCCGCAGAGGGTCGACCTCACGACGCCCGGGTCGATCCGCGCGACGGTGACCGTCAGTCGCGCAGGAGCGGGAGGAGCCGGGAGCCCTGGCGCTCGATCTCGCGCAGGTACGGGGTGTCGGACAGGACGAAGTGCGTCACGCCGAGGTCCTCGTAGCGCCGCAGCGACTTCGCGACGTCCTCCGCGGAACCGACGAGCCACGTCGTGCCCGCTCCCCCGCCGCCGAACCGGCCCGGGGCGGTCCACAGGTTGTCGTCGAGCACCTCGCCCCGCTCGGCCAGGTCGAGCAGGCGCTGCTGCCCGACGGCGGTGCTCCGCCCCCGGTCCCGGGCCGACCACGCCTCGCGCTCCGGCGACCGGGCCGCGAGCTGCGCGACCTTCGCCTCGGCGTCGGCCCACGCCTCCTCCGTCGTGTCCCGCACGAACGTCGTGACGCGCAGCCCGAACTCGAGCGGTGCGTGCTCACGGCCGAGCTCGGCGCTCAGCCGCCTCAGCCGGTCGATGCGCTCCGCGATCCCGTCGAGCGGCTCGCCCCAGAAGAGCTGCACGTCGGCCTCGGTCGCCGCGACGCGCTCCGCCGCCTCCGAGGCGCCGCCGAAGTAGATCCGCGGGTGGGCGCGGTCGCCGCGGACGACCGGCCGCGGCCCCAGCGACGAGCGCGTCACCGAGAAGTGCTCGCCCGCGTACGTGACCTCCTCCTGCGTCCACAGCCTGCGGACGATCTGCAGGAACTCGCGCGTGCGGGCGTAGCGGTGCGCCGGGTCGGCCTCGCCGTCGCCGTACGCCTCCTGCCCGTCGGTGCCGGACACGACGTTGACGCGCAGCCGGCCCCCGCTGAGGTGGTCGAGGGTCGCGGCGGCGGACGCGAAGTGCGCCGGCCGCCAGAACCCGGGCCGGATCGCGACGAGCGGCTCGAACGTCGTGGTGCGGGCGGCGAGCGCCGTCGCGACCGTGAACGTGTCGGGACGCCCCCAGCTCGTCCCGAGCAGCGCGCCCGCGAACCCGTGGCGCTCCAGGGCGTGCGCGTGGCTCGTCAGGGTGTCGAGGCTGTTGTGGTCCTCGGTGGTGTCGTCGCCGCGGTGCCCGGGCCGCACCTGGTTCGGGATGTACCAGAGGTGCTCCGCGCTCATGCGAAGGCCCCCTCGACGACTCGTGCCCCGCCGTCGGACGACGTCCCGGCGGGGGCCGCGTCCGTGTAGCGGTTCGCGGGCCGTTCGAGCCCGTAGTGCTCGCGCAGCGTCCGGCCCTCGTACTCGGTGCGGAACAGGCCGCGCTCGCGCAGCACGGGCAGCACGTGCTCGACGAACTGCTCGAGCCCCGACGGCAGGACCGCGGGCATGATGTTGAAACCGTCGGCGGCCTCGGCGTCGTACCAGTCCTGGATCGCGTCGGCGACCTGCTCGGGCGTGCCGGCGAACGTGCGGTGGCCCCGCCCGCCGCCGAGGCGCCCGATGAGCTGGCGCACCGTGAGCCGCTCGCGGCGCGCGAGCTCGACGATCAGCGTGTACCGGCTCTTGGCCCCCTCGATCTCGTCCTCGGTGGGCAGGCCGTCGGGCAGCTCGCGGTCGAGCGGCAGGTCCTCGGGCGCGAGGCGCAGCGTCTTCGCGAGCTGGGCGCGCGCGTACTCGGGGACGATGAGCTCGTCGAGCTCGCGCTCCCGCGCGAGCGCCTCCGCCTCCGTGGACCCGATGACGGGGACGATGCCGGGCAGGATCTTCACCGTGCCCGGGTCCCGCCCGACGGCGACCGCCCGGGCCTTGAGGTCGGAGTAGAACGCCTGGGCGTCGGCGAGCGTCTGGTGCGCGGTGAACACGGCCTCGGCGTACCGCGAGGCGAGGTCCTTGCCGTCCTCGGACGACCCGGCCTGCACGATGAGCGGGCGCGCCTGCGGCGAGCGTGGCGTCGTGAGCGCGCCGTGCACGGAGAAGTGGGTGCCGACGTGCGCGGGCCCGTGGATCTTGGCCGGGTCCGCCCAGACGCCCGCGGCCTTGTCGGCGAGCACGGCGTCGTCCTCCCACGAGTCCCAGAGCCGGAACGCGACGTCGAGGAACTCGGCCGCGCGCTCGTACCGCACGGCGTGCGCCGGCTGGTCGTCGAGGCCGAAGTTGCGCGCGATCTCCGGCCCGGCCGTCGTGACGACGTTCCACCCGGCGCGGCCGCCCGAGACGTGGTCGATCGACGCGAAGCGTCGCGCGAGGTTGTAGGGCGAGTTGTACGTCGTCGACGCCGTCGCGATGAGGCCGATGCGCTCGGTCACGGTCGCGATCGCCGTCAGGACGATGAGCGGGTCGAGCGAGCCCGCCGGGCGGCGCCCGACGTCGGACCGCAGCCCGGGGCCGTCCGCGAAGAAGATCGAGTCGAGCTTCCCCGCCTCCGCGACCTGCGCGAGGCGCTGCAGGTGCGCGATGTTGGTCGAGGTCCACGACGGGTCGCTCTCGGGCAGGCGCCACGACGCCTCGTGGTGGCCCGTGCTCATGAGGAACCCGTTGAGGTGCAGGCGGCCGGGGCGGTGGCCCGAGGAGGCGTGGCGGGTCATGCGGCGGTGTCCTTCCGGTCGGGGTTGGTCGGGGCGTCGCGGACGACGCCGAGCGCGTCGAGGAGCTCGGTGCGGAGCCGGGCGAAGCGGGGGTCGGCGGGGTCGCGGGCCTCGGTGGGGCCGTAGCTCCGGTCGATGCGGCGCTCGGCCGCGATCCGCCCCTCGTCGAGCACGACGACGCGGTCCGCGAGCACGATCGCCTCGTCCACGTCGTGCGTGACGAGCAGGACCGCGGGGCGGTGCCGCGCGCACAGGTCGCGCAGCAGGGCGTGCATCCGGATGCGCGTCAGGGCGTCGAGCGCGCCGAACGGCTCGTCGGCGAGCAGGAGCCGCGGCGAGCGCACGAGCGAGCGGGCGAGCGACACGCGCTGCTGCTCGCCGCCCGAGAGCTCGTTCGGCCACGCGCGCTCGCGCCCGGCCAGGCCGACCTCCGCGAGGCTCGCGCGGCCGGCGTCCCGCGCGGCGCTCCGCCCGCGCGCCCCGGCGTCGAGACCGAGCACCACGTTGTCCAGCACGCGCGCCCACGGGAGGAGCCGCGAGTCCTGGAAGACGACGGACACCTGGTCCGGCACGACGACCTCGCCCGAGCCCGCGACCCCGTGGTCGAGCGCGGCGAGCGCGCGCAGGAGCGTGCTCTTGCCCGAGCCGGACCGGCCCAGGATCGCGACGAACTCGCCGTCGTCCACGGTGAGGTCGAGGTGGTCGAGGATGCGCTGCTCCCCGTACGACCGGACGAGCGAGCGGACCCGCACGGCCGCGCCCGGCGCCGTCGGGCGGGCCTCCTGCGCGGTCAGTCCTCCAGCGTGCGCCGCCACGAGAGCACCCTCCTCTGCAGGAGGCGGACGGCGAGGTCCGCGGAGTAGCCCAGCACGCCGTAGACCACGAGGCCGACGAGGATGATCTCCGTCTGCCCGTACGTCCGGGCGAGCTCCATCATGTAGCCGATCCCGGCCGTCGCGTTGACCTGCTCGACGACGACGAGCGCGAGCATCGACCCCGTGACCGCGAACCGCAGCCCGAGGAAGAACCCGGGCAGCGCGCCCGGCAGGATGACGCGGCGCACGAACTGCCGCCGCGAGAGCTGCACCGTCTCGGCGAGCTCGACGTAACGGCTGTCGATCGCGCGCAGGCCGTTGTGCGTGTGCAGGTAGATGGGGATGAAGACGCCGAGCGCGATGGTGATGACCTTCATCTCCTCGCCGATGCCGAACCACAGGATGAGCAGCGGCAGGAGCGCGAGGTTGGGGATGGCGCGCTTGACCTGGATCGGGCCGTCGAGCACCGCGTCGCCCACCCGGCTCAGCCCGGCGGCCAGCGCGAGCACGACTCCCGCGACGATGCCGGCCGCGAGCCCGAGCGCGGCGCGCGTCAGGGAGACGCCGAGGTGCGCCCCGAGCTTGCCGTTCGCGACGAGCTCCGCGCCCGTGGAGACGACCGTCCACGGCGCGGACAGCACGCGCGGGTCGACGAGCCCCGTCGCGGACCCCACCGACCAGACGACCGCGAGGAGCGTGACCCCGACGAGCGCCGCGAGCGGGACCGGCCGGCCGAGCCCGAGGCGCGTGCCGCGCGGTCGCACGTCCGCCGGGGTCGACGGCGCGGCGTCGTCCCGCGGGACCGCGACGTCGACCCGCTCGACGACCGCGGCGCTCACTGCGCGCCCCCGTCCCGCGCCGCAGCCGCCGCCTCGCCCGCGACCGGGCCGAAGCGCACGTCGAACAGGTCCGCCGCGTCGAGCGGGTGCTCGTCGAGCTCCGCCGCGAGCAGGTCGACCGTCGCCTGCGTGCGCTCGATGCCGTCGGTGAGGTCGGACGGGACGTCCGGGACCGGCGCGTGGTCGACGAGGTACTGCGCGTCCTCCTCGCTGAGCCCCTGGTCCTCGATGTAGTAGCCCTGCTTCCACTCCTCGGGGTGCTCCGCGACCCAGATCTTCGCGGCCGCCCACGCGGCGACGTACTCGCGCAGCGCCGCCGCCCTGGCCGGGTCGCGCACGACCTCGGTCGGGCCGTAGAGGTGCGACGCGTCGTCGCGCAGGTGGTGCTGGACCGACGTCGCGCCGTCGGCCTCGTACGTCGCGAGGTACCGGAAGAGCTGCGTGCCGCCGAGCGGCGCGACGTCGACCTCGCCCGCGGCGAGGGCCGTCGAGTACACGTCGCCCGTGCTCGGGAGCTCGACGAGCTCGACGTCGTCCTGCGTGAGCCCGGCCTCCTCCAGCGCCTTGAGGACGATCGCCCCCTGCGCCTGGCCCGGGCTGAACGCGATGCGGTGACCGCGGAAGTCCTCGAGGGAGTCGAGCTCGACCCCCGGCGCCCCCGCGAACTCGTAGACCGGCGCGTCCTCCCAGTTCTCCCGGTAGACGGACGCGTAGACCTGCACGTCCAGACCCGTCCACGTCGCGTGGATCGGCGGGATCTCCGCGACGGCGCCGACGTCGAGCGACCCGGCCCGGAACGCCTCCGTCGTCGCCGGGCCGCCCGAGATGTTGGCCCACTCGATCTCGAACGAGAAGTCGCTGTCCAGGTCGTCGCCCGCGAGCTCGAACGCCTTCTGCGTGGTCGGGTCGCCGACCCGCAGGACGGTGCCCTCCGGCACCTCGGTGGGCAGCTCGGCGTCCGGGGCGAGCGTGCCGCCGTCGGCCGGGTCACCGCCCCCGGACGCCTCGGCGGTGCTGCACGCACCGGAGGCGAGGAGCGCGACGAGACCGAGGGCGACGGCCGTCGCCCTGCGGCGGCCGGGCGGTGCGGACGGACGGAGCGGGGAAGCAGGCATGACGGGTCCTCTCAGGGAGAGCGCACGGGGAGGCACGAGGCGCGCGGGTGCCGTGCGCGGGAGGGTGGTGGGACGGCCCGACGGCGGCCCGGGGCGGCCGTCGGTCAGTGCGTCGGGGTGCTCAGCGGCACGCGGTCGGACGACACGCGGCCCGACGGCGCAGTCGCGCACGCAGGGCGCGACGACACGCGAGTCCGGGCACGTGCCCGGCGTCGGTGGCGGGGAGGGCGACGAGGCCCCCCGGTGTCGTCGGCATGCGGGCGACTGTGCCAGCGTGCGCACGCCCCGCAAAGGGCGGTCGACCCCTGTCCCACGACGAGGACGGACGTAACGCCGTGCAACGGCCCCTCGCCCGCCGACCAGGTGGTCCGTGTCGGCCGAGCAGGCGATGGTGGTGCGTCGGTCGCCCGGGACGCGCCACGACCACCTGCTCGGCGGGCGAGGGGCGCCGGGACGACGACGGGCCCCGACCCTCCCGGAGGAGGATCGGGGCCCGTGTGTCAGGCGTTCAGGAGTGCGTCACTCCGCGCCGGCCTGCAGCTCGCCCGTCGGGGGCAGGTCGCGGACCGAGACGCCGGTGGGGGCGTCGAGCGCGGCGGCCGCGCCCACGCTCACCGGGCCGCGGTCGTGCTCGCCCTTCGAGACACCCCGGAAGGTGAACTCTCCGAGCAGGCCCTCGCCCTCGGCGTCGACCAGGACGATCTCGCCGGCCTTGAGCTCGCCGAACAGGATCTTCTCGGAGAGCACGTCCTCGATGTCGCGCTGGATCGCGCGGCGCAGCGGACGAGCACCCAGGACCGGGTCGTAGCCCTTCTCGGCGAGGAGCTGCTTCGCGGGCTGCGTGAGCTCGATGCCCATGTCCTTGTCCCGCAGGCGGGCGTCGAGACGGGCGATCATCAGGTCGACGATCTGGATGATCTCGGCCTGCGAGAGCTGCGGGAAGACCACCACGTCGTCGACGCGGTTGAGGAACTCCGGCCGGAAGTGCTGCTTGAGCTCGTCGTTGACCTTCGCCTTCATGCGCTCGTAGGACGTGACCAGGTCGCCGCCGGCGTTGAAGCCGGTCTGGACGCCCTTGGCGATGTCCCGCGTGCCGAGGTTGGTCGTCATGATGATGACGGTGTTCTTGAAGTCCACGACGCGGCCCTGCGAGTCGGTCAGGCGACCGTCCTCGAGGATCTGCAGGAGGGAGTTGAAGATGTCCGCGTGGGCCTTCTCCACCTCGTCGAACAGGACGACCGAGAACGGCTTGCGCCGCACCTTCTCGGTGAGCTGGCCACCCTCGTCGTACCCGACGTAGCCGGGGGGCGAGCCGAACAGCCGCGAGACGGTGTGCTTCTCGGAGAACTCCGACATGTCGAGCTGGATGAGCGCGTCCTCGTCCCCGAAGAGGAACTCGGCGAGCGCCTTGGCCAGCTCCGTCTTCCCGACGCCCGTGGGGCCGGCGAAGATGAACGACCCACCGGGGCGCTTCGGGTCCTTGAGGCCTGCACGCGTCCGGCGGATGGCCTGCGAGAGCGCCTTGATCGCGGCCTCCTGGCCGACGACGCGCTTGTGCAGCTCGTCCTCCATGTTGAGCAGGCGGCTGGACTCCTCCTCGGTGAGCTTGAAGACCGGGATGCCCGTGGCCATGGCCAGGACCTCGGCGATCAGCTCCTCGTCCACCTCCGCGACGGTGTCCAGGTCACCGGACTTCCACGCCTTCTCCTTGTCGGCGCGCTTCGCGGTGAGCTGCTTCTCCTTGTCGCGCAGGCCGGCGGCCTTCTCGAAGTCCTGCGCGTCGATCGCAGACTCCTTCTCGCGGCGCGCCTCGGCGATCTCCTCGTCGAGCTCCTTGAGCTCCGGCGGGGCCGTCATGCGGCGGATGCGCAGGCGCGCGCCCGCCTCGTCGATGAGGTCGATCGCCTTGTCCGGGAGGAACCGGTCGTTGATGTACCGGTCCGCGAGCGTGGCCGCGGAGACCAGCGCGGAGTCCGTGATGGACACGCGGTGGTGCGCCTCGTAGCGGTCGCGCAGGCCCTTGAGGATCTCGATGGCGTGCGGGAGCGACGGCTCGGCGACCTGGATGGGCTGGAAGCGACGCTCCAGGGCCGGGTCCTTCTCGACGTGCTTGCGGTACTCGTCGAGCGTCGTCGCGCCGATGGTCTGCAGCTCGCCGCGCGCGAGCATCGGCTTGAGGATGCTGGCGGCGTCGATCGCGCCCTCGGCGGCACCCGCCCCGACGAGGGTGTGGATCTCGTCGATGAACAGGATGATGTCGCCGCGCGTGCGGATCTCCTTGAGCACCTTCTTCAGGCGCTCCTCGAAGTCGCCGCGGTAGCGCGAGCCGGCCACGAGCGCGCCGAGGTCGAGCGTGTAGAGCTGCTTGTCCTTGAGCGTCTCGGGGACGTCCCCGCGGACGATGTCCTGGGCGAGGCCCTCGACGACGGCCGTCTTGCCGACGCCGGGCTCGCCGATGAGGACGGGGTTGTTCTTGGTGCGGCGGCTCAGCACCTGCATGACGCGCTCGATCTCGAGGCTGCGCCCGATGACCGGGTCGAGCTTGCCCTCGCGCGCGGCCTGGGTGAGGTTGCGCCCGAACTGGTCGAGCACGGCCGAGCCGGACGGCTGGCCCTCGGTGGGACCGCCGGCGGCGACCGGCTCCTTGCCCTGGTAGCCGGACAGGAGCTGGATGACCTGCTGGCGCACCTTGTTGAGGTCGGCGCCCATCTTCGTCAGGACCTGGGCGGCGACGCCCTCGCCCTCGCGGATGAGGCCGAGCAGGATGTGCTCGGTGCCGATGTAGTTGTGGCCGAGCTGGAGCGCCTCGCGCAGCGACAGCTCGAGCACCTTCTTGGCGCGCGGCGTGAACGGGATGTGCCCGCTCGGCGCCTGCTGGCCCTCGCCGATGATCTCGGTCACCTGGGTGCGGACGCCGTCGAGGGAGATCCCGAGGGACTCCAGCGCCTTGGCCGCGACACCCTCGCCCTCGTGGATGAGGCCGAGGAGGATGTGCTCGGTGCCGATGTAGTTGTGGTTGAGCATCCGCGCCTCTTCCTGGGCGAGGACGACGACCCGACGGGCTCGGTCTGTGAATCTCTCGAACATGTGCTGCTCCTCGTGAGCGGCGTACACCTGCCCGCCGGACGACGGGTACAAGCCTGACCGCATTGACTCTATGCGGTTCGAACGAGCCGCACCCCCTCCGTATGCCGTTGTTCGCCAGGGGCGTGAAAGAGGGGTCGCGCCGTGACCTGCCGGGCGGTCGCGGGTGCACGACGGCGGAGATCACCCGGCCCGACACGCGCCGGGGGCGTTGACCGCGGCCCGCGCCACGGGCAGGCTCGGGAGTGCGCCCCGCACGACGTCCAGAAGGGTGGCGAGAGCGATGCACCAACCGGACCAGCCGCCGGAGGACACCCCCGCACCGGACGCGGACGAGCGAGAGGCACGCCCCGCGGGCTCGGCCGCGTCGTGGGAGCAGGTGGTCGCGCGGTTCCACGGCGCCGTCGCGGAGGTCGACGACCCGCTCACCTGGGGTCTCGACCTCGACGAGGAGACGCTCACGGGTGCCGGCCACGGCGCGCACGACCCGGCCGAGGAGCGCTTCCTGCGCTCCTACGTGTCGTTCACGGGCGAGACGCTCGACGTCGAGACGCTGCGGGTGCGGGCCGCGCACGACGAGCAGGCCGAGGACATCGCCCGCACCGCGCTCAGCGGGGCGCTCGCCGCGCCCCTGCACTCCGACACCCCCGGCGACGACGACTTCCTCGACTCCTACCAGGAGTACCGCGCCGCGATGCGCGCGATCGTCGAGGAGGTGGACGTCGCGCCCGTCGTGCGCACCACGTTCCGGGTCGACGGCGAGACCCGCCCCTGCCTGTACGTCACCGTGCGGGAGCACGCCGCGGCGTACGTGCCGGTCGAGGACCGGGCGCTGGTCGTCTCGGGCCCGGCGGACCTGCTCGCGCGGGTCGACGTCGTCACCCGCCCCCTGCGCAACATCCTCCAGGACGAGCCCGACCCGCGGTTCTGACCGGCTCCGCGCGCCGCGCCGCGGGACTCTCGTCCACCACCTCGGGACGCCCGTCCCGGGCGCGGCGCGGCCCCGCGGCCTAGGGTCGAGTCAGCACCGGCGCCGCCGACGGCGTCGGGGACAGCACGCCGACGGCGCACGCGGTCGGCCGACCGGGCGGAGGTGGCGAGATGCGCGGCGTGATCGTCGGTGTCGACGGGTCGGAGGAGTCGGGCGGCGCGCTCGACTGGGCGCTGCGCGAGGCGGCGGACCGGGCGGTGCCCCTGACGGCGGTGCTCGCGTTCGAGTCGCGGCAGGGGCCGGGCGACGGCCCCGACGCGGCGGCCGAGGAGAAGCGGGCGCTCGTCCAGGAGTGGCTCGACGCCGCGCGCGCCCGCACGGGGATCGGCCCGGACGCGGTCACCGCGACGGCCGTCGCCGAGCGCGGCAGCCCCGCGGCCGTCCTGCTCGCCCTCGCCCAGCCGCGCGTCGCGCAGGCAGCCCAGGACGACGTGCGGCCCGACGCCGCCGACGGCGACGACGCCGACCTGCTCGTCCTCGGCCGCTGCGGCCGGGGTCGCCTCGGTCGGATGGTCCTCGGGTCGGTGCCGACCGCCGTCGTGCAGCACGCGACCGTCCCCGTGACCGTGGTGCGCGGGACGCCCGACGTGCGCCACGACCACGCGCGGCCCGTCGTCGTCGGGGTCGACGGGTCGTCGACGTCGGTCCAGGCGCTGCGGCACGGCGCCGACGTCGCGCGGCGCACGGGCGCGACGCTCGAGGCCCTGTTCTGCTGGCAGATCGTCTCGCTCGCGCCCCTGCCCGACTCGTGGGGATGGACGCCGCCCATCGACGACTACGAGAAGTTCGCCGCCCAGAAGCTCGACGCCGCGCTCGAGGCGGCGGGGGTCGACCTGCCCGACGACCGCCTCGTGCGCAGCGTGCAGCACGTGCACGCCGCGAAGGGGGTCATCGAGGCGTCGTCGCGCGCGGAGCGGCTCGTGCTCGGCAACCGCGGCGTCGGCGGGTTCGACCGGCTGCTCCTGGGCTCGGTGAGCCGGCACGCGGTCGAGTACGCGCACTGCCCGGTCACGGTCGTGCGGCCCGCGGACGCGACGCACCCCTCGGGCGCGCACGACGCCTGAGGTCACCCGCGGCGCGCGGCCGACCCCCGGAACGCGAACACGAGGACGCGCACGGCGAGCACGGTCCCGACGAACCCGAGCGCCGCACCGAGGACGGCGAACAGGCGCAGACCCTCGACGAGCTCGGGGCCGGAGTCCGCGGAGACCAGCACGACCGCCGCGACGACGGCCGCGGCAGCGATGACGGTGGACACGACCTGCTGCACGAGGCCGGTGAGGAACGCGCGGTCCTCGGGGTGCGCGAACGAGCGGACGTTGACGGTGAGCCGCCCGGCCTCGACGTCGCTCGTGATCTTCGCGAGCCGGCGCGGGAGCCGTTCCAGCTCGGGCGCGAGGCCGAGGAACAGGCTCGTCGCCCGCTCGCGCAGGCCCTCCGGCGTCACGACGCGCCGCACGAGCGGCTGCGCGGTCGCGCGGGCTCCGGCGACGAGGTCGAACCCGGGGTCGAGCAGGCGCAGCGTGCCCTCCAGCGACGTGAACGTGCGGAACGCGGCGGCGACCTGCGACGGGACGGCGAGGCCCGCGTCGGTGACGAGCCGGAACAGCGCGGTGAACATCGCGCCGCTCGCGCCGGCGCCGCGGAACCGCACGATCACCTGCCCGACGGCGCGCTCCAGGCGGCGCACGTCGAGGTCGACCGGGGCGTCGAGCAGCTCCAGGAGGGCGTCGGTCGCGGCGACGGCGTCGTCGGCGTCGACCGCGAGCAGCACCGCCGCGAGCGCGAGCCGGTCGGGCTCGCCGAGCCGGCCGACGGAGCCCATGTCGAGCAGGCCGAGGCGGCCGTCGGCGGTGACGAGCACGTTGCCGGGGTGGAGGTCGGCGTGGAAGGTGCCCGCGACCAGCACCTGCTCGAGCGTCGCGGTGAGGAGCCGCGAGGCGAGGTCGGCGCGCACGGCGTCGTCGAGGCCCGCGAGCACGTCCGCGGCGCGGCCGAGGGGAACGCCGTCGAGCCGTTCCATGACGAGCAGCGTCGTCCCGGAGAGCTCGGGGTAGACGTCGGGGACCCGGACGCGCGGGCCCGTGCCCGGGTCGGCGTCGTCGTCGGGGCGCCGGTCCCCCGCCGCTCCCCGCGCGAGCGCAGCCCGCAGCGCGAGCGTGTTCTCCAGCTCGACCGTGTAGTCGAGCTCCTCGCGCAGCGACGCGGCGAAGCCGTCGGCGAGGTCGACGACGCCGAGCGAGCGGCCCCACGCGGTGTCGCGCTCGATGCGGCGCGCGAGCCGCCCGAGGATCGCGAGATCCGTCTCGACCTGGGCACGGGCGCCCGGGCGCTGCACCTTGACGACGACGTCGCGCCCGTCGAGCAGGCGGGCCGCGTGGACCTGGCCCACGGACGCCGAGGCGAGGGGCTCCGGCGAGAAGCCGGCGAACGCCTCGTCGACCGGGCGCCCGAGCGCGCCCGCGACGGCCGCCTCCACCTGCGACCAGGGCGCGGGCGGGACCTCGCTCTGGAGCGTGGCGAGCGCGTCGGCGAACGCGGCGGGGACCAGGTCCCGGCGCGTGGACAGCACCTGGCCGAACTTCACGAAGGTCACGCCGGCGTCGCTGAGGGCGTCGCGCAGCGCGGCGGCCTGGCGCCGCTGGTCGGTGCGCGACAGGCGCGAACCGTCCGGCTGCCGCGCCCCGCGCGTGAGCGCCCCGCCGAGGCCGTGCCGGACGCCGATCCCCAGGATCTGGGCGTAGCGCCGCGTCTCGCGGCGGCCCTGGCGCAGCCCCCGGAGCGCGCGCCACGGCCCCGGGACGGAGCCCGTCGGGACGAGGAGCTCGAGCACGAGGAGCACGCACAGCCCGAGCACGAACGCCCACGCGAACGCGAGCACGACGGCGACGAGCGCGACGCCCGGTGCGACGGTGAGCGTCCCGTCCGGGCGCGACCAGCCGGCGTCGAGCAGGCCGCCCGTGAGCACCCAGGACGCGACCGACAGCATCGCGAGGGCCACGACCGCCGAGCGGATCCAGCCGACCGGCGCCCCCATGACGCGCCGCGCCGTCGCGGCGAGGAGCAGCAGCATGCCGACGGTGAAGACGAGGCCGAACAGACCGACGAGGAGACCGGAGACCACCTGCATGGCGGCCACTCTTCCGGACCGCACGGCAGACCACCAGCACGCGCCACCGGCGCGCCCCGCCCGTCCGAGCGGGTCGCGGCGACCAGCGCCGCACGGCCGCGGCACGGGCGGCAGCGACGTCCGCGGCGCGGCATGATGGAGCTCCCCGACAGGCCGGAGCCCCGATGACGAACGTCGACCTCCTCACGGAAGCCCACCTCACGACCGCCCGCACCGCGCCGAACGGTCGCAGCGCCGAGGTCGTGCTGCACGACGGCCCGCTGCGCCAGACGATCCTCGCGCTGCGCGCGGGCGTCGAGCTCGGGGAGCACAACTCCCCGCCCGCGGCGTCGATCCAGGTGCTGCGCGGGCGGGTCCGGGTCACGGCGCTCGGCGAGGGCGACGTCGAGCTGGGCGAGGGCGAGCTGCGCGTGCTCACGCACGAGCGGCACGCGGTGAGCGCGATCGAGGACGCGGCGTTCCTCCTGACGACCGTGACGAGCGTCCCGGGCAGCTGAGCGCCTGCTCCTGCGAACCGCCCGCACGGCTGCCAGGGTGGTGCGGATGAGAGCCTCGACAACGACGACCGTCCTCGCCGCGAGCGCCCTGGTCCTCGCGGCCTGCACCGCGACCCCCGGCGACGCCCCGGGCACCCCGGAACCGTCGGCCCCGGCCCCCTCGACCTCTGCCGCGACCCCGGCACCCGGCGATCCCGCCCCGGCGCTCCCGACGGACGCGCCCGCCGACGTCCTCCTCCCCGCGGGCGCGTGGGGCGGCGAGGGAGCACGCGACGAGGCGGAGGGGGTCGCGGACTGGCACCTTCCGGAGGCGTGCGCCGACGGCGGCCCCGCGGACGCCACGGCGATGCGCACAGCGACCGAGGGCGACGGTGCGGCCGAGGGCACCGTGGGGGTCCACCAGGTCGCGGTGTTCGCCGACGCCGACGCCGCCACCGCCGAGGCCGCACGGCTCGCGGACCTGCTCGCCGCGTGCGCGGCGCAGGGCGGCGCGGAGGGCACGACGTACACGGCCGAGCCGCTCGACGTCGGCGCCCAGGGCAGCGGCCTGGCCACCGACTACTACGGGTCGGGCGGGAGCGGGGACCTGGACACGGCGCTCGGGACCTACCTGGCGACCACGCGCCGCGGTGCCGCGGTCACGCTCGTCGCGCTCGACGGCGGGGAGAGCACCGTGGGCGCGGCCCGCGAGACGGTCGCGGAGCAGGCCCGCGCCGCGTGGGAGCTGCTGTGCCGCTACGAGCAGGCGGGCTGCTGACCGACGGCCCTTCCGCCCGGGAGACTCACTCCCGGGACGTCGCGCCCCGGGTCGCCGTGGCGGGCGCTCAGACCCGGACGGCCCAGGCGGCGAGGGCCAGCGCCGTGACGTCCTCCGCGACGGCGCCGGGCCAGTCGGGCCGCTCGCCGACGGCGAGGCGTCGCCACGCCGCACCGCCCCACGTCCCGACGGCCCCGCCCGCGGCTCCCGCGGCGGCGGCGAGGACCAGCCCGACCGGACCGGTCCGGTGCCGGGCGACGAGCACCCCGCCGACCGCGCCGCTCGCGACGCGGACGACGGGGCCGGGCGGCGCGAGCCGGCTCGGCGTCTGCGGCAGCTTGTCGCCGACGACCTCGCCGACGACGCCGAGGATCGCCGCGCCGCGCGCGAGCGGCCCCGGTCCGTGGCCCGACCGGCCCGACCCGCCGGGCCGCACGAGGCCGGCCAGCACGGGCGCCGCGACCCCGAGGCTGCTGCGCGAGCCCGCGGCGACGCCGAGCGCGAGGGCCCGGGCGAGCACCGCCGTCGTGCCGCGCGGCGCGGCTGCGTGCTGGGACGTCATGAGGTCCTCCTGCGGCGTGGTGGGGCCCGGTCGACCGGGCTCTTCCGAACGTAACCGCTCCCGGGGCGGCCCACCCGGCGACGAGGCGCCCCCGCTAGCCTGTTCCCGTGCCCGGACCCACCCTGAGCGAGGTCGCTCGCGACGCCGGCGTCTCCCTCGCGACCGCGTCCCGCGCGATCAACGGGAGCGCGAACCGCACGGTGCGCCCGGACCTGCGGGAGCGGGTCCTCGCGTCCGCGCGTCGGCTCGGGTACTCCCCCGACCCGAGCGCGCAGGCCATGGCCCGCGGCCGCACGACGAGCGTCGGTCTCGTCGTGCACGACATCGCGGACCCATACTTCTCCTCGCTCGCGGCGGGTGTCGCGGAGGCCGCCGACCACGACGGGCTCATCGTCACGCTGACGAGCACCCGGCACTCCCCCGAGCGCGAGCGCGCGTTCGTCGAGCTCATGGACCGCCAGCGGGCGCGGGCGGTCGTGCTGGGCGGCGGCCGGCTCGCCGACGACGCCGACGGCGCGCTGCGGCACGCGCTGGAGCGGTACCGCGCGTCGGGGGGCGGCGTCTCGCTCGTCGGGCAGCCGCTCGGCGACCTGCCCGCGGTGGAGATCGCGAACGCCGACGGCGCGGCCGCCCTCGCGCGCGCCCTGCACGGGCTGGGCTACCGCGCGTTCGGCGTGCTGGCCGGGCCGGCGAGCCACCGCACCGCCGTGGACCGCGCGCAGGGGTTCACCACCGCGCTCGCCGCGCTGGGGTCCCCGGTCCCGCCGGACGCGGTCGCCGAGTGCGCGTTCACACGCGACGGCGGCCACGGCGGGATGCGCGACCTGCTCGCCCGGGTGGGTGCCGCCGGGCCCGACGGCGCACCGCGCGCCGTCTTCGCGGTGAACGACGTCATGGCCGTCGGCGCGATGGCAGCCGCGCGCGAGGCGGGGCTGCGCGTCCCGGAGGACGTCGCGGTGGCCGGCTTCGACGACATCGTGACGCTGCGCGACGTCACGCCGGGCCTGACGACGGTCCGCATCCCGCTGACCGAGGTCGGCGAGCAGGCGCTGCGCCTCGCGCTCGCCCCGGACGACGACGCACCCCGGCGCGTGGCGGTCGCGTGCACGGTCGTGCTGCGGGAGTCCACCCCCGCGCTCTGACGCAGGACCCTCCCCGTCGCGTCGCTCCCGAACGGTTGACGGATCAGCACCACCGGGGCATGATCGGGAGGAGGAGATACCCCCTAGGGGTATCAGCGGCCGAGAGGAGACACGGTGGACCACCGCACGGAGCACGGCCCCGGGCGCCGGACCGGCGCGGACGGCGAGCACGGGCACCACGAGGCGCACGCGCACCCCGAGGCGCACGGGCACCCCGGCGCGGCGGCGACCACCGCCGTCGACCCCGCGACGCACGACCCGGCCGGGAACGAGGGTCACGACATGGCCGGGCACGGCACGGCGGGCCACGCCGGGCACGACATGGCCGGGCACGGTGGGCACGGGGGGCACGGCGACCACGTCGGGCAGTTCCGCCGCCTGTTCTGGATCATGCTCGTCCTCGCGGTCCCCACGGTCGCGCTGAACGCCATGTTCGCGATGCTCCTGGGCTACGACCTGCCCGACGCCGCGTGGGTGCCCTGGGTCTCCCCCGTCCTCGGCACGGTGATCTACGCCTGGGGCGGGCGCCCGTTCCTCACCGGTGCGGTGAGCGAGCTGCGGAGCCGCAAGCCCGGGATGATGACGCTCATCTCGCTCGCCATCACGGTCGCGTTCGTGTCGTCGCTGGGAGCGAGCCTGGGCCTGCTCGCGCACGAGCTCGACGTCTGGTGGGAGCTCGCGCTCCTCGTCGTCATCATGCTGCTCGGCCACTGGCTCGAGATGCGCTCGCTCGCGCAGACCGCGTCCGCGCTCGACTCGCTCGCCGCGCTGCTCCCGGACGAGGCGGAGCGGGTCGCCGAGGACGGGACCGTGACGACCGTCGCGCCGACGGACCTGCGCGTGGGCGACCTGGTCGTCGTCCGGCCGGGAGGGCGCGTGCCCGCGGACGGCGAGGTCGCGTCCGGGTCCGCGGACGTCGACGAGTCGATGATCACCGGCGAGTCGCGCCCCGTGCGCCGCACCGTCGGGGACGCCGTCGTCGCGGGGACCGTCGCGACGGACGACGCGCTGCGCGTGCGGATCACGGCCGTCGGCGAGGACACCGCGCTCGCGGGCATCGAGCGGCTCGTCGCGGACGCGCAGGCGTCGTCGACGAAGACCCAGCGCCTCGCGGACCGCGCCGCCGGGTGGCTGTTCTGGTACGCGCTCGGCGCCGCTGCCCTGACGATCGGCCTGTGGCTCGTCTTCGGCACGCCCGAGCAGGCGCTGATCCGGGCGATCACCGTCCTCGTCATCGCGTGCCCCCACGCGCTGGGCCTCGCGATCCCGCTCGTCGTCTCGCTGTCGACGGAGCGCGCAGCGAAGGCGGGCGTCCTCGTCAAGGACCGCCTGGCGCTCGAGCGCATGCGCACCGTGGACACCGTCCTGTTCGACAAGACCGGGACGCTCACCGCGGGCGAGCCGGTCGTCGTGCACCTCGCGACGGCGGGCGGCACGTCCGAGGCCGCGCTGCTCGCGCTCGCCGCGGCGGCCGAGGCGGACAGCCAGCATCCGCTCGCCCGCGCGATCGTGCGGGCGGCCGAGGAGCGGGGCGACGACGTCCCCCGCGCCACCGACTTCCGGTCGCTCACGGCCGTCGGCGTCGAGGCGACCGTCCCGACCCCCGACGGCGCGCGCCGCGTCGCGGTCGGCGGGCCGGCACTCCTGCGCGAGCGCGGGCTCGCCCCCCTGCCCGACGCCGCGGCGTGGGCCGAGGACGGGTCGACCGTCCTGCACGTGGTCGTCGCGAGCGACGACGGCACCGGCACCGCGTCGGACGCGCGGTCCGGCGAGGTCGTGGGCGCGTTCGCCCTGGCGGACGCGATCCGTCCCGAGTCGCGCGAGGCCGTCGACGCGCTGCACCGGCGCGGCATCCGGGTCGTCATGATCACCGGCGACGCCGAGCCCGTCGCCCGCGCGGTCGGGCGCGAGCTCGGCATCGACCAGGTCTTCGCGGGCGTCCGCCCCGAGGACAAGGACGCGAAGGTCGCCGAGCTGCAGCACGGCGGGCGCGTCGTCGCGATGGTCGGCGACGGCGTCAACGACGCCCCGGCGCTCGCCCAGGCGGACGTCGGCATCGCGATCGGCGCGGGCACCGACGTCGCGATCGCGTCCGCCGGGGTGATCCTCGCGAGCTCCGACCCGCGGGCGGTGCTGTCGATCATCGAGCTGTCGCACGCGTCGTACCGCAAGATGCAGCAGAACCTGTGGTGGGCCGCGGGCTACAACATCGCGGCCGTGCCCCTCGCCGCGGGCGTGCTCGCGCCCGTCGGGTTCGTCATGCCGATGGCGGTGGGCGCGATCCTCATGTCCGCGTCGACGGTCATCGTCGCGCTCAACGCGCAGCTGCTGCGCCGCACCGACCTCGACCCGGCCCGGCTCGCGTCGCGGTGACCGTGTCCGCGACGCCCCCTCGACCACGAGGTCGCTGTCGTCCTGCCGCGCAGGACGACAGCAACCTCGTGGTCGGCCGCGCGGAAGGTCGTGCTCGACCGTGAGGAACCCCGTGCGCGCTGCGAGACTGGGCCGGTGACCACGCCGCACCCCGACGACCGGCCCGTCGCCGGCGTCCTCCTCACGCCCGGCGCCGGAGCGAGCCGCGACCACCGCGCGCTCGTCGCGATCGACGAGGCGCTGGCCGCCCTCGACCCGCCCGTGCCGGTGCGCCGCGTCGACTTCCCCTACCGGATCGCCGGCAAGCGGATGCCCGACCGGCCGCCCGTCGCG
This sequence comes from Cellulosimicrobium sp. MI9406, assembly GCF_040595865.1. Taxonomy (NCBI): domain Bacteria; kingdom Bacillati; phylum Actinomycetota; class Actinomycetes; order Micrococcales; family Promicromonosporaceae; genus Cellulosimicrobium; species Cellulosimicrobium sp. MI9406. Next base: position 265,124 of record NZ_JALIZI010000003.1, read on the forward strand.
ATCGCGCACGTCCGCGCCGAGGCGGAGGCCTTCGCCGCGGAGCTCGGCACCACGACGGACCGCCTCGTGCTCGGCGGCCGCTCCTACGGCGGCCGCATGTGCTCGATGGCCGTCGCCGAGGGGCTCCCCGCCGCCGGGCTGGCCCTCGTCAGCTACCCGCTGCACCCGCCGGGCAAGCCCGAGCGGCTGCGGACCGAGCACTTCCCGGACCTCCACGTGCCGGTCCTCCTCGTCTCCGGGCGCACCGACCCGTTCGCGACGCCGGACGAGCTCGCCGAGCACACCACCGCGATCCCCGGGCCCGTCACGCGCGTCGAGCTGCCCGGCGCCCACGACCTCAAGGGGCAGGACGCGGCCGTGTGCGAGGCCGTCGTCCAGTGGCTCGCGACGCTCGGGGCCTGACGCAGCCAGGGCGCCGCTCCGACGTACCGACCGGCCCGCACGACTGCGTACGATGTGCCGCGGACCGCTCCCGAACGACCCGGAGGTGCTGATGCGTGCCGCTGGCCGCCTGCTCGCCCTCGCACCCCTGGCGGTGCTCGTGGTGGCCGTCGCCGCCGCACCCGCGACCGCCGTCGGCCGGGACGGCGAGAGCGGGCTCGAGGTGAGCGTCGACGGCGTCTCGTTCGACCCGGAGCGCCTCTGGTCCGAGTGGGGCGCCGTCTCCTACGCCGTGAGCGCGCCGGACGGGAGCCGCGAGCGGTACTACTCCGACTCGTACGGCCCGCGCGACTCCGCGGACGGGTTCCTGGCCTTCTCGGTGCCGGCGCGCACGTTCCCCGACGGCTACTGCGTCACGTGGGCCCAGGTGTCCGGCCTGCGCGCGCAGCACGCGCGGTGGAACGGGGACGACCCCGTCTGCACGACGGCGCAGGCCGAGCCCTCCCCCACGACGGCGCCCCCGGCGCCGACCCCCGACGCCCCCGCGACCTCGGCCCCGACGGCCGAGGTGCCGCCGGCCGCGGCGGTCGTGGAGGCGCCCGTCGAGACGCCGGACGCGCCGGAGCCGGACGTCACGGAGGAGCCGACCGCCGAGCCGACGGAGGAACCGACGACGGACGCCCCCGTCGAGCCGACGCCGACCGCCGCGCCCACGACCACCGGCACCGAGCCGGCGCGCGTCCCGCTCGCGTCCGTCGACCGCACGGCGCCGCCCCCGCCCGCCGGCGAGACCTTCCCGATCTTCGCCGCGCTAGGCGTCGGCGGGCTCGTCGCCGCTGCGGCCGGCGGCGTGATCCTGCTCGTGCGCCGCGTGGGCTGAGGCCTCAGCGGCGGACGGTGCCCCGCCGTCGTCCGGGCGGGCCGGCGCTCCCTGCTGGCCCGCGAGCACCCGGGAGCGCGCGGCGCTGCTCAGCCGCTCAGACCGCTGTCCTGCGGTCCGGGTCTCGCGGATGCGCACGGACCTCGGCGTGCGGGACCGGCCGGGCGAAGAGCCCGAGGAGCCCGAGCACGGCGACGGTCCCTCCGACGGCCGCCGTCGTGGCCGCACAACCCAGGAGAAGGGTCACGTGCACGCGCGGCACGCCGTCTTCCGCCAGCGGGTTGTCGGAGATGATGCCGACGGTGTAACCGGTGACGACCCCGGCGACCACCAGCACGAGGCCGAGGACCACCAGGGTGACTGCGACGCTGCGGGACATCTCGCTCCTCGGGGTCGGGTCGTGCGGCCGACGCGCATCGTGCGGCCCGTGCGCCGTCCGGCCGCCACGCGTCGGTGCTCGAGTGCCGCGCCCTCCGTGCCGCCCCTGAGCACGGCGAAGGCCCGGAACCGTGGGTTCCGGGCCTTCGTCACCGAGCCGCCTAAGGGAATCGAACCCTTGACCTATTCATTACGAGTGAATCGCTCTGCCGACTGAGCTAAGGCGGCGTGCTACGTCCCGGTCCGCTCGGCGAACCGGTGGCAACGAGCGCCTACTGTACCCAACGACCGGGCCAGATTCCAAAGCGGGCCCGCGGGCCGCCGTCGGGCGTCCTCCGCGTCAGCAGCGGAGCCCGTCCTCGGGGACGGTCCCGTCCACGAGGTAGGCGTCCACGGCGTCGCTCAGGCAGTCGTTCGCGCGCCCGTACGCGGTGTGCCCCTCGCCCTCCCAGGTGACCAGGACGGCGGAGTCGAGCGTGTCGGCGAGGCCCTCGGCCCACACGTAGGGGGTGGCCGGGTCGTTGGTCGTGCCGATGACGAGGATCGGCGCGGCGCCCTCCGCGGCGAGGTCGAACTCCTGGTCGACGACGGGGTACGCCCAGCCCTCGCACGTGAGCCCGCCGAACGCGAAGAAGTAGCCCATCGTCGGGGCCTCCTTCTCGAGCCGCTCGAGCTGGGCCTGCATCGCGGCCGGGTCGTCGTCCTGGCGCCCGTCGAGGCAGTTCACGGCCCGGAACGCCTCGGACGAGTTCGACGAGTACGTGCCGTCGGCGTTCCGGTCGTTGTAGAAGTCGGCGAGGTAGAGCAGGCCGTTGCCGGTGCCCTCCTCGAACGCCTCGGTGAGCGCCTGCGTGAGCACGGGCCAGCTCTGGTCGTTGTACAGCGTGACGGCGACGCCGTAGAAACCGAGGGTCTGCGTGACGCTGCGACCCGAGTCCGTCGGGAGCGGGTTCGCCTTCGCGGCGTCGAGGAGCGAGCGGATCTGACGCATCCCCGCGTCCGTGTCGCCCTTCAGGGGGCACTTGGCGCCGGCCTGGCAGTCCTCGACGTACGCGCGCAGGGCGTTCTCGAAGCCGACGGCCTGCTGCTCGGAGATCTCGTCCGGGTCGAGCGAGGTGTCGATCGCGCCGTCGAGCACCATGCGGCCGACCTTGTCCGGGAACAGCCCGGCGTACGTGGCTCCGAGCTGCGTGCCGTACGAGTAGCCGAGGTACGCGAGCTTCTCGTCACCGAGGACGGCGCGCAGCATGTCCATGTCGCGGGCAGCGCTCTGCGTGTCCACCTGCCCGAGCAGCTCGCCCGTGTTCTCGGCGCACGCGTCGGCCCACGCGCGACGGTCCTCCGCGAGCGCCTCGAGCCCCGCCTCGTCCGTGTCGAAGTCGCGCGACAGGGACTCGTCCTTCGCGGCGTCGTCGAGGCACACGACGGGCGACGACTGCCCGACGCCGCGGGGATCGAAGCCCACGAGGTCGTAGGCCGCGGTGACGCTCTCGCCGACCGTCGGCGCGAGCGAGGCGACGAAGTCGACGCCCGACGCGCCGGGCCCGCCGGGGTTGGTGAGGAGCGAACCGATGCGCTCACCGGTCGCGGGCTGGCGCTTGACCGCGAGCTCGATCTCGCCCGCCGCCGGGTCCTGCCAGGAGAGGGGGGCGCGGGCCGTCGTGCACTCCCAGCCGGCCCCGCACTCCTCCCACGCGAGGGTCTGCCCGTAGAACTCCTCGAAGCCCTCCGGTCCCGTCTCGCCCGTGCCGGTCGACGACGCGGTCGGGACGTCCTCGACCGGTGTCTGCTGCTTCGGCGGCGCCGAGCACGCGCCCGCGACGAGGGCCAGCACGAGGGTCGCGGCGCAGGCCAGGGCGCGGCGAGCGGGGCGGGAGGAGGGGGACGTCGTCACCCGGACACGGTAGCCGCTCGCCCGTCGCGCGGGAGACGGCCCACCGGCGGCGGCCCGTCCTTTCACGCGCTCTTCACCGCGCGGGTCGTCACCCGGCGGTCCAGGCGAACTCGCCGGCCGCGCCCTCGGCCGGCGGCGGCACGACGACGGTCCCGCGGTCCCCGAGCACGACGCTCACGTCGGCGCTCGGGTCCACGTCGTCGGGCACCGCGACGACGGACGTCGCGGGGACGTAGTCCATGGTGCACGCGGTGTCGGCGGGGATGTCGACGAACGACACGACGACGTCGCTCCCCTCGACCGCGGCGTCGTCCTCGGCGAGCAGCGGGCACGTGCTGGACCCGAACGTCACGACGAGCAGCAGGCCCGGCTCGGCGCTCCACGCGGCGCCGGTGCCGCCCTCGGTCGGCGCGTCCGCGCCGGGCGGCAGGCCCTTGCCGTGCGCGCCCGCGACGACGTCCATCGTCGCGGCGTCGGGCAGGCCCTGCTGCTCGTCGGTGGCGTCGTCGGTCGGCTCCGTGGAGGGGTCCGTCGAGGGGCCGCCGTCGGGCTCCGTGGTCTCCTCGGTGGCGCTCGTGCCGTCACCGCCCCCGTCGGTGTCGGACGCGCACGCCCCGAGCAGGGCGACCGTGGCCGCGAGCGCGAGCGCAGCGCCGACGCGTGCGGTGCGGGCGGCGGGACGACGGGCGGGAACCATGGGGACTCCTCGGTCGGCGACGGGTGCGCGACCATCGTGGTCCGCGCCGGGACCTCGCGCGCGCCGAACCCCCGACGCGCCGCGGGATCGTGACCCGACGGTGACCCGGGGTGGGAGCATCCCCGCATGGACGCACCGCACCCGACCCGCGGCACCGAGCGGCCCCCGCTGCGCTGGGGCCTGCGCACCGACCTCCTGCGGCACGGCGACGGCGGCGACTCGAGCCGGGTCGGCTACGTGGAGCTGTTCTTCGACCTGGTGTTCGTGTTCGCGGTCACCCAGCTCTCGCACGGGCTCATCGCGCACCCCGGCGTCGAGGCGCTCGGGCACACGCTCCTGCTCGGCGTCGCCGTCTGGTGGGTGTGGGTCGACACGATGTGGGTGACGAACTGGCTCGACCCCGAGCGCCTGCCGGTGCGAGGGCTGCTCGTGGTGCTCATGCTGCTGGGCCTCGTCCTCGCGAGCGCGATCCCGGAGGCGTTCGGCGACAAGGGCCTGCTGTTCGCCGTCATGCTCGTCGCGATGCAGGTGGGGCGCAGCCTCTTCACGATGGTCGCGATGGGCCGCGTCTGGCCCGAGAACGCGGTGAACTTCGTCCGCATCACGACGTGGCTCGCGGTGTCGGGCGCGCTGTGGGTGGCGGGCGGCCTCGTCGAGGAGCACCGCCTGCTGGTGTGGGCGGTCGCGGCCGCGATCGACGTCGCCGGGCCGCGCGCGATGTTCTGGCTCCCCGGGATCGGGGCGTCGCGCGCGAGCACGTGGGTGGTCCGCGGGGAGCACATGGCCGAGCGCGTCAGCCTGTTCGTCATCATCTGCCTGGGCGAGTCGATCATCGTCACGGGCGCCGCGTTCGCCGAGCTCCCCCTCGACCTCACGACCGTCTCCGCGTTCTGCTCCGCGTTCGCGAGCACCGTGCTCATGTGGCTGCTGTTCTTCGACCGGTCCGAGCGGCGCGCCACCGAGTACTTCACGTCGCGCGCCGAGCGCGGGATGGTCGCCCAGACGGCGTACACGTACGTCCCGTTCGTCATCGTCGCCGGGATCGTGCTCACCGCCGTCGCCGACGAGCTCGTGCTCCTGCACCCGCTCGGGCACGACGGCGGTCACGCCGACGCCTGGACCGCCGGCCTCGTGTGCGGGGCGGCGGCGACGTACCTCGTGGGGAACGCGCTGTTCCGGCGCGCGACGGGCGGGCGCTGGTCGCTCCCGCACGTGCTGGGCGCGGTCGCGGTCGGCGTGCTCTTCGCCGTCCACGCGTGGCTCTCGCCGCTCGCGCTCAACTGGGTGACGGACGGCGTCCTGCTGGCGGTCATCGTGGGCGACGTGGTCCGCGCGCGGCGGGTCCCGACCCCACCGTCGGACGGGCCGTCGGGTACGCCGTCGGACGTGCCGGGCGCGCCGACGGGGCCACCGCCCGAGGCGCCGTCCGGGACCCCGTGAGCCGGGCCCCGTGCGTCTCGCCGGGCGCGATCGTCGCGACGTCGCTACGTTCGCCCTGATGGCGCGGGGCAGCAGGCCGTCGCGTCGCGGGACCCGTCGAGAAAGGGCGTGACCGTGGACTTCTGGGACTTCTTCTGGCTCCTCGTGTGGAGCTTCTTCTTCATCGCGTACCTCATCGTGCTCTTCCAGATCATCGCGGACCTGTTCCGTGACCGAGAGCTCTCCGGGTGGTGGAAGGCGGTCTGGATCATCTTCCTCATCTTCCTGCCCGTGCTGACGTCGCTCGTCTACCTCATCGCGCGCGGGCGCGGCATGGCGGAGCGGCAGGCCGCGGCCGTCGTCCAGGCGAAGCACGACACGGACGCCTACATCCGCCAGGTCGCGACGACGTCGCCGGCCGAGCAGATCTCCCACGCCAAGTCGCTCCTCGACTCGGGCGCCATCACCCCCGAGGAGTTCGCGCAGCTCAAGGCGAAGGCGCTCGCCTGACCGTCCCCTCCCTCCCCCGGGCCGGGCGTACCCGCGTGCGGGTGCGCCCGGCCCGTCCCACGATCGAGACATGACCCGCTTCGGCTACACCCTCATGACCGAGCAGTCCGGCCCTCGTGCGCTCGTGGAGCACGCGGTCGACGCGGAGCGCGTCGGCTTCGACTTCGAGGTGATGAGCGACCACTACTTCCCCTGGCTCGACGCCCAGGGCCACGCCCCGTACGCGTGGTCCGTGCTCGGGGCGGTCGCCCAGGCGACCGAGCGCGTCGGCCTCATGACGTACGTGACCTGCCCCCTCCTGCGCTACCACCCCGCGGTCGTGGCGCAGAAGGCCGCGACCGTGGCGCTCCTGTCCGACGACCGCTTCACCCTCGGGCTCGGCGCCGGGGAGAACCTCAACGAGCACGTGGCGGGCGAGCGCTGGCCCGCCGTCGGCGAGCGGCACGACATGCTCGAGGAGGCGGTGGAGATCATCCGCTCGCTGCTCGACGGCGAGCGCCTCACGTTCGACGGCGTCCACTATCGCGTCGACTCCGCCAAGCTCTGGGACCTGCCCGACGAGACCGTCGAGATCGGCGTCGCCGTCTCCGGGCCGCAGTCGATCGAGCGGTTCGCCCCGCTGGCCGACCACCTCGTCACGACCGAGCCCGAGGCCGGCGTCGTGCAGCGGTGGTCCTCGGTCCGCGAGCGCGCCGAGCTCGCGCCGTCGCGCGTCGTCGGGCAGATGCCGATCTGCTGGGACCCGGACGAGGAGACCGCCGTGGCGCGCGCGCACGAGCAGTTCCGGTGGTTCGGCGGCGGCTGGCGCGTCAACGCGGACCTGCCGACGACCGAGGCGTTCGAGGCGGCGACGGCGTTCGTGCGGCCCGAGGACGTGGCCGCGTCCATCCCGTGCGGTCCCGACCTGGACGCGGTCGTCGAGGCGGCGTCCGCGTGGTGGGAGGCGGGGTTCACCGACCTCGCGCTCGTCCAGGTGGGCGAGGTCGGGCAGCGCGAGTTCCTCGAGACCGCGGCCGGGCCGCTCCTGGAGAAGCTCCGCGCGGCGGCGCCGTCGAGCTAGCGGCAGTCAGCCCTGGGGGCGCAGCGCGACGACCATCGCCTCCACCGCGAGCAGCGGCGCGACGTTGCCCTCGAGCCGCTCGCGCGCGACGCCGATCGCGTCCATGCGCCGCACCGTCTGCTCGGGCGTCGAGTCCTGCGCGAGCGCGCGCACCGTCTCGGCGAGCTCGGTGTTGACGAGCTCGACCTGCGCCCCGAGCTGGACCACGAGCACGTCGCGGTACAGGGAGAGCAGGTCGACCATCGCGCGGTCGAGCACGTCGCGCTGGTGGCGCGTCGCGCGCCGCTTCTGGTCGGCCTCGAGGTCGCGGAGCTGGGAGCGCAGCCGCGGCGGGAGCGTCTCGCCGTCCGCGACGCCGAGCGCACGCAGGAGCTCGGCCTTCTCCGCGGCGTCGCGCTCCTCCGTCGCCGCCTTCGCCTCGGCCTGCGCGAGGTCCACGAGCTCTCCCGCGGCGAGCACGGCGTCGCCCACCCCGCGGACCCGCCGGGCGAGCGACAGCACGGACGTGCGGCGCTCGCGCGCCCCCGCGTCCCGCGCGAGGCGCCGGGCGAGGCCGATGTGGCTCTGGGCCGCGCGCGCCGCGACGAGGGCGACGTGCTCGTCGACGCCGTCGCGCTGCACGAGCAGGCCCGCGACGGCCTCGACCGGCGGCACCCGCAGCACGACCCCGCGGCACCGCGAGCGGATCGTCACGAGCACGTCCTGCGGGCTCGGGGCGCAGAGGATCCACACCGTGTGCGGGGCGGGCTCCTCGATCGCCTTGAGGAGGACGTTCGTGGTGCGCTCCGCCATGCGGTCGGCGTCCTCGACGACGATGACCCGGCGCCGGCCCTGCGACGGGCTGCGGCTCGCGACCGTCACCAGGTCGCGCACGTCGTCGATCTTGATGGTCACGAGCTCGGTCGCGACGAGCGTCACGTCCGGGTGCGTCCCGGCGAGCGTCGTGCGGCACGCCTGGCAGCGCCCGCAGCCGCCCTCCTCGCACTGGAGCGCGGCCGCGAACGCGCGCGCGGCGTTCGAGCGTCCGGACCCGGGCGGGCCGGTGAGCAGCCACGCGTGGGTCATCGCGGCCGGGTCGGTGGCCGCGGCACGGAGCGTCGCGACGGCCTGCTCCTGCCCGACGACGTCGTCCCAGACGCTCATGCGCGCGCGTCCCCGGCAGGCCGCGCCGGGGCGCCCGGCAGGAGGTCCGTGCCCGGCGCGTAGCCGATCGCGCTGTCCGTGTCGTCGAAGCCGTCGTCGGGCAGCGCGGCGACCGTGTCCTCGGCCTCCTCGACGACGGGCGTGAGCTCGAGCCGCGCGGCGACGTCGACCCGGATCTGCGCCTGGAGGTCGTCGACCGAGCCCGCGGCGTCGAGCACGACCCAGCGGTCCGGGTCCGACGCCGCGCGCGTGAGGAACGCCTCGCGCGTGCGGCGGTGGAACTCCGCGCCCGCGCGCTCGAGGCGGTCGTGCTGGCGGCGGATGCGCCCGGCGGCGACCGCGGGATCGAGGTCGAGCAGGATCGTCACGTCCGGGAGGAGGTCCTGCACGGCCCAGCGCGAGATGAGCTCGACCTCGTCGGCGCCGAGCTCGCGCCCGCCCGCCTGGTACGCGACCGACGAGTCGAGGTAGCGGTCCGTGACGACGATCGCACCGCGCTCGAGCGCGGGGCGCACGAGGCTCGCGACGTGGTGCGCGCGGTCCGCGGCGTAGATGAGCGCCTCCGTGCGGGGGTCCATGTCCTGCCCGTGGAGCACCGCGGCACGCAGCTCCTTGCCGAGCTCCGTGCCGCCCGGCTCGCGCGTCAGCACGACCTCGCGCCCCGTGAGCTCGCCGAGCCACTGCCCGAGCAGGCGCGCCTGCGTCGACTTGCCGACGCCGTCGCCGCCCTCGAAGGAGATGAAGTACCCGGGTGCGCTCACGGCGACCACCCTAGTCGCGACGTCGGACACGGGCCGGTCCCCCGGCCGCCGGACGTGCGGGACAACCGCGGGCGCCGGACGCGCGGGATAGCCTCGGGCCATGCCCGATCCCGTGACCGCCCCCGCGACGGACCCTGCGCCCGCTCCTCTGCCCACCCCCGGCGTCGCGTTCGCCGGGCGGACGTTCGACGCCGTGCTGTTCGACATGGACGGCACCCTCATCGACTCGGTCCCGGCGGTGGACCGGAACTGGCGTCGCTGGGCTGCGGAGCACGGGCTGCCCGACGCCGAGGACTTCCAGATCCAGCACGGCACCCCCGCGCGCACGCTCATCGCGACGCTCCTGCCGGCCGACCAGGTCGAGCCCGCCTACGACCGCATCCACGAGCTGGAGCTCGAGGACAACGAGGGCGTGACGATCCTGCCGGGGACGCGCGACGCGCTCGCCGCCCTGCCCCCGGAGCGGCAGGCGATCGTCACGTCGTGCACGCGCCCCCTCGCGGCGGCGCGCATGGCCGCGTCGGGCCTCGTCGCGCCGTCGGTGGTCGTCACCGCGGACGACGTCGCCCACGGCAAGCCCGACCCGGACCCGTTCCTCCTCGGCGCGGAGCGCCTGGGCGTGGACCCGGCGCGGTGCCTCGTCGTCGAGGACGCCCCCGCCGGGGTCGCGTCCGCCCGCGCCGCGGGGTGCGCGGTGCTCGTCGTGACGGGCACGCACACGGCCGACGAGCTCGCGTCCGCGTCCCCTGCACCCGACGCGCTGGCGGCGGGCCTGGCGTGGGTGCGCTTCGCCGCAGGCCCGGACGCCATCCGGGTCACGGACGCCTGACCACGCGCCGACCATGGGGTCGTCTCCCGTCCTCGTCACCGGACGGGCCAGAACCGCATGCTCGGCGGGCTGCCGTGGGTCAGTAGACCCCGGCGCGTTGGGCGGCCGCGACGACCTTCGACGCGGCGGCGTGGATCTCCGCCAGCTCGTCGAGGGTGAGGCCCGTGGCGGCGACGATCGCGGGCGGGATGCGCTCCGCGTCACGACGCCGCGCGCGCCCCTCGGGCGTGAGCGTCACGCGGACCTGGCGGCCGTCGTCGGGCGACCGGGACCGGCGCACGTAGCCGAGGGTCTCGAGCCGCTTGAGGAGCGGCGAGAGCGTCCCCGCGTCGAGGTGCAGCCGCGCGGCGAGGTCGCCGACGGTCGACGTCGTGCCCGCCGCGTCGTCCTGCCACAGCGCGAGCAGCACGAGGTACTGCGGGTGGGTGATGCCCAGGGGCTCCAGCAGCGGCCGGTACAGGGCGACCATGCCGCGCGCGCCCGCCGAGAGCGCGAAGCACACCTGCGCCTCGAGCGCGAGCGGGTCCGCGAACAGCGTCGCCGCGCCCGGTGCGGACGCCCCGCCGTTCTCCTCGCTCGTCATGGCGCCATGCTACCGAGGATCACGCTATTCTTGGTACGCCAATCATTGGTGCACCAACCATCAGCGGACGAGCACCAGCCACCGGCCCCCGGGCCGGCGACGCGACACCAGCGGAGGACACCGTGGCGCGCAAGAACGACAAGCGCACGCTCGGCATGCGCATCACCGAGGGCTTCCTGCCGATCTTCGGCCCGGCCCAGCTGGGGCGGCAGGAGGCCGACGGCCGCGGCGTGTCCGACGCCGAGCGCGAGCGCGACCAGGAGCTGCGCACCCGCTTCGAGCGGGTCACCGGCCCCGACGGCCGCAGCTACGTCGTCGAGCACACCGACTGACGCGGCGCCCGCCCGCGGGCGTCACTCCCCGGGGTAGACGACCCCGACCTGGCGGCGCACCTCGTCGAGCGTGCGCATGACCTCGAGCGTCGAGCCCCACGACATGCGCGGGCTCTGCGTCTCGCCCGCGGCGACGCGGCGCGCGACCTCGGCGGCCTGGTACTGCTTGCCCTCGCCGGAGAAGCCGTCGTAGTACCAGGACGCGCCGTCGTGCCGGACGACGCGGAACGACGTCGGCGCGTAGAACGTGCCCTCGACCTCGATGCGGCCCGCCGTGCCCGAGATCACCGCCGTGTTCGCGGTGCGCGACCACAGCGTCGTCGAGAGCGTCGCCTGCGTGTCGCCGTAGCCGAGCACGATGCTCACCTGCCCGTCCACGCCCGTCTCCGTGAGCGCACCGACGGCCGTCACGGTCGACGGCGCGCCCAGCAGGTCGTGCGCGAACGACACCGGGTAGACGCCCAGGTCGAGCAGCGCGCCGCCCGCCAGCTCCGGCGCGTAGAGCCGGTGCTCGGGGTCGAACGGGAACCACTGGCCGTGGTCGGCGCTGAGGTTCACGACGTCGCCGATCTCGCCGCGCGCGATCACGCCGCGCAGCGCGGCGACGTGCGGCAGGAACCGCGTCCACATGGCCTCCATGACGAACACCCCCGCCTCGCGCGCGGCGTCGAGCACCTCGACCGCCTCGGCCTCGTTGCGCGTGAACGCCTTCTCCACGAGGACGTGCTTGCCCGCGCGGATCGCGAGCAGGGCGTGCTCGTGGTGGTGCGAGTGCGGCGTCGCGACGTACACGACGTCCACCTGCGGGTCCTCGACGAGCTCGTCGTAGCCGTGGTGCGTCGTGGGGACGCCGTGCGCGGTCGCGAAGCGCTCGGCGCGCACGCGGTCGCGCGAGCCCACCGAGGCGACGCGACCCTGCGTGTGCAGGCGCACCGCCTCCGCGAACGAGGACGCGATGCCGCCCGCGCCGAGGATGCCCCAGCGGATCGGGGGCGCGCTGCGCGGATCGGGGACCGTGCCCGTCACCTCGGCGGACAGGTCGGGGAACGGGTGGACGCCGGAGGCGGCCGGGGTCTCGTCGGGGTGCGCGGCGGGCGGCGGGGCGACGGTGCTCATGCGGCCCACGCTATCGCCCTGCGCGGGCCCCGCCGACGCTCGTCCACAGGCCGCGCGTCGGGCCCGCGAGCACCCCTCCCCCGCACGGGTGGTGCGCGCCGCCGCGCGGCACGTCACGATGGGGGGCATGACGACCCCCGCGCCCCGGACCGGCACGCCGACCGACGCCGGACCCGAGCCCGAGGCACGGGCGAGCGCGCGCGACCTCGTCAAGGTCTACGGCTCCGGCCCGACGGCCGTCCGCGCGCTCGACGGCGTCGACGTTCACTTCGCGCGCGGCCGCCTCACGGCGATCATGGGGCCGTCCGGCTCCGGCAAGTCGACGCTCATGCACTGCCTCGCCGGCCTGGACTCCCCGACGTCCGGCAGCGTCGTGATCGACGGGCAGGAGATCAGCCGGATGTCGCAGCGGCGGCTCACGGCGCTGCGCCGCACGCGCGTCGGGTTCGTCTTCCAGGCGTACAACCTCGTCCCGACGCTCACGGCGGCGGAGAACATCACGCTCCCCCTCGACATCGCGCGCACCCGCGTGGACCGCGACTGGTTCGACGAGGTGACGACCGCCGTCGGGCTCACCGACCGCCTGCACCACCGCCCCTCCGAGCTGTCCGGCGGCCAGCAGCAGCGCGTCGCGTGCGCGCGGGCGCTCGTGTCGCGGCCCTCGATCGTGTTCGCCGACGAGCCGACCGGCAACCTCGACTCGCGCTCCGCGGGCGAGGTGCTCACGTTCCTGCGGCGCTCCGTCGACGAGCTCGACCAGACGGTCGTCATGGTCACGCACGACCCGCGCGCGGCGTCGTACGCGCACCGCGTCGTCTTCCTCGCGGACGGGCGCCTCGCGGGCGAGCTGCACGACCCCACGCAGCAGGACATCCTCGACGCGCTCGCGCTCGCCGCGGACGCCGGCGCATGATCCGCGTCGCGCTGCGGGGCGTGCGCGCGCACGTCGTGCGGTTCGTCCTGTCGGTGCTCGCCGTGACGCTCGGCGTCGCGTTCGTCGTCGGCACGTTCGCGTTCCGCGGCATGCTCTCCTCCACGTTCGACGACATCATCGCGACGACGCTCACGGCCGACGTCTACGTGCGCGGCGCGCAGGAGGTCGAGAGCGACGCGTCCGGGCCCGGTGGCGGCGGCGCCGCCGGCGGGGGCGGGTTCGCGGGCGACCGCACGCTCGTCCCGGCCGACCTCACGACGGAGGTCGAGGGGGTCGACGGCGTCGAGCGGGCCGTGGCGGACGTGTCCGGCCCCGTCGTGCTCGTCGCGGCCGACGGCACCGCCGTCGTGACCACGGGCCCGCCGAGCACGGCGTTCTCCGTCGACCCGGAGGACCCGAGCCTCACGCTGCTCGACGGCGCGTGGCCCGGCCCGAACGAGATCGTGCTGGAGCAGAGCGCGGCCGAGACCGCGGACCTCGCCACGGGCGACGAGACCACGGTCGTGCTGGGCGGGGAGCCGCGCCCCGTGACCGTGTCCGGCGTGTTCGGCATCGAGGCCGCCGCCGCGGGTGCGGTCCTCGTCGGGATCGACGGCGACACCGCGCGCGAGGTCTACGCGCCCGACGGGCTGGTGCCCCAGATCGCGGTCTGGGCGGACGCGAGCGGGCCGGTGGACGAGGACGCGCTCGCCGACCGCGTCGCGTCGGTCCTCCCGTCCGGCGCGGAGGCCGTCACGGGCGAGCAGGCGCGCGCCGAGGCGAGCGAGGCGGTCGAGGAGGTGCTCGGGTTCGTCGAGACCTTCCTGCTCGTGTTCGCCGCCATCGCGCTGTTCGTCGGCGCGTTCATCATCGCGAACACGTTCGCGATGTCGGTGCGCGAGCGCCTGCGCGAGCTCGCCCTCCTGCGCGCGCTCGGCGCGTCGCCCGGCCAGGTGTTCGCGTCGGTCCTCGTCCAGGCGCTCGTCGTCGGGCTCGTGGGTGGCGGGTTCGGCGTGCTCGCGGGGGCCGGCCTGGTGCGCGTCATCCGGTGGGGGCTCGCGCTCGCCGGCTTCGAGTTCTCCGGCCGGGTCCCGCTCGGGACCTCGCAGGTCGTGGCCGCCGTCGCGCTCGGGGCCGTCGTCAGCGTCCTCGCGGCCGTGCTGCCCGCGCGCCGGGCCGCCGCGATCCCGCCCGTGCAGGCGATGCGCGACGACGTCGCGCCCGACCGCGGCACCGGGCTGCGGGCGGTGGGCGGGGCGGTCGTCGTCGCGGCCGGCGCCGGTGTGCTGTGGCTCGCCGCGTACCTGGGATCCTCCGTCGTGGACGCGCCGACCGGCTGGGCCTGGGTCGATGACCTGAGCCCCCGCCTGCTCCTCGGCGTCGGGGCCGGGCTCGTGCTCGTGGGGGTGCTCGTCGGGTCGCCGGCCGTCGCGCGCGGCGTGCTCGCGGTCCTCGCGTGGCCGCTCGTCGTCGCGCTGCGCCCGCTCGGCCGCCTCGCGCGCGGCAACGTCGCGCGCAACCCCCGCCGCACCGCGAGCACCGCGGGAGCCCTGCTCATCGGCATGGCGCTCGTGTCGGTCACGGGCGTCATCGCCGCCTCGACCCAGGCGTCGGTGCGGAGCATCGTCGAGAACGAGGTGCGGGCCGACCTGGTGGTCGACTCCGCGACGCTCGTCGTGCCCGAGGGCGCGGTCGAGGCCGTGACCGCGACGCCGGGCGCCGCCGCCGTGGACACGGTGCGGCTCGGGTCGGCGCCGGTCGCCACGGTCGGCGGCGGCTCCGGCACGGACGACAGCACGGCCGACGGCACGGACGACGGCGCGCGCGGGACCGACGTCGCGGGCGTGCCCGCCGGGTTCTTCGACACCGCGCTCGAACCCGTGACGCTCGCCGGGGACCCGACGGCGACGCTCGAGGACGGGGACGTCGTCGTGCACCGTCGCACCGCGCGCGAGCGCGGCTGGGAGGTGGGCGACACGCTGCGGCTCGGCGAGGGCGACTCCGCCGTCGAGGCGCGCGTGGGCGCGGTGATCGACAGCCAGCTCGTGGGGACCGGCGTCCTGGTGCGCGACGACGTGTTCGACGCCGTCGTTCCGGCCGCCCAGGCGAGCGTGCGGATCGTCTACGTGTCGGCGGCCGACGGCGCGAGCGCCGCCGACGTCGAGGAGCTGCGCACCGCCCTGACGTCGGCGGTCGAGCCGTTCCTCGTCGTCACGGTGCTGGATCGGGAGCAAACCGCGTCCGCGTTCGCCGACCAGGTGAACCAGGTGCTCGTCATCCTCTACGCCCTGCTCGCGCTGTCGATCGTCATCGCGCTGCTCGGCATCGTCAACACGCTCGCGCTGTCGATCATCGAGCGCACGCGCGAGATCGGGCTGCTGCGCGCCGTCGGGCTGGGCCGTCTCCAGCTCGCGGGGGTCATCGCGATCGAGTCGGTGCTCACCGCCGTCTACGGGACGGTGCTCGGCGTCGCGACGGGCATCGGCATCGGCGCCGCCCTCCCGGGCGTGCTCGCCGACGAGGGGCTGAGCACGCTCGCCGTGCCGTGGGGCCAGGTGCTCGCGATCCTCGGCGTCGCCGTCGTCATCGGGCTCGTCGCGAGCGTCTGGCCCGCGATCCGCGCCGCCCGCCTCCCGGTCCTCGACGCGGTGACCGTCGACTGACCCCTCCTCCTGAGCGCACGAGCTCGTCGCGTCCCGGACGCCCGGGCGCGCCGAGCTCCGGCACTCACGGGACGGGGAGGGGGTCCGGTGCCGGGGTGCGGTAGCGGCGCAGCGGGGCGTTGCGCCACGCGACGAGACCGACGACGGCGCTCGCCACCAGCCCGCCCGCCACCAGCGCGACGGGCGCGGACGTCAGCGACGCGAGCACTCCCCCGCGGAAGTTCCCGACCTCCGGGCCGGCGACGCCCACCACGTGCTCGACCGAGGACACGCGGCCCCGGAACTCGTCGGGCGTCTCGAGCTGCACCAGCGCGCCGCGCGTCACGACCGACACCGTGTCCGCCGCGCCGGCGACCGCCAGGCACGCGAGGGCGAGCCACAGCGGTCCCGCGAGACCGAACCCGGCGAGCGCGACGCCCCACGTCGCCGCCGCGGCGAGCTGCAGCGCGCCCGAGCGCGTCGCCCGCGTCACGGCCCCGGAGAGCAGGCCCGCGCCGATCCCTCCCACCGCGACCGCCGAGAGGAACAGGCCGAGGGTGCGGGGGTCGCCGTCGAACCGGATCTCGTTGACGAGCGGGAAGAGCGAGATCGGCATGGCGAGCACGGTCGCCGCGACGTCCGTCGCGAACGCGCCGCGCAGCGTCGGCTTGCGCCACACGATCGACCACCCGCCCGCGGCCGCCCGACGGCGCGGCGCGGGCCCGGGCGGCGCGGCGGCCGGGCCCGTCGTGGCCGAGGGACCGACGGGGAGCGGGGGCAGGGGCGGGAGGCGGACGAGCCCGAGCAGCGCGACGACGGCGGCCACCGCCTGCAGGCCGTACGCCGCGGGCAGGTCCCAGCGCGCCAGGACCAGGCCGGCGAGCGCGGGCCCGACCAGCATGGCCACCTGGAACGCGAGGTTCTGCAGCGCGAGACCCGCGGCGACCTGGTCGGGCGGCAGCAGCCGGGGCGGCACCGTCCGGCGCGCCGGCGAGCCGAGCGCGTTGCACGCCGCGCCCGCGGCGACGAGCCCGAGCAGGAGCCACACCGACCGGTTCCCCGCGAGCGCCTGCGCGGCGAGACCGGCAGCGGCGAGCACCTGCCCGACCGCGGCGAGGCGCATGAGGGTGCGGCGGTCGTGGACGTCGGCGAGGTGCCCGCCCACCAGCCCGAGCGTGAGGAGCGGGACCGCCGTGGCCAGGCCGATCGTGCCCGTCCACAGCGGGCTGCGGGTGAGCTCCCAGACCTGGAGCAGCACCGCGACGTTCGCGATCTGGAACCCGAGGCCGCCCACCGCGGACCCGGCCCACAGGTCGCGGTACGCGCGGCTCGCGCGCAGCGGCCGCAGGTCGAGGACGTGGTGGCGCACCTCAGCGCTCCCGCGGCGCCGGGTGGCCGGCCGCGTCGAGGCGCTCGACGAGCCGCTCGCGCAGCGACCGACGGGCGAGCACGCGCTCCAGCTCGACGACGACCGCGCTCAGGGCGTGCGGCAGCTCGTCGTCGATCTCGGCGACGGACTCCTCGGTCGCCCGCCACTCCGCCTCGAGGAGCGGGACGAGCTCGCGCGACCGCGCCGTGAGCGCGACGCGGCGCGTGCGGGCGTCCGCGCCCGGCGCGGTCTCGACGAGGCCCTCGCGCCGCATCGCGGTGACCGTCTGACTCATCGCCGAGTGCGTGCGGCCGAGCGAGGCGGCGAGCTCCCGGATGGTCAGGGGGCCGGTGTGCGCGAGCCGGATGAGCGGGTAGACGAACCGCGGGCGCACCCCCACGATCCCCCGGTCCGCGTAGACGGTTTCGATCTCGTCGTCGAGGCGTCGGAGCACGGCGTGCAGGGAGTCCCACCGGCCAGGGACCGTGGTCGGGTCCAGAGAAGTCATAGCACTGTTATAACAGCACTCATGCGAATCGCAGGACGCCAGACCACCGATCACTAGGTTGCCGCCCTAACTAGATAGTCGTACTGTCTAGTCATGAGGTTCGACGAGCGGCTCGACCGCGAGCTCCTGCGCGGCGTGCTGCCGCTGTGCGTGCTCGCGGTCGTCGCGACCCACGGCCCCACCTACGGCTACGCGATCACGCGGTCGCTCGCCGACGCGGGCCTCGGCACCGTGAAGGGCGGCACGCTCTACCCGCTGCTGCAGCGGCTGGAGGACGACGGCCTCGTCACGACCTCCTGGCACCAGGGCGAGCGGGGGCCGAGCCGTCGGTACTACGCCGTCACGGACCAGGGTCGCGTCGCGCTCGCCGACGCGACCTCCCGCTGGGACGCCGTGACGACGGCGGCGACCACCCTCGTCGCGGGCGCGCCCTCGCCGGACCGCCCGAGCCCGGCCGCGGGCCTCGACCCACGGGCCGGCGCGCGCCCGGACCCCGACCCGGGAACCGGACCGGTCCACGGGCTGGTCCACGAGCCGGTCCACGGGCCGGTCCGCGAGCCGGGCGCTCTCCCGACCGACGCACCCCCTCCCGACCCCACCCCGACAAGGACTCCCCGATGAGCGACACGACCCGCTACACGATCGAGCGCCGTCACGCGCCGCACGTCGACCCACGATGGGCCGAGGCGCTCCTGCTGGAGCTGCGGCTCCAGGGCGTCGCCGGAGCGCGCATCGGCGCGGTGCTCGCGGAGGTGGACGCGCACGTCGTCGACTCCGGCGAGACCGCGCAGGAGGCGTTCGGCGACCCTGTGGCGTACGCGCGCTCGCTCGACCTGCCCGAGGACCCCGCGCAGTCGAGCTCCTCGATCGGGCGGACGGTCGCCGCCTCCGCCGTGCAGACGGTCGGGATGCTCGGCGTGCTGTGGTCGCTGCGGCCCGCGCTCGACGGCGGCGCCCTCGTCGTCCCGGCCGGGATGCTGCTCGTGCTCGTCGCCGCGCTCGCGGGCTTCGTCGGGCTGTGGCGCGCCGGCGACCGCGTGCTGCGCGCCGCGCTCGCCCACCCCGTGCTGACCGTCCTCGGGAACATGGTCGTGACGGCTGCCCTCGTGGCCGTCGCGGTCACGCTGCGCGCGCCGGTCGCGAGCCTCCCTGCGGTCCCGGTCCTGGTCGCGGCCGCCGTCGCGCTCGTCGTGGGGACCGTCTGGGGCCTGCGCGAGCAGGGCTCGGGCGACCCCGTCGTCGACCCGCTCGACGACGCGCCGCAGGCCCGCACCGACCGCACGGGGCGCTGGGGCGTGCTGCTCCTGCCCGCCGTGACGGTGGTGCTCGGGACGGTCACGGTGCTCGTCCGCTGAGCCCGGAGGGGACCTAGGTCACGCGAACCGGCGTCCCGGTGGTGGTCCCCGGGGACGCGTGACACGGTGGGGATGGCCGGCGGGCACCGGCCTCGCACGGCTGCGGCGCGCCCGACGGCGACCCACCGACTCCACAGGAGGCCACGATGTCCGAGGTTCCCGTCCGCACGCTCATCAGCCCGCTGCGCTACGTCCAGGCTCGCGGTGCGCTCACGCGGCTCGGCGAGTTCGTCCGACCGATCGGCACGAAGCCGCTGCTCGTCGCCGACGACGTCGTGTGGGGCATCGTCCAGGACACGGTCGCCGTGTCCTTCCAGGAGCAGGACCTCCCCCGCCACCGCACCGGGTTCGGCACCTACGCCACCGCCGCGGAGGTCGACCGGCTCGCGCGCGAGATCGACGAGCTCGGCGCCGACGTGATCGTCGGCATCGGCGGCGGCTCGACCATCGACGCGGTGAAGGCCGCGGGCCACCTGCGCGGCATCCGCTGGGTGTCCGTGCCGACCGTCGCGTCCACCGACGCCCCGTGCTCCGCCCTGTCCGTGATCTACACCGAGGACGGCGCGTTCGAGGAGTACCGGTTCTTCCCGCACAACCCGGACCTCGTGCTCGTCGACACGGGCCTCGTCGCGAACGCGCCCGTGAAGTTCCTCGTCGCCGGCGTCGGCGACGCGCTCGCGACGTGGATCGAGGCGCGCGCCGTCGCCGAGGCGAACGCGTCGACCATGGCCGGCGGCCTCCCCCTCGTCACGGGCACGGCGCTCGCGCAGCTCTCGTGGGACATCCTCTGGGAGAACGCGCTGCCCGCGATCGACGCGGTGAGAAACCACCTCGTGACGCCCGCGGTCGAGAAGGTCGTCGAGGCGAACACGCTGCTGTCCGGGCTGGGCTTCGAGTCCGGCGGCCTCGCCGCGGCGCACGCGATCCACAACGGCCTCACCGCCGCGCCCCAGACGCACGGCCTCACGCACGGCCAGAAGGTGAACATCGGCTCCGTGACGCAGCTCGTCCTGGAGGGCGCGCCGACCGAGGAGATCGAGGAGTTCGTGCGCTTCACCACGCGCGTCGGCCTGCCGAACACGCTCACCGAGATCGGCCTGACCGCCGACGACGTGCACGACCTCACGCGCGTCGCGGAGGCCGCCACCGCGGAGGGCGAGACGATCCACGCCATGCCGTTCCCCGTGCGCGTGCCGGAGCTCGTCGACGCCCTGCGCTCCATCGAGGGCTTCTCCCGCCGCGTCCGCGCCGAGGCGGGCCTCCCCGAGCCGGTCAAGCACACCGCGCACTGACCGTTCCCACCGCCCCGGGCCCCGCCGTCGCCGGAGGGGCCCGGCCCGGGATGGGCCGACCAGGCGGTCCCACCCCCTCGACCAGGTCGACCTGGCGCGTCCGGCAGCCCGGACGCGCCACGATCACCTGGTCGGCCGACGGCTGGCGGGGCTGACCGCGGCTACTTCTTGGCGGCCGTCTTCTTGGCAGGGGCCTTCTTCGCGGCCGGCTTGCGGGCCGTGGTGCGCTTCTTCGCCGGGCCCTGCGCGCGCTTCTCCGCGAGGAGCTCGATCGCCTGCTCGGGCGTGATCGACTCGGGCGTGACGTCGCGGGGCAGGGTGCGGTTCGTCTCGCCGTCGGTGACGTACGCGCCGAACCGGCCGTCCTTGACGACGATCGGCTTGCCGCTGTTCGGGTCGTCACCGAGCTCGCGCAGCGGCGGCGTCGCGGCACGCTGGCCGCGCCCGCGCTTGGGCTGCTTGTACAGCTCGAGCGCCTCGTCGAGGGTGACGGTGAACATCGACTCCTCGTCGGGCAGCGACCGCGAGTCGGTGCCCTTCTTGAGGTAGGGGCCGTAGCGGCCGTTCTGCGCCGTGATCTCCTCGCCCGACTCCGGGTCCGTCCCCACGACGCGCGGCAGCGACAGCAGGCGCAGCGCGTCGTCGATCGTGATCGTGTCGAGCGACTGCGTCTTGAGCAGCGACGCCGTGCGCGGCTTGGGCTGCGCGGCCTTCGCCTTCTTCTGCGCGGCGGCCGAGAGGCTCGTGTCGATCGGCGGGAGGTCGAGCACCTCGGTGACGTACGGGCCGTAGCGGCCCGCCTTCGCGATGATCTCGTTGCCGGACACCGGGTCGGTGCCGAGCACCTTGCCGTCGTCGGCGCCCGCAGCGAGCAGCTCGCGCGCCTTGGCGACCGTCAGCTCGTCGGGGGCGACGTCGTCGGGCACGGACGCGCGCGGCGGGTTCTCGCCCTCCTTGACGGGGACGGAGAGGTCCTCCACGTAGGGCCCGTAGCGCCCGACGCGGAGCTGGATGCCCTCGCCGATCGGCACCGAGTTGATGCCGCGCGCGTCGATGTCGCCGAGGTTCGCGACGAGGTCGCGCAGGCCCTCGGCCTCCTCGCCCTTCGCGGCGTCGCCGAAGTAGAACTCGGTGAGCCACGCGACGCGGTCACGGCGGCCGGCGGCGATCTCGTCGAGGTCGGCCTCCATGCGCGCGGTGAAGTCGTAGTCGACGAGCCGGTCGAAGTGCTCCTCGAGCAGCCGCACGACGGCGAACGCGAGCCAGCTCGGCACGAGCGCCTGCCCGCGCGAGAGCACGTACCCGCGGTCCTGGATCGTCGAGATCGTCGAGGCGTACGTCGACGGCCGCCCGATCCCGAGCTCCTCGAGCGCCTTGACGAGGCTGGCCTCGGTGTACCGGGGCGGCGCGGACGTGGAGTGCCCGTCGGCGGTGAGGTCGTCGGCGCGCAGGGCGTCGCCCTCGCTCATCTGCGGCAGGCGCGCCTCGTCGCCGCCCTTGGCCCCGACGACGGGCGCGTCCTCGGCGTAGCGGTCGACGTCCGAGCTCTCCTCGTACGCGGCGAGGAAGCCGCGGAACGTGATGACGGTGCCCGACGCGGCGAACACCGCGTCGCGGCCCGCGGCGTCGCCCGCGGCGGCCGAGAGGGTCGCGCCGAGGCGGACGGACGCCGTCGACCCCTTCGCGTCCGCCATCTGCGACGCGACGGTGCGCTTCCACACGAGCTCGTAGAGCTTGAACTGGTCGTCGCTCAGCTCGCGCTTGACCTGCGCGGGCGTGCGGAACGAGTCGCCCGCGGGGCGGATCGCCTCGTGCGCCTCCTGCGCGCCCTGGTTCTTCGCGGCGTAGACGCGCGGCTTCTCCGGGACGAACTCGGGGCCGTACAGCTCGGCCGCCTGGCGGCGGGCCGCCGTCGTGGCTTCCGCCGACAGCGACGGCGAGTCCGTACGCATGTAGGTGATGTAGCCGTTCTCGTACAGCGACTGCGCGGTGCGCATGGCCTGGCGCGACGACATGCGCAGCTTGCGGCTCGCCTCCTGCTGGAGGGTCGACGTCGTGAACGGCGCCGCGGGACGGCGCGTGTACGGCTTGGTCTCGAGCGAGCGCACCGCGAACGCCGCGTCCGCGAGGCCGGTCACGACGGCGCGCGCCGTCGTCTCGTCGAGGTGCGCGACGCCGTCGCGCGCCGCCGCAGGCTTGAGCTGCCCGCGGTCGTCGAAGTCGCGGCCCGAGGCGACGCGCGCGTCGCCGAGCTGCACCAGCCGGGCGCCGAACGCCTTGCCCGCGTCCGGCGCCGACGCGTCGGCGTGCTCGAAGGTGCCCGTGACGTCCCAGTACTCGGCGGGGACGAACGCCATGCGCTCGCGCTCGCGCTCGACGACGAGGCGCGTCGCGACCGACTGCACGCGGCCGGCCGAGAGCCCCTGGGCGATCTTGCGCCACAGCACGGGCGAGACCTCGTAGCCGTAGAGGCGATCGAGGATGCGGCGCGTCTCCTGCGCGTCGACGAGGTGCTCGTCGAGGTCGCGCGTGTTCTGCAGCGCCCGCTGGATGGCCTCGCGCGTGATCTCGTGGAAGACCATGCGCTTGACCGGGACCTTGGGCTTGAGCGCCTCGAGGAGGTGCCACGCGATGGCCTCGCCCTCGCGGTCCTCATCGGTCGCGAGGTAGAGCTCGTCGGCGTCCTTGAGCGCGCGCTTGAGCTCGGCGACCTTCTTCTTCTTGTCCGCGTAGACCTCGTAGTACGGGTCGAAGCCGTGGTCGACGTCGACCGCGAACTTCCCGTACGGGCCCTTCTTCATGTCCGCGGGCAGCTCGGACGGCTGCGGCAGGTCGCGGATGTGCCCGACGCTCGCCTCGACCTCGTAGTCGTCGCCGAGGTAGCCCTGGATCTTGCGAGCCTTGGCGGGCGACTCGACGATCACGAGCTTGCGTGGCATCCGATCCTGCTTTCGTCCGTGCGTACGTGTCCGTGGCGGGCGCTCCCTGCCCGACGGCGGCGGGCCCCGCCGGGGCCCCGGCGACCCGGACGACCGTCCGGTCGCCCGCCGTGGCAGCCTACGACGTTACTCCCGTCGCGCCAGCCGCACGCACCCTACCCCCGAACGGGACGGGGGTCGGGGCGGGCTGTGGACTGACGGACGAGGAGCAGCACCGCGAACGCCGCGGCCGTCACCGCCAGCACGCCCGCGACGCCGCCCGCGTAGGCCGTCACCTCCTGGGCCGCCGTCGTGCCCCAGGTCGCGGGCGTCGCGCGCAGCGCGAGCGCCGCCGCGACCCCCGCCGCGGCCGCGCCGAGCAGGAGGAGCACCGCGGTGACGGTGGAGCCGGGCGTGGGCCCGGCGCCCGGGTCGAGCGACGACCTCGGCGTGAAGACGCACACGAGGGCGGCCCACGCGAGGACGACGAGGACGGCGGCGACGACGTCGCTCGGGCGGTGCCACTGGCCGACCAGGGTCGAGACCCCGGTGGCCGCGGTGTACGCGCCGCCGAGGACGGCGACGAGCGCCCGGGCGCCGCGCGGCACGACGAGCAGCAGCGCAGCGGCGACCGACCCCGCGACGGTGGTGTGGCCGCTGGGCAGCGAGTTCTCCCAGTGCCAGCCACCGATGAGCTCCTCGCGGCCGAGGAGGGAGTGCTTGACGAGCTGCGTCGTGACGTTCGCGCCGACGACGAGGAACGCGACCTGGACCGCGAGGCCCCAGCGACGGCGCAGCAGCGCGATGCCCATCGCGGCGCCCAGGCCGCCCACGACGAACGCGACCGAGACCGTGTCGAGAACCGGTTCGGCGACCGCCCAGAGCTCTCCCTGGCCGGTCACGGCGCCGTCGAACGCGGCCCGCTCGAGCATCTGCCCGGCGAACGTGTCGACGAAGAATCGCCACACGAGCCACGCCCCCACGACCGCGAGCAGCGCGACGACGGCCGCGACCACGCGCGAGCCGGTGCTCGGTCCGTCGGGACCCGGGACGGCGTGCGCGTGCGGCGCCCGGCGCGGCGCCGGGGCGGAGGGACCGCCCGCGGCGGCCTGCGGGACGGGCGGGTACGGGGTCCCGGCGGAGGGCGCTGCGGCGGGGCCCGCGGGGGGCACTGCGGCGGGCGGCGGCGCGGCCGCCGGTCCGGGCGTGGGCGGCATCGGCTGCGTCGCCGGGAGCGGCCGCGTACCCGCCCCGCCGCTGGTCGGCAGCGGCCGGGTCGGGGCGTGGTCGGAAGGCATCCCACCACCGTAGAGGACGCGTGTGCGCATTCGGGGAAGACGACGGGAAGAGCTCCGGGCGCTGCCCCGGACCGGTCCGGGGCACGGCCCGCCCGTCCGGGCCGAGGGGCCCGAGCACGGCGTCGCGGGCCGCCAGTAGGGTGACGCCATGACCGACGCCTCCCCCGCGCCGAGCGCCCCCGGCGACGCCGACGCGAGCGACCCCGCGTCCCCCCGGAGCCCGCGCCCCCGGCGCCCGCGCCCCGGGACCGCCGAGCGGAGGGAGGAGATCCTGCGCGCGGCGATGCGCGTCTTCGGGTCGCGGGGCTACCACCAGGGGTCGCTCGCGGAGGTCGCCGAGCAGGTGGGCATCACGCACGCCGGCGTGCTGCACCACTTCGGGTCCAAGGAGCGCCTGCTCACCGAGGTCCTCGCGTCCCGCGACCGCGACGGCGTCGCGGACCTCGAGGGGCAGCACATGCCGGGCGGGCTCGACCTGTTCCGACACCTCGTCGCGACCGCCGCCACGAACGCCGATCGCCCCGGGATCGTGCAGACCTACACGGTCCTCGCCGGCGAGGCCGTCACGGACGACCATCCCGCCCGCGCGTGGGTGACCGCGCGCTTCGCCGGGCTGCGCGCCGACGTCGCCGGTGCGCTCCGCGAGGTCGTCGGGGAGCGGCGGGCCGCGGGCGACGAGACGGCGGCCGTGCCGGACGACCGCGCGCTCGACCTCGCCGCCTCGACGATCATCGCCGCGATGGACGGCCTCCAGACCCAGTGGCTCCTCGACCCCGACGCCGTCGACCTCGCGGAGGCGACCGCGTTCGCGATCGAGGCCGTCCTCGCCGCGACCCTGGCGGGCGCCCGCCGCCCCCGCCCGCTCGCCTGACGCGCTACGTCGCCACGCTCTCCGGCACGGGATCGGGCACCGGCTCGACCGCGGGCTCGGCACCGCCGTCCGACGGCGCGGCCTCGCCCTCCGACGTCGCGGCGTCGCCCTCGCGACGGCCCTCGCGGTACGCGGCGATGGACAGCGTCCGCAGGCGCGACGACCGGCCGGTGGGGTTGTCGACGAACCCGACGGCCGAGATGTAGGGCTCGATGACGTGGATCTTCTGCAGCGGCGTGACGATGAGCAGCTGCAGCCCGAGGCGGCGGAACAGCTCGAGCGCGAAGCGCGTCGACTCGTCCGACCCCCGCCCGAACGCCTCGTCGATGACGACGAACCGGAACGCCGTCGACCGCACCGCGCCCCAGTCGAGCTTGAACTGGTAGGCGAGCGACGCCGCGAGCACGGTGTACGCGAGCTTCTCCTTCTGGCCGCCGGACTTGCCGCCGGAGTCGGAGTAGTGCTCGTGCTCGGAGTCGTCGGCGCGGGACCGCTCGGACGCGGAGAGCACGAACCAGTTGCGCACGTCGGTCACGCGGCGGCGCCACGCCTCGTCCAGGTCCGTCATGCCCTCGCGGCCGCGGAACCGCTCGACGAGCGCCTTGACCCGCAGGAACCGGTCCTCCGAGTACGACAGCGCGCCGTCGGCGAGCGACCCGTCGCCCTCGGCGAGCGCGCGGTCGTCCTCGGCGAGGATCCCGTCGCCGTCGGTGCACGCGCGCAGGTCCTGCTGGAACTCGCGCACCTCGAGGTTGGGCGTGCGCGACATCTCCAGACGGATGTACCGGCCCGGGTTGTAGTCGATCGCGCGGAGCGAGTCGTTGATCGTGTCGATCCGGTCGCGGATGACGTCGGCCTGCTTGGCGAGCTCGGCCGCGAAGCCCGCGATGTCGCGGATCGCGTTCGTGTTGAGGTACGCCTTGAAGTCGGCCTCGAACCGCGGGAGGTCGTCGCGCACGAGCCGGTCGTGGATCTCGCGGTAGCCGTCGGCCGACCGCACGTCCGCGTCGAGCTCCGCCGTCTCGACCGGGTACGCCGACCGGAACGAGGCCATCTGCCCCGCGATCCGCGTCCCGAGGTCCGCGCGCTCGCGCTGCGCCTGCTCGGCCTCGGCCGTGAGCCGCGAGCGCACCGCGTTCTCGACCGCGTCGAGGTCGGCCGCGCGCGTCGGGCCGTCGGCAGCGACGCCCGGGCCCGCCGCGCCGAACCCGGCGAGCTCGCGGTCGAACTCCGCGGCGAGGGCCGCCGTCGTCTCCTCGTCGAGCGTCTCGCCCGCGCCGTCGAGCACCGCGCGCGCCCGCTCCCGCGCCGTCCGCGCCTCGTCGAGCGCGTGCCGGTCGGCGCCGAGCGTCGCGACGACGCGGTCGCGCTCCGCCTCGAGCTCCGCCTGGCGGCGCGCGTTGTCGTCGAGGAGCGCCGCGAGGCGGCCGAGCTCGTCGCTCGCCTGCTCGAGCCGCCGCTTCTCCTCGGCGAGCTCGGCGATGCGCGCCGTCTCGGCCCCGCGGTCGAGCTCGTCCCAGTCGCGGTAGACGTCGAGCCGCCCGAGCGCGGCGGAACGGGCCTGGAGGGCCTCGCGTGCGGCGGCCGTCTCGTCCCGACGCCGTGCGAGCGCGTCGCGACGCGCCGTGACCTCGGCCGCCTGCTCGAGCAGCGCGTCGATCTTCGCCTGCGTCGACCAGCCCAGCACGTAGCCCCGGCGGTCGTCGACCGCGCGCGTGTCGTTCTTCTCGTGGTGGTCCGGCGAGTGCTTGACCTGGCCGGCCCGCGTGATCGCGCGCGGGAGCCGGCGGAACGCGTCGAGGTCCGGCGCGCACGCGTGGTCGGCGCGGCGCTCGAGCTCGGCCTCGACCCACGCCGTGAGGGTCGGCGCGTCGTCGAGACGGCGCACGTCGAGCAGGTCGGCGAGGAGCGGGACGCCGTCCTCGCGCGGAGCCGGCCGGGCGGCGGGGACGCGCTCGGGCACCCGGTGGTAGACGAGCCGCAGCCCGAGGTGCTCACGGTCGACCCACGCGGACACCGCGTCGTAGTGCGCCGCCGGCACGAGGAGCGAGAGCGCGAAGCCGCGCAGCACGCGCTCGGCCGCACCCTCCCAGTCGGCGTGCTCGGGGCGGACGGCGAGCAGCTCGCCCACGAAGGGGACGTCGCCCGGCGCGAGCCCGACGCCCTCGCACAGCCGGTCCCGGACCTCCAGGTGGGTGCGCGGCAGGTTGGACCGGCGGTCGGCGAGGCTCGCGAGCTCGGCCTTGACGTCGGCGGTCTCCTGCTCGACGGCGCGCACCTGCGCCGCGACCTCGCTCGCCTGCTCCTCCGCCCGGGCGAGGTCGTCGCGCACGCGCACGGCGGCGTCGTCGGCCGCGCGCCTGAGTGCCGCGAACGCCTCGGCGTCGACGAGGGCGGCGGCCACCGCGCCCGCGGTGGCGCCCTCCCCCGGCCCCGCCGGGCCGGAGTCCCCCGCCGCGGCGTCGGCGCCGTCCGGGGCGCCGAGCGTCAGGCCGGCCGCCGCCGCGTACCCGGCGAGCTGGGCGACGCGGCGCTCGCGCGCGGCGCGCTCGACCTCGCGGCGCGCGACCTCGCCCTCGATCGCGGCGAGCCGGTCGCCGCCGTGGCCCGCGCGCTCGAGCTCGAGCCGCTGCCGCTCGGCGCCGAGCAGCCCCAGCTCGTCGACGACGCGGCGGCGGCGGGCCTCGCCGTCGGCCACACGCTCGTCGAGGGCGGCGGTGAGACCGTCGAGGTCCGCCACGCGGCGCGACGCGGTGAACGCGCGCAGGGCGTCGCGGCGCGCGACGAGCGCCTCGGCCCGCTCCCCGAGCGCGTCGTGCGCGTCGCAGTCCGCGAGCAGGGGCGCGAGCCGCTCGATCTGCGCGGTCGCCCGCACGACGGCGTCGTGGGCGCTCGTCAGGTCGTCGAAGTGCGCGACGAGCCGGTCCGTCCAGCGGTCGGCGTCGAACGGCTCGAGCATGTGCTCGCGCACGAACTCGCCGAGGTCGCCGACCGACTTCATCGACACCGTCTGGTGGAACAGGTCCATCGCCTGCTCCGACGGGATGCCGAGCAGGCGGCGGAAGTCGCGCCCGTAGTCGGGGAAGTGGTCGCGCACCTGCGCGCCGGACTCGCGCAGGCGGCGGCGCAGCGCCGTGACGTCGCCGCCGAAGCCCGCGAAGTCCTCGGTGATCGTCAGCGGGCGGTCCGCCGTCACGAAGAAGCGGTCCGGCTGCCCCGCCTGGCCCGGGGCGAGCCAGAACA
Organism: Cellulosimicrobium sp. MI9406; assembly: GCF_040595865.1. Taxonomy (NCBI): domain Bacteria; kingdom Bacillati; phylum Actinomycetota; class Actinomycetes; order Micrococcales; family Promicromonosporaceae; genus Cellulosimicrobium; species Cellulosimicrobium sp. MI9406. Next base: position 293,516 of record NZ_JALIZI010000003.1, read on the forward strand.
CCTGCGCGAGCGTGACCTCCTGGTCGAACCCGCGGTTCGAGAACCGCCCCAGCACGGCCGAGTACGTGCCGCGCTCGCGCAGGCCCACGTGACGCGTCGTGCCCGTCGCCTCGTCGCGCTCGGACTTGTAGTGCCCCGCGACGTACGACCGCAGCGACCGCTCGCGCGCCCCCGCCCCGGCGGCCTTGTTGTACGAGATCCGGTGCGACGGCACGAGCAGCGTCGTCACCGCGTCGACGATGGTCGACTTGCCCGAGCCGATGTCGCCGGTCAGCAGGGCGTTGCGACCGTCGAGGTCGAACGCCCACACACGCTGGTCGAACGTGCCCCAGTTGAGCACCTCGAGCCGTTCGAGCCGGAACCCGGCGCGCGCGTCGAGGTCGGCCGCCGGGTCGTGCAGCTCGACCGCGCTGAACAGGCCCTCCATCACGCCACCGTCCTCGTCGTCGTCGCCGTACCCGTCGCCAGGCCTGTCCCCGCGCCCGCCGCCCCCGTGCGCGTCCCCGCCCCCGGGCCGCCGCCCTCGGCGGCGAGCTCCAGGTACTGCGCGAGGCGCGCGTCGAAGTCCGCGAGCCACTGCGCGTCGACGAACGCCTTGAGGATGCGGCGCACCTCGTACCGCCGAGCCTCCGCGTCGGCCGGGTCACCGGGGTCCCCCGCCGCGGCGGCGTCGGGCCCGTCCGGGTCCGGGCGCCCCGCCGGCCGCAGGAAGCCGAGCTCCACGACGCGCCGCACGAGCGCGTCCACCCGGTCCACGAGCCGTGCCTCGTTCGCCGCGGCGCCCGCGTCCTGGGTGAGGAAGACCCGCAGCAGGTCGACGATCTCCGAGCGCGTGAGCACGAGGCGCGTCTCGCCGCCCTCCGAGTCCGCCTGCGCGAGCCGCTTGCGCAGCAGGGCGAGCAGCAGGCTGACGTCGAACGGCAGCTCGCGGCGCGGGATCAGCCGCGGCACGCGCTCGTCGCGCTCGTGCTCGGGCTGGGAGCGCAGGTAGGCGTAGCCGTCGCCCTCGTCGACGACGACCTGCAGCCCGAGCGTCGCGACGGCGTCGCGCACCTGCGCCTCGCGCGCGAGCAGGTCGCGCCACAGCGCCTCGCCGGACTCGCGATAGACGACGCCCTTGAGCAGCGACGTCACGACGACGGACAGCTCCGGGTCGCGCGCGGTGCGGGTCGTGCTCACGGGGTCTCCTCCGGGCTCGGGTCGGGGGCGGCGTCGGGTCGTGCATCGGGTCGTACGGCAGGTGTCCCGCCGGGCGGGGAGCCGCTCGTCCGCCGCGCGTACGTGACGCGGGGCAGGCGCGCGACGCGCACCACCGGCTCGGGTGCGCCGTCCTCGGCGACGGGCCCCGCCGGGGCCTCGCCCTCCCAGCGCACCTCGTCGGTGCGCTCGTCGTCGTGCACGACGACGAACCGCGGGTCCTCGAGCGACAGGTACGTCACGAGCTCGGCCAGCCCGTGCTCGAGCGGGGCCTCGGCGAGCAGGTCCGCGAGCGCGACCTCCCCCGGGCCGCCGGGCCGCGAGAGCGTCGCGCGGACCGTGCGCGCGAGGCGCTCCGGGTCGACGTGCACCTGGTCGTACAGCGCGTCGACCTCGAAGTCGTCGTCGCCGACCTCGACGTGGTCGGAGTCGAGGCGCGCCGTGGGGCGCGGCGTGAAGAGCGGTCGCTCCGTCGGCAGCACGACCTCGGGCGCGACGGCGTCCACCGGCATCCCCGGCGGCGCACCGGCGCGGCCTGCCGCGCGGGCGACGTCGCGCGCGGCGAGCGCCTTCGCCTCGACGCCGCGCAGGATGTCCATGACCCGCCGGTTCTCGAGCCAGACCTGGTCGTCGAGGAAGCGGCGGAGCTGCTCGGAGAGGGTCCGCACGGTCGCCTGGGTGCGCTCGCCGGCGTCGAGCCAGTCGTAGTGGACGCGGCGCAGGCGGCGGTGCTCCTGCTCCCGGGCCGCGGCCTGCGCGGCGGCGTCCACGGCCGGGCCCGGCGTCCCGGGGGCCGGCCGGACGACGTCGGGCGCGATCGCGTCGAGGGACTGCACGCGCTCGACGAGCGCGGCGAACTCCTCCTGGCGGCGCCGGTCGAGGAGGAAGTCGTAGAACGCGTGGAACGACCGCCCCTGGTCCGACTCCGCGATGGCCGTGCGCGACCGCACGACCTCCTCGAGCAGCTCGCCCTTCGCGCCGTCCCACCCCGTGATGCGCTCGCGCAGCTCCCGGTCGAGGGAGCGGAAGTTCGCCTCGACCTCGCGGAAGTCCGAGAGCAGGTCGGCCGCCGTCTGGGTGAGCTGCTGGTAGCGGTCGCGCTGCGCCGCCGCGTCGAGGACGGCGACGCGCCCCGCGCGGACCTGGGCGATCTCGTCGTCGATCGCGGCGCGGCGCTCCTCGAGCTCGCGCAGACGCTCCGCCGGGTCGGTCTGCGTGCCGACGGCGAGCTGGCGCAGCAGCTCGAAGACGGTGTTGAGCCGCGACTCGGTGCCGACGAACCCGCGCCCGCGCAGCGACGCGACCCAGCGCACGGCCTGCTCGACGGCGGGCGTCGCGTCGTAGTGCGGCTCCGCCGAGCCGGGCGGGTACCAGGCGCGCAGCCAGCCCTGGTCCGGGTGCGTCCAGTGGTCCACGTACGCCTGCGGGGCGCGCGGGTACCGCGGCTCCGTGCCGGAGGCGCGCGCGGCCCGGCCGTCGACCGCCCACAGGTGGTCGTCGAGGCGCGCGACGAGCTCGCTCTCCGGGATGGCGCGCACGTTGTCCTCGACGAACAGGGTCCCGAGGAACGAGAGCACGAGCGGCGCCGTGTCCGCGCGCAGGAGCCGCCACGCCGCGCTCGACCGTCGCAGGGAGTCGACGTCGTCGTGCTGCACGCAGGTCCTCTCGGGCGGGGCGGGTCGGTGCCCGGCGCGGCGGCCAGGGCGCGCCACGCGAGGGGGCGCCCCCAGATCTTAGGGCGGACCGCCCGCACCGCCCCCACGACCCACCGCGAGGCTGCCCTCCCGCCAGGCTCGGCGGGCGTCCGACCGGTCGCCCGGGACCGCCCGAGAAGCGCCCCGGATCCGGGACCATGGTCCCTGTCGGCCCCGCCGCGCACGTTCGTACGCTGGGTGCGGCGCCGGGCCGGCAGCGCGCCCACCCTGCCGGCCGGCGCCACCTTCTGCCCCGCCCGCCGGACCTCTCCGGCGGGGCCCCGCGGACCCGAGGACCGCCCGTGACCGGAACGACCACCGCGCTCGCGGACGACGCCCGCTCGCCCGGCCCGACGGCGTCGGGCACCACGCCGGACGCGGGCTTCGACCCCTTCGCCCGGCCCACCGGCTGGACCCACTCCCGCGGCGTGCTGTTCGGCGAGATGCTGCTGTTCGGGCTGCTGAGCCTCACGGCGGCGTTCGTGCTGTCGTACGACGCCGTCCTCCTCGCCGGGGACCCTGGCGCCGTGCTGTCGTGCGACGTCAACACCGTGCTGTCGTGCGGGACGGTCGCGCAGTCGTGGCAGGCGCAGGTGTTCGGCTTCCCCAACGCGTTCCTCGGGCTCATCGCGGAGCCGATCGTCATCACGACGGCGGTCGCGGCGCTCGGCGGGACCCGCTTCCCCCGGTGGTTCCTCTTCGCCGCGCAGTGCGTGTACCTGCTCGGGGTCGTGTTCGCGTACTGGCTCTTCTACCAGTCGATGTTCGTCATCGGGGCGCTGTGCCCGTGGTGCCTGCTGATCACGGTCTCCACGACGCTCGTGTTCGCGTCGCTCCTGCACTGGAACGTCCTGGAGGACAACCTCTACCTGCCGCGCGGCGCCCAGGCGCGCCTGCTCGGGTTCGTGCGGTCGGGCGCGTACGGCTACCTCGTCGCGGCGTGGCTCGTGGGCCTCGCCGCGCTCGTGCTGCTCAAGTACGGCCCGGCGCTGCTGGCCTGACCGCCCACGCGGCCGAGCACGAGGCTGCTCCCGGGAAGCGGACGGGAACGACGGCGACCTCGTGCTCGGCGCGCGGCGGGCGGGTCAGGGCGTCGTCGCCCCCAGCGTGTAGGCGCCCGAGCCGGAGTACGCCTGGACGACGAACCGGTAGTAGCCCGCGGCCCCCGAGTAGGAGACGGACTCGTTCGCGCCCGGGGAGGTCGACTGCGCGACCGTCGCCCACGTCGACCCGTTCCAGCGCTGGAGGTAGAGGTCGAAGTCGGCACCGCTCGGACCGCTCACGCACGCGCGGTGCGTCCCGGCGGCCCCGGCCGTGTAGTACGACCCGTTGGGCTGGACGGCCGTCGTGCCCGCGGCGAGCGACCCGGTGTACGTGCGGGCGTAGCCGCTGCAGCCCGTCGGCGGCTGCGGCGTGCCGCCCCCGCCGTCGCTCGTGACGAGGGCCAGGCCGTACGCCGAGAGGATCTCGCCCACCGGCTGGAAGTACGTCGTCCCGCCGGAGCTGCAGTTCCCGGACCCGCCGGACGTGACGCCCTGCGCCTGGTTTCCCGCGAGGAGAGAGCCGCCGGAGTCACCGGGCTCGGCGCACACCGTCGTGCGGATGAGGCCGGTGACGGTCCCCTGCGGGTAGGTGACGGACGCGTTGTACGCCTGGACGGTGCCGCAGTGCCAGCCGGTGGTCGAGCCCGAGCGGCAGACGGAGGCCCCGACCGGCGCCTGCGTCGCGCCCGCGACCGCGACGCGGCCCCCGGCGTAGTTGTTCACCGCCCCGACGGGCGTGTTGCCCGCGTCGACCTGGACCCACGCGTAGTCGTTGCCCGGGAAGCTCGACCCGCGGAACGTGCCCGCCGGCCCGGACGTGCGCGCGCCGGTCGAGCCGCAGTGCCCGGCGGTGACGAACCCGCCCTGGACCGCGAACCCGACGGAGCACCGGCTGCCGCCGCCGATCGTGTACGCGTTCCCGCCCACGACGTCGATCAGCGGCTGCGGGGACTCCGTCGTCTCCTCGTACGCGACCGCGTCGGCGGGCACGCCCGCGGCGGCGACCTGCGCGGCGACGTCGGCCTGGCCGCCCTCGCGCACCGCGACGACGACGCGGTTGCGCGTCACGTCGACGTACCAGCCCGGCAGCGCCGCCGGGTCGTCGGCGAGCGCGCCGTCGAGCGTCGCGCGCCAGGTCTCGAGGTCGGCGAGCGTGTGGTCGACGTCGACCGCTGTGGCGCCCTCGGCGCGCACCGTGCGCGCGTCGGCGGCGTCGGTGACGCCGACGTAGAGGACGTTCGCGGCGTCGTCGACCCACGCGCCCGCGTAGTCGGCGCCGAGGCGCCGCTCGAGCGCGGCCTCGGTGCCCGCCGCGTCGGACTGGAAGGCGAGGCGCGTCCGTGCGTCCCGCGCGCTGAGGCCCAGGTCGCGCTCCAGCGCGCGCTCCAGGCCGGGGGCCGTCTTGGGGACCGCGCGCACCGTCGCGCGCTGGTCGTCGGGTGCGGGCGTGGCGGCGACGGCGTGCGTCGCGGCCCCGCCCGCCAGGAGCGTCGCCGCGGCGGTGACCGCGGTGAGCCTCCTGCGGAGTGGTCGTGTCATGTCGTCCATTCCCTTCGCCGGGCCCGGGTGGCCCGGTCGAGGGCCACGCTAGGGACGCGTCCAGGGCGCGCCCAGATCACGATCAGGTCATACGCGGGCGCTATGTGCGGGCTCGCCCCTACGCGGTCTCCACCGGGTGCTCGGCGCGCCACCGCCGGTAGCGGGGCGAGCGCTGCACGGCGTCGCGGTGCGCACCCGTCGCGGCCCGCAGGACCGCGTCGACCGGGAGGCGGTCGACGGCGTCGCGCCGCCACCCCACGTGGTGCGTCCAGCGCAGCGGGGCGCCCTCGAGCGCGACGGTCCGCACGCCGGGGGCGTCGAGGAGCACGGGCTGGACGAGCGCGACGGCGTGCCCGCCGCGCACCTGGTCGATGCACGACGTGCGGTCCGACTCCCCCATCGCGCGCGGCGTGAAGCCTGCCCGCGCGCACGCCCCGACGAAGCAGCGCTCGAAGCACCCGCTCCCGGGGGCCGTGAGCCACAGCGCGTCGGCGAGCTCGCCCAGCCCGACGGCGTCGCGCCCGGCGACGGGGTGGTACTCGTCGACGAGCACGAACACCGGGTCGGTGGACACCGCCGTCCACACCAGGCCCCCGGCCGCGGGCGGGGACGCGTCCCCGCACATGCCGACGAGCGCGACGTCGAGGGTCCCGCTCGCGAGGCGGTCCGCGGTCTCCTCGACGGACCACGACGTCGCCGTCGTGACGAGCAGGTCGTCGACCCCCAGCGCGCCGGGCAGCGCGGTGTGCAGCCGGCTCGCGAACAGGCCGCCGATCGCGGAGCTCACCGTCCCCACGTGCACGCGGCCGACCGTGCCGTGCTCGCTGGTGAGCCGCCGGGCGTCGTCGACCAGCGCGGACATGGCGGGCAGCACGACGCGCGCGTGCCGCAGCACGAGCTCGCCGAGCTCCGTGGGGCGCGCGCCCTGCCGGTCGCGCGTGAAGACGCACCCGCCGAGCGTGCGGTCGATCCGGTTGAGCTGGGCGGTGAGGGCTGGCTGCGCGAGGCCCAGCGACGCCGCCGCCTTGGTCACGCTGCCCGTCTCGGCCACCGTCACGATCATGCGCAGGTGCCGCACCTCGAGGTCCATGCCGCCCCAACGTATCGGTGCGGCCGGGGCGTGTCGCGCGCGTCAGCCCACGGGTGCGAGGAAGCCGTCGCGCACGAGCCCGCGCACGTCGGGCAGGAGGTCGCCCGCGAGGTCCTCGGCACCGACCTCGAACAGCGCGGCGATCGCTCCCACGAGCTGCCCGACCGTCAGCTCGCCGTCGCTCGCGCCGACGAGCGCGGCGAGCCCCGTCGTCGCCCGCACGGCGCGGCCCAGGCCGTCGCCCTGGCGCAGCAGGACGACCGTGGGGTCGGGCGCGCCGGGCGTGTGGAACCGTTCCTCCGTGACGTCGGTCGCGACGGCGAGCCGCTCGCCCGCGAGGGCCGCGTCGTCGCGCGCCGCGAGCCAGTCGTGCGCCGCGAGCGACGCCGCGAGGTGCGCGCCGAGCGGCTGGCGCACCGACCCGGTGTGCTCCTCGAGCCGCCGCAGCGTCGGGCGGGCGCCCGCGAGCGGACGGCGCAGCGTGACGATGCCGAATCCGACGGCCTCCACGTCGCGCGCGGCGAAGTCGTCGAGCCACGCGCCGTACGCCGCCGCCCACGCCGCGGGCTCGCGCTCGGGGGTCGTGCCGCCGTCGCGGATCCAGGTCTCGGCGTACTCCGCGGGGTCGAGCACCTCGCGCTGGACCACCCAGCCGTCGAGGCCGGCCTCGTCGAGCCACGCGCCGACGCGCTCGTCCCACGGCACGCCGCGGCGGTGCTCCCAGTTGCCGAGGAGCTGGGCCACGCCGCCGGGCTCGAGCACGGCGCCGACCCCGGTCACGAGGTCGCGCACGAGGTCGTCGCCCGACCGGCCGCCGTCGCGGTACTCGTAGTCCGGGAGCGCGCCCCCGGCGGCGCGCGGGGTGATGACGAACGGCGGGTTCGACACGACGAGGTCGAAGCGCTCGCCCGCGACCGGCTCCAGCATCGAGCCCTCGCGCAGCTCGACGCGCCCGGTCGGTGCGGCGCCTCCGGGCCCGGCCGCCCGGGAGTCCCCGGAGTCCTCGTCGAACGTGGCGTTGAAGGCGGCGTTGAAGGCGGCGTTGAACGCGGCGAAGCCGAGCGCCCGGCGCGAGATGTCCGTGCCGACGACGGCGCGCGCGTGCCGCGCGGCGTGCAGGGCCTGGATGCCGCAGCCCGTCCCGAGGTCCAGCACGCGCCCGACCGGCGTCCGGACCGTCACCTGGGCGAGCGTCAGGGACGCGCCGCCCGCGCCGAGCACGTGGTCCGGGGCGAGCCGGCGGCCCGTCGCGAGCTCGCCCAGGTCCGACGACAGCCACCACGTGACGGGGCCCGCGGCGTCGGTCGCCGCGTACGGCCGCAGGTCGACGAGCGCGCGCACCGCGTCGTCGTCGCCCGCGCCCGCCGTCTCGACGAGGCCCAGCCGCCGTGCGCCGTCGACCCCCGTCCGCCCGAGCGCCGCGTCGAGGGCGCGCCGGGGCACGTCGTCGCCGAGGAGGAAGAGGGCGGCGAGAGCGGCCGTGGGGTCGGCCTCCTCCCGACCGCGGTCTCGCAGCGCGCGCCGCGCCGGGACGGCCTGCTCGCGGTGCAGCGCGGCGGACGCGACGGGACCGAGCACGCGCTCGACGCCGTCGACCGTGAAGTCCGCCGCCGCGAGGTCCTCGCGCAGCGTCGCCGCGGCGGCCGCGAGGTCGGCGGGGGCGAGGCCGGCGCCGGGCGGGACGGGGCCGGGCCCGTCCGCGACGGTGCGCGACGACGGGCTCGGCGTGCTGGAGGCGGGAGGCATGGCTCCATCCTCACCGATCCGCGCGCGGCTGCCGAGGGCCCGCGCCGCCCCGGACGCGACGGACCCCCGGCTCGCCGAGGCGTGCCGAGGGTCCGTGGGGGAGGTCGTCGTCAGCAGTTCTGCGTGCCGTAGACCGCGACGTTCTGCGCCGAGGTCTGGAAGGTCTCGTCCGTCATGAGCGACGTGATCGAGGAGATGTCCGCGTTCGCCGGGTCGGCGACCGCGGTCTCGAGCGTGTCCGTGAGCTGGCGGAAGACGCCCGTGACGTTGTCCCAGTCGGTGCTGATCTCGGCCGGGGCCTCGGCGGCCTCGAGCGACGCCGTGAACGTCTCGAACTGCGTCACGGCGGCGGCCGGGTCGCTCGTGTCGATCGAGCTCAGGGTCGTCTGGGCGTCGAGCAGGGCGTCGTAGGCGGTGCAGAAGTCGCCCGACGCCTCGGTGTCGGCGGACTCCTCCTCGGTGGGCTCCTCGGACGGGGTGGTCTCCTCCTCGGCCGACGTGCTGGTCTCCTCCGCCGGCGTGGTCTCCGAGTCGGTGCTCGCGTCGTCGCCGGAGCCACCGCAGGCGGCCAGGCCGAGCACGAGGAGGGCGCTCGTCGCGAGGGCGGTCGTGGTCTTGGTGATCGTCAGTCGGGTGCGCATGACGCCCATGGTTTCCCACGGACGCGCGTCGCGCGCCCTCAAAACGTCGAAGTGGGGACCGCTCCCCATGTGGCCATCGCCACGGGGTGAAGTTCCGGCGCGTGCCGGTCAGCGCGCGCAGCCGGCCCGGAAGTACTCGGTGACCGCCCGGGACGACGACGTGAGCGCCGCCGTGTCGATCCGGCGCCCCACGCGGTCGATCGCCCGCGACAGCTCGCCCGTGTCCCGCGTGCCGGTGGCCTCGACCTCGTCCGCGATCATCGTGAGGTAGGTCGTGACGACGGCCCAGTCGCGCGCGACCGCCACGGGCGGGGTGGCCCCGGCGAGCGTGTCGCGGGCGGTGGTGAACCCCTCGACGAGGGCCTCGGGGTGGTCGACCGTGAGGTTGACCTGCGCCTTGGCCGCCGCGCCCCACGCGACCTCCGCCTCCCGGCACGCCGGGTCGACGGCGCCCGCCCCCGGGTCCGTGCCGTCGTCGGGCGCGGTGGGGTCCGACGTGTCGGGGTCCGTGCCGTCGGCGGGTGCCGCGCCGTCGTCCGCGTCGTCCCCGGCACCCGGGGACGACGCCGCGGGTGCGGCGGGCGGGGGCGGTGCGGCGGCGGGTGCTGCGCCCGGGAGGGCAACGACGTCGAACGCCCCGCTCGCGACGACGGCGAGGCACAGCCCGGCGACGACGGCGAGGACCGCGGCGTGGGCCACGGCGCGCACCGGTGATTGCATGGCCCCTATGATGACGCCTCCCGCGGGCGCGAAGAACCCCGCGGGCCTGGTCGGCCGGCGGGGTCCTCGGGGTCGCCGCGGCGTCAGCCCATCGTGTTGACGATGAGGCCGATGTGGGTGAAGAAGTTCATCGCGCCGAACAGCAGGAACGCGACGCCGGACAGGCCCCAGGCCCACCCGATGACGACCCGCACGACGCGCCGCCCGGAGCGGACCGCGAACGGGAAGAGGATCGCGCCGACGCCCACGAGCGCGATGAGCCCGGACATGAAGATCGCCTCGACGAGCGGGTAGGCGGCGAACGCGCCGGAGATCGGCTCCTCCGGCGGCGCGGCGAAGAGCTGGTACGTCACGCCGGCGATCGCGATGGCGACGAGACCGAGGCCCATGCCGAGCACGAACACCGACACGGGGCGCGCGACGGCCTGCAGGTGCTCGGTGGCGTCGGCCCGCTCGAGCGCGGCGCGGCCGCGCGTCCAGAGGTAGAACGCGGCGGCGAGGAGCAGCACGCCGAACGCGAGGCTCGTCTCGCCGAAGATGATGTTGTCGAACGGGAAGCCGCCCGCGGCGAGCGGCCACGTGAGCGTCATGTGCAGCCCGGTCGCCGTGAGGATCGTGCCCAGCACGCCGAACGCGAGCGACCAGCCCTCCACGACGATCTTCCCGGGCGCCCGCAGCAGTTCGCGGCCGAGCATGACCAGCAGGATCAGCCCGGCGCCGACGGCGACGGACATCACGGTGTTGTAGGTGGGCATCTGTGCCCAGTCGATGACGAGCCCCTCGGCGGCGACCATCCTTCTCCACTCCTCGTTCGTTCCACGGGCCGCGCTCACGGTCCGAGGGCGATAACCATACGCACGTATAGGTTATTCCTCACTACGATGGCCGCGTGGACGACGCTGCGGGTGCCCGGGACCGGTCGGCGACGAGCGGCGCGCGGGGCGCGCGCACCACGGTGCAGGGGCGCAGCGCGGAGCGACAGCGCGCGATGGTCGACGCCGCCGCGCACCTGCTCATCGACCAGGGCTTCGCCGCCGTGACCCACCGGCAGGTCGCCCGCGCCGCGGGCGTGCCGCAGGGGTCGGCGTCGTACTACTTCCCGACGAGCGCCTCGCTCGTCGCCGCCGCCGTCGAGGCCGCGGAGGACGTGCGCGCGACGGCCGCGCAGGAGCACGCCGACACCCTCGCCCACCGGCGTCGCTCGAGCGCCGCGACGGCGCGCGAGCTCATCGAGACGCTGTACGCCCCGCACGTGGACGACTCGGTGGTCGACGTGCGCCTCGACCCCATGCTCACGGCCATGCGGGACCCGGCGCTGCGGCCGATCATGCGCGCGTCGCGCCCGCGCCTGCTTGCGGCTGCACGGACGGTGCTCGACGCGTCGGGCCACGGGCACGTGACCGACACCGACCTCGTCGCGCACGTCGTGGACGCGGCGCTGCTCTCGGGGGCCGCCGCGGAGGACGGCCACGTGCTCGACCACGCGACGCGGACCGTCGCCCGCTTCCTCGTCCACTGGCACTGACGGCGCAAACTTACTGACCAGTTACTTGGTTTCCGGTAGAGTGACGGCGCCCGGTCCGCCGACGCCGTGCCCGCACCCGCGGCGCCGCCGGGTGCCGTCGCCGCCGCCGTGGAAGGACCGTCCTTGAGCACCCTGCCCTACCTCGACCCCGCCGTGCCCGTGGCCGACCGCGTCGAGGACCTCCTCGCCCGCATGACGCTGCCCGAGAAGGTCGGACAGATGCTCCAGCTCGACGCGCGCGACGGCGTCGGCCCCGCGGTGCTCGAGAAGCACGCGGGCTCGCTGCTGCACACCTCGCCGGAGAACGTCCTCGCCGCGCACGAGCTCACCGGGCGGACACGGCTGCGCATCCCCCTGCTGCTCGCCGAGGACTGCATCCACGGCCACTCGTTCTGGGTCGGCGCGACGATCTTCCCCACGCAGCTCGGCATGGCCGCGACGTGGGACCCCGCGCTCGTGGAGCAGGTCGCGCGCGCGACCGCGGTCGAGGTCGCCGCGACCGGCGTCCACTGGACCTTCTCCCCCGTGCTCTGCATCGCCCGCGACCTGCGCTGGGGCCGCGTCGACGAGACGTTCGGCGAGGACCCGTTCCTCATCGGCGAGCTCGCGTCCGCGATGGTCCGCGGCTACCAGGGCGACGGGCTGTCCGACCCGACGGGCGTCCTCGCTACGGCGAAGCACTTCGCGGGCTACTCCGAGACGCAGGGCGGGCGCGACGCGAGCGAGGCCGACATCTCGCAGCGCAAGCTCCGGTCCTGGTTCCTGCCCCCGTTCGAGCGGGTCGCGCGCGAGGGCTGCGCCACGTTCATGCTCGGCTACCAGTCCATGGACGGCGTGCCCGTCACCGTGAACGGCTGGCTGCTCGACGACGTCCTGCGCGGCGAGTGGGGGTACACCGGCACGCTCGTCACCGACTGGGACAACGTGGGCCGCATGGTCTGGGAGCAGCACATCCAGCCCGACTACGTGCACGCGTCCGCCGCGGCCGTGCGCGCCGGCAACGACATGGTCATGACGACTCCGCGCTTCTTCGAGGGCGCGCTCGAGGCGGTGGACCGCGGCCTCGTCGAGGAGGCCGCGATCGACGCCGCCGTCCGGCGCATCCTCACGCTCAAGTTCCGCCTCGGCCTGTTCGAGGACCCGCGGCGGCCGGACGTCGCGCGCCAGCAGGCGGTCATCGCGTCGGCCGAGCACGCCGCGGTGAACCTCGAGGTCGCTCGCCGCTCCCTCGTGCTCCTCACCAACGACGGGACCCTCCCGTTCGCGGGCGGGCTCGACCGCGACGCCGGCACGCCCGACGGCCGGGCCCTCGCCCCGGCCGGGGCGCCCGCCCGGAGGATCGCCGTCGTCGGCCCGAACGCGGACGACGACCACACGCAGCTCGGCGACTGGGCGGGCGCGTCGGGCCAGGCCGACTGGCTGCCCGACGGGCACCCGCGCGAGATGACGACGACCGTGCTCGACGGCTTCCGCGCGCTCGCCCCGGAGGGCTGGGCCGTGACCCACGCGCGCGGCGCCGACATCCTCACGCTCGCGCCCGACCCCGAGGGCGAGCTGTTCCCCGACGGGCAGCCGCGGCCGCAGGTCGTCGTCCCGGCCGCGCCCGACGACGCGCTGATCGCCGAGGCCGTCGCCGCCGCGCGCGACGCCGACCTCGCCGTCGCCGTGGTGGGCGACCGCATCGAGCTCGTGGGCGAGGGGCGCTCGACCGCGACGCTCGAGCTCGTCGGCGGCCAGGTCGCGCTGCTCGACGCCCTCGTCGCCACCGGCACCCCCGTGGTCGTGGTCGTCGTCGCGTCGAAGCCGCTCGTGCTGCCGCCGTCGGCGCACGCGGCGGCGGCGGTCGTCTGGGCGGCCAACCCCGGGATGCGCGGCGGCCAGGCCGTCGCCGAGCTCGTGCTCGGGCTGATCGAGCCCGAGGGCCGGCTCCCGATCTCGTTCGCACGCCACGCCGGCCAGCAGCCCACCTACTACAACGTGGTGCGTGGCCAGCACGGCGTCCGCTACGCCGACCTCACGCAGAGCCCCGCGTTCGCGTTCGGCGAGGGCCTGAGCTACACCACCGTCGAGTACGCCGACCTGCGGGTGCTCGGCACCGAGCACGGGCCCGACGACGTCGTGCGCGCCGAGGTCACGCTGACGAACACCGGCTCGCGCCCGGTGCGCGAGACCGTCCAGGTCTACGTGAGCGACACCGTCACGTCGGTGACGTGGGCCGAGAAGGAGCTCAAGGCCTACCGCAAGGTGGACCTCGCGCCGGGCGAGTCGGCGACCGTCGGCCTCGAGGTGCCCGTGGCGGACTGCACGCTCGTCGACGCGCGCGGGCGCCGCGTCGTCGAGCCGGGCGCGTTCGAGCTGCGCGTCGGGCCGTCGTCGCGCGAGGACGCGCTCCTGCGCGCGTCGTTCACCGTCGCGGGCTAGTCCCGCGCACGACGGAGGGCACCCGGGTCGACCCGGGCGCCCTCCGTCGTCTGCGGCGGCCGGGCCTCAGGCGCCCGTCGCGACGCGCTCCCGCTCGACGGCGGACTCCTCGCGGTCGACGCGCGCCGCACGCAGCCGCGACATGATCACCGCGCCGAACGCGATGGCGGCCGCGACGACCGCGATCGCGATGCGCAGGACGTGGTTGGCGTCCTCGGGCACGCTCATGAGCACGACCGCGGGCGCGATGAGCACCGACACGAGGTTCATCACCTTGATGAGCGGGTTGATCGCCGGGCCGGCGGTGTCCTTGAACGGGTCGCCGACCGTGTCGCCGATGACGGTCGCGGCGTGCGCCTCCGAGCCCTTGCCCCCGTACGCGCCGTCCTCGACGATCTTCTTCGCGTTGTCCCACGCCCCGCCCGAGTTGGCGAGGAACACGGCCATGAGCACGCCCGCGCCGATCGCGCCCGCGAGGAAGCCGGCCAGCGGCCCGACGCCCAGGCCGAAGCCGACGGCGATGGGCGCGAACGCCGCGAGCAGGCCGGGGGTCGCGAGCTCGCGCAGCGAGTCGCGCGTGCAGATGTCGACGACCCGGCCGTACTCGGGGCGCTCCTGGAACGTCATGATCCCGGGGTGCTCGCGGAACTGGCGGCGCACCTCGAACACGATCGCCCCCGCCGCGCGCGTCACCGCGTCGATCGCGAGACCCGAGAAGAGGAAGACCGTCGCGGCACCGAGGATCACGCCCACGAGCGTGATGGGCGAGATGATCTGGTAGTCGAGCATCGCCGTGACGAGACCGCTCCCGACGCCCTGCACGTCCGCGAGCGCGTGGCTCACGGCGTCGGCGTACGACCCGAACAGGGCGGTCGCCGCGAGGACGGCCGTCGTGATCGCGATGCCCTTGGTGATCGCCTTCGTCGTGTTGCCCACCGCGTCGAGGTCCGTGAGGATCTGCGCGGCCTCCGCGTCGCCGTCGCCCGACTCGCCGACCGACATCTCGTAGATCCCCTGGGCGTTGTCGGAGACGGGACCGAACGTGTCCATCGCGACGATGACGCCGACCGTCGTCAGCAGCCCGCACCCGGCGAGGGCGACGAGGAACAGCGCGAGCCACACCGACCCGCCTGCGAGGAGGAACAGGCCGCAGATCGCCGCGGCGATCACGCCCGCCGTGTACACGGCCGACTCGAACCCGACCCCGATGCCCGACAGCACGACCGTCGCCGCGCCCGTGCGCGAGGTGGCCGCCACGTGCAGGGTGGGCTTCGACGTCGTGCCGGTGAAGTAGCCCGTGATCCACAGGATGATGCCCGCGAGGACGATCCCGATGACGACGGCGAGGCTCGCGACGACGCGCGGGTCGGCCGCGATCCCGGACAGGTCGCCGAGGTCGGCCGTGCCGTCGAGCGCGGCGAACGACGACGGCAGGTAGACGAACGCGGCGACGGCGGCGAGCACCGCGCCGATGAGCGCCGAGAGGTAGAACCCGCGGTAGATGGCCTTGAGGCCGTTCTCCTGGCCGCGCACGCGCGTGATGAACACGCCGAGCACCGCGACGAGCGCGCCCAGGGCCGTCACGACGAGCGGGAATACGAGGCCCTCCTCGCCCATCGCCGCCTTGCCGAGGATGAGCGCCGCGACGAGCGTCACCGCGTACGACTCGAACAGGTCGGCCGCCATGCCCGCGCAGTCGCCGACGTTGTCGCCCACGTTGTCCGCGATGGTCGCGGCGTTGCGCGGGTCGTCCTCGGGGATGCCCTGCTCGACCTTGCCGACGAGGTCCGCGCCGACGTCCGCCGCCTTGGTGAAGATGCCGCCGCCGACGCGCATGAACATCGCGAGCAGCGCGGCGCCGAACCCGAAGCCCTCGAGCACCGCCGGGGCGTCGCCCTTGTAGACGAGCACGACGCCCGCGGCGCCGAGCAGGCCGAGGCCGACGACCGACATGCCGACGACGCCGCCCGTCCGGAACGCGATGCGCGCGCCCTCCGAGCGCCCGCCGGGCCGGGTCGCGGCCGACGCGACGCGCACGTTCGCGCGCACCGCGAGCCACATCCCGAGGTAGCCGATCGCCGCCGAGAACCCGGCGCCCACGAGGAACGCGACCGAGCGCCCCACGCGGATGCCGCCGTCGCCCGGCAGCAGGAACAGGAGGCCGAAGACGATCGCCGCGAACAGCGCGAGCGTGCGGAACTGGCGGCTCAGGTACGCGCCGGCGCCCTCCTGCACGGCTTGGGCGATGTCCTGCATCTTCGCCGTGCCCTCGTCCGCGGCGAGGACCTGTCTGCGCAGGACGACCGCGAAGGCGAGGGCCACGAGGGCGATCGCCGCGATGACCGCGACGATGGTGAGACTTTCCGTACCGAGCGTGAGCATCCGTCCTCCTTGACGAACCGCGCGACCGTCGCGCCGGTCCCCTGCCGGAGCGATGGGGGTGAGTCTACGCACGTGTGTCGTACGTCACGACCACTCGTGCACGACGTCACGAGCGCGCCCGGTGACGGCGCCCCGGGGCCCGTCAGCCCGGCGGTCGCGCGGCCCCTCCGCCGGCGTCCGGGGCGAGGCCCGTGGCGAGGCGCGCGACGGCGTCGGGCCGCGTGAGCGGGTAGAGGTGGCCCTCCCCCGCGAGCCCGACCCGCGGGACCCCGAGCCGGTCCGACAGCTCGCGCTGCGCGCGCAGGAACCGCGCGCTCGCCCGCAGGCCGGTGACGAGCAGCGGCTCGGAGCCCGCGGGCAGACGGCGGCCGTCGTCGAGCAGGTCGCGCACCCGCGGCGCCTGCTCCCAGCTCGCGAACCACTGGTGGGCGAGCAGCGTCCACGCCTCGCGCGAGCCGTAGCGGGCGCGCGCGACGTCGTGCGGGAGCCGGTCCGGGGCGCGCGTGACCACCCGGACGCCCACGCGGCGCAGGGTCGCGCCCGTCACGGCGAGCCCGGTCGCGAGCACGCCCGCCGCCGCGGTGCCGGCCCGGGCCGTGACCCGCCCCGTGTGCAGTGCCGGGAGATGGGCCTCCCACGGGCTCGTCGGGTCGAGGAGCACGAGCCGGCGGACCTCCTCCGGGTGCCGCAGCGCCCACTCGATCGCGGTGAGCCCGCCGACGGAGTGCCCGACGAGGTCCACGGGCCGCGACCCGTCGACGCCGAGACCCTCCCGCACCACGTCGACCGGTCCCGTCACGGGCACGCGCCACGCGTCGAGGACGCGGACGTCGTCGGTGCCGGACGCGGTGCCGAGGGCATGCGCGAGCGGGGCGAAGTCCTCGGGCGTGAGCGCCAGGCCCGGCAGGACGACCCAGGTCATGCGGACTCCCTCTCTCGCGGTGCGCGACCACCCTACGGAGCGCTCCTGGGCGTGCGTAGGGTGGAGCCTGTGTCGACGCCCAGCACCCCCGTGACCGACCCGACCCTCCACGACCGCGCCCTCGCCCACGCGCACGACCTCGCGACGTTCGTCGAGGCGTCCCCGTCGTCGTACCACGCGGCGCACGAGGTCGCGCGCCGGCTCGAGGCCGTCGGCTTCGAGCGCCTGGACGAGACCGCGGCGTGGCCGTCGGTGACCGGCGGCCAGGGCGACGGGCCCGCGGGCGGGCGGTACGTCGTCGTGCGCGACGGCGCGGTGATCGCCTGGGCCGTGCCCGCGGGCGCGACGGCGACCACGCCGTTCGCGATCCTCGGCGCCCACACCGACTCGCCCGGCTTCAAGCTCAAGCCGCGCCCGAGCGTCGGCCGCGAGGGCTGGTGGCAGGCGGGCGTGGAGATCTACGGCGGCCCGCTGCTCAACTCGTGGCTCGACCGCGAGCTCGAGCTCGCCGGTCGCCTCGTCACGGCCGACGGCGCGGAGCACCTCGTGCGCACGGGCCCCCTGCTGCGCATCCCGCAGCTCGCGATCCACCTCGACCGCGCCGCGAACGACGGGCTCACGCTCGACAAGCAGCAGCACACGCAGCCCGTGTGGGGCCTCGCGTCGGCGTCCGGTCCGGCCGGGTCCGACGTCGCGGGCGCGCCGCACAGGACGAGCGGCGGGGACGTGCTCGCCGAGCTCGCGCACCACGCGGGAGTGCGGGCGAGCGAGGTCGCCGGGTACGACGTCGTGGTCGCCGACACCCAGTCGCCCCGCGTGTTCGGCGCGCACGACGCGTTCCTCGCGTCCGGACGGCTCGACAACCTGCTGTCGGTGCACGCCGGTCTCGTCGCGCTGCTCGAGGTCGCGGGCACGCCCGACCGGCCCGTCGAGGGCGCCACGATCCCCGTGCTCGCCGCGTTCGACCACGAGGAGATCGGGTCGGAGTCGCGCTCCGGCGCGTCCGGCCCGTTCCTCGCGGACGTGCTCGACCGGGTCGCGGCCGGCCTCGGCGCGACCGACGAGGAGCGGCACCGTCAGCTCGCGGGGTCGCTGTGCGTGTCGAGCGACGTCGGCCACTCGGTGCACCCCAACTATCCGGAGCGGCACGACCCCGCGAACCGGCCGCTCGCCGGCGGCGGGCCGATCCTCAAGATCAACGCGAACCAGCGCTACACGACCGACGCGCACGGCGCCGCGGCGTGGGCGCGCGCCTGCGCCCGGGCCGGGGTGCCGAGCCAGGAGTTCGTCTCGAAGAACACCGTGCCGTGCGGCTCGACCATCGGGCCGCTCACCGCGACCCGCCTCGGCATCCGCACGGTCGACGTCGGGGTCCCCATCCTCTCGATGCACTCCGCGCGCGAGCTCACCGCCGTCGTGGACCCGTGGTACCTCTCGCGCGCCACGGTCGAGATCTTCCGCGGCTGAGTCTCCCCCTCTCCCCCCGCGGCCGAGCATGTGGTTGCGGACCGTGCCGAGCGCCGGACGGGCGACGACCGCATGTTCGGGACCTGTCAGTGGCGCTCGGCGCGGGCGCGGACGCCCCGCAGCATCTTCTGCGTCATGAGGAAGCTCACCGGCTGCACCGCCTCGACGACCGCGCGGCCCGCGGCGCCCAGCGGTACATACCGCTCGCGGACGAGCAGGCGCGACCGCGGGGTGCCGTCCGCCCCCGGCGGGAGCGGTCGCACGACGAACGCCCACGAGAACCGGAACGGCATCGTGTCCGGCTGCCCGGGCCCGGGCGCGCCGAGCAGCACGAGGTGCGAGCCCGGCTCGAGCGCCGCCACCCGCAGGACGGCCTCGTCCGCCAGGCGGACGTCGTCGCCCACGGCGAGGCCCTGCCAGCGCTCCTCGATCGACTCCGCGCTGCGGATGCCCAGGCCGACCAGGTTCTCGAGCGCGTCGTAGGAGTAGAAGCCGCCGCGCCCCTGACCGAGCTGGACGAGCCACGGCCAGACGTCGGCCGGCGGCGCGCCGACCGTCACGGCCCGCGTCGCGACGACGGCGCGCGCGTCGGGGACGAGGTCGTCGCCGGGGAGCACGCACTCGTGCTCGCCCTCCCAGGTGCCCCACGTCTGGGTCATGCGCCGGGTGAGCAGGAGCGCCCCGGCGGCGAGCGCCGTCGTCGTCAGGACCCGGATCCCACGCCACGCTGCCATGCGTCGATCGTCGGCCGTGCGCCCCTCCCCGCGCGAGGGCCGGAGGTCCCGAGCACGGCCCTCGGCCGAACCGTGGGCCCGAGGTGGGACACTCGGAGACGTGCTTCACGCCCCCACCACCTCCCCGCGACCGACGAGCGCGACGCTGCTCGACGTGCTGCGCGCGGGCGGACGGCGCGACGAGCGGCTGCGGCACGTGCGCGAGCTGCCCGCGCGCCCCGGCACCCAGGGCGAGTGGCCCGCGTGGGCCGACGCGTCGCTCGTCGCCGGGTACCGCGCGCTCGGCGTGGAGCGCCCCTGGGAGCACCAGGTCGAGGCGGCCGACGCCGCGTGGTCGGGCCGGCACGTCGCTCTCGCGACCTCCACGGGTTCGGGCAAGTCGCTCGCGTTCTGGCTCCCGGCGCTCACGGCCGTGCGCGCCGACGCCGCGACGCGCGTGCTCGACCCCGGCCGCATCGAGTCGGTCGCACGGCGCGGCGCCGTGCTCTACCTCTCGCCCACGAAGGCGCTCGCGGCCGACCAGCTCTCCGGGCTCCAGCGCCTCCTCGACGCCGCCGGGACGCGCGACGTGCGGGTCGCGACGTGCGACGGCGACACCGGGCAGGACGAGCGCCGGTGGGTGCGCGAGCACGCCGACGTCGTGCTGACCAACCCGGACTTCCTGCACTTCGCGCTCCTGCCGCACCACCGCGGCTGGACGCGGCTGCTGCGGGACCTGCGGTACGTCGTCGTGGACGAGGGGCACGCCTACCGGGGGGTGTTCGGCGCGCACGTCTCCCTCGTCCTGCGGCGCCTGCGCCGGCTCGCGGCGCACTACGCGCGCGAGGGCGACCCGCCTCCGGCGTTCGTCGTCGCGTCGGCGACGACCGCCGACCCGGCGACGAGCGCGGCACGGCTCGTCGGCGTCGAGCCCGACGACGTCGTGACCGTCGCGCGCGACACCTCCCCCGCGGGGCGCAAGACGTTCGCCCTGTGGGAGCCGCCCGTCGTGGTGGGCTTCGAGGCGTCCGCGGACGACGGGCCCGCGGAGGGCCACGACGACGACCCGGCGGTCGCGACGCCCGCCGAGGGGCCGGAGCACCCCCGCCGCAGCGCCACCGCCGAGACGGCCGACCTGCTCGCCGACCTCGTCATCGCGGGCGCCCGCACGCTCGCGTTCACGCGCTCGCGCCGCGGCGCGGAGTCCGTCGCGGTCCAGACGCAGGACAGCGTGCGCGTCGTCGACCCCCGGCTCGTGCGCCGCGTCGCCGCCTACCGCGGCGGCTACCTGCCCGAGGAGCGGCGCGAGCTCGAGGACGCGGTGCGCACCGGCGACGTGCTCGGCCTCGCGACGACCAACGCGCTCGAGCTGGGCGTCGACATCTCGGGGCTCGACGCCGTCCTCATCGCCGGCTGGCCCGGCACCCGCATGTCGGTGTGGCAGCAGGCGGGCCGCGCCGGGAGGGCGGGCGCCGACGGCCTCGTCGCGTTCGTCGCCCGGGAGGACCCGCTCGACACGTTCCTCGTGCACCACCCCGAGGCGGTGTTCGACGCACCGCTCGAGGCGACCGTGTTCGACCCCGCGAACCCCTACGTCCTCGCGCCGCACCTGTGCGCGGCGGCGGCGGAGGTGCCGCTGCGGTCCGAGGACCTCGCCGCGTTCGGCACGCCCGACGTCGTGCGCGGCCTGCTCGACGTGCTCGTCGCGCGCGGCGCCCTGCGCCGCCGGGCGTCCGGCTGGTACTGGACGCACGCGCAGCCCGCGTCGGGCATGACCGACCTGCGCGGCTCCGGCGGCGCGCCCGTCCGGGTCGCCGAGGCACGCACCGGCCGGCTGCTCGGGACCGTCGACGCCGCCTCCGCGGACGGCTCCGTGCACGACGGCGCGGTGTACGTCCACCAGGGCCGCACCTACGTCGTCGAGCACCTCGACCTCGCGGACCACGTCGCGCTCGTGCGTCGGCAGGACGTCGACCACGGCACGTGGTCCCGGTCGACCACGTCCATCACGATCGTCGACGAGCCCACGGACGGGGACGTCGCGACGGGCCGCGAGGTCGTCGAGCGCAGCTGGGGCCCGGTCGGCTGGGGCTACGGCCCGGTCGACGTGTGCTCCCAGGTGGTGAGCTTCCAGCGACGCCGCCTCCTCGACATGCAGGTCCTCGGCACGGAGACCCTCGATCTTCCCGAGCGCACGCTGCCGACGATGGCCGTCTGGTGGACCGTCCCCGCCTCCGTGATCGAGGAGGCGGGCGTCGACGCCGACGAGCTGCCCGGTGCGCTGCACGCCGCCGAGCACGCGTCGATCGGCCTGCTCCCCCTCCTCGCGACGTGCGACCGCTGGGACCTCGGCGGCGTGTCGACCGCGCTGCACGCCGACACCGGCGAGGCCACCGTGTTCGTCCACGACGCCTATCCCGGCGGGGCCGGCTTCGCCGAGCGCGGGTTCGAGCTCGGCGCGACCTGGCTCCGCGCGACGCGCGACGCCATCGCCCGCTGCCCGTGCCACGACGGCTGCCCGGCGTGCGTGCAGTCGCCCAAGTGCGGGTCGTACAACGCCCCGCTCGAGAAGGCCGCCGCCGTCCGGCTGCTCGATGCCGTGCTGGCGCACGCCCCGGCCACGGCAGCTGAAGCCGACGCCGACACTGCGGGACGGACCGCAGGTCTCCCGCGATAGGGCACGGCACCTCCGCAAGGTCGAGGCCTGGTGCCGTCCGGTCGCTCCCGCCGCGCGAAGGGCCGATCTCCCCAGGTCACGCTCCGCTCGCACGACCCGGCGGACCGCTGACCGTGCCGGTCGCGGACCCTCGTCGCGCCCTCGCCGGCCCGTGTCAGGAGCGCCGGCCTCTCGCGTGTGCCGAGCCGGAGCAGACGGTGGCGACCGTTCATCGCGCGCTCGCCGGGCCGGCCCGTGCGGCGGCGGTCGCGCGGCCGAGCGTGGCGCCGAGGAACGTCACGCCGGCTCTCGACTCGACGTCCACCCGGACGACCCCGGCGCCCTGCTCCGTGCACGCGACGACCACGGCCCGGTTGCGCGCCGCGGCCTCGCGCGCCCGGCCGCAGGGTTCCCACCCGTCGCGGACTGCCGTCGCCGCCGCGAGCGCCGCGAGGTCGGCTCCGGTCTGAGCGGTGCCACGCGCCGCCTGCGCCTGCGCGAGCCCGGCGAGCGCGAGAGCCAGCACGAGGACCGCCGCGACGACCCCGAGCACGAGCACCGTGCCTGCTCCGTGCTCGACGTCGAGATGGTCAGCCGCCGCCGGCCTCGCACCCGGTCGTCCGTCGGTCCCGGTCCCGGTCCCGGTCTCGGTCCCGGTCTCGGTCCCGGTCCCGGTCCCGGTCCCGGTCCCGGTCCCGGTCGCGGTCGCGGTCGCGGTCGCGGTCGCGCTCTCGGTCTCGGTCTCGGTCTCGGTCTCGGTGCACCGTTTCCGCGGAGGCCGCGCCGCGGTCACGGCTCCGCCCACGCGACGGCCGCGCCGCTCGCGCGCAACGGCGACCCGGCGAGCCACCCGCCCACGACAGGCGTCGTGACGTGCACCTCGACCCACGGGTCGCCGCGCAGCACGCCGACCGTCGCGCCGGCTCCGGCGACCCGGAGCGCGGTCGCGCGCACGGTCGCGTCGTCCTCACCGATGGCCACCGCCCGGGCGGCGGCCCTCGCCGCGTCGGCGGAGCGCATCTGGGCGCCCGCCGCCGCGGCGAGGGTGAGGACCACGACGAGCACCAGGACGACCGCCGGCAGGGCGACCGCGAGCTCGGCCGTGACCGCACCACGCTCTCCGCCCTGACGGACCCGGCCCCTCAGCCGGCGGTTCTCCGCCCCGGCGTCCCGTCGCACGGGCTCAGCCCAGCGAGAGCGCGCTGCGCACGATGCCGAGCAGCATCTCGCGCACCTCGCCGCTCTTCAGCACGACGATGAGCAGCCCGGCGAAGCCCGCCGCCGCGACCGTCGCGATGGCGTACTCCGCCGTCGCGAGTCCCGCCTCGCCGTCCTGCCTCGTGCTCGTCCCCGTCAGGCGCGCGAGCGCGCGCCGCGGCTGTCGTGTCATCTCCGGCTCCCCTCTCGTGGCCCGCGTCGTGCGGGCGGTCGGGGAGACCCTGCCGGGACCTGCAGACCTGGCGCACCCCACCGCGGGGCGTCGGTGGACGGGGCCCCCGGGGTGACGGCCTGTGCACGGCAGCGCGCGCTCCACCCGCGTCGACGGGTCGAACCGCCAGCACTCCGTCGCACGATCAGCATCCCGTCGACAGTTGCGCGACGAGCACCGCCGTCGTGCGAACAGCACCCCGTCGACAGGTCGAGCGACCAGCATCCCGTCGCACGATCGGCACCCCGTCAGCAGGGCGCGCGACCAGCCCCCCGCCGACAGGTCGAGAGACCAGCCCCGGCCAACCGGGGCGCGGTCAGCCCCAGGTGAGCGGGTCGAGCTCGAGGTGGAAGCGGAGCCTGCCGGGGTCGACCGGGGACCCGTAGCGCGGCACGAGCGACTCTTCCAGGGCATGCGCGTGCTCCGGCCAGGTGTCCTGGGCGTTCGCCAGGAGGAGGGAGAGGTCGGCGTGCCGGTCCGCGACCCCGAGCCGCCCGACGTCGACGAACCCGCGGAGCTCCAGCGTCTCGGGGTCGAGCAGGACGTTGGGCAGGCACAGGTCGCCGTGGCAGACCACGAGGTCCGTGGCCTGCTGCTCCCGCCGCCACGGCAGCTCGGCGGTGAGCTCGGCGAGTAGGTCGGCGGGATCCCGGGACTCCTGCTCCGGGCGTAGGAACTCCGGGTGGACGCGGCCGCCGTCGACCACGTCGCGGGCGAGGGCGACCATGGCGTCGAGGCTCCGGTCGAACGGGCAGTCGACCACGGGGAGGTCGTGGAGGGTCCGCGCCGCCGCGAGGACGCTCGTCCAGGCGCGGTCGACCTCGTCGGGGCGGACCGTGTCGGCGGGCACGCCCGGCACCGTGCGCGTCACGAGGACGGCCTGCTCCCCGGTGTCCTCCCACGCCAGCACCTCGGGCACGGCGATCCCGTGGGCAGCCGCCCAGAGCGCGCGGTCCCGCTCGTCCGCCAGGTCGGCCGCCTGGTCCGGGCCCACGACCTTGGCGTGCCGTGCGCCGTCCGCGCTGACGAGCACGCGGGCCGAGGACTCGCCGCTCCCGACGTCCCGCCAGGCGTCGTCCCGGAGCGCAGCGGGCACACGGGAGACGGGGAACGGATCCATGCGGCCACCGTAGCGACACCGAGACCCACGCCGAGACCCACGCCCGCCCCGTCCTCCGGACCCTCGACGCCTATCCGGAGAGCAGACCCGCCCCGAGGGAGACGAGGACCGGCAGCAGTCCGACGAGCACGAACGCGGGGAGGAAGCAGGCACCGAGCGGGAGCACGAGGTGCACGGCGAGCCGCGCCGCGGCAGCCTTGGCCGCTCCGGTCCGGTCCTGGCGCGACGCCCCGGCCGCCGCCCGCAGCGACGACGCCGGAGCAGCGCCGTGCAGCCACGCGGGCCGCAACGCGCGCTGCACGACCCCGAGCCGCGGCGGTGCACCCGCCCAGGCACCATCCCACGACGCCCCGAGGAGGAGCGCCGCGCCGGCGGCGCGCAACCCCGCACCGTCGCGGCCCCCGACGCACGACCCGACGACGTCGAGCGCTCGCGGGATCGCCGCCCCCGACCCGACGGCGGCCGCGAGCAGCTCGAGGAGCACTCCGGTCTCGATGCCGGGTTCGCGGTCGTCGCCCCGGCGCCGTCGGCCGCCCGGGCCGTCGGCGGGATCGCCCGGCGCGAGCACTGCCCGCCCGACGGCGACGGCGCGCCGTCCGACCTCGGTGCGCGCGGACCACCACGGCGCCGCGGCCGCCAGGACGCAGAGCGCCACGAGGACGAGGGTCACCGGTGCTCTCCTTCCCGGGCGGGCCGCGCCGCGCGCCGCGCGATCACCCGTCGTCCCCTGCGGTGCGCGCCCGCTCGACGAGCCGAGCTGACCACGTGCGGCCCGCGACGAGCAGCAGGACCCCGAGGAGCACGCCCGCCGTCCCGAGGCCGCCGTCGGTCGCGGTGGCGAGCGGGTCGGCGCCCAGCACGTAGCCGAGCAGGACCCCGACGACCGGGAGCCAGAGCAGCACGCGGGCGGTCGCGCGCGGTCCGGCGAGCGCCGCCTCCCGCTCGGCCCGCGCCTCGGCGTCCGCGGCCACAGACGCGGCGACCTCGTCGAGCACGGTCGCGAGCGGCGCACCGAGCTCCGCGGCCAGCCGGCACGCCGCGACGAGGGCACGCGCCGTCGCCGGGCCGCCGACGTGCGGCGCGAGGTCCGCGACCCGCGGGACACCCCCGCCGTCGACCCGGACCCCGACCGCACGACCCCACGCGACACCCGGCGCGGCTCCGGACCGCAGGAGCGCCCCGACCTGCGTCACGACGACGCGCACGAGCTCGGGCACCGCTTGCGGTCGGGCCGGGCGGCGCAGGACGGACCACCGCACGCCGCGCGACGCCGACCGACCGACGACCCTGCGCGCCGACCGACCGCCCCGGGCCGTGGCGCACCAGACCGCGGCACCGACGAGGAGACCCACGAGGACCGTCATGCGCGCACTCCCCCGCCGCGCACCGTCCGGGCCGCACCGGCGCGGAGACTCCCGGCACGTCGTCGCGTCATGCGGACCACCGCCCCACGAGCTCGTCCCACGCCGGTCCCGCGACCGGCCCCGCCGCGCCCGTCGACCCGCCGCCCGGCGACCCGTCTCCCGTCGACCCGCCGCCCGGCGACCCGCCGCCCGGCGACCCGCCTACCGTCGACCCGCCGCAGGGCGACCCACCGCCCGGCGGCACGACGGTCCCGTCCCACGACCCCGCGACGTCCACGCGCAGCGCGCCGCGCTCGTCCTGCCGCACGACGCCGAGCTGCGCGAGGACGCGCCGGGTCGTGCCCGCGCTGCGGACGCGGCGCAGGTGCAGCACGACATCGAGGCCGCCCGCGGCCTGCGCGGCGACGGCGGCCCGGTCCATCCCGGCGAGCGCCGCGAGCGCCTCCAGCCGGGCGGGGACCACCTCGACGTCGTTGGCGTGGATCGTCGCGAGGCCGCCGTCGTGGCCCGTGTTGAGTGCCATGAGCACCTCGCGGACCTCCGGCCCGCGGCACTCGCCGAGCACGATGCGGTCGGGCCGCATGCGTAGCGCGGCGCGCACGAGGTCGGCGAGGTCCACGCCGCCTGCGCCCTCGACGTTGGGCCGCCTCGCGGTGAGCGGGACGACGTGGGGATGGTCCGGGTCGAGCTCGCGCGCCTCCTCGACGCAGACGACCCGCTCGTCGGGCGGGACGAGCGCGAGGAGGGCGGCGAGGAGCGTCGTCTTGCCGGTGCCGGTGCCGCCGGAGACGAGGACGTTCGCGCGCCGCGCGACGAGGCCGCGCAGCACCGGCTCCCACGCGTGCGGGACGGTGCCGCCCGCCACGAGGTCGTCGAGCCGGAACGTCCGGGTCCGCAGGACGCGCAGCGAGACGACGGCCCCCGTCGCGCACACGGGCGCGACGACGGCGTGCAACCGGGTCCCGTCCGGAAGGCGGGCGTCGACGACGGGCGACGCGTCGTCGAGCCGCTGCCCGCCCGCCGCGGCGAGGCGCACCGCGAGCGCCCGCACGGCCTCGGGGCCGCCGAGGGCGACCTCGACCCGTTCGAGCCCGGCGCCGCGGTCGACCCACACGTCGTCGGGCCCGTTGACGAGCACGTCCGTCACGCCGGGCTCGTCGAGGTACCGCTGGAGCGGCCCGGCCCCGAAGATCTCCGCGTGGGCCGTCCGGGTCAGCTCGCGCAGCGCGGTCGTGCCGAGCACCCGGCCCGACGCCCGCAGCGCGTCCGCGACGGCCGCGTCGCCGAGCACCTCGGTGGCGCCGCCCGGCTCGTCGCCCGACCGCACGAGGCGGTCCCGGACCCCGTCGAGCAGGGCGACCCGGCCGCGCTCGGCACGCGGTGGCGCCTCCCCGCGGCGCTGCGCCCCGTCCGCGACACCTCCGTCCCGACCACGCCCGCCGCGCGGCGCACGCGCCTCCCGCGCGCTCACCGGGCAGGCCCGAGGTAGCGCGCGGCGAGCTCGCGACCGGCCCGGACGACCGGCCCGCGCCCGACGCACGGCCCGTGCCCCCGCTCGACCGCGCCGGCGAGCGCGCGGTCCCACCCGGCGGTGGCGGCGACGTCGAGCCCGACGGCGGCGGCCACCTCGGGCGGCGAGAGCCGACCGGGAGCGGGGCCGCGCACGACGAGGGCGGCCCGGCCCGGCAGACGGTCGCGCACCGCGGCAGCGCCCGCGACCCCGGCGACGTCGAGCGGGGTCACGAGGAGCACCTCGTCGCAGGCCTCGAGCAACGACGCCCCGGCAGCACCCGCCCCGAGGGCCGCGCGGTCGGCGTCGAGCACGAGCACCCCGGACCTCGCCGCCGTGGCCTCGGCGAGCGCGGCGACGACGTCGGCGAGCGCCGCCTGCTCCGGGCCTCCGCCGCGCTCGGTGCTGACGACCGGCACGGTGCCCCAGCGGGGCAGGCGCGCGAGGAGGTCGTCGCCGTCGATCCGGCCCCGCGCGTCGGCGAGGTCCGGCCAGCGCACGCCCGGGTCCTGCTCGACGCCGAGCAGGACGTCGAGGCCCCCGCCCACGAGGGAGAGGTCGACCAGGCACGTCGGCGCCCGCCGCCGCGCGACCGCCCGGGCCAACGACGCGGCGACGACGCTCGCCCCCGCCCCGCCGCGCGCACCGACCACCGCCACGACCGCTCCGTCCATCGCGCTCCCCCGCCCTCCGTCGACCGGGGACCACCGTGCCCTCTGGGCGAGGGCCGCCGTCGGCCCCCGACCCGCCCTGGGGACGGGCCGGTCGGCGAGCGCTCCTGGGGACGGCCACGTTCCGCCGCTAGGCTCGCGACCGTGACCCCGCTCCCGGACCCGACGGACCCGCCGCGCGCCGGCCGGGTCGCCGCGTTCTTCGACCTGGACAAGACGATCATCGCGACGTCGTCGGCCGCGGCGTTCTCGCGGCCGTTCTTCGCGGGCGGGCTCATCAACCGCGGGGACGTGCTGCGCAGCGCGTACGCGCACTTCCTGTTCATGGTGGGCGGGGCCGACGCGGACCAGACGGAGCGCATGCGTGCGCACCTGTCGAACCTCGTGACCGGCTGGGACGTCGCGACCGTCTCCCGCATCGTCGAGGAGACGCTCCACGAGCACATCGACCCGGTCGTGTACGCGGAGGCGGTCGAGCTCATCGAGTCGCACCACGAGCACGGGCACGACGTCGTCATCGTCTCCGCCTCGGGGAGCGAGGTGGTGGAGCCCATCGCCGCGGTGCTCGGTGCCGACCACGCCATCTCGTCCCGGATGGCCGTCGAGGGCGGTCGCTACACCGGCGCGATCGACTTCTACGCGTACGGCGAGAACAAGGCCGTCGCGCTGCGCGAGCTCGCGGAGCGCGAGGGCTACGACCTCGCGGCGAGCTACGCGTACTCGGACTCCGTGACGGACGCGCCGATGCTGAGCGCCGTCGGCCACGCGTTCGTCGTCAACCCCGACCGGACGCTGCGTCGTCTCGCCGCCGAGCACGGGTGGGGCGCGCTGACGTTCTCGCGGCCCGTCGCCCTGCGCTCGCAGCTCGCGGCGCCGACGCCGGTGCTCGCCGCCGCGGGCCTCGTCGGGCTCGGCGTCGTCGGGTGGCTCGTGTGGCGGGCCTGGCGCCGACGCTCGCGCGGCTGACCCTCTTCAGCGTCGCCGCCCGCGCGGCTGACCCGCCCGTCCGGCCCCCGCGGACGACCGCCGAAGGGCCCGATCCGGACCTCCCGGACCAACCGCACCGGCGTGTTCGAACCCCGCTAGAACACGGTGTGGAAGAACCCCCGGAGCGCTTGCGCCCGCCGCCCCGGCGGGCTGTGATGGAAGGACAACAGCACCGCGGCGGTACCCACGCGCAGGGCAGTCCACCGAAGGACGCGCTGACCGGAGCGGACCAGGCCACGACGGCCCCCGACCCGTTGCAGCGACTTGGAGCGAGCGCGCCTGTTCACCGCCGCCGCTGGCGACCACGGCGTCCGCGAGGGCGCCGTCGTCGTGTCCGGGCTCACGCG
The DNA here is from genome assembly GCF_040595865.1 of Cellulosimicrobium sp. MI9406. Lineage (NCBI taxonomy): Bacteria > Bacillati > Actinomycetota > Actinomycetes > Micrococcales > Promicromonosporaceae > Cellulosimicrobium > Cellulosimicrobium sp. MI9406. Next base: position 322,700 of record NZ_JALIZI010000003.1, read on the forward strand.
CCCCGTTCCCGCGTCGCGGCCCGCCGGCCGGGCGATACTGGGGCCCATGACGTCAGCGCCGAGTGTCTCCTCCTCCATCACCGCCCGCCTCCAGGTCGAGGCCCGCCCCACCGCCGTGAGCGAGCTGACGACGGCGATCGAGCACACCGGGGGCATCGTCACCGCCCTGGACGTGACGGCGTCGGGCCACGAACGCATCACGGTCGACGTCACGGTCGCGACGCGCGGCGAGGAGCACGCCGGGCAGATCGTCGAGGCGCTGCGCGCGCTCCCGGGCGTCGTCGTGGACCGCGTCTCCGACCGCACGTTCCTGCTGCACCTGGGCGGCAAGCTGAAGATCGAGTCCAAGGTGCCGATCCGCAACCGCGACGACCTGTCGATGATCTACACGCCCGGCGTCGCGCGCGTGTGCGAGGCCATCGCCGCCAAGCCCGACGACGCCCGCCGCCTGACGATCAAGCGCAACACCATCGCGGTGGTCACCGACGGGTCGGCCGTGCTCGGGCTAGGCGACATCGGCCCGCTCGCGTCACTGCCCGTCATGGAGGGCAAGGCGGCCCTGTTCAAGCGGTTCGCGGACATCGACGCGTTCCCCATCGCGCTCGACACGACCGACGTCGACGAGATCGTGCGGACGGTCAAGGCGATCGCGCCCGTGTTCGCGGGCATCAACCTCGAGGACATCTCGGCCCCCCGGTGCTTCGAGATCGAGGCACGGCTGCGGGCCGAGCTCGACATCCCCGTGTTCCACGACGACCAGCACGGCACCGCCATCGTGGCGCTCGCCGCGCTGACCAACGCGCTCAAGGTCGTGGGCAAGCAGCTGCCCGACGTGCGCATCGTCCTCTCGGGCGCGGGCGCGGCCGGGACCGCGGTGCTCAAGCTGCTCCTCGCGGCGGGCGCGCACGACGTCGTCGTCGCGGACATCGAGGGCGTCGTGCACCCGGGCCGCCCCGGCCTGTCCCCGTCCCTCGCGTGGACCGCGGTCAACACGAACCCGCGGCGCGTCACCGGCACGCTGCGCGAGGCCGTCGTCGACGCGGACGTGTTCATCGGCGTCTCCGCGCCGGACGTCCTCACCGGCGACGACGTCGCGCGCATGGCCCCCGACGCCATCGTGTTCGCGATGGCGAACCCGCGGCCCGAGGTCGACCCGGTCGAGGCGGCGGAGCACGCGGCCATCGTCGGCACCGGGCGCTCCGACTTCGCGAACCAGATCAACAACGTGCTCGCGTTCCCGGGCGTGTTCCGCGGCCTGCTGGACGCGCGGTCGCACCGGATCACCGACGCCATGCTGCTCGCCGCCGCGCGCGCGCTCGCGTCCGCGATCCACGAGGACCAGCTCAACCCGACCTACATCATCCCGAGCGTGTTCAACCCGGAGGTGACGACGCTCGTCGCCGCGGCGGTCGAGCGCGCCGCGCGCGAGGACGGCGTCGCCGAGCCTCCCGCCCTGACCGGCGGCCTCCCGCGCGTCGCGACCACGACGTCCGCCCCGACCACCGCCCCGGAGGCCTGAGCGTGCAGCGCGTCACGACCCGCAACGCGGCGTTCCAGCAGTGGGAGGCCCTGCTCACCAACCGCACGAAGCGGCACCGGGCGGGCGAGATGGTCGTCCAGGGGGTCCGGCCCATCACGCTCGCCGTCGAGTCCGGGTGGACCGTGCGGACGTGGCTCGTCGACGCCGACCGGTCGCTGTCGTCGTGGGCCCACACGATGCTCGATCGCATCCGCGCGCAGCGGTTCGCCGTGTCGTCCGCGCTCCTGCGCGAGCTCGGCGGCAAGGAGGACGAGACGCCCGAGCTCCTCGCCGTCGTCGCGACGCCGCCCGACGACCTCGGCCGGATCGGCGGCGGCACCGTGGGCGCCGACTTCCTCGGCGTCGTGCTGGACCGGCCCACGAGCCCGGGCAACGTGGGGACCGTCGCGCGGTCGCTCGACGCGTTCGGCGGGAGCGGGCTCGTCGTCGCCGGGCACGCGGCCGACCCGTACGACCCGCGCGCCGTGCGCGCGAGCACCGGCTCGATCTTCTCCGTCCCGACCGTCCGCGTCCCCGCGGGGCGCGACGTCCTCGACTGGGTCGCCGCGCAGCGCTCCTCCGGGGTCCCGCTGACCCTGGTCGGGACCGACGAGCACGGCGACGTCGAGCTCGCCGACCACGACCTCACGGGCCCGACGCTCGTCGTCACGGGCAACGAGACCACCGGGCTCAGCGCGGGCTGGCGCGAGGCGTGCGACGTCATGGTGAGCATCCCCATGCTCGGCTCGGCGAGCTCGCTCAACGCCGCGAGCGCGACGACGGTCGTGCTGTACGAGGCCGTGCGCCAGCGCCGGGCGCGCTGACGGCACGCACGGCGGCGGTCGGCGCACGCCCGACGGCGGGTGCGGCGTCCCGGGGGGCGCCGCACCCGCCGTCGTCCCCGCGTCAGGACGAGCGCGGCGCCGTGCTGCCCGGGGCCCGGGTGATGTGGTGCACCGCCTGCGTGCGCAGGCCGGCCCCGTTGAACTCCTGGTAGATCTCCTTCGCCTCCTGCAGCGCCTGCTTGACCTGGTTCTTGTCGAGGTGAGCCGCGGTCAGCTGGTTCTGGTAGAGGTACAGGAACGTGTTGAAGTCGATCTTCGTCAGGTCCACCGTGGACTTGACCGCGACGAACGCGCTGATGCGCTCCATCTTCTCGTAGATGCCGCGGGCCGAGACGTTGAGGTACCACGCCTTGAGGTCGACCCGGACGATGGACAGGCCCTCGGTCACGACGTAGTACTCCTCCATCGTGCCGGTCGACGCCGACGCGCCGCCGAGGAACACGGTGAGGGCCTCGGAGATGAGGCCGCCCACCCCGTCGATGATGCTGTCCGCCGTCCCCGAGACGAACGACTTGAGCGACGACTTCACGGTGTCGGCGAGGTGCTCCGTCGACGTGGACGTGAAGGCGTGCACCTCCTTCTTGGACGCGAGGATGGACGTGATGGGCACGGTCGAGTTCGTGCCTCCCGCCCCGCGGAGCGACTCCTGGATCTTCGCCTCGAACAGCTCGGCCTTCGTCTCGCCGAGCCGGGCGAGCGACTCCACGACCTCGCGCTGCGTCTGCGCGAGCTCGTCGCTGTTGTCGAACTGCTTGACGATGTCTCTCACGAGCGACATGACTTCCTCCGATGACGTGTGGTGCGGTGTCGGAGCGCGGCGACCGCCCCGCCCCCGTGGCGCGAGGTCAGAAGACGACCTGCGTGCCCTGCAGGTCGACCTGCCTGCTCAGCGCGTCCGGCCGCGGGTAGCGGGCGTCCGCCGGGACGGGCCGGTTGTAGCCGTAGACCCAGACGCCCTCGAGCGCCCGCTCCTCCTCGAGCGCGAGGGCGAGCCCCGCCGAGAAGTTGGAGACGTTCTCGGCGCACGCGTGCACGAGCACCGGGCCGACCGGCCCGGGCGCCCGGGCGAGGAGCCGGGCGACCTGCCGCCGGTTCCACCCCCAGTCGTCGGCGCCGTTCCCCTCGTCGCCGATCTCCTCGTCGTTGCCGTGCGCGGACAGGCAGACCGGGCCCCGCGCCGTCGCGAGCGCCGCGACGAGCGCCCGTTCCGCCGCGGCCCGTGAGCCCTTCGGAAGCAGGACGACCTCGCCCCACGCGTCCGCCCCGGAACCGTGCTCCTCGACGGCCTCGCGGATGTCGTCGTCCTGTGTGCAGACCACCAGCATGTCGTGCCCCCTCTCGTGCGTCGGCGGGGCTGCGTCGCCCCGCCGTCGGCCCGGTGCCTTCGTCCGGGTCCGTCGCCAGGATCCGCCGGGCGCCGACCGCCCCACATCGTCAGTTCTGACTATCTGCGGACGGGACGGCCGCCCCGTGCGCGGGCCAGGGCGGCGGAGGCCGCGAGCTGCGACGAGACGCCGAGCTTGCCGAGGATCGAGCGGACGTGGGCGCGCACGGTCGCGACCGACAGCACGAGCGCGGCGGCGATCTCGGCCACCGACCGACCGCCCGCGAGGTGCTCCAGCACCTCGGTCTCCCGGCCCGTGAGCGTCGCCACCGCCCGGCGGTCGCGCACGACCCCGACGAGCTGGTCCACCAGGAGCGCGTCGCCCGCGCGCACGTCCCCCGCGAGCATGCGGGCGACAGTCCGCACCGGGTCGCCGAACGGCCTCTCCGCGGCGACGACCAGCGCGCCGGCGCGCGCTGCGACGAGCAGCCGGTCCGCCGCCACCGCGCCGCCCACGACCACGACCGGGCCCGGGCGCCGCAAGACCGCGAGCAGCGGCGGGCCGGGGAGGGAGCCCGCGTCGTCGGCCACGAGCACGAGCCCGCGGCGGCCGCCGGACCCCGGCCGGAGGGCGTCCTCGGGGACCGTGCGCGCCCCGCAGCGGCCGACGGCGCGCAGCCCGGCGGCCACGGCGACGGCGAGCACGCGGTCCCGGGACGCGACGTCGACACCGTCGTCCCGGCGTGCGGGCGCGGCAGGGCGCGACCGCGCGCCCCGCACCGCCGCGTACGCCAACCCGCCCCCTGTGCCTCGCCGTGAGGCCGCACGCTCCGCGAGGAACGTGAGCCCATGGTGGGTCACCACCCCGTGCGCGGCAACAGCGCGCCGGGGTGCCCGGCGGGTCGCCCGACGGCGCGCTCCCCCGCCGTCCGGGGCGCTCGCCCGCTCCTTTGCGAGCACTCTCGCCGAATCCCGGACGGATGTGACCGCGCTCACCGCAGGAGGTCTACACTCGCCAGGTCGGGGCCCCGGTCGTGCGGCCGTCCGCCCCGTCGTACCGTCGTACCGTCACGCCGCCCCCGGGCGGCCGCCGCGGTCGGCGGGACCGCACCAGAGTCGATGCGCACCGGAGGTCAGCGTGCCAGAGAACGAGCCCGAGGCCGCAGCAGCGGCCACCACGTCCAGCCTGGAGAACCTCCTCCACGAGACCCGGAGCTTCCCCCCGAGCCCCGAGTTCGCCGCGCAGGCGAACGCGCAGCCCGAGCTGTACGAGGAGGCGCGGGCCGACCGGCTCGCGTTCTGGGCGCGGCAGGCGAACGACCTCGTCACGTGGCAGACCCCGTTCACCGAGACCCTCGACTGGTCGCAGGCGCCCGTCGCGCGCTGGTTCGCCGACGGCACGCTCAACGCCGCGTACAACGCGGTGGACCGCCACGTCGAGGCGGGTCTGGGCGACCGGGTCGCGATCCACTTCGAGGGCGAGCCGGGCGACACGCGCACCGTCACGTACGCCGAGCTGCAGCGCGACGTCTCGCGCGCGGCCAACGCGCTCGCGGCCCTCGGCGTCGAGACCGGCGACCGCGTCGTCATCTACCTGCCGATGGTCGTCGAGGCCGTCGTGGCGATGCTCGCGTGCGCGCGCATCGGCGCCCCGCACTCGGTCGTGTTCGGCGGGTTCTCCGCCGACGCGCTGCGCAGCCGCATCGCCGACGCCGAGGCGAAGCTCGTCATCACGGCCGACGGCGGCTACCGCCGCGGCGCGGCCTCCGCGCTCAAGCCCGCGGTCGACGAGGCGCTCGCGCCGAAGGAGGGCGCGGAGCCGACGACGGTCGAGCACGTCCTCGTCGTGCGCCGCACCGGCCAGGACACCGCGTGGACCGAGGGCCGCGACGTGTGGTGGCACGACGCGCTCGAGGCCGCCGACACGACGCACACGCCGGTGTGGGTCGAGGCGGAGCACCCGCTGTTCATCCTCTACACGTCCGGCACCACGGGGAAGCCCAAGGGCATCCTCCACACCACGGGCGGCTACCTCACGCAGGCCGCGTACACGCACCGCAACGTGTTCGACCTCAAGGCCGACACCGACGTCTACTGGTGCACCGCCGACATCGGCTGGGTCACGGGCCACTCGTACGTCGTCTACGGCCCGCTGCTCAACGGCGCGACGCAGGTGATCTACGAGGGCACCCCGGACTCCCCGCACCAGGGCCGCTGGTGGGAGATCGTCGAGAAGTACCGGGTCTCGATCCTCTACACCGCGCCGACGGCGATCCGCGCGTGCATGAAGTGGGGCGAGGAGATCCCCGCGAAGTTCGACCTGTCGTCGCTGCGCGTGCTGGGGTCGGTGGGCGAGCCCATCAACCCCGAGGCGTGGATGTGGTACCGCCGCGTCATCGGCGGCGACCGCACGCCCATCGTCGACACGTGGTGGCAGACGGAGACGGGGGCGATCATGATCTCGCCGCTGCCGGGCGTCACGGCGGCCAAGCCGGGCTCCGCCCAGGTGCCGCTGCCGGGCATCGTGGCGGACGTCGTCGACGACGAGGCGCGCTCCGTGCCGAACGGCGGCGGCGGGTACCTCGTGCTGTCCGAGCCGTGGCCGTCGATGCTGCGCGGCATCTGGGGCGACCTCGAGCGCTTCAAGGACACGTACTGGTCGCGCTTCCCGGGCATCTACTTCGCGGGCGACGGCGCCAAGAAGGACGAGGACGGCGACATCTGGCTGCTCGGCCGGGTCGACGACGTCATGAACGTCTCGGGCCACCGCCTGTCCACCACGGAGATCGAGTCGGCGCTCGTCTCGCACGAGATCGTCGCGGAGGCCGCGGTCGTCGGCGCGAGCGACGACCTCACGGGCCAGGCCGTCGTCGCGTTCGTCATCCTGCGCGGCGAGCACGCCGGCCGGGCGTCCGACGCCGACGGCGCGGCGGCCGTGCAGACCGAGCTGCGCAACCACGTCGCGAAGGAGATCGGCCCGATCGCCAAGCCGAAGCGCATCCTCGTGGTGCCCGAGCTCCCGAAGACGCGGTCCGGCAAGATCATGCGCCGCCTCCTGCGGGACGTCGCGGAGAACCGGACGGTGGGCGACGCCACGACCCTCGCGGACTCGTCCGTGATGGAGCTCATCTCGGCGGGCCTGCAGAAGCCGTCGTCGTCGGACGACTGACGCGCCGCTCGCCGACCACGGGGTCGGTGCCGTCGTCCGCGCGATGACGGCACCGGCTCCGTTCTCGTGCGCCGACCGCCCGGCCGCTGCGCACGGCGATATGCCCGTGCCCGGCATCCCCGCGACGGCGTAGCGTCGAGGCGTGCCCCGCGTCCCCGCGGCCGACGGCCGCGCCCTCCTCGTCGAGCAGCTCGACCTGCGCAGCGACTGCTCCCGCTGCACGGGCCTGTGCTGCGTGGGCCTGCACCTCGTGCGGTCCGCCGACTTCGCGATCGACAAGCCCGCCGGCACGCCCTGCCCCAACCTGCGCACGGACTTCGGCTGCGGCATCCACGCCCGGCTGCCCGAGTCCGGCTTCCCCGGCTGCGTCGCCTACGACTGCCTGGGCGCGGGCCAGCGCGTGACGGCCGCCGTCCGGGCGGCGCACGACGGCGCGACCTGGCGCGACGACCCCGCCGCCGCGCGCGACGCGTTCGCCGCCCTGCCCGTCGTCACGCAGCTCCAGGAGCTGCTCTGGTACCTCGCGGAGGTGCTCGCGCTCCCCGCGGCCGCCGCCGTGCACGACGACGCCCGGCAGGCGCTCGACCGCACCGCACTGCTCGCCGACCTCGCCGCGGCGGACCTGCTCGCGCTCGACGTCGGCGCCGTCCGCCGCGCCGTCGGCCCGCTGGTCGACCGGGCGAGCGCGCTCGTGCGCGACGCGGCCCGCGACGGCTGGCAGGCGCGCGACGGCCAGCACCGGGCCGGCCGCCGCGGCGCCGCGTCGCCGTACGGCACCGCCCGGTCCGACGCCCCGACGGCACTCCGGGCTCCGAGCGCGGGGGTGCGTCGTCGGCTGCGGCCGGGGGCGGACCTCGTCGGCGCGGACCTCCGCGGGCTGGACCTCACGGCGTCGGACCTGCGGGGCGCGCTGCTCCTCGGTGCCGACCTGCGCGGGGCCCGGCTCGACGCCGTCGACCTGCTCGGCGCCGACCTGCGGGGCGCCGACGCCCGCGGCACCGACCTCTCCCGGGCGCTGTTCCTCACCCCGGCGCAGGTCGGCGCCGTCCGCCGGGACGAGCGCACGGCGCTCCCGGCCGTGCTCGCCTGACCCTGGCCACGGCCCCCCACGCCGCGAGATCGGCACCGGGAGAGCGGATCGGCAGTCGCGACCGCCGATCCCACCTCAGGGTGCCGATCTCGGCGGCGGTCGTCAGCGGAGCGCGGCCCGCCGCGCGAGCGGGGCCGCCACGACCGCGCACACGACGACGAGCGCCGCCGCTCCCCACGCGAGCGCGCCGTAGGACGAGAACCCGATGATCGCCCCGGCGAGGATGCCGCCGACGGCGCCGCCCGTGTTCATCGCGAGGTCCGACAGGCCCTGCACGGCGGTGCGCGACGGCCCGGGCGTCGCGTCGACGAGCAGCGCCGACCCGGCGACGAGCCCGCACGACCACCCGAGCCCCAGCAGCACCAGGCCGACCGTGAGGCGCGCGGAGTCCTCGCCCGGCGCGCCCGCCACGACGACCGCCGCCGCGAGGAGCAGCGCGCCCCCGGCGTACAGCACGCGCGCGTGCCCGAGCCGGTCCGCGAGCCACCCGACGACGGGGCTCAGCGCGTACATGCCCGCGATGTGGGCGCTGATCACGAGCCCCACGACCTGGAGCGTCGCGCCGCCGTGGTTCATGTGGACCGGGGTCATGGACATGAGGCCGACCATGACGAGGTGGCTCAGCACGATCGCGCCGAGCGCGAGGCGCGCCGTCGGGCTGGCCGCGACGACGGCCCAGCCGGCGCGCAGGCCGTCGCGCCACGACGCCGGGCCCGGCGCACCGCCCGCACCCGGCGCACCCCCGTCGCCACCCGCCGCACCGGAGCCCGCCGCGCCGGGACCCTCCGCGACAGACCCCGCCGCGCCCGCCCCCGACGGTGCGCGCGACGCGAGCAGCGGGTCCGGGCGCAGCCACACCGCGACGACGGTCGCCGCGAGGGCGAACGCGAGCGTCGCGAGCACGAACGGGGCCGCGCTCGGGGCGGTGCTCCCCGCAGTGCTCCCGTGCTCGGCGTGCGCGTCCCCGAGGCGCAGGGCGGGCCCGGCGACCCGGTCGGCGACGCCCGCGAGCGTCGGCCCGACGACGGACCCGACGGTCGTCGCCCAGACCACGACGGACAGGTCGCGGGCCCGGCGCTGCGGCGTCGCGAGGTCCGTCGCGGCGAAGCGGGAGGCGAGACCGGCAGCCGTGCCGGAGCCGAACAGCAGCATCGCCACGACGAGCAGCGGCCACGAGCCCAGCAGGACGGCGACCGTCGCGAGCACCGCGCCGCCCGTCGCGAGGCCGAAGCCGAGCAGGAGCGACGGCCGCCGGCCGCGCCGGCCCGCGACCTGGGCGAGCGGCAGCGCGACGAGCGCCGCGCCGACGACGCCCGAGGTCGAGGTGAGCCCCGCGATCGCGTCGGACCCGGACAGCGCCGACGCCACGAGGGGTGCGACGGCGATGCCGCTCGCGACCCCGACACCGGACAGCACCTGGGTCGCGGCGAGGGTCGTCAGGGTGCGGCGCTGCGTCGGGAGGGCGGGCGCGTCGACGGCGGTCGGGGCGGGCCCGCGGGCGGGGTGCGGGTCAGGGGGCGGGGAGGACTCGGTGCTCACGGGTGCACGCTAGGGCTCCGCGGCGGGCGCTGACGAGCCCTCACACCGCCACCGGTCGCCGAGATCCTGCCGCAGGGCTGCGACCGGGCTGTCGGCCGAGCGCCCGCAGCACGCCGCGCGCCGCCTCGCGTCCCGCCCGGTTGGCCCCGATCGTCGAGGCGCTCGGCCCGTAGCCGACGAGCTGGACGCGCGGGTCGCTCGCCGCCGTCGTGCCGTCGAGCACGATCCCGCCGCCGGGCGCGCGCAGGCCGGGGGGCGCGAGGTGGTCGAGCGCGGCCCGGAACCCGGTGGCCCAGAGGAGGACGTCGGCGGGCTGGTGCAGGAGCCCGTCGTCGTTCGCGCCGGGTGCCCACTCGACGCCGGTCGCCGTGACGCGTTCGAACATCGGCCGACGCCGCAGCACCCCGCTCGCGATCCCCGCGCGGTAGCGGGGCGTGAGCGGCAGGCCCGTGACCGAGACGACGCTCCCGGGCGGCAGCCCCGCGGCCGTGCGCTCCGCGACGCGCGCGACGGCGGCCCGGCCCAGCTCGGGCGAGAACTCCTCCTCGACCCACACGGGCTCGCGGCGCGTCACCCACGTCGTGCCCGACGCGTGCGGCGCGATCTGGAGCAGGAGCTGCGTCGCGGACGCCCCGCCGCCGACGACCACCACGTGCTGCCCCGCGAAGTCCTCGGCGGCGCGGAAGTCGTGCGTGTGGAGCTGGCGCCCGCGGAACGTCTCCATCCCGGGGTAGCGCGGCCAGAACGGGCGGGTCCACGTGCCGGTCGCGTTGACGAGCGTGCGCGTGCGGACGACGACGTCGCGCGCGTCCGGCCCGGCGCCGACCGTGGCGCGGACCAGCAGGAGCGCGGGGTCGTCGGGGTCGTCGCGCACGTCGTGCACCGTGACGGGCCGCACCACGCGCAGGTCGTTCTCCCGCTCGTACGCGGCGTAGTAGCGCGGGACGGCGACGTTGGCGCGCTCGCCGGGGTCGCCGGCCGGGAGCGGGACGCCCGGGAGGTCGTGCACCGCGTGCGTCTCGGCCATGGTCAGCGAGTCCCAGCGGTCCTGCCACGCGCCGCCCGGGCCGCGACCGCCGTCGAGCACGAGCGGGTCGAGCCCGGCGCGCCGCAGGTGGTAAGCCGCCGAGAGCCCGGCCTGGCCCGCACCGACGACCACGACGTCGTGCACGGCCCCGCCCGGGCCGAGCAGGTCCGCGCCCGCCGTGCCCGGTGCCGCCGTCTCTCGCCCGTGGGTCCGCTCGCTCACGCCGACCACAACGACCCGCCCCGACAGAACCTTCCCCGGCCCGAGGTGAGGTGCCGAACACGGGGTTGCCGTCGTCATCGCGCTCTGAACGACCGCAACCCCGTGGTCGACGGCGAGCATCCCCGTGCTCGGCGACGCGCCGCCGCGCGCGTGGCCCGCGCTCAGGGGAGGTCCGGGACCCGCCGGAGCGTGCGGATCGGCCGGACGGCGAGGAGCGCCACGACCGTGAGCGTCCCCACGACCGCGCCCACCAGGAGCATCCGGTCCGTCCCGAACGCGGCGACGGCGGGACCGGCGAGCGCGGCCCCGATCGGGTACATCCCGACCGACCCCGCGACCTCGTAGGCGTGGACCCGGTTGAGCACGTCGCCGGGCACCTGCGTCTGGACGCTCGTCGCCCACATGACGCCCCACACCCCGACCCCGACGCCCACGAGCACCTGCGCGACGGCGAGCGCCGAGACCGGCCAGCCCAGCACGAGGCCGAGCGGGTAGAGCGGGTAGGCCACGAGCGCCACGGCGCCCGCGGCGAGCGGCCGCCGCGGCCGGTAGCGGATCGCGAGCAGCCCGCCGACCACGGTCCCGACCCCGAGCGCGCTGTTGAGCACGCCGAACGCGGTCGCCCCGTGCGTCGGCACGACGACGCTCGCCGCCAGGGGGAGCTGCGGCCCCCAGGCGAGCACCGCGTAGACCATCCAGATGACGACGACGCCCCACAGCCACGTGCGGGAGCGGAACTCGTGCCACCCGACGGCCAGGCTGCGCCACAGGCCCGCGCCCGCCGGGGGCGCCGGCACGACGCCGAGCCGGAGCGCGAGCAGGCAGAGCGCGCTCGTCGCGTAGGCGACGGCGGAGAGGATCATCACCCCGCCGGTCGACCCGAACCCGACGAGGACGCCCGCGAGCGCCGGGCCGCCGAGCCCGGTGATCGCCTCGGAGGTCCGCAGGACGCCGTTGGCCCCCTGGACGTCGCGCGCGACGAGCGGCACGGTCGACGCGGCGCCGGGCTGGAACAGCGCGTTGGCCGTGCCGGCGACCGCGAGGAGGGCGTAGAGGTGCCAGAGGTGGTCGATCCCCCGCACGAACAGCACCGCGAGGAGCACGTGCGCGGCGAGGTTCGCGAGGTCGGCGACGATCATCATCCGGCGCGCGGTGAACCGGTCGGCGAGCACGCCGCCGAAGAGCACGAGCCCCGCGAACGGGGCGACGAGGAACGCCATCGCGTACCCCGCGACCGCGAGCCCGTAGCCCGACGCGAGCAGCCCGGCCGAGACCGCGACCGGGAGCATCGCCCAGCTGAGCAGCCCCGCGCTGCGCGCGGTGAAGTAGTACCGGAAGTCCCGCGACCAGACGGCCGGTCCCGTCGGTTTCCCGACCGGCCGGGCTGGAACCGTCACCGGGACCGTCACCGGGACCGGGACCCGCCCTGCTGCGGCCTCCGCCGCCTCCTCGACTGCGCACGCGCCCATGCCGCCCTGCCTCTCCGCCCCTCGCCGCCGTCCGACCGGTCGGACGACGGCGAGGCGGGCAGGCCGACGCGGCCCCCCGGGTCCCGCGCCTCACGGCCGCTCGCTCACGGACGTGACAACCGTCACCCCGGCCCGAACCTTCCCGCGACGACGACGGCGTCCCGCGGGCGCGGGTGGCGCGCGTTCGGTCGTGCGCGGGCGCCGGGGGCAAGATGGACCGGTGGAGACCGCGATCCTCTGGCACACCGGGCCGCTCATCGACGACGTCGAGATCGCGCAGGTGCACGACCTCGCCGCGGCGGCGGAGCGGGAGGACGGCGTGGCTCCCCTCTCGGAGCAGCCGCTGCTCAACCTGCGGGAGGCGACCGACGACGTCGTGCACCTCCTCACGTGGCGCGGGGGCGAGCTCGCAGGCTACGCCCAGGTGGACAAGCGTGGGGACGCACCGAGCGCGGAGCTCGTCGTGCACCCGGCGCACCGCGGCCACGGCCTCGGGTTCCACCTCCTGGGCAGCGCCGCGGACCGCGCCGTCGAGCCGCGCCCGTCCGAGCGCACCGCGGACGAGCACGCCACGGACGAGCACGGCCCGGTCGGGGCCGGCACGGACGGCGCGCCCTCCCCCGGCAGGGGCGTCCCGCCGCTGCGCGTGTGGGCCCACGGCGACCTGCCCGCGGCGCAGGCCCTCGCCGCGCGGGCGGGGTACGGCGTCGTGCGGGAGCTGCTGGTGCTCGAGCGCCCGCTGGGCGGCCCGGCGGAGCACCCGTGCCCCGCCGTCCCGGCGGGTCTGCGGCTACGCGCGTTCGTGCCCGGGGACGACGACGCGGCGTGGGTCCGGGCCAACGCGCTCGCGTTCGCGCACCACCCGGAGCAGGGGCGGCTCACGGCCGACGACCTGCGTGCGCGGATGCGCGAGGACTGGTTCGACGCCGCGGGCCTCCTGCTCCTCGAGCGCGACCCGGCGCCCGGCGACGGCGCGCCCGAGCTCGTCGGGTTCGTGTGGACCAAGATCCCGACGGACCAGCCCGACGCCGCGCGCGAGGGCGAGATCTACGTCGTCGGCGTGGTCCCGTCCGCCCAGGGCGAGGGGCTCGGGCGGCTGCTGACCGCCGTCGGGCTCGCGCACCTCGCGGAGCGCGGGGCACGCACGGCCGTGCTCTACGTGGACGGCGACAACGTCCCCGCGGTGCGGACGTACGAGCGGGCGGGGTTCGTGCGGCGCGCCGTGCACGTGCAGTACGCCCGGCCCGCCCGCTGACCCCCGCACCGGCCGAACGGTGACCCGCGTCACGCACCGTTCATCAACTGGTGCCACCATGAACCCATGACCGACACGTCCACGCAGCGCACCCTCGACCCGGGCCTCGCCGCGCACATCGCGGAGCACATCGCCGAGGAGCCCGAGATCGAACCGGTCGGTGCGGAGCTCGACCTCGGTCCGCTGCCCGACGACCGGTTCGCCGACCGCGAGCTGAGCTGGCTCGCGTTCAACCAGCGCGTGCTCGAGCTCGCGGAGGACCCGAGCCAGCCGCTCCTGGAGCGCGTGCGGTTCCTCGCGATCTTCGCGTCGAACCTGGACGAGTTCTTCATGGTCCGGGTCGCCGGCCTCAAGCGCCGCATGGCGACGGGCATCGCGGTCACGGCCGCCTCGGGGCTGTCGCCGCGTCAGGTGCTCGACGCGATCAGCGAGCGCGCGCACGAGCTCATGGACCGTCACGCGCGGGTCTTCGCCGACGACGTCCAGCCGGCGCTCGCCGCCGAGGGCATCACGCTCGTCCACTGGGACGAGCTGGAGACGCGCGAGCAGGAGCGCCTGCACAAGTTCTTCCGCAAGCAGATCTTCCCCGTGCTCACGCCGCTCGCCGTCGACCCGGCGCACCCGTTCCCCTACATCTCGGGGCTCTCGCTCAACCTCGCGGTCGTGGTGGCGAACCCGACGACCGGCAAGGAGCACTTCGCGCGCGTCAAGGTGCCGCCGCTGCTGCCGCGGTTCATCGCCGTGGACGCGCGGGGACGCCCGAGCGCGCCGACGTCGCAGACGGCGTCGCCCGACCGCGGGCCGACGTCGTTCGTGCCGATCGAGGAGGTCATCGCCCAGCACCTCGACCACCTCTTCCCCGGCATGGAGGTGCGCGAGCACCACCTGTTCCGCGTCACGCGCAACGAGGACGTCGAGGTCGAGGAGGACGACGCGGAGAACCTGCTCCAGGCGATGGAGAAGGAGCTGCTGCGCCGCCGGTTCGGCCCGCCCGTGCGCCTCGAGCTCACGCCGGGCATCAGCCCGCGCATCCGCGCGCTGCTGGTGCGCGAGCTCGGCGTCGTCGAGGAGGAGGTGTACGAGATCCCGCTGCCGCTCGACCTCACGGGCCTCAACCTCATCGCCGACCTCGACCGTGCCGACCTGCACTTCCCGCCGTTCGTCCCGACGACGCACCGCCTCCTCGCCGAGGTGGAGAGCTCGTCCCCGACGGACGTGTTCGCCGCGATCCGCGAGCGCGACGTCCTGCTGCACCACCCGTACGACTCGTTCTCGACGTCGGTGCAGACGTTCCTCGAGCAGGCGGCGGCCGACCCGGCGGTGCTCGCGATCAAGCAGACGCTGTACCGGACGTCGGGCGACTCGCCGATCGTCGACGCGCTCATCGACGCGGCCGAGGCGGGCAAGCAGGTGCTCGCGCTCGTCGAGATCAAGGCCCGGTTCGACGAGCAGGCCAACATCTCGTGGGCGCGCAAGCTCGAGCAGGCGGGCGTGCACGTCGTGTACGGGATCGTCGGGCTCAAGACGCACTGCAAGCTCTCGCTCGTCGTGCGCCAGGAGTCGGACGGCCTGCGCCGCTACTGCCACGTCGGCACGGGGAACTACCACCCGAAGACGGCGCGCCTCTACACCGACCACGGCCTGCTCACGTGCGACCCCGACGTCGGGCAGGACCTCACGCGCCTGTTCAACCAGCTCTCCGGGTACGCGCCGCAGTCGCGGTTCCACCGCCTGCTCGTCGCACCCCGCACCGTCCGCTCCGGCCTCGTCGAGCGGATCGACCGCGAGGCGGTCGCCGCGCGCGAGGGCCACGAGGCGTGGGTCAAGATCAAGGTCAACTCCGTCGTCGACGAGACGACGCTGGACGCGCTCTACCGCGCGTCGCAGGCGGGCGTGAAGGTCGACCTCGTGGTGCGCGGCATCTGCGCCGTCCGCCCGGGCGTCCCCGGGCTGAGCGAGAACATCCGCGTGCGCTCGATCCTCGGGCGCTTCCTCGAGCACTCGCGCATCTACGCGTTCGCGAACTCCGCGGGCCCCGCCATCGGCGAGGGGCCGGAGAGCGGCCCGGAGGTGTTCATCGGGTCGGCCGACCTCATGCACCGGAACCTCGACCGCCGCGTCGAGGCCCTCGTGCGCATCACCGACCCCGACCAGGTCATGGAGCTGCTCGACCTGCTCGACGCGTCGATGTCCGAGCGCACCGCGTCGTGGCACCTCGACGCCGACGGCACGTGGCACCGCCCCGACACCGCGCCCGACGGCTCGCCGCTCGTCGACCTCCAGGCCAGCCTCGTCCAGCGACAGCGCCGCCGGCTCGTCGGGAGGCGGTAGCGGATGGGAGTGCCGTCCTCCGCGCTCCGCGGCGGCGTGCCGCTCGTGGACACGCTCGGCCCGACGCACGTGTCGCACGCGCCCGTCATCGAGTCGGCCGGTGCCCTCGTGTGGCGCGTGCGCGACGACGAGCTGCAGGTGCGCCTCGTCCACCGGCCGCGCTACGACGACTGGTCGTGGCCCAAGGGCAAGCTCGACCCGGGCGAGACGTTCCAGGCGGCCGCGGCGCGCGAGGTCGCCGAGGAGACGGGCAAGCCGGTCGTGCTGGGCGTCCCGCTCCCGGGGCTGCAGTACCTCACGCCCGAGGGCCGCGTGAAGCGCGTGCACTACTGGGCCGCGCGCCGGGCGTCGAGCCGGTCCGACGCCGGCGCGCTCGCCGCGCGCGCCCCCGTCCCGCCGGTGTCGCCCCAGGAGATCGACCGCGCCGCGTGGCTCTCGACGGACGACGCCGCGCGGCGCCTCACGCGGCAGGCCGACCGGGCGCCGCTCGAGGCGCTCGTGCGCGAGCGCGACGAGGGCCGGCTCGCGACGCACGTCGTCGTCATCGCGCGGCACGGCAAGGCCGTGGCGCGGTCGGCGTGGCACGGCGACGAGCAGGACCGTCCGCTCACGCCCGCGGGCCACGCCCAGGGGGTCGCGCTCGTGCCGGTGCTCGCGGCCTACGGCGTCGAGACGATCGTCACGAGCCGCTGGGACCGCTGCGCCCAGACGATCGCGCCGTACGCGACCGCCTCGGGGCTCGCCACGGTCAGCATCGACCACCTCACCGAGGCGCAGCACGAGCGGTCCCCCGCGCGCGTCGCGCGGACGGTCCGGGAGCTGCTCGAGGCCGAGCGGTCGTCGGTGCTGTGCACGCACCGGCCGGTGCTGCCCACGGTGCTCGACGTCCTCGGCCAGCACTCGCGCCGGCCGGTCGCGAACGCCCTGCCCGCGCACGACCCGTTCCTCGAGCCCGGCGAGATGATCGTGGCCCACGTGGCGCGCACGCCCAAGGGACCGCGCGTCGTCGCCGCGGAGAAGGTCGCCCCGCCGCTGCACTGAGACCCGCACCGGCGTCGCCGGGCCGGCGCCGTCCGGACGCACGACGACGCCCCGCCGGCGGCCGCGAGGCCTCCGACGGGGCGCCGTCGTCGTGCGAGGGGACCGGCGTCGCCGGTGCGGGTCAGAGCAGGATGGGGCTGAGGATCCAGTAGACGACGGCCGCGACGAGCGCGGCGGCGGGGATCGTCAGGACCCACGCGGCGCCGATGTTCTTGGCGACGCCCCAGCGCACCGCGGACAGGCGCTTGGTCGCGCCGACGCCCATGATCGCCGAGGTGATGGTGTGCGTCGTCGAGACGGGCGCGTGGAAGATGAACGCGTTGGCGTAGAGCACCACGGCGGACACGGACTCGGCGACGAAGCCGCGCGCCGGGTCGAGCTCGATGATCTTGCGGCCGAGCGTGCGCATGATGCGCCAGCCGCCCGCGTAGGTGCCGAGCGAGATCGCCGTCGCGGCCGACAGCTTGACCCACAGCGGGATCGTGTTGTCGTCCTGGAACCCGCCCGCCACGAGGGCGAGCACGATGACGCCCATCGTCTTCTGCGCGTCCTGCAGACCGTGGCCCAGCGCCATCGCGGCGGCGGAGGCCGTCTGCGCGATCCGGAACCGGCGGAACGCTCGCGCGGGCGCCGCGTTCCGGAACACCCACAGCAGCAGGACCATGAGCGCGAACGCGAGGCCGAAGCCGATCAGCGGCGAGAAGATCATGGGGAGCACGACCTTGTCGAGGATCGCGTCCCAGTGCACCGTGATCCCGGACGCGAGGCCGACGCCCGCGAGGCCGCCGATGATCGCGTGCGTCGACGACGACGGCAGGCCCAGCCACCACGTGATGAGGTTCCACGTGATCGCGCCGACCAGCCCGCACAGGACGATGACGAGACCCTGGTGGGGTGGCACGTCGCCGACGGCGACGATGTCCTCCGCGATGGTCTGCGCCACGGCCGTGCCGAGCAGCGCGCCGATGAGGTTGAACACCGCCGCCATGAGGAGCGCCGCGCGCGGTGTGAGGGCCCGGGTCGACACCGAGGTCGCGATGGCGTTCGCGGCGTCGTGGAACCCGTTCGTGTAGTCGAACGCCAGGGCGAAGGCCACGACGACGACGACGAGCACTGCCTCCACGGGGCTCAGGACTCCTTGAGGGCGATGGTCTCGACCGTGTTGGCGACCTTCTCGAAGGCGTCGGCCGCCTGCTCGAGGACCTCCACGATCTCCTTGAGCTTCATGAGGAGGACCGGGTCGGACACGTCGTCGAAGAGCTCGGCGAGCAGCTTGCGGTGGACCTTGTCCGCCTGGTTCTCCAGGCGGTTGACCTCGACCCAGTACTCGGGGAGGTCGTCCATCGAGCGCAGCCGCGGCATCGCCTCGGCCGTGAGCTCCGACGCCCGCTGGAGCACCTGGACCTGCTCGGACACGCGGGCCGGGAGCTCGTCGACCTTGTAGAGGACGATGAGGTCGGCCGCCTCCTCCATGTAGTCCATGCAGTCGTCGAGCGCCGACGCGAGGGCGTAGATGTCGTCCCGGTCGAACGGCGTGACGAACGTCTGGTTGAGGCGTCGCATGATCGAGTGCGTCGCGTCGTCCGCGAGGTGCTCGGTCTCGCTCAGCTGCTTCGCGAGCTGCTTGCGCGTGGGGCGGTCCGCCCCCAGCAGCTCCGCGAGGAGCGTGGACCCTGTGACCAGGTGCTGCGCCGAGGCGGCGAGGAGGTCGAAGAACGAGGTGTCGCGCGGTGTCAGGCGCAGGCGCACGGGGGGCTCCGGAAGGGACGCGGGGTAGGGGTCTGAGCTGGCGTCGGCCGCGAGGGCCGCTCGACCGCCGGGGGAACCGGACGGCCGGGGTGGTCACGATCTCTGGTCGGATGATCTCTCGGTGAACGCACGTCGAACTCTCGTCAAATGTAGCCGACGCGCGGAGCGATGCTGGAATCGTCGGGCCCAAGGTCCCGGATGCTCAGGACGCCCACAGCCTGCGCACGGCGTCGTCGCCGGTGCGGCCGCCGCGCCCGCGCACCGCACGAGAGGCGGCGCGCGGTGGGCGCGAGGGGGAAGTAGTGACGCCGGACCGGGAGCGCCTCTCGGCGCGTGGCCGCTCGTAGCGGCTGAGTGTGGAGCCCGGGGCTACCGCGGCCCGGCGTCGAGATCCATCGTACGTGCCGCACCCCGCTCGGGGTACCCGTGTTCGCGCTCCGCGAGACCGCCCCCGCCCGCCGTGCGGGGCCGCCGCCGATCCCGCACCCTCCGCGCCCGCGGGGTCCCGACGGGCCCGACCAGGAGCCTCCGGTCGGCCGAGCAGGCGGTCCGGGCGCGTCAGGTGGCGCGGACGCGCCACGTTCGCCTGCTCGGCGACGACCGGGGCCTCCGCAGCGGGGAGGAGCGCGTGCTCAGTCGAGGCGGTCGGCGCGCCAGAGCTCGGCGGCGTGCTCGAGCTCCTGGGCGGTCCGCAGCAGCGAGCCCGCGCCCCGGGTCGTGCGCAGGGCGCCGTCGGGGTCGGCGACCTCGCGGGCGTCGGCGTCGAACGCGGCGCCGGTGGCGAGGATGCGGCAGAACGACCCCGCGCGCTCGAGCGCGACCGCGAGGTCACCCGTGAAGACACCGGACAGCACCGCGTCGGCGAGGTCGCGCACGTCCTGCGGCCCCGGCGGCCGGGGCACGCCCGCGATGGCCTCGTGGACGGGCGCCGCGTCGACGCCGAGCCGGTAGCGGAGGGTGACGGTCTGCGGATCCCGGCGCACCCACTCGCGCAGCACGTAGAGCCGCCAGAGCGCCCCCGGCAGGGAGTTGGGCGCGGCGTCGGACCACAGGCCGGCCACCACGTCGAGACCCTCGGTCTCGACGAGGTGGACGAGCCGCTCGACGACCTCCGGGTCCTCCGTGTCGCGGGCGCGGTGGACGATCGCGTGCGCGGTGGTGTGCGCGACCCGGTCGCGGAGCGCGGGGTCGAGCTCTCCGGGCAGCTCGTCGGCGTCGCGCGGGTCGAGCATGGCGGGGCGCCGGGGGCGCTGCGTGCGGTCGGACCGACCGGGGTCGGGCCGGGCTCCGGGGGTGGGGACGTCGTCTGGCACCCGCCCAGTCTCCACCCGGGCCCGCGACGCGCGCAGCCTCCCGGGGGTCGCTCGGGGCGGGAGCTCGTTCGCCGCGCCACGGTCCGCACCCCGCCCTACAATGACGACAGAGGGACGACAGGAGCTGCCACCGGCTCCGGGACGGAGCGGAGGGCGAGATGTCGAGCAGCGGCGCAGCAGGTCAGAGGACCGTGAGCGAGCGGAGCGCCCACCGGAAGGCGATCGGTCTCGCCGTCGCCGCCGCGGTCGGCGGCTTCCTCTTCGGGTTCGACAGCTCGGTCATCAACGGCGCCGTCGCGGCGATCGAGGGCCAGTTCGACCTCGACTCCGCGGTGACGGGCCTCGTCGTCGCGATCGCTCTCCTCGGCTGCGCGCTCGGCGCGTGGTCGGGCGGCCGCCTGGCCGACCGGTGGGGCCGCACGCGCGTCATGGTGTTCGGCGCCGTCCTGTTCTTCGTCTCCTCGATCCTCTCGGCGATCGCGTGGTCGGCCTTCGACCTGGCCATCTGGCGGTTCATGGCGGGCGTCGGCATCGGTATCGCCTCGGTCATCGCGCCCGCGTACATCGCGGAGATCGCGCCGGCCCGCCTCCGCGGCCGCATGGGCTCGCTCCAGCAGCTCGCCATCACGATCGGCATCTTCGCCGCGCTGCTCTCCGACCAGCTCCTCGCGGAGACCGCTGGCGGCGCGTCCAACGAGCTGTGGCTCGGGTGGGAGGCGTGGCGCTGGATGTTCCTCGTCTGCGTCGTCCCCGCGGCGGTCTACGGCATCCTCGCCCTGCGCATCCCCGAGTCGCCCCGGTACCTGGTGGCGAAGGGCCGGGACGACGAGGCGCGCGCCGTGCTCGAGTCCGTGCTCGGGCCGGACGAGGACGTCGACGACCGCATCGCGCAGATCCACCGCTCGATCGCCGTCGACGAGAAGAACGCGCAGGAGGGCACGCTCAAGGGCTCGGCACTGGGCCTCAAGCCGATCGTGTGGGTCGGCATCCTGCTCTCGGTGTTCCAGCAGTTCGTCGGGATCAACGTGATCTTCTACTACTCGACGACGCTGTGGCAGGCCGTCGGCTTCGACGAGAGCCAGTCGTTCCTCGTCTCGACGATCACGTCCGTGACGAACGTCGCGGTGACGTTCATCGCGATCGCGCTCGTCGACAAGGTGGGGCGACGCCCGATCCTGCTCATCGGCTCTGCCGGCATGACCCTGTCGCTCGGGATCATGGCGCTCGCCTTCACGCAGGCCAGCGGGAGCGGGGACAACATCAGCCTGCCGGACCCGTGGGGCCCGATCGCCCTCGTGGCCGCGAACGCGTTCGTCGTGTTCTTCGGGGCGTCGTGGGGCCCGCTCGTCTGGGTCCTCCTGGGCGAGATGTTCCCGAACCGGATCCGGGCCGCCGCCCTGGGCGTGGCGGCCATGGCGCAGTGGCTGGCGAACTTCGCCATCACCCTGACGTTCCCGCCGATGCTCGCCGCCTTCGGCGCCTCGATCCCCTACCTGATGTACGCGATCTTCGCGGCGCTCTCGTTCGTCTTCGTCCTGAGCAAGGTGCCGGAGACGAAGGGCGTCGAGCTGGAGGACATGGGCGACCAGGCCAAGAGCCGCTCCGGGCGCTGACCTCCCCTCCGGGACGCCACCGAGCCCAGGCCCTCCCACCGCTGCGACAGCGGGGACGGGCCCGGGCTCCGTCGTTCGCACCACCGCCTCTCACGGCCGGGAATTCCTTGCCCCACACAATGGTTGCTGAAAGCAACTTCGCGGAGTATGCTTGCCTGCAGCAACCAAGGAGTGCCTGTGCCTGTGACCGCCCTTCCCGCGACCGACGTCGCGGACCCCGGACTCACCCCGGACCCGTCCCCCGCGGCGGGACTCGTCCGCGCGCTCGACGACCTGGCGCGCGCCCAGCGGGAGTCCGCCGTCCGGATCGCCCGCGACCTCGACATGCCGCGGGCGTCGTTCGGTCTGCTCCGGATGCTCCAGCACTGCGGCCCCGTCCAGCTCGGGGACGTCGCGGCGAAGCTCCGGGTCGACCTCTCCGTCGCGAGCCGCCAGGTGAGCCACCTGGTCGACGCGGGCCTCGTGCGCCGCACGGTGGACGACGACGACCGGCGGGCCCGGACCGTCGAGCTCACCGAGGCGGGCCGCGCGCTCCTGGTGCGGGCGTACGAGCACATCGACGTCCTCGCCGCGACGACGTTCGCGGACTGGGGCGACGAGGAGATCGTCGAGGCCACGCGCCACATCGAGCGCGTCGCCGCGGCGGTCGTCGCGGTCCACGACTCCCCCCGCACCACCGGGTGACCGACGGCGCCCGGCGGCCCTGCGCCGTCGGGCACGCGCCCCGACCACCGGCCGCACCGCGGACCGGCCCCCGACCACCTGACACCGCCCCCCGACACGTGCGCCCCGCCCCGGCCTCGTGAGCAAGGAACCCAGCGCCTGATGACCAGCACCCCCGCAGAACGCACCGCACCGCCCGGCAGCGCCGGCGCCCCCGCACCGATGACCCGCCGCGAGGTCATGGAGTCCCTCTCCGGGATCCTCCTCGGCATGTTCGTCGCGATCCTCGCGAGCTCGATCGTCTCGAGCTCCCTCCCGAAGATCGTCAGCGACCTCGACGGCTCGCAGTCGTCGTACACGTGGGTCGTCACCTCGACCCTCCTCGCCATGACGATCTCGACCCCCATCTGGGGCAAGCTCGCCGACCTCACCAACCGCAAGGTCCTCATCCAGATCGCGCTCGTCGTCGCGGTCGTGTCCTCCGCGCTCGCGGGGCTGTCGCAGAACGTCGGCACCCTCATCGCGCTGCGCGCCTTCCAGGGCATCGGCGCCGGTGGCCTCATGGCGCTCGCCACGGTGCTCATCACCGACATCATCTCGCCGCGCGAGCGTGGCAAGTTCATGGGCCTCATGGGCGGCATCATGGCCGTCAGCCAGATCGGCGGGCCGCTCCTCGGCGGCGTCCTCACCGACGCCGTGAGCTGGCGCCTGAACTTCTTCGTCGGCCTGCCGTTCGCCATCGCCGCGATCATCGTCCTCCAGCGCACGCTGCACCTGCCGAAGGTCGCGCGCCGCGTCGTCCGGATCGACTACTGGGGCGCGATCCTCATCAGCGCCGGCGTGTCCTCGCTCCTGCTGTGGGTGACGTTCGCCGGGCAGAACTTCGAGTGGCTCTCGTGGCAGACCTTCGCGATGGTCGGCGGCGCGGTCGTCGCGCTCGTGGGTGCCGTGCTCGTCGAGCGCGTCACGCCCGAGCCGCTCATCCCGCTGCACCTGTTCAAGAACCGCACGTTCGTCCTCGCGGTCGTCGCGTCCGTCGCGGTCGGCGTCGCGATGTTCGGGACCGCCGTGTTCCTCAGCCAGTACATGCAGGTCGCGCGGGGCAAGACGCCGACCGAGTCCGGCCTCCTTACGATCCCGATGATCGTCGGCACGTTCGTCGCGTCGACCCTCTTCGGCCAGCTCATCACGCGCTACGGCCGCTACAAGGCCTTCATGGTCACCGGTGGCGCGGTCCTCGTCGCCTCGCTCTTCGCGCTGTCGACGATCGACTACCACACGAGCTTCACGCTCATCAGCGTCTACCTGTTCTTCCTCGGCGTGAGCATGGGCATGCTCATGCAGAACCTCGTGCTCGCCGTGCAGAACACGCTCGC
Organism: Cellulosimicrobium sp. MI9406; assembly: GCF_040595865.1. Taxonomy (NCBI): domain Bacteria; kingdom Bacillati; phylum Actinomycetota; class Actinomycetes; order Micrococcales; family Promicromonosporaceae; genus Cellulosimicrobium; species Cellulosimicrobium sp. MI9406. The sequence goes on from NZ_JALIZI010000003.1 coordinate 346,245, forward strand.
CGTGGAGGAGATGGGTGCCGGGACCTCGACCGTCGCGTTCTTCCGCAGCCTCGGCGGCGCGATCGGCGTGTCCGTGCTCGGCGCGGTGCTCGCGAACAAGGTCACGACGTCGATCCAGGACGGCCTCACCCAGCTCGGCGTGCCGGCCGGCTCGATGGGCGGCGGCAACGCCGTGCCCGAGGTCTCGACCCTGCCCGCGCCGATCAAGGACCTCGTGGAGAAGTCCTACGGCGACGGGATCGCCGAGATCTTCCTCGTCGCGGTGCCGCTCGCGCTCGTCGCGCTCATCGCCGTGTCGTTCCTCAAGGAGGTGCCGCTCGGCACCAAGACCGGCCTCCAGGAGCGCCTCGAGAAGGAGGCGGCCCTGCTCGGCACGGACGCCCCCGTCGACGCGACCCCCGGTCGCGTGACCCTCGCGGAGGAGACGGAGTCCACGCTGCTCGGTGCCTACGAGCCCGCGGGCGTGGTCGACGACGAGGCGACCGCACGCCGGTCGCGCTGACGCCGGCGTCCCCGCTGCACGGGAGGCAACTCTGACGCACCCCGAGGGGGTGGTCCCGGACTGCCCGGGACCACCCCCTCGGTCGTGCGCCGGGAGCTCCCGTCGCCCCGCGCGGGTGAGGTTCCGGGGAGGAAGGTGACCGGGCCGTGCCCTTCGCGCCATGATGGCCCTGTGCCCCCCGAGACCGCTCCGGCCCGCCCCGCTCCCGACACCGCGCACGTCGACGACGGCGCGTACGTCGACCTCGAACGCGAGCTGCGGATCCTGCTGCGCCGCGCCGGCGCGGTCGCCACGGGCATGGCCCGCCGCATCCACCCCGACCTGGAGGCGAGCGCCTACCCGCTGCTCGCCCACATCGCCGACCACCCCGGGGTCCGCGGCTCGGAGCTCGCGGCGCAGTTCGGCGTGGGGCGCGCCACGATCTCCCGCCAGCTCAGCCGCCTGCACGACCTCGGCCTCGTCGCGCGCGAGGTCGACCCCGACGACTCGCGCGGCCAGCTCATCACCCTGACGCCCGACGGCGAGGCCCGCCTCCACGCCGCGCACAGCGGGCGGGTCACGTCGATCACCGAGGCGCTGGAGGGCTGGGACCAGCGCGACGTCGCGACGCTCGCGACGCTCCTGCACCGGTACTCCGAGGACGTCGTGCGCTGGGCCGCCAACCGGTGACCCTGGCCCCCGGCGCGGCATGACCGTGCCCGACGGCGCCTGCCCGCCCCACGTCGCCCCGCGCGGTCGCGGGGCGGCCCGGGTCCGACGGCGGCCCGTCGTCGCGCTCGTCCTCGCGCTCGTCGTGGTGGCGGGCCTCGTCGTCGCGACGCGCGTCCCCGACCCGTGGGGCGACGTCGGCGGCGACGTGCTCTACGCCGTCGCGACCTTCGTCCTCGTGGTCCTCGTGGCGCCGCGCGTGCGCCCGCTCGTGGCGGGCGCCGTCGCGCTGGGGTGGTGCTGGGCGGTCGAGGCGCTCCAGGCGACGGGCGTCGCCGCCGCCGTGAACGACGCGGTCCCGCCCGCGGCGTGGCTGCTGGGCAGCACGTTCGCGGTGCGGGACCTGGTCTGCTATCTGGTGGGCGTGGCGCTCGCGTGCGTGGTCGACGCGGGCGTCGGCGCCCGGTCGGCTACTCCGCGCCGGCCTCGAACGTCAGGCTGACCGAGTTCATGCAGAACCGGTCGCCCGTCGGGGTCTGGGGCGCGTCGTCGAACACGTGGCCCAGGTGCGAGCCGCAGCGCGCGCAGCGCACCTCGGTGCGCACCATGCCGTGGCTGCGGTCGGTGAGCAGCTCGACGCGGTCACCCGCGAGCGGGCTGAAGAAGCTCGGCCACCCGCAGTGCGAGTCGAACTTCGTGTCGGAGCGGAACAGCTCGTTGCCGCACGCGCGACACGCGTAGACGCCGACGCGCTTCTCGTCGAGCAGCTCGCCCGTCCACGCGCGCTCGGTCCCGGCCTGCCGCAGCACGGCGTACTCCTGCGGGGACAGCTCGGCGCGCCACTCGTCGTCGGTCTTCACGACCTCGTAGGGCTGGTTCTCGTGGGTCTGGCTGGTCATGGTCCACCTCCGACGGTCCCAACCACGCCGACCGCTCCCGTGTTCCCGGCCCGCCCCACCCGCTGAGAGCACGAGAGAGTCGCGGCCGAACCGGTTCGACCGCGACTCTCTCCTGCCTCAGCGCCGGGGCGTCAGCGCGGGCTGGAGGTCGAGTAGACGGTGCTCGACCCGCCGGCGGGGCGTTGCGCGCGGCCACGGCCACCACGACGGCGGCCGCCGCCCTGGCCTGCCGCGCCGTTCCCGGTGCCCGAGGTGCCGCGGCCGTCCCGGGCGCCGCCCTCGGGGCGACCCGCACCCGTCGGGCGCTGCGCCGGGCGCTGACCGCCCTGGCCGCGCTGCGCCGTCGTGCCCTGGCCCGCGGGCTGCGCGGCCGGGCGTGCGCCGCCCTGGCCGCCACGGCCACGGCGCGACGCGCGCGACCCGCCGTTGGACGAGCCCGTGCCGCGCTTCGCCTGCGTCTGCGGCGGCGTGATGTCGGACGGGCGCACGTACTCCGCGACCTCGCCGACGAGCCCCTTGATCGTCGCGTCGCCGGGCGCGACCGGCTGCGGCTGCGCGGTGATCTTCGCCTTGCGCGTGAGGTCGCGCACGTCGCCGCGCTGCTCCGGGAGCATGACGGTGACGACGACGCCCTCCGACCCGGCGCGGGCGGTACGGCCCGAGCGGTGCAGGTACGCCTTGTGCTCCGCCGGCGGGTCGACGTGCACGACGAGCTCCACGTCGTCGACGTGGATGCCGCGCGCCGCGATGTCCGTGGCGACGAGCACCTTGACCGCGCCCGACGAGAACGCCTCGAGGTTGCGCTCGCGCGCGCCCTGGCCGAGGTTGCCGTGCAGGTCGACGGCGGGCACGCCCGCCGCGGTGAGCTGCTTCGCGAGCTTCTTCGCCTGGTGCTTGGTGCGCATGAACAGCACGCGGCGGCCCGTGCCCGAGGCGAGCTCGTGCACGATCTGCTTCTTCGCGTCCGCGTCGCGCACCGCGAGGATGTGGTGCGTCATCTGCGGGGGCGCGGCCGCGGCGTCGTCCACCGAGTGGCGCACCGGGTTGCTGAGGTAGCGCTTGACCAGCTGGTCGACGCCGTTGTCCAGCGTCGCGGAGAACAGCATGCGCTGCCCCTGCTTCGGCGTCTTGTCCATGATGCGCTTCACGCCCGGCAGGAACCCGAGGTCGGCCATGTGGTCGGCCTCGTCGAGCACGGTGATCTCGATGCCGTCGAGCGTGAGCAGGCGCTGGTTGAGGAGGTCCTCCAGGCGGCCCGGGCACGCGATGACGATGTCGGCGCCCTTGTCGAGCGCGGCGACCTGGCGCGACTGCGCGACGCCGCCGAAGATCGTCGTCGTCACGAGCCCGAGCGCCTTCGCGACCGGCTCCATCGTGGCGTTGATCTGGTTGGCGAGCTCGCGCGTCGGGCACAGCACGAGCGCGCGGGGCCGGCGCGGGTGGCGCGACGACTTCGCCCACGACAGGCGGGCGACGGTGGGCAGCGAGAACGCGAGCGTCTTGCCGGAGCCGGTGCGGCCGCGGCCGAGGACGTCACGGCCCTTCAGCGAGTCGGGCAGCGTGGCGGTCTGGATGGGGAACGGGGAGTCGATGCCCTGGCGCGAGAGCTCGCGCACGACAGGGGTGGGCAGGCCGAAGTCGGCAAAGGAAGTCACAGGTGATGGGCCTCTCGGGGCTCAAGGTCGGGGTCCGCCGCACGCAATCCGGGGGGATCTCCACGACGCCGGGCGCGCGGGATCGCGCTGCCCTCGAACGTCCAGTGTCTCATGCCCGACGACGGGCGGCCGGGTGAGGTGCGTCTCGGCGCCCTCGCGTACAGGGCCCTGTGGTGGAATGTCGCGCGTGCACGCCCTGGCGAACGCCCTCACCGTCCTGCCCGCTCTCCCCCGAGGCGGGGTCACGGGAGCGCCCGACGGCGCCTCCACCACGGGCAGTGACGTCGCCGCGTCCGTGGGGGACGTCGTCGGGCAGGTGTGGGAGGCCGCAACCACGCCCGTCCCTCCCCCGGCGGCCGCCGTGGTCGTCGCGATGGGCGTCCTCGCGCTCGTCGTCGTGCTCGTCACGCCCGTGTGGCGCGTGGCCCGGCACGTCGTGACCATCGCGCACGAGGCGTCGCACGCGCTCGCGGCCCTGCTCACGGGCCGTCGGCTCGCGGGCATCCGCCTGCATTCCGACACGTCGGGGCTCACCGTGTCGTCCGGGCGCCCGCGCGGGTTCGGCATGGTCCTCACCGCGTTCATGGGATATGTCGGCCCCGGCCTCATCGGCCTGGGCGCCGCCGCGCTGCTCCGCCAGGGGTACGCCGTCGGGCTGCTGTGGCTGCTCGTCGTGCTGCTCGCCCTCATGCTGCTGCAGATCCGCAACTGGTTCGGGCTCTGGTCCGTGCTCGTCACCGGCGCCGCGCTCGTCGGGGTGTCCTGGTGGGCGACGCCGCCCGTGCAGAGCGCCGTCGCGTACGCCGTGACGTGGTTCCTGCTGCTGGGCGCCGTGCGGCCGGTGCTGGAGCTGCAGTCCGAGCGGTCGCGCGGCCGGGCGAGCACCTCCGACGCCGACATCCTCGCGCGCCTCACCCGCCTGCCCGGCCTGTTCTGGGTCGGGGTGTTCCTCGTCGTGACGGTCGGCGCCGCCGTGCTCGGCGGGTCGTGGATCGTCGGGCCCGCCGCCTGACCCTCGCGTACCGGTCGCACCCCGGTCGAGCGGGCCTCGCAGGCCGGTCGAGACACGACGACGGGCCGCCCGCCGGAGCGAGCGGCCCGCCGTGGGACCGAGGACGCGCCTGGAGGAGGAGGACGCGTCGTCGAGACGGTCCGGCGCGAGCGCCGGGAACGTCCCGTCAGCCCTGCGGCGTCAGGACGAACGCCGGTCCCTGCGCGTTCGGGTCCGTGTCGAGCGTGAGGTTCGCGAGGGTCGGGGCCGTGGCGGACTCCACGAACACCTTCGCCTCGCCGTTCTCCACGACCGTGTCGTCGGGCTGCGGGGCGGGGACGAGCGCGAGCTCGAAGCTGCCCGCCTGGTCCGCCGACTCGGCGATCCGCAGACCGCCTCCCTCGGGGACGCCGGCCTGGGTCTGCAGGTCGTGGACAGCGGTACGGGCGTTGTCGGTCAGGGTAAGCACGAGAGCTCCTCTCGTCGCCGGGCGGAACCTGCGGGACACGTCCGTGCGGCCCACGCCTGGCCGGCGTGACCTGCCGTCGGTGCACCCTCCCGCGGGCTCCTCGGTCTTCTCCACCGAAACAAGAACCCGCGACCGTCGCAAGCGAAACGCCCGGTTCTCACCAAATTTCTCACGGAGCAAGACCGCGGGTGACACGTCGCGGAGCGCCGCATAGGGTGCGCGCCCGCGGGAGTCGCGATCTGAGATCGGCACATGCTGCCCGGGTCGGCACGTTCTGCGCGGTTCGGCAGTCGCACGTGCCGATCTGGGTCGGGACGGCCGAACTCGGTCGGGACTGCCGACGGCGGGGCGCGGGTAGCCTGTGCGTGGACGCCACCGGCGTCCAGGGCCTCTAGCTCAATCGGCAGAGCTGCGGACTTTTAATCCGTAGGTTGTGGGTTCGAACCCCACGGGGCCCACCTCCTGGCCCGCGGACGCCCCAGCTCTCTCACGGCGCCACCCGGCGGACGGCCACGCCCTGGTGGACCGCCAGCCGGCGCCGCGTGCCCTGGTCAGCAGACGCTCAGGCCGTGAACGTCGCCCAGACGGTCTTGACGTCGTCGGTCCGGTACCAGCCGACGTCGAGCGAGAGCTGGCGGGCCATGTGCAGGCCGACGCCGCCCGCCCCGGGGATGCGGCGCCCGGCGTAGACGGGCTCGGTGGACACGTCGTGGTCGGCGACCTCGAGGAGGAACCGGTCGCCGCTGCGGGCGAGGCGCACGATCGTCGGGGGCAGGCCGTGGCGCAGCGCGTTGGTCGCGAGCTCCGAGGCGATGAGGACGAGCTTGTCCGGCGTGGACGAGAGCCGACCGGTCGACGCGACGCCCTGGCTCTCGAGCGTCGCCACGAGGCCGGCGCGCAGCGCGGAGAGCTCCTCCGTCGTGGAGAGCACCCACTCCTCCACGAGCTGGTACTCCTCGGGCGGCATCGACGTGATGAGGTCGGCGTCGTCGAGGGGGACGTCGATCAGGGTCTGGTCGTCCACGCGGGGGTACCTCCAGCGGCTTGAAGGAGCGGAGCGGCCACCCTGACACGCGAACCCCCGGCCCGCACCCCGTCCCGCCCGGCTCACCGGGAGCCCGCCGGCCCGGCCACCGGGGCGGGCCGGTCAGCGGCCCGACTGCGGCCCGACGCCGCGCGTTCATCCCCCGTTGGTTGCGCGCGGGACGGGTGCGGCCGGACCGTCGGACCATGGCGATCGAGGACGAGGACCGCGAGATCGACGTCGTGGTGGAGCGGGTCAGCACGCGCTTCCCGGACGTGCCGGTGGAGGACGTCCGTGAGCAGGTGCTCGCGGAGCTGGGCCGGTACCAGGCCGCGCACGTGCGCGACTTCGTGCCGGTGCTGGTGGAGAACGCGGTGATGGACGTGCTGCGCTCGGGCGAGCGGGCGCACCGGCCGCCCCGCGGGAGCGTGCGCCCCGACCGATGAGTCCGGGTGTGGGCGGTCGTCGGTACGTTCGCGGCGGGTCGATCGACCTGCCCCGACGACGAGGAGCTCGCATGTCCTTCCAGGCCTATCTCGACGCGGTCGAGGACAAGACCGGTCTGACCCCGCGCCAGCTGGTCGACCTCGCGCACGAGCGCGGGTTCGACGAGACGACGAAGGCGACCCCGATCCTCGAGTGGCTCCGGGACGACTACGGCCTGGGCCGCGGGCACGGCATGGCGATGGTCCACGTCATCACGAAGGGCCCGCAGATCTCGTCGAAGCACGTGGGGTCCGACGGCTCGCACCGCGACGACTCCGACACGCTGTGGCTCGACGGCAAGGCGACCCGGCCGGCCTGACACCCGGCGCGGCCGTCCCCCCGGCCCGCACGCCGGTGCCCGACGACGTCCCGGGAGCGGGCGTCGTCGGGCACCGGGGCGCGGGGCGGCTCAGACGACGGGCGCGGTCAGAGCGTCCAGCGCTGGGCCTCGGTCTGGTTGCAGGTCCAGAGCTGGACCTTCTGGCCGTCACGCAGCGGTGCGCCGCCCTGGGCGTCGAGGCACTTGCCGGACTGCGGGTTGCGCAGGGCCTTGGTCGCGGAGTCGTACGTCCACTTCTGCGCGCCCGTGCCGTTGCACGTGTAGATCCACACGGCGGTGCCGTCGGCCGTCCCGCTGCGCGCGACGTCGAGGCACTTGCCGAGGGCTCTCACGGTCCCGTCGGTGCCGCGCGTCCACTGCTGCGCCGCGTTGCCGCTGCAGGTGGCGAGCTGGACCTGGTTGGTGTCGGTCGGGTCGGCCCACGGGACGTCGAGGCACAGCGTGCTCCCGATGCGGAGCGCGCCCGTCCCGGCGGGCAGACCACCGGGGGTGCCCGGCTGCTCGGTGCTGCCGCCGTTCCCGAGGGGCGTGGCCGTGCCGGTGAACGGGTCGAGCTTGATGTACGCGGCCTGGGGGTTGCCGTCGTGGACGAGCGACTCGTGCGCGCCGACGTCGTCGAACGCGAACGCGTACGCCTTGCCGTTCGCCATCTGCTGGTGCGCGAGCTTCGCGTAGACGTTGGTGCGGGCGTCCTGGTAGAAGCCGGCGTTGCTGGCGTCCGGCTGGTTCGGGTTCGTCAGCGCCGTGGTGCGGACGAGCGCCGCGCACAGGGTGCGGGCGATCGGCCCGACGACGTGGTCGTTGGGCGCCTGGAGGTCCTTGTGGCACCCGTACACGCTCGACGCGTCGGGCTTCTTGAACGCGGCGACCTCCTGCCCGGACCCGTTCCTGAAGCGGAACCAGTCGCCGTCGACCCGGCCGCGGAACTGCGTGCCGGGCTCGTGGGAGAACGGCGTGACGACCATGTCGCGCGTGCGGTACGAGTTCCACACCTCGGTGACGTAGGAGTCGATCGAGGCCGACGAGATCTTCCCGACGTCGATCCCGTGCGACGGGTTGAGCGCGCGCAGGCGGCTCCCGTCGGGCGCGCGCTGCACGAGCCCGCCCCACCCCGCGCTCTCGAGGGCCGTGTAGAACGCCTCGTAGCCGTTCGGCTTGAGCATGCCCGTGCTGAGGACCTGCCCGTCGGCGCGCTGGACGCCCACCTGGTACGGCGCGGACCAGTGGTCCACCTGCGTGCTGTTGATCCACAGGCCGCCGTCGTTGAGCGTGTACTCGGTCCAGTTGAAGAGGATGTTCCGGTTGGGGTCGGAGTCGTTCTGGACGGCGGGCTGGACGAGCCGCCCGTCGAGCACGATCTGGAACGTCATCTTCTGGCCGTACGAGTAGTAGACGCGCCCGGACAGCTTCGGGAGCCGGATCGTCACGGACTGGCCGGGGCCGGGTCCGGCGATCGACGCGTTGGGTGCCGGGACGGGCACGGGCCCGACCCCGCCGGGCCACGGGTGGAACGTGCCGCCCGCGTCCGCCCAGCCGGCGACGCCGTCGCGCTCGCCGAGGACGTACAGGTAGATCGGCCCCCTGCCCGAGTCGTTGGTGATCGTCAGCGGGATGGTCGCGGGGACCGCGCTCGCGGGCGCCGCCACGCCGACCAGCGCCCCGCTCACCGCGAGGACCGCGGCGCACAGCGCGGCCCACGCTCGTCTGCTGCTGTTCTTCCTGTCGTGAGGCATACGGGATCTGCTCCTGTTCGGTTGCTCCGTCGAAACCGGTCGCCGGACCGTTCCGGCGACAGCGTTGCCACAGGAGGTGTGGAAGCGCTGCCACGACCGTAACGGACAGCGGCCCGCGACGCCAGGGAGCGCTCCCCCGCGTCCGGTGCGGCGTGCTTGGGGGCCATGGATCGACGCCGCGGCGCTCCCTCCGCGCGCGGCCCCCCGGAGGGAGCCGGTCGCCCGTAGACTCGAACGAGTGCAGTGCCACCACTACGACGCCGGCCGGTGCCGGTCGTGCACCCTCCTCGACCTCGCCTACCCCGCGCAGGTCACCGGCAAGCAGGAGCACTGCGCCGAGCTCCTCACCCCGCTCGCGCCGGACCTCACCTGGCTGCCCACTGTCGAGTCCACCGACTCCGGCTTCCGCAACAAGGCGAAGATGGTCGTCACCGGCACCACCGACGCCCCGGTGCTCGGGATCCTCGCGGAGGGCGGCGGCGTCGACCTCACCGACTGCCCGCTCTACCCGCCCGCGCTCCAGGCGTCGTTCCCCGCGTTCGCGGCGTTCGTCACGCGCGCGCGGCTCGTCCCCTACGACGTCCGCACCCGGCGTGGCGAGCTCAAGTACGTCCTCGTCACCCTCTCCCCCGACGGCGACCTCATGGCGCGGTTCGTCCTGCGGTCCACCGAGTCCGTGCCGCGGGTCCGCAAGCACCTGCCGGCCCTGCTCGACGCTCTCCCGTCGCTGCGCGTCGTGTCCGTGAACCTGCACCCCGAGCACAAGGCCGTCGTCGAGGGCGAGACCGAGATCGTGCTCACCGAGGCCGAGACGCTGCGCATGCACGTCAACGGGATCGACCTCCACCTGCGCCCGCAGAGCTTCTTCCAGACCAACACCGACGTCGCCGCGGCCCTCTACCGCCAGGGCCGGGCCTGGGTGGACGACGCCGCACCCGCCACGGTCTGGGACCTCTACTGCGGCGTGGGCGGGTTCGCGCTGCACGTCGCGGGGCCCGCGCGCGACGTCGTCGGCGTCGAGACGAGCGCCGAGGCCGTCGCGAGCGCACGGCTCACCGCGCGCGACGCCGGGCTCGACCGCACGACCTTCCTCGCCGAGGACGCGACCGCGTTCGCCCTCTCACGGCAGGACGTGCCGGACCTCGTCGTCGTGAACCCCCCGCGGCGCGGCATCGGGGAGACGCTCAGCACCTGGCTGGAGCGGTCCGGCGTCGGGCACGTCGTCTACTCGAGCTGCAACGCGACGACGCTCGCGCGCGACCTGGCCCTCATGCCGTCGCTCCGACCGCGCGAGGCGCGCGTGCTCGACATGTTCCCGCAGACGTCGCACTACGAGGTCGCGGTCCTGCTCGAGCGCGCCTGACCTCGCCCGGCGTCCGCGAGCGCCGCGCGGCTCAGGGGCGCTCCCCCGCGCGTCGGGACGCCTCGACGGCCGCAGACTCGACGCGCGCCCGGTAGGCGACCCACTCGTCGTCGTCCAGCGCGGGCAGGTTGCCCCGCCCGTCGCCCGCCGCGCCGTCGACGAGCTCGCGCACGATGTCGGCGTGCCCGGCGTGGTGCGCCACCTCCGCGAGCACGTGCACGAGCACCTGGTGGAGCGTGACGTCCCGGTTCTCCGGGCGCCACCACGGCACGTGCCCGGGTGCGTCGAGGTCGAGCGACGCCACGGTCGCGTCGCACAGCTCCGTCGACCGCCGGAACAGCTCCAGGATCTCCTCCCGGCTCTCGTCCGCCGTGGCCCACATGTCGGCGTTCACCTCCGCGCCGTCGGCGAACCAGGGCAGGTCGAGGTCGTGCGTGCCGCCGAACGCCTCGTGCAGGTAGCCGAGCTGCACGCTGCCCACGTGCTTCACCAGGCCCAGGACGTTCGTGCCCGTGCGCGTGAGCGGACGGCGCACGTCGTACTCGCTCAGCCCCTCCGCCTTGGCGAGCAGCGCGTCGCGCTCCCGGCTCAGGTAGCGCAGCAGCGTCGCCTTGGGGTCGTGGTCCGGTGCCGTCCTCGTGCTCATCCACCGGACGCTACCGACGCCCTCCCACGCCAGTGCCAAACTCCCCTCATGGCCACCGTGCACGCAGAGATCACCGACCGGCTGGCGGCGTTCGTGCTCGCGCAGCCGGTGTTCTTCGTCGGCACCGCGCCGCTCGCGGCGGACGGTCATGTGAACGTCGCGCCCAAGGGCATGGCCGGGACGTTCGCGGTGCTCGGGCCGCACCGCGTCGCCTACCTGGACTACACCGGCTCGGGCGCCGAGACGCCCGCGCACCTGCGCGAGAACGGCCGGATCGTCGTGATGTTCTGCGCGTTCGAGGGCCCACCGAACATCGTCCGCTTCCACGGGACCGGCCGGTACGTCGAGGCCGGCAGCCCGGAGTTCGACGCGCTGCGCGCCCGCTTCCCCAAGCGCGAGACAGCGGGTCAGCGCGGCGTCGTGGTCGTCGACGTGACGCGGGTCTCCGACTCGTGCGGGTTCTCCGTGCCGCGCATGGCCCTCGTCGAGGACCGGGACCTGCTCGACCGCTGGGCCGATCGCAAGACTCCGGAGCAGCTCGAGGCCTACCGCGTCACGAAGAACACCACGAGCATCGACGGCCTCCCGGCGATCGGCGACGGCTCGCACACCGTGGAGACCACGACGCCACGCGAAGCCCTCGGGCGCTGACGTCTCGCGACACCGGGCTCCTGGGTGCGTGCGCACCCGAGAACCCGCGACGCACGCCCGCGCGCACGTCCGCGCGCACGTCTCGCCGACAGGCACTACCAGGCCTCTACCTCGCCGAGGTAGAGACCCGGTTCTGCGAGGTAGAGGCGGGGTCTCGCGAGGTAGAGCCCAGGTCCGCGAGGTAGAGGCCTGGTCGCGCGGAGTAGAGGCCCGGCCCCGCGAGGGAGCTCGACCTCACGAGGCGGGCCGCTCGTCCGCCGTCGCGGCGAGGTAGGCCCTCCCGCGCGGCGAGAGGCGGTACCCGACGTCGAGGCTCTCGGTGAGGCCGAGCTCCTTGAGCCGACGCACGCGCGCCTTGAAGTCGTCGCGGGCCAACCCCAGCCCGGCGGCGAGCTCGCGCGCGACGACGCCCTCGTGCGTGCCGATCAGCTCGAGGTACCGGCGCGTCCACGGCTCCGCGGCGGCCCGGTCCTTCCGCGCGAGCGCGGTGCGGAGCTGCTCGACGGCGTCCTCGTCGAGGTCCGCGTCCTCGCGCAGCGCGACGCGCGGGTCCGGGCCGGCGAGCCGCAGGCCCACGCGGTAGAGGTCCCCCTCGCGCCCGGCGCCCCGAGCGAGCACACGCTCGGGCGAGGTCATCCCCGCGAGGCGGGCCTCGTCGTCGGACACGACGGGCTCGCCGCCCGGACCGGCGGGCACGCGCTCGACCGACGTCACCTCGACGACGCCCACCCGGGTGCGCTGGAGCGTCCCGACGCGCACGCGCGGCGTCGTCCAGCGGCGGAACGCCAGCGTCACCGTCCCGTCCTGGAGGCCGCGCAGCGTGCGGGCGTCGAGGAGCACGCTCCGAGCCTACGACCACGCCGCCACACCCTCCCGAGGGAGAGCCCGGCCGGTGAGGTAGAGCCGAGGTCACGACCTGGGCTCTACCTCGCCGGACCGGGGCTCTACTCGCGCGACCAGGGCTCTACCTCGCGAGCCCGCGCGACTGCGGCTCTACCTCGGCAGGGCAGGCAGGTCAGGCGAGCTCGGGGCGGCGGGCGACGGTGAGGACGTGGGTGTCGGGCCAGTCGACGGGCTCGCCGGTCGTGGCGTCGTGCAGGGCGGCGACGGGCGTGAACGCGTGCTCCACGACCCACTCGTTGCGCCACGCCCCGCTCCCCGGCTCGAGCTCGAACCCGGCGGCGGTGAGGAGCTCGGCCCATCGGGGGCCGGTGAGGTCGCAGAAGCGCTCGTGGCTCTCGGACAGCCAGTTGTCGACGTAGTCCTTGCGCGTGAGGAACTCCATCGCCTCGCGCAGCGTGAGCCGCCACGACCCGGGGCGCACGCGCTCGGGCCGGAACTCTGCCCCGGAGAGGCGGGGGAAGTCGTACGCGAACTGGACGAGCCGGGCGTCGGTCGAGAGCGCCCCGACCCACGCCGCGACGTCCTCGCGCGCGAGGTCGTCGAGGTCGGTGCGGGCGCCGCCGGGCCCGTCGCCGGTCGCGGGGGCGCCGTCGTCGGTCCGCAGCGTGAGCACGACGACCCGGTCCGGCTCCGCGGGGCCGCACACGTCCGAGTTGATCCACACGCCGCCGAGCCGCGTGTGCGCGTGGACGCGGCGCGCGAACGTCTCGACGTCGCGCACGCCGTCCCCGTACGACGACACCTCGTGCGTGAGCGCGACGGTGAGGGTCGTGTCGACGGAGGCGTCGGGCATCACGGACCGGTCGAGGATGTTGGCCTGCACGAACCACACGTGCGGGTTCGTGAACACGCCCTGCGCCTTCTTGTGCTCGGCCTCCGCGACGAGGTGCCGCGCGACGTCGACGCCGAACAGGTCCGACTCGTGCAGGCGCGGCTCGCGCGCCACGTGCTCCAGGAGGCCGCCCGTCGCGCACCCGATGTCGACGATCCGGCCGGGCCGCACGTGCGGGGCGACCTGGGCCCACTTGCGCGCCGACGCGTCCTCGAACGCGGCGGCGTACGTGCGGTAGTCGCGCGTCGAGGTGAGGTCGCCGTCGCCGGACACGACCGGGTCGGCGAAGATGCGCCGGACGTCCTCGACGAACCGGTAGCGCGCGAAGAACTCCGGCACGGCGGGGTGCGCGACGTCGCGCCAGCGCTCGTCCCCCGCGGCGATCTGCTCGACGACGTCCCACGGCCGCGCGGGGAGGTCGCCGCCCGGCTCGGCGGCGTCGAGCTCGACCCCCGCGACCCGGTAGCCGAGCGCGCGGTAGGCGTCGACGAGCGCGGGCGTCGAGCACGCGACGACGGTGCCCGCGGGGTCGGGCGCGACGCCGGTCGCGGTCGCGACGCTCGTCACGACGAGGTGGGCGAAGCGGTCGTCGGGCGCGACGTCGGGCACGGGCACGACGACGGACGCGAGGCCCTCCCGGGTCGTGACGTTCTCGACGAGCGCCTCGCGCCGGTGCCCGGGCAGCGGGTTGCGGCGGGTTCCCGCGTGGTTGGCGGACGTCACGACCCAGACGACCTCCACGTCGGGGGCGCAGCGCACGCGCCGACCGTCGAGGTCGTGCACGAGACCGGCGCGCAGCGCCCGGAGGTAGTCGACCTGGTAGCGCGTGACGACGTGGTGGCGGCCGGGGAAGAGGATGCGGCGCACGGGCGGGCCGTCGGTGGGGAGGGGCACCCGCACACGGTGCGGCCAGCCGGCACCCGGGCGCAACCCGTCTCACCTCTCGGGCCGACAGCCGCAGCCCTGGGCGCCACCCGTCTCACGTCTCGGGCGGCCGGACGCAGCACCCGCAGGGCCCGCGTCCGGGGCACGGACGCTCACGAGGCGCGGAACGGTGCGGTTGTGCGGGTCCGAGCACGTGTTCGCACGACGCGACACGCCAGACCTGGACGGCCGTCCACGATGCAGCGGGGCGCGCCGTATGCGACGGTATGGGCGATGTTCTGGATCGTGGCAGGGGCTGTGCTCGTCGTGTCCGGCCTCGCGATCGCCGCGACGGCCGCCCGTGGCGCGCGCCGCGCCGGGTCGACGGGTGCGAGCGGCATCGCGATCGCGGTCGGCGGCGGCCTCGTCGTGTGGGGCGCCGTCGCCCTGCTCGTCGGGCTGCTCACCGAGGGCTGACCGGAACCTTCCGCGCGTCCACGAGCTCCGCCCCGCTCACCGCACCCGAGAGCCCGCGGCGCCCGCGCGTGAACGGGACCGCGACCACCGACACCACCGCGAACAGGGCCGCGAGCGGCGCCGCGACCGAGGCGGTCACCCCCACCGCCGCAGGCAGCCCCGCCGGCAGGTCGCTCAGCAGGCCGAGCGCTCCCCACAGGGCTCCGCCCGCCGCCGCGCGGGCGACGCGCTGCGCCGTCGTGCCGCGCCGCCCGCCCCAGCGCGGGGCGAGCCACACCGTCCGCTGGCCCCACGAGGCACCGCTGCCGAGCAACGTCGGCGCCACGAACACGACCACGAACGGCACGAGCGTGCCGAGCAGCCACTGGGCCCAGTCCGCGCCGTCGGGCAGCGGGCGCCCGAGCGCGTAGAGCACCGTGCGGTACGCGACCTGCAGCACGACGCCCAGCGCCGTGACGAGCAGCGCGTCGAGCAGCATCCCGAGCCACCGCCGCCAGACGGTCACCGGCCGGGCCTCCTCGCGGCGTGCCTCGAGCTCTCCCGCGCGCGGCATCCAGCGCAGCAGGAGGGGCGCCGCGAGCGCCCCGAGGAGCGCGCCGAGCGTGTTGGTCAGCACGTCGTCGACGTCGGCGACCCGGTACGAGCACGGGATGATGCCGAAGATCCCGGTGTACTGCGTGGTCTCGACGAGGAGCGACACGAGCAGGCCGGACAGCGTCGTGACGAGCACCCCGCGGCCGAGGTAGCGCCGCACGAGCACGCCCCACGGGACGAACAGGACGACGTTGAAGACCACCTGGAGCACGGCGGTGCTGCGCAGGGTCGCGCCGAGCCCGAGCCCGGCCGTGTCCCGTCGGACGTCCGCGAGCGAGTGGAACGGCACGAGCTCGGCGCCCGCGACGCCGTACTGCGCGCACCACCGCGCGAGGTCGCCGCTCGGGAGCGGCAGGAGCGTGTAGGCGACGAGCGCGACGCCGTAGACCGCGACGGCGGCCGCCCCGAGCAGACGCCGGCCGCTCAGGCGGCCGTACCGCCGGTACTGCCACACGAGCGCGGGCACGAGGAAGGCGGCGAAGAGCAGGGCGCCCCCGAGCAGGCCGACGTACGCGGGCCACGTCCACCGGTCGGTCACGCGCGGGCTCCGCCCTGCGCGGGACGGCGCGCGGCGCGGGTCGCGGTCGGGACCGGGGCGGGGTTCGGTGTCACGGGCCCCAGTATCGCGGCCGACGACGACCGGCCCCGTCCGGCGGGACCTTCGGCGCGGCCCGGGGCGGGGCCTCGGGCCTACCGTGGAGGTGCGGTCGGGAACCACGGGTCGCCGCGGGTGCACCGAGGACCGGTCCGGGACCGGCCGCCGCGCACCGACCGGTGCGCGCGGCACGACGGACGAGGTGAGCACGATGAAGGCGGCGCGGTACCACGGCAAGGAAGACCTCCGGATCGAGGACGTCCCGGAGCCCGAGACCCGGCCGGGGACCGTGAAGATCCGGCCCGCGTGGACGGGGATCTGCGGCTCGGACCTGCACCTCTACCTCGAGGGCCCGTTCCCGCCGGCGCCGTCGGAGACGCAGCCGCACCCCCTGTCGGGCGAGACGCTGCCCGTCGTGTTCGGGCACGAGTTCTCCGGCGTGGTCGAGGAGCTCGGCGAGGGCGTCGAGGGCCTCGCGGTCGGGGACGCGGTCGTCGTCGAGCCGTTCATGGTGTGCGGCGAGTGCCCGCCGTGCCGCGACGGGCTCTACAACGCGTGCGTGAAGATGGGCTTCATCGGCATCTCCGGCCGCGGCGGCGGGCTGGCGGAGCACGTCGTGGTCGAGCCGCGGTGGGTGCACCCGGTGGGCGACGTCCCGCTGGACCAGGCGGCGCTCATCGAGCCGCTGGCCGTCGCGTACCACGGCGTCCGCCTCTCCGGGGCGCAGGCGGGCGACACGGTCCTCGTCGGCGGCGCAGGTCCGATCGGCCTGCTCACGTGCGCCGTGCTGCACGCGATCGGGGCGCGCGCGATCGTCACGGAGGTGAGCGGGGCGCGCAAGGCCAAGGCGCTCGAGACCGGGGTGGCCGACGACGTCCTCGACCCGCGCGAGGTCGACGTCGCCGCGCGCGTCCTCGAGCTCACGGACGGCCGCGGCGCGGACGTCGCGATCGAGTGCTCGGGCGCGCAACCTGTGCTCGACACGCTGACCCGCGCGCTCAAGGCGGGCGGCACGCTCCAGATCGTGGCGCTGTTCTCCGAGCCGCCGACGCTCGACGTCATGACGGTCCTGCTCCGCGAGCTGACCATCAAGGGCGCGATCGGGTACGCGGACGACCACCCGGCCGTGATCCGGCTCGTGCAGGAGGGCAAGGTCGACCTCGCCCCGTTCGTGACGAGCCGCATCGCCGTCGAGGACGTCGTGGAGAAGGGGTACCGAGAGCTCATCGACCACAAGGACGACCACGTGAAGATCGTCGTGTCGGTGTGAGACGGCGGCCCGCGGCCCCCACCGTCCCCGGGGGCCGCGGGCCGCGCTGCTCGACCTGCGGTGCGCGGCGGGGCGTGCCACGGTGGAGGAGCACCGCAGCACCCGGCCCCGGGAGGCCCGCATGGACGTCCTCGCCGCCCACGGCGACGCGATCGGCGCGTTCGACGCGCTCGTGCGCCCGCTGCGCGACGACCGGTGGCCGCTCCCCACGCCCGACGCGGACTGGACCGTGCGCGACCTCGTCAACCATGTCACGGCCGAGCAGCTCTGGGCGCCGGAGCTCCTCGCGGGCCGCTGGATCGAGGACGTCGGCGGCGTCTTCGACGGCGACGTGCTGGGCGACGACCCCGTCGACCGCTGGGTCGACGCGTCCGTCCAGGCGCGCGAGGCGTTCCTCGCGCCGGACGCCCTCGACCGTCGCGTGCACCTCTCGTACGGCGACGAGTCGGGCGCGGAGTACTGCGCGCAGATGACGTTCGACCTCGTGGTGCACGCGTGGGACCTGGCCCGGGCGACGGGCGGGGACGAGGAGGTCGACCCGGCGCTCGTCGCGTGGGCGCTGCGCTACGCCGAGGCGCGCTCGACGTTCCTCGAGCCCGGCCCGCTCTTCCGCGGTCCCCTCGACGTCGACGACGGCGCCGACGACCTCACGCGCCTCCTCGCGCTCACCGGCCGGGCGCGCTGACCGCCGTCGCACGACGACCGGGTGAACGTCGGCGGAACGTCCGGCGCGCGGCGTCCTGCGCAGGACGGCCGGGCGCGCCGCGCGCGAGACTGGCCCCATGCCGCTCGACCGCACCGCACCCCGGACGCCGGCGGAGCCGCCCGGCGCACCGCGTCGCGCCCGTCTCCTCGAACCGGTCGCCGACCGCGCGGGCCGGCCGCTCGTCGTCGGGCACCGGGGCAACTCGTCCGTCGCGCCGCAGAACACGCTCGCGGCGTTCGAGGCGGCGTGGCGCGCGGGCGCGGACGCGATCGAGCTCGACGTGCACCTCACGGCCGACCGGCACGTCGTGGTGCTGCACGACGACGTCGTGGACGAGACGACGGACGGCACCGGCCGCGTGGACGGACTGACGCTGGCGCAGGTCCGCGCGCTGGACGCCGGGTCGTCGTTCGCGCGGGCGTTCGCGGGCCAGCGCGTCCCCACGTTCGAGGAGGCGGCGCGGTTCGTCGCGGAGCGGCCCGGGCTGGAGCTGCTCGTCGAGCTCAAGGGCGTGTGGTCGGCGGACGACGCGGCGCTCGTGACGGGGGTCGTGGACGCCGCCGGGATCGGGGACCGGGTGGTCGTCCAGTCGTTCTGGCCGCCCACGGTCGCCGCGCTGCGCGACGCCGCGCCGCACCTCGACCGGGCGCTGCTGCTCGCGCTGCACCCGGACAGCCTGGACGAGCTGGTCGCAGTGTGTGCGGACCTCGGGGTCGTGGGGTGCCACCCGGAGGTCGCGCTCCTCGCGCACGAGCCGGGCCTCGTGGAGACTCTGCGCGACGCGGGCCTGCGCGTGCACGTCTGGACCGCGGACACGCCGGACGAGTGGGACGACCTCCTGGTCCAGGGCGTCGACGGCATCATGACCGACCGACCCGACCGCCTCGTCGGCTGGCTCGACGCGCGGCTCGGCCCCGCCGTGCACGCGGGCGCCCGAGAGGTGGACCTCGCCGCGTCGCCCTAGCCTCGACGGATGAGCGCGACGACCCCGCCGACGCCCCCGGGCGCGCACCCGCCCGGCACCGCGACGAGCCCTGCCGCGACCGGCGGCGCGCCCCGGTCGCCCGCGGTGTGCGTGCTCGCCTTGACCCCGTTGCTCGCGATCGAGATCGAGCCCGCCGGGCCGACCGAGACGTCGCCCGAGGTGCACGTCCACCCGGGCGGGCAGGGCCTGTGGCTCGCGCGCATGGCCTACTCGCTCGGGGCGCACGTCGTGGTCTGCGGGCCGTTCGGCGGCGAGACGGGCAGCGTCGCGGCGCACCTCGCCCGCACCGAGAACCTCGAGCTGCGCACGGTCGGCACCGGCGGCAACGGGGCGTTCGTCCACGACCGGCGCAGCGGCCAGCGCACCGAGCTCGTGACGATGGATCCCTACCCCCTGAACCGGCACGAGGTCGACGACCTCTACAGCACCGTCCTGGTCAGCGCGCTCGACGCGGCCGTCACGATCCTCACCGGCTCGGAGACGGCCGTCGGGGTCCCCGCGTCGTTCTTCCGGCGCCTCGCTCACGACCTGCACGCCTCGGACAGCCAGGTCGTCGCGGACCTCTCCGCGGACCAGGCCCGGGCCGTCGCCGACGCGCCGGGGGTCGTGCTGAAGATGAGCCACGAGGAGCTCGTCGAGGGCGGCTTCAGCGACGACGAGTCCGAGGAGTCGCTCCTGCGGTCCGCGCGCGCCATGGTCGACGCCGGCCCGCGCGCGCTCGTCGTGTCCCGCGCGCACGACCCCTCGCTGCTCGTCACGCGCGAGCACACGTACCGGGTCACGACGCCCCGCGTCACGACCGTCGACCACCGCGGCGCGGGCGACTCGATGACGGCGGGGATCGCCGTCGGGCTGGGGCGCGGGCTCGAGCCGCCCGACGCCGTCCGCCTCGGCGCCGCAGCCGGGGCGCTCAACGTCACGCGGCGGGGCCTCGGGACGGGCCGCCGCGACCAGATCGAGCGCTTCGCGCGCAGCGTCACGGTCGAGGACGTGACCTGACGCCGGCCCGCGGAGCGTGGCCCCGCACCAGAACCCGGACCCGAACCCTCAGGAGGACCGCGTGCGCGCACTCGTGACCAACGACGACGGGATCGACTCCCCCGGCCTGGCGGTGCTCGCCGGGGCGGCGCTCGACGCCGGGTACGAGGTCGTCGTCGCGGCGCCCGCCCGGGAGTCGTCCGGGGCGAGCGCCGCGCTGCTGGGCGCCGAGCGCGACGGCCGGCTCGCCGTCGAGCCGCGCCGCGCGCCCGGCCTGCCCGACGACGTCACCTCCTACGCCGTGCGCGCCGCCCCCGCGCTCATCGCGTTCGTCGCCGCCTACGGGGGGTTCGGCCCGCGGCCCGACCTCGTGCTCTCGGGCGCCAACAAGGGCGCGAACACCGGCAACGCGATCCTGCACTCGGGCACGGTGGGCGCGGCGCTGTCCGCGATGACGCACGGCATCCGGTCGCTCGCCGTCTCGGTCGACGCCGCCGAGCCGCGGCACTGGGACACCGCGCGGCTCGTCACCGACCACGTGCTCGCGTGGATGGGCGGGAGCGACGCCGCCGAGGTCCCGCTCGACCGGCGCACGCTCAACGTCAACGTGCCCGACGTCGCCCCCGACCGCCTGCGCGGGCTGCGGCAGGCGCCGCTCGCGTCGTTCGGCCTCGTCCAGGCGAACATCCACGAGGACGGCGACCGGCACCTCGTGCTCCAGTACTCGGGCACCGAGCGGCACTCCGAGCCCGACTCCGACACCGGCCTGCTCACGCGCGGCTGGGCCACCGTGACGCTCCTCGTCGCCCCCTACGCAGACGCGAGCCTGGCGATCCCGCCCCTCCCCTGACGACTCCCGCCGTCGAGCACGGGGTCCGCGACCGTGTCTCGGCCGATCCGGTCGTCAACCGCGTGCTCGACCGTCGCCGGTGTCGTGGTCGGGGGTCTCGTCCGGCACCTTCTCGTGCTCGGCGGTGCGCTCGCGCTCCTCGATGACGTCCTGACCGGGTCCGGCGAACGCCCGCGAGCGCTCCTCGCCCTCGGGCGTCCCGCTGAAGAAGGCGGACTCCGCGGCCTCGGGCAGGTCGTCGTCGTGCCCCACGGCGGGCAGCGGCCGGGTGCTGCCCGGCGCCTCGGCGTCGACGCCCCCGTCCGCCGCGGTCGGCCCGGTGGGGCCGGGACGGCCCGCGCCGTCGTCCGGGCCCGGCACCACCCCGACGAGCCGCGTCGGGTCCTCGCTCGGCGCGGCACCCGCACCGCGCCCCGCGCGCCGGATCGTGCCGAGGACGACGGGCGCGTCGGCACGGCGCGCACCGCGCTCGGCGGGGAGCCGGGGCGGTCGCGCCGGGGCGACGGGACCGCCGTCGTCCGTGGCGTCGCGGCCGGGGCCACCGGGCGCGTCGGCCCCGTCCGGCGCGCCGAGCCCGTCGCGCTCGTCCGGCCCGTCGAGGTCCAGGGCGTCCACCGCGCGCTCGAGCCGCGTGCGCGGCAGGCCCTGGGGCGCGGCGCGCTGCAACCAGTCGACGAGTCCCTCGCGCACGAAGCACCGCAGGTCGAACAGCGTCGGGGCGTCGTGCGCGCTGACGAGCGCGCGCACGCGCACGAGGCCCCCGACGGCGTCGGTCACCTGGAGGATGCCGACGCGCTCGTCCCACAGGTCCGTGAGCCCCAGCAGGCGCCGCAGCTCGGCGCGCATGGGGCCGACCGGCACCTCGAAGTCGAGGTCGAGCTCGACCGTGCCCAGCAGGTCGGCCGCGCGCCGGGTCCAGTTCTGGAACGGCGTCGTCGTGAAGTAGGTCGACGGCATGATGAGCCGGCGGTCGTCCCACAGGTGCACGACGACGTACGTCATGGTGATCTCCTCGATGCGCCCCCACTCGCCCTCGAGCACCACGACGTCGTCGACGCGGATCGCGTCGGTGAACGCGATCTGCATGCCCGCGAAGACGTTGGCGAGCGACGTCTGCGCCGCGAGCCCCGCGACGATCGAGATGAGCCCGGCCGACGCGAGCAGGCTCGCCCCCGCCGCGCGCGCGGCGGGGAACGTCAGCAGGATGCCCGCGACCGCGCACACGACGATCACCGCGACGGTGAGCCGCCGCAGCACCGTGATCTGCGTCCGGACGCGGCGCGCGTGCCGGTTGTCCGCGGTGTCCATGCGGTAGCGCTGGAGCGCGGAGTCCTCGAGCACGAACGCGATCGCGCCCACCCACCACGCCCCGACCACGATGAGCGCGATGAGCAGCAGGTGCTCGACGGCGGGCCGCCACGGCGTCCCGGCGTCGGTGGTGACGCGCACGGCGATCCAGACGGCGACGACGGTGAGGACCGCGCGGTCCGGCCGCCGGAGCCGTCGCGACAGGTCCCGGGCCAGCTCGCTGCGCCGCCCGGCCCGCCGCACGACGGCGGAGATCACCGTCCCCAGCACGAACGCCAGGACCACGCCCGCCGCGACCGCACCGAGGGTGAGCAGGACGTCGGTCGTGTTCTCGAGCTCGGTGTCCATCCCCCCAGGCTAGGCAGGGTGCGAGACCGTCACCTCCGGGCCGCGCGACGGACGCGGGGCGCCCGGGACCGCGGGGGGCGGGCCAGCCACGGGGCGAGCACCTGCGTCACGCGCGGCAGCACGAGGTAGGTCATCACGGGCGTGAGGACGAGCGTCGTGGCGAGCACGCGCGGGACGACCGGCACCGCGTCCCACGCGGGGACCAGGCTCCCGACGAGCACGGTGAACGCGAGGTTCACGGGGAAGAACCCGAGCCAGATGCTCACGGACTGCTTCCAGCGGGGCGGCGCCGCGGCGACCGCCGCGCCCGACGATGCGCCCGACGACGCGCCCGGCGTCGGGTCGTCGAACCAGCCCTCGATGCCCGTGCGGCGCTCGACCCGCGTCTCCTCGACGAGGTCCCGGCCTCGCGCGAGCCAGCCCACCCGGTCGGGCGAGGTCTCCCAGGCGTCGAGCGTCGCAGCGTCCGCGAACCGGTAGAGCATGTGCCAGTCGTGCGACCCGGCCGAGGCGCGCACCCAGCCGGAGCCGAGGAAGCCCGGGTAGCGGTTGGCGAGGTTGACCCCGTCCTGCACCCAGCGCGTGACGGCGGGGACGTTCTCGGGCCGGACGCGGCGCTCGATCGCGACGGTCACGGGACCGGCGCCGGTGCGGGCCGGGCCGGAGCGGGGTCGGGCGGGCGGGCTCGGGGGCAGGGCGCGGGCGGGGTCGCCGCCGGTCCGCCGCACGTCCCCGGGGACGTCGTGGGTCATGGGACGAGTGAACGCGGCGGGTGTTTCCGGGTCGTGAACGCGCGCGGGCGCGGGACGGATCGTCCCGCGGGTCGGGACGCGAGCCGACGCGCGCGGCGGCCGGGCCGGGCCTACCGTGGCAGGCATGATCTCGTGGGAGCTCGCGCTCGCCCTGCGCGACGCGGGCGTGCGGTGGTCCCCCGCCTCGGGCGACCGCTTCCGCCTCCTCACCACCGGTGCCGACGGCGACGTCTTCACCGTGAGCGACATGACCATCGAGCCGCACGAGTTCGACACCGGCGTCGTGCTCGGCTTCAACGGCACGACGGAGTGGGCGCTCGACTCCGTCGCGCTCGAGGACGCGCTGTGGCACCCGCTGGAGGACCAGCTCCGCGAGCTGCTCGGCGGCACGTTCCGCGCGCTCGAACGGACCGCCGACGGGTACGTCGTGCGCACCGAGGTCCTCGGCGAGGCGGCCGAGCACCGCGCCGCCGACGCGGCCGACGCCTACGCGGACGCCCTGCTCGCGCTCGTCGCCGTGAGCACGGAGGGCCCGCCCTGACCCGCCGCCGGCACGCGGCCTGGCTCGACGACGTCCGGCGTGCCCCGGGCGTCGTGCGCCGGGTGCTGCGCGCGCTGGGCGACGAGCCGCCCCTCGCCGTCGAGCCCGAGCCGCCCGAGGTCTCGCCCGACCTCGTGCCCCTCCTGCGCGAGCTCGGGACGGCGCTCCTCGACTCCGGCCGCTCGGTCACGGACGTCGAGGACGACCTCGAGGCGGTCGCCCGGCGGTCGGGCGCCTCGACCGTCGGCACCCTCGTCCTGCCGACGGGCGTGTTCGTCCGGGTGAGCACCGAGAGCGGCGCGGTCGCGGACTTCTCGGCCGCGGAGGCGAGCGGTCTCAACCTCGACCAGATCGGGGCGCTCATGACGCTCGTGCGCCGCCTGCGCACGTCGGACGTCCCGCTCGCCGACGCGCGGGCCCAGCTGCGCGCGATCGTCGCCCGCCCGCCCCGGTTCGGGCCCGTGCTCACCGTCGTCGGGCACGGGCTGCTCACCGTCGGGTTCGGCCTCGTGCTCAACCCGACGGGCCCGCTCCTGCCCGTCTACCTCGCGCTCGGGCTGCTCGTCGGGGCGCTGCGCTGGCTCGGCACGCGCTGGCCGACGCTCGCGACCGCCCTGCCCGTCGTCGCGGCGTTCGTCGTCACGCTCCTCGCCGTGGACGTGGTGCACCCGTGGCTGGGCGACGACCCGCTGAGCGTGCTCGTCCCGCCGCTCGTGTCGTTCCTGCCCGGGTCGGTGCTCACCGTCGCGGCGATCGAGCTGACGAGCAACCAGATCGTCGCGGGGGCGAGCCGGCTCGTCTACGGCGTCGCGCAGCTCCTGCTCCTCGTGTTCGGCGTCGTCGCCGGCGCCGCCGTCGGGGGCCCGCTCGTCGCGGCGCCGCAGGGCGACCACCTCGGGTGGTGGGCGCCGTGGGTGGGGATCCTCGCCGTCGGGCTGGGGCAGATGCTCTTCGCGTCGTCGCCGCGCGGTTCGCTTCCCTGGGTCCTGCTCGTGCTGCTGGGCGCCTACGCGGCCCAGCTCCTGGGGTCGCTCGCCGCGGCGCCCCTCGCCGGGTTCTTCGGGGCGCTCGTCATCGCCCCGCTCGCCGCGC
Organism: Cellulosimicrobium sp. MI9406; assembly: GCF_040595865.1. NCBI lineage: Bacteria > Bacillati > Actinomycetota > Actinomycetes > Micrococcales > Promicromonosporaceae > Cellulosimicrobium > Cellulosimicrobium sp. MI9406. The sequence goes on from NZ_JALIZI010000003.1 coordinate 370,747, forward strand.
TCGTCGAGCGCTCGCGGCACGGGCCGCCGGCGGCCGTCACGACGCTGCCCGCGTTCTGGCTCCTCGTGCCCGGCGCCCTGAGCCTCCTGGGTCTCTCCGACCTCGTGAACGGGGGCCCGGAGGCCGCGCAGGAGATCGCGAACGCGGTCGTCGCCGTGTTCGGGATCGCGCTCGGGACGCTCGTCGGCTCGGCGGTCACGCGCGACGCAGGACGCGTGACACGTACCCTCTTCACGTCCTGAGCACACGGTCCCCACGTCATTCCCGGGGCTTCCCCTCGTGAGCCCACCCCTCTGGACGTCCGTCTAGTTGAAGATGGAACAGCCGACAGGCCTCCGCGGTCCACCCCGAGACCGTGCCTGTCGGCGTCGTGGTGAGAGGGCGCGCTCGCGTCCCGCCCGACCGCACGCCGTCGTGGTCACCCCGCGCTCCCCTGCGCAGGTGCCCAGGGACCGGAGCGCGCCGCGCTCGATGCCCGCGACCACGACCCGATGATCGGATCGTCCGCTTGACCACTGCACAGCACCTCACGTCCACCCCGACCGGCACCACCGGCGCGTACCCCGCCGTCCGCGGCGAGGCGCGCTAGATGGGCCGCCACACCGCGCGCCGGGCCTCGTTCCCCGCCGCACTCGTCTCCGCTGCCCGCCGTGGCACGCACGGGACCGGCTCTGCCGCGCCCCGGCGCCGCCGCACGCTCGGGACCGGCGCCGCCGTCGCGGCCGTCGCGCTCACCGCGAGCACCGCCGCGGCGGCCTTCGCCGACGGCGCGGCGCCGTCCGCGGCGACCGACGCGACCGAGGCGGCGCCCGCCGGCGCGCCGACCCCCGGCACCGCGGTCGCCCCCGTGTCCCTCGGGACGTCCGCCGCCCCGGCGACGGCCGACCCGGCGACCGTCGACGCCGCGGGCGACGTGCTCGTCCGGGCCCAGTTCCTCACCGGGGAGGGCGCCGCGGCGCTCACGCCCGAGCAGGTCGCCCAGATCGAGGACGCGCGCACGCGGCTCAGCGAGGCCGTGTCCGAGGCGTCCCCGTCCGAGGACGCCACCACGCTCCTCGGCTCCCCCGCGGGCTCCGGGCTCGCGAGCCCGGACGACGGCGCCCCGGCGACCACCGAGGAGCCCGCGACCGACGACACGCTCACCGCCGCGGAGACGCTCGGCGCGAGCGTGCCCGCGCTCGACGGCCGCGCCGACGACCGTGCGAGCCGGTCCTCGGCCCGCACGCCGCTCGACGAGCTCGAGGCCGCGGTCCCGACGCTCGGCACCGCGACGCCGGACCTGGCCACGGCGCCCGACGACGCCACGCCCGGGACGGACGCCGCCGCGCCGTCGGCCGGCGCCGACGCGGCGACCGAGTCGCCCGAGGAGGACGCGGCGGCCGCGGACACCGCGACCGACGCGCCCGACCTCACCACCGGCACGACGGACGCGACCACCGACGCCCCGGTCGCCGACGCCGAGGCACCGGCGGACCCGGCGGCTCCCGCCGGCACGGAGCAGATCGCCGCGCTGACCGCGGAGCTCACGACCCTGCTCGACGCCGCCGGCTCGGGCGTGACCGTCCAGGTCGTGCCCGGACCGCCGTCGGCCGAGGAGGTCGCCGCCCAGCTCGACCAGTGGGCCACGTCCACCGCGGGCTACGGCAACGGGCAGATCCCGGCGAGCGCGCTGTGCGAGCTGTCGTTCGCGCCCGGCGAGCAGCTCCGCTGCGACGCCGCCCACCAGATCGAGGCCCTCAACGAGAAGTACCGCGAGGCGTTCGGCGCGAACCTGTCCGTCACGGACTCGTACCGCTCGTACGCGTCCCAGGTCGCCGTGAAGGCGTCCCGCGGCTACTTCGCGGCGCCGCCCGGCATGTCGAACCACGGCTGGGCGCTCGCGCTCGACCTCGGCGGCGGCATCCAGAGCTACGGCACCGCGCAGTACGAGTGGATGCGCGCCAACGCGCCGGCCTACGGGTGGGAGAACCCCGAGTGGGCCCGCGCCGGCGGCTCGAAGAACGAGCCCTGGCACTGGGAGTACGGCGACATCTCCTGACGAGCCGCTCCCCCACGACGACGGCCCCGGCACCGCGACGACCTCGCGGACCGGGGCCGTCGTCGTCCGTGCCCGGCGACGCGGGGCGCGTCAGGTGAGGGCGTCTGCGAGGAGCAGCATCGTCACGAGGAACCCGGTGACGAGGTTGAGCCACAGGAACGCCCGCCACCCCGCGTTGGCGCGCTCGCAGTCGTCGTCGCGCACGTCGCGGAACCGCAGCACGTTGAGGGCGTACGGCAGCGGGAGCAGCGCGGCGAGGACGCCGGGCCACGGGAGCACCGCGAGCACGACGGCCGCCCCGACGTACGCCGCCGCCGCGGCGAGCACGGTCGCGTGCGCGCCGATCGCCGTCGCGACGGACGCGATGCCGCCCTCGCGGTCCGCGCGCACGTCCTGCACGGCGCCGAACGCGTGCGACGCCATGCCCCAGAGCACGAAGCCGACGAGCACGGGCCAGACGGCGCGCGCGGAGAGGTCCGCGTCGACGAGCACGAGCGCGTACAGCAGCGGCCCGGCGAAGTGCATCGCGGAGGTGAACGAGTCGAGGAACGGGCGCTCCTTGAACCGCAGCCGGGGCGCCGAGTAGGCGACGACGCCGAACACCACGAGCGCGAGGACCGCGCCCGCGAGCGGGTCGCCGAGGAGCAGGAGCGCGACGAGGAACGGCACGTTGGTCGCGACGCACGCGCGCAGGATGCGCCGGTGCGTGACGCGCGCGGTCGCCGGGTCCGCCAGCGCACCCTCGATGCCGCCCTTGCGCGGGTTCCGCAGGTCGCTCGCGTAGTCGAAGACGTCGTTCACGCCGTACATGAGCAGGTTGTACGGCACGAGGAAGTACAGCGTCCCGACGACGAGCGCGAGGTCGACGCGGCCACCGGTCGCCACGAGGTACCCCGCGGCGAAGGGGTACGCGGTGTTGATCCAGGAGAAGGGCCGCGACGCGGCGAGGACGTCCTTCACCGGTCGTCCTCCGTGGCACGCCCGAACCCGCGGCCGGCGGTGCGGTCGCGACCGCGGGCGCCGAGCACCGTCCACAGCACCGGCATCCCGAGCGCGGCGGCGAGCGCGTACGCGAAGTCCTCGAGCGGCGCCCCCCACAGGTAGACGCCGAGGATCTTGTCCGGGTGGTAGACGTACAGGTCGGCGGCGATCATCAGCGTGTCGAACACGAGCGTGAGCACGCACATCACGACGGCCGTCCACACGAGCGGCCCGGGTCGCAGCCGGCGCAGCACGCGCCACGACACCGCGACGAGCACCGCGAGGACGATGACGTTGAGCACGATGTTCGTCACGCGTCGTCCTCCCCGGCGCGGCGGGCCGCGAGCACGCGCTCGGCGCCCCGCCAGACGAGCAGCGCGTTGTAGCACAGGAGCGTCAGGAACACCGCCTCCTCGACGGGGAGGTCGGGCGCGAGCAGCAGCCCGGTCATCCAGGGGCTCTCCCCGCGCGCGAAGATCCCGAGCGCGAGACCCGCGACGTCCCACGCGAGGAACCCGACGACGCCGAGCCCGACCGTGAGCGCGGCCCGCCGCGGGTCGGACCAGAACGCGAGCCGGAACCGGCGGTCGAGCACGGCGAGGCCGCCGAGCGAGACCGCGAGCGCACCGAGGTAGGCGAGGCCCGTCACCGGCGGACCGCCACCGGCCGGTCCGCCGGCCGGAGCCGTTCGGGCCGGCGGCTCGCGGCGAGGAAGCCCTCCCGCAGCGGCTCGGGCAGCGGGTGCGCGGACGTCTCGCCGAGCAGCCGCTTGGCGACGAGCTCGGCGCTGATCAGGCACATCGGCAGTCCCACGCCCGGGATCGTGCCACCTCCGGCGTGGTAGAGCCCGTCGACACGGCGGGACGCGTTGCCCGGGCGCCACAGCGCGGACTGCCGCAGGGTGTGCTCCATGCCGAGCGCGCCGCCGCGCCACGCCGAGAGCTCGGTCGCGAAGTGCGCCGGCCCGAGCACCCGTCGCGTGACGACGCGCCCCGGGAGGTCCTCGACCCCCGCCCAGCGCCCCACCTGGGCGAGGTAGCGGTCGGCCAGCCCTTCGAGCGTGCGCTGCGACGGCTCGTCGCCGCCGAGCGCCGGGTCGGCGGGGAACGGCACGAGGAGGAACAGGTTCTCGTGGCCGGGCGGCGCCGCGGGGGCGGCCGACGTCGGCCCGTCCGTCGCGCTCGTGCGCGACACGTACAGCGACGCGGGCTCCGGCACGCGCAGGCCGCGGGGGTCGCTGCGCCGGTCCGGGCCCAGCACCGCGTCGAAGTTGGCGGGCCAGTCCTTCGTGAAGAACAGCGAGTGGTGCGCGAGCTCGGGCAGCTCGCCGCGGACGCCCGCGAGCACGAGCAGCGCCGAGATGCCGGGGCCCTTGTCCTCCCACGTCGCGGCGGGGAGGTCGGCCCAGCGCGGCTCGAGGAGGGCCGTCTCCGTGTGGTGCCGGTCGGCGGCCGACACGACGACGTCCGCCTCGACGAGCTCGCCCGACGCGAGACGCACCCCGGCGACCCGGCCGCGGCGACCGCCGCCGGGCACGACCTCGATCCCGGCGACGTCCGCGCCGGTGCGCACCTCGGCGCCCGCGTCGCGCGCGAGCCGCTCGACGGCCTCGATGAGCGTGTACATGCCCCCGCGGGGGTACTGGACGCCGTCGACGAGGTCGAGGTGGCTCATGAGCGAGTAGAGCGCGGGCGCGCGGTAGGGGGACGACCCGAGGAACACGGCGTGGTACCCGAGGAGCTGCTGGAGCCGCGGGTCGTGCACGGCGCGCGCGGCCCGGTCGGCGAGCGACTCGCGCAGGAGCCCGGCCAGGCGCGGCAGCCGGCGCAGCACCGCGGGCGAGAGCGCCCGGTCGGGGCGCTCGAACGTCGTGTAGAGGAAGTGGTCGAGCGCGAGCCCGTACGCCTCGCTCGCGTCCTCGGCGTACGCAGCGATCCGGCCGCCGGAGCCCGGCTCGATCGCGTCGAGTCGCGACCGGTTGACCCCGGGGTTGCCGGACAGCTCGAACGTCGACGCCGCGCCGTCCGCGCCCGGCTCGAAGAACACCCGGTACGCCGGGTCGAGCGGGACGAGGTCGAGGTGGTCCTCGACGCGCGCGCCGAACAGCCCGAAGAAGTGCTCGAACACCTCGGGCATGAAGTACCAGGACGGGCCGGTGTCGAAGCGGAAGCCGTCCACCTCGAGCGTGCCCGCGCGACCGCCCACCTCGTCGTGCCGCTCGAGCAGGGTGACGCGGGCGCCGCCGCGCGCGAGCAGGGCGGCGGTGGCGAGCCCGGCGATCCCCCCTCCGACGACGACGACGCGCGGAGGCCTCACGCGAGCACCTTCCGCGGGCGCGGGGAGCGGGCGGACGCCACCTGGCCGAGGAGCTGGCCGCCGGCGGCGCGCGCCGCGAGCGCGACCTTCATCGTGTCCGGGATGCGCACGCGCGCACGCAGGATGTCCTCCGGCGGCGTCGCGGCGAGCCGCGCGAGGAGCCGCTCGTAGACGGCGACGGTCGCGGCCACGGCGATGCGCGGGCGCACCGGGAGCCCGGGGAGCGCGACGCGGGCGGCGGCGAGGTCGCCCTCCACCTCGCGGCAGAACGCCTCGACGTCCCGGCGGCGCAGTCGGCCGGGGACGACGCCGGGCAGGTAGGCGCGCCCGAGCTCGTCGTGGTCGGTGCGCAGGTCGCGCAGGAAGTTGATCTTCTGGAACGCCGCGCCGAGCGCGCGGGCGCCCCGGACCAGCACCGGGTCCGGGACGTGCAGCGGCTCTCCCGGGCGGCGCCGCGCGTTGAGGAACACCGCGAGGCACATGAGGCCGACGACCTCCGCCGAGCCGTACACGTACCGCTCGTAGCTCTCGCGGTCGTGCACGCGCACCGTGAGGTCGGTGCGCATCGAGGCGAAGAACGGGTCGACCTCGTCGTGCCCGAAGCCGCAGCGGCGCGCGGCGCGGGCGAACGAGTGGACGACGAGGTTCGTCGACCAGCCCCGGTCGAGCGCCCGCGCCGTCTCCGCCTCGAGCTCGTCGAGGAGGTCTGCCGCACCGTCGCCGCGGCGCGTGTCCACGACCTCGTCGGCGATCCGCACGAGCCCGTACACCGCGTCGATCCCGTCGCGGGTCGGCGCGTCGAGCAGGCGTGCGCCCAGCCCGAACGAGGTCGAGTACGCCGCCAGCACGACCCGGCTCGTGCGTGCGGCGGTCAGGTCGTACAGCCGTGCCGGGTCGCTCTCGTCGCCCACGTCGTCGTCCCGCCTTCCGTCGCCGGGGCACCTCCCCGGTCAATCCTCAGCATGCTGAGGGATATAGGGTCGCACGGGACGCCGGATTTCACACCTCGGAGGCGGCCTCGCGCGTCGTGTCGATGCGGCGGGGCCCGGCCTGCCAGGCCTCCCACGCCGACGCGATGATCTCCGGCAGGCCGTTCGTGGCGCGCCAGCCGAAGAGCTCGTTGATGCGGCGAGGGTTCCCGACGAGCTGCGGCGGGTCGCCCGCGCGGCGCGGCAGGACCTCCGGCGTGACGTCGAGCCCGCTGACGCGCCCGATCTCGTCGATCACCTCGCGCACCGAGGAGCCCTCGCCCGTGCCGACGTTGAAGACGTCGAACGGACGCTCGTCCACGTCGAGGTACTCGAGCGCGGCGAGGTGGGCCTGCGCGAGGTCGAGGACGTGGATGTAGTCCCGGATGCACGTGCCGTCCGGCGTCGGGTAGTCGTCCCCGAAGATCTTGGGCCGCTCGCCGCGCTCGAGGCGGTCGAGGACCATGGGCACGAGGTTGAGCACCGCGGGGTCGCCCAGGTCCGGCCAGCCCGCACCGGCGACGTTGAAGTAGCGCAGGGCGACGAACCGCAGCCCCCACGCGCGGCTCGCGGCCCGGCCGAGCCACTCCCCCACGAGCTTCGTCTCGCCGTAGGGGTTGATCGGCTCGGCGTGCAGCTTCTCCTCGACCAGGGACACCGACGGCATGCCGTACGTCGCCGCCGACGACGAGAAGACGAGGCGGTCGACGCCGGCCGCCTGCATCGCGGTGACGAGGTTCGTGAAGCCCCCGACGTTCTGCTGGTAGTACCAGGCCGGCTTCTCGACCGACTCCCCCACCTGCTTGCGCGCCGCGAAGTGGACGACCGCGCGCACGTCGTGCTCGGTCATGGCGCGGGTGAGCACGTCCACGGCCTCGGGCGACGCGACGTCGACCTCGACGAGCACCGCGTCGCCGACCCGGTCCGCGCGGCCCGTGCTCAGGTCGTCGACCACGACCACCTTCTCGCCGCGCTCCTGCAGGAGGCGCACCACGTGCGCGCCGATGTACCCGGCTCCGCCGGTCACGAGGATCGTCATGGCACCACCCTAGTGCGCGCGCCCCGCCCGGCGGCGGCCCGTCCCCAGGGTGTCCGGGTCGCGCGCCGAGGGGGCAGGCCGACCGCCCTCAGGCGTGTCCGTGCGCCTCGCGGTCGCGCAGGGCGGCCGTCTCGAGCTGGAAGGTCGAGTGCTCGACGGAGACCGGGAAGTGGTGGGCGACGCACGTGCGCACGCGCTCGACGATCTCCAGCGCGTGCCCGTCGCGGAAGCACGCGTCGTCCACGACGACGTGCGCCGAGATGGTCGGGAGCCCCGTCGCGACGGTGGAGGCGTGCAGGTCGTGGACGTCCTCGACATGGTCGAGCGAGAGGATGTGCCGCCGGACGTCGTCGAGGTCCAGGCCCTCGGGCGTGAACTCCATGAGGACGGCCGTCGCCTCGCGCAGGAGGCGGAACGCGCGCGGCACGATGAGGACGGCGATGAGCAGGCCGGCGATCGCGTCGGCCCGCTGGTAGCCCGTCGTGGCGATCACGACGGCGGCCACGATGACCCCGACGGAGCCCAGCGCGTCGTTGACCACCTCGAGGAACGCGGCCCGCAGGTTGAGGTTCGCGCGCCGCCCGGACGCCAGGACCGCGATGGCGACGAGGTTCCCCACGAGGCCGACGATCCCGAACACGAGCAGCTCGGAGGAGGGCACCTCGGGCGGCTCGAGCAGGCGCCGGACGCCCTCGACGGCGGCGTACGCGCCGACGGCGAGGAGCAGCGCCGCCTGCGCGAGGGCCGCGAGCACCTCGACACGACGGAAGCCCCACGTGCGGTGCTTGGTCGCCGGGCGCAGCGCGAGCGACGCCGCGACCAGCGCGACGGCCAGCCCGATCGCGTCGGTGAGCATGTGCGCCGTGTCCGTGAGGAGCGCCAGGCTCCCCGTGAGCACCGCGCCGACGGCCTGGACCGCGAGGATCGTCGCGGTGATGCCGAACGCGACGGCGAGCCGCCTGCGGTGGTCGGGCGCGTCGAAGCCACCTGCGCCGTGGTCGTGACCCGCTCCCATCGATCCTCCATTCATCGGTGTGTACCGATGATATCGATGAACGCCGATGTTTTCTAGGCGGGGTGCGCCGTGACACGCGTCACGCGCAGGGGTCAGGGGGCGAGGGCGACGTGCTCAGCGTCGGCGAGGAGGTGCGCCACCTCCGGCCGCACGAGGCGGTACCAGGACGACCGGCCCTCCCGCCGCACGGCGACGACCCCCACCTCGCGCAGCGTGGTGAGGTGCTCCGAGACGGTCGACTGGGCCAGCCCGAGCTCGCGCGTGAGGTCGACGACGCGGCGCTCCGAGCCCGTGAGCAGGTGCACGATCGCGAGGCGGCGCGGCTCGGCGAGCGCGTGGAGCAGGCGCGCGACCGCCTCGTGGTCGTGCGCGCCGTCGTGCCGGGGGTCGCTCGCGGCGCTCGTCGTCACCCGCCGATCCTAGCGATCGGCAGGCCCGGACCGCCCGGGATCAGCCCCAGCCGAGCTCGTGCAGCCGGTCGTCGTCGATGCCGAAGTGGTGCGCGATCTCGTGGACGACGGTCACCGCCACCTCCTCGACCACGTCCTCGCGCGTCTCGCAGATGGCCAGCGTCGGGTTCCGGAAGATCGTGATGCGGTCGGGCAGCGCGCCCGCCGCCCACATGTGGTCGCGCTCCGTGAGCGGCACCCCCTCGTAGAGTCCGAGCAGCTCGGGGTCGTCGTCGGGCGCGTCGTCCTCGACCAGCACCACGACGTTGTCCATCTGCGCCGCCAGGTCCTCGGGGACGAGGTCCAGCCCGTCGCGCACGGCGTCCTCGAACTCGGCTCGCGTCATCTCCACCACCCGCCCATCCTCCCCCGCGCGGGCGGCGCATCCGACGAGGAGCCCCCGGCGGCGCCGCTGTACACTGGCCGACGTTCCTGAGCCCCCATCGTCTAGCGGCCTAGGACCCCGCCCTTTCACGGCGGTAGCACGGGTTCGAATCCCGTTGGGGGTACGCGAGATCGCGTCGGGACCGGTGGTCGCCGGCGGATTTACGGATCGGCTCACCGGTACGGTACGATCCTCTCGGTTCGAATGCGGGCCACCACACCACCAGGCCCACTGGTGAAATCGCCGGGTTCCCTGGTGTTAGGGTGTGTCTCGCACAGAACAGCAAGGCCCTGTAGCGCAGTTGGTTAGCGCGCCGCCCTGTCACGGCGGAGGTCGCGGGTTCAAGTCCCGTCAGGGTCGCGTGAGGCGAAGAGCCCGGTCGGCATCGGCCGGCCGGGCTCTTCCCCCATGGCTCTGTAGCTCAGTTGGTAGAGCGTTCGACTGAAAATCGAAAGGTCACCGGATCGACGCCGGTCGGAGCCACCGAGAGACCCCCGCCCGGGATTCCGGACGGGGGTCTTCTGCGTCCCGGGCCCGCGCGGCGTCCCTCGCGCGGCCCTCCTCGCCGCCGGGCACCGCTCGCACCCCCGGGGAAGTTGCGCGCCGACCCCGGTGCCGGTTGAGTGGTGGGGGATCACCTGCGGAAAGGCTGAGAGATGAGCGACTGGATCGACGGGCGCATCCCGCCCGAGGAGCAGAAGCCGACGGTCGGACAGCTCGTGGAGCGCTTGTCCGAGCAGGCGACCCGGCTCGTCCGCTCGGAGATCGCCCTCGCGAAGGCCGAGCTGACGACGAAGGCGAAGCACGCCGGCATCGGCATCGGCCTGCTCGTCGTCGGCGGCGTGCTCGTGCTGTACGGCCTGGGCTTCCTGCTGCACTCCGCCATGGAGGGCCTCGCGACCGCCATGCCGCTGTGGCTCGCGGCGCTGATCGTCGGCGGCGTCCTCGTGCTGGTCGCCGGTACGCTCGCGTTCGTCGGCGTCAAGCAGCTCCAGCGGGGCGTGCCGCCGACGCCGACCGGTGCGGTCGAGAGCATCAAGGAAGACGTCGCGACCATCAAGGAAGGACTGCGCCCGTGAGCGGAACCGGCGAGACCCCCGACCCCCAGCTCTCCCCGTCCCAGCTCGAGGACGAGATCGCGCGCACCCGCAAGGAGCTCGCGGGGACGATCGACGAGCTCACGACGCGGCTCGACCCGCGCGTCCAGGCCAAGGCCGCCGCGCAGCAGGCGAAGCAGGCGGCGAGCGACACCGGGGCGTTCCTCTCCGGCAACGGGCTGCCCGAGGAGGACCCGGACCGGTCCCGCAACGTCAAGCTGCTGCTCGGCGCCGCCGTGGTCGGCGTCGCGCTGGTGGCCGCGGCGATCCTCCGCCGCCGCTCGTAGCGACCCCGTCGACGAACGCCGTCGACCCCGCGCCGGTGATCTACCGGACGCGGGGTCGGCGGCGTTCCGGCGTGCGGGAGGGTTCGGCGACGCGCGGGGCGTCCGGCACGCGGGGAGGGTTCGGGGACGCGGGGCGTCCGGCGTGCGGGAGCGTCGCACGCGCGCAGAGCTGGGTGGCAAGGCCGGCGGCGACAGAGGGCGCGCGTCGAGCCGGCGCCCGTTCGGGTGCGCGCCGCCACGTCGGCGCGCCGCGGGCCGTGGGCGGGGCGCGACCCCGGGGTCAGGACTTGTCGGTGCCGTCCGCGGGCTCGCTCGCGGCGCCGAGCAGGGCCCGGACCTCGGACTCGCGGTAGCGCCGGTGGCCACCGAGGGTGCGGATCGACGACAGCTTGCCCGCCTTCGCCCAGCGGGTGACGGTCTTGGGGTCGACGCGGAAAAGGCTGGCGACCTCGGCGGGCGTGAGCAGAACCTCGGACTCCCCGTGCATGGACATCACGACACCTCCTCCTGGTACGCGCTGGTCCGGCAGATACCCCGGATCACGACGACAGCACGACGCCAGTACCTTCCATTGTCGCAGCATGCGGATTTCGGGCGACTTGACGGACGGGTGAATTAGGCGCTCTATGGTCGGATCGGCCGGATAGGCGCTCCTGCGGCATACGAGAGCGTTGCCGCAGGTGGTCCGCGGGGGCCCTCCGCACCGCCGGACCCGGTCCGAGCGAGGCCGCGCGGTGGAGACTGTGTGACGGTAGGCACGTCCACGGCTCGACCAGGGGCTCTGAGTGGATGGAATAGGCCCTGAGCATGTACCGTTGGACCCTGAACAGACGAAACTACACCCCGGGGCCGCACGTCTGAGTACGTTGCCGCCCCGCTTCTACGTTGAGGGGGTCGGAGCCATGGGCCGCGGCCGTCAGAAGGCAAAGCAGACCAAGGTCGCTCGCGCGCTGAAGTACTACAGCCCCGAGACGAACTACAGTGCGCTCGAGCAGGAGCTCACGGGTCACAGCCGTACGGATGTCGTGACGGACTCGCGCTTCGGCGCCGAGCCGGACGACCTCGAGCGCTACGACCAGCGCTACAACGACTGGTCCGACGACCGCTGACGGTCGTCCGCGACACCCCCTCCGCCGTCTCGCACGGACGCACCTGACCTCGACGGCGCCGCCGCCTGCCCGCAGGCGGTGGCGCCGTCGTCGTGCGTCCGCGACGGATCACCCCACCGCGACGTCCGCGACGTCCGCGACGTCCGCGACGGACCATCCCACCGCGAGGTCCTCGGCGGATCGACCCACCGCGCCGTCGCGCCCGCGGGAGAGCAGCCCTGGCCGGGCCGACGCCGCGATCCGCGCGCCGACCCGACCGGGCGGTGATCAGGAGCGGTAGTCCCCGACGAGCCGCACCGCGCCCGCCTGGACGCCCTTGGTGCCGGCGACCAGGTCGCCGTCGGCGAGGTCGCGGGCCGCGTCCGGGTCGAAGGCCTCGACCGTGCCGAGCACCCACGCGGGCACGCCGAGCGCGGCGCACCGCGCCAGGGCGGCGTCGACGCCGTCCGCGCCCACGACCGCGACCATCCCGACGCCGAGGTTGAGGGTGTTCTCGAGGTCGCCGCGCGGGACCCCGCCCAGCTCGTGCACGAGGCGGAACACCGGCGGCACGTCCCAGCTCCCCCGGTCCACGACCCCGACGAGCCCGGCCGGGAGGACGCGCGCGAGGTTCGCGGCCAGTCCGCCGCCCGTGACGTGCGTGAACGCATGGACCTGAGCCGCGTCGTCGGCGGCCAGGGCGAGGCAGTCGCTCGCGTAGACGCGCGTCGGGGTGAGCAGCTCCTCGCCGACGGTGCGGCCGAGCTCGTCCACGTGCCGCTCGAGGCCCCAGCCCGCGTGCTTCAGCACGGCGCGCACGAGCGAGTAGCCGTTCGAGTGGAGACCCGACGACGCCATGGCGACGAGCACGTCGCCCTCGCGCACGCGCTCCGGGCCGAGCAGGGCGTCCGCCTCGACGACGCCCGTCGCCGCGCCCGCGACGTCGTACTCGTCCTCGCCGAGCAGGCCCGGGTGCTCGGCCGTCTCGCCGCCGACGAGCGCGGTGCCGGCGACCTCGCAGGCCGCGGCGATGCCCCGCACGATGCCCGCGATGCGCTCGGGCACGACCTTGCCGCACGCGATGTAGTCGGTCATGAACAGCGGCTTGGCACCCACCACCACGATGTCGTCGACGACCATGCCGACGAGGTCGAAGCCGATCGTGTCGTGCACGTCGAGCGCCTGGGCGATCGCGACCTTGGTGCCGACGCCGTCGGTCGACGTCGCGAGCAGCGGACGGCGGTACGTCGCGACCTCGGAGAAGTCGTAGAGCCCGGCGAATCCGCCGACGCCGCCGAGGACCTGCGGCCCGTGGGTGCGGCGCACGGCGTCCTTCATGAGCTCGACGGCCTTGTCACCGGCCTCGGTGTCGACCCCCGCGGCGGCGTAGGTGAGGCCCGTGCGGGGCGAGTCGGCAGTCATGGTGTCGGCTCCAAAGGTGTCTCGCGGCGCGCGCGCCGGTGGTGCGGAGGGTGCGGGTCAGGGGTGCTGGAGGGCGCCGGCGCCGCCGGCGGTCACCGAGAGGCTGCGCAGCCCGTCCTCGGGCGCCCCGAGCGGGAGCTCTGCCTGCTCGAGGAGGTGCTTGCCGAGCTGGTCGTCCGGCGGCAGCTCGATGGGGTACTTGCCCGTGAAGCACGCCGTGCAGAGCTGGGACGACGGCTGCTCGGTCGCCGAGATCATGCCCTCGGTCGAGATGTAGCCGAGGCTGTCGGCACCGAGCGACTGGCCGATCTCGTGCGGTGACAGGCCGTTCGCGATGAGCTCGGCGCGCGACGCGAAGTCGATGCCGTAGAAGCACGGCCACTTCACGGGCGGCGAGCTGATGCGCACGTGCACCTCCGCCGCGCCGGCCTCACGCAGCATCCGCACGAGCGCGCGCTGCGTGTTGCCGCGCACGATCGAGTCGTCGACGACGACGAGCCGCTTGCCGCGGATCACGTCGCGCAGCGGGTTGAGCTTGAGCCGGATGCCGAGCTGGCGCAGCGTGTCCGACGGCTGGATGAACGTGCGGCCCACGTAGGCGTTCTTCGTGAGCCCCTGGCCGAACGGGATGCCCGACTCGGCGGCGTAGCCGACCGCGGCGGGCGTGCCGGACTCGGGGACCGGGATGACGAGATCCGCCTCGACGGGGTGCTCGCGGGCGAGCTGGCGGCCCATCTCGACGCGCGCCGCGTGCACCGAGCGGCCGTTGATGCTCGTGTCCGGGCGGGCCAGGTAGACGTACTCGAAGACGCAGCCCGCGCGCTCGATGGGCGCGAAGCGCTGCGAGCGCAGGCCCTCCGCGTCGATCGCGATGAGCTCCCCGGGCTCGACCTCGCGCACGAAGGACGCGCCCACGATGTCCAGAGCCGGCGTCTCGCTCGCGACGACCCAGCCGCGCTCGAGGCGGCCGAGCACGAGCGGGCGCACGCCCTGCGGGTCGCGCGCGGCGTACAGCGTGCGCTCGTCCATGAAGACGAGCGAGAACGCACCGCGCAAGCGCGGGAGCACCTCGAGCGCCGTCGCCTCGAGCGTGTGGTCGGCGTCGCCCGCGAGCAGGGCGGTGACGAGCGCCGTGTCTGTCGTGTTGCCGCGCGCGAGCTCGCCGCGGCGCTGGCTCCCGTAGCGCTCGGCGACGAGGTTGACGAGCTCGGCGGAGTTCGTGAGGTTGCCGTTGTGCCCGAGGGCCACGGTCCCGGACGCGGTGGCGCCGAGCGTCGGCTGCGCGTTCTCCCACGTCACGCCGCCCGTGGTCGAGTACCGGCAGTGCCCGACGGCGATGTGCCCCGTCAGGGCGTTGAGGGCCGTCTCGTCGAAGACCTGGGAGACGAGGCCCATGTCCTTGTAGACGAGGATCTGCTCGCCGTTGCTCGTCGCGATGCCCGCCGACTCCTGGCCGCGGTGCTGCAGCGCGTAGAGCCCGAAGTAGGCGAGCTTGGCGACCTCCTCGCCGGGCGCCCAGACACCGAAGACGCCGCAGGCGTCCTGGGGGCCTTTCTCGCCGGGCATGAGGTCGTGGTTGAGAAGTCCATCTCCGCGGGGGGCCACGTACCTCAGTGTCCCACAGCGTGCGGGCGAGGGCGGAAGCGGACGACCAGGCGGACGGCCCCCGGCCGTCGTTCACGGTGGCGTTACGTCGTCCCACCTGTCGGTCGGGGGTTTCGCTGCGTGGGAACGCCGCGCTTGAATCTCGACTTACCCGACCGCGGGGGTCCAGTATGGCCGCCGCGCCGGGCCCGTTCCACCACCGCTCCCGCTCCCTGGGACCCCGACGAAGGACGACACCATGCGACGCCTCCGGACGACGATCACCCTCGCGGCTGCCGCGGCAGCCACCGCCCTGGTCCTCACCGCCTGCGCGCCGACCGCCGTCGACGGGTCGGGCGGGGGCGACGCGAGCGGCGACGGCGGCTCCGACGTCGAGCCCACGACGCTCTCGCTCGTCGGCTTCGCCGTGCCGAAGGCGGGCAACGACGCGGCGCAGGAGCTGTGGGGCGAGACCGAGGACGGCCAGGGCGTGACCTGGGAGACGTCGTACGGCGCGTCCGGCGACCAGAGCCGCGCGGTCGCCGACGGGCTGGAGGCCGACTACGTGCACTTCTCGCTCGAGGGCGACGTGACGCGCCTCGTCGACGCGGGCCTCGTCGCCGAGGACTGGAACGCGGGCGAGAACCAGGGCATCGTCAGCCAGTCCGTCGTCGTGCTCGTGGTGCGCGAGGGCAACCCGAAGAACATCCAGAGCTGGGAGGACATCGTCCAGCCCGGCGTCGAGATCGTCACCCCGAACCCCGGCTCGTCGGGCTCGGCCCGCTGGAACATCCTCGCCGGGTGGGGCAGCGTCATCGCGAACGGCGGCTCCGAGGAGGACGCGACCGAGTACCTGCGGAAGTTCTTCACCAACGCGGTGGCGCTGCCCGGCAGCGGCCGCGACGCGACGACGGCGTTCACCTCCGGCACCGGCGACGTCCTGCTCTCCTACGAGAACGAGGCGATCCTCGCGCGGCAGAACGGCGAGACGTTCGACTACGTGGTCCCCGACCAGACGCTCCTCATCGAGAACCCCGCCGCGGTGACGGTCGACGCCGACCCCAAGGCGCAGAGCTACCTCGACTTCGTCCTCACGCCCGAGGGCCAGGAGGCGTTCGCGCACGTGGGCTTCCGCCCCCTGACCGGGGACGTCGACTTCGAGGTCGAGGGCGCCAACGACCCGAGCGACCCGTTCCCCACCGTCCCGACGCTCCTCACCATCGCCGACGACTTCGGCGGCTGGTCGGCCACGAACGACAAGTTCTTCGGCGACGAGGGCCTCGTGACCAAGATCCAGGCCGAGACCGGGAAGCAGTGACCCGTGTCCTCGACCCTCGCTGAACGACCGGGCCGGGCGGCGCGCGAGCGCCGCCCGGCCTCGGCCGCGCCTCCCGGCCGCACGCGCCGTCGGGCGCCCAACGGCCCCTACCGGCTCACGGCGACCTCGGGCCTCGGGCTCGGCGTCGCGCTCGTGTGGTTCTCGGCCCTCGCCCTCGTCCCGCTGATCGCGGTGCTCGTCGAGACGTCCGTCGGCGGCTGGCCGGCCTTCGTCGCCGCCGTGACGCAACCGCAGACCGCCGCGGCGCTGACCCTCACGGTCACGCAGGCGCTCGCCGTGACCGCCGTCAACGTCGTCATGGGCACGCTCGTCGCGTGGGTCCTCGTGCGCGACCGGTTCCCCGGCAAGCGGCTCCTCGAGGTGCTCATCGACATCCCGTTCGCGCTCCCCACGATCGTCGCCGGTCTCGTGCTGCTCGCGCTGTACGGGCCGTCGGGGCCGCTGGGGATCGACGTCGCGAACACGCGCGCCGCCGTCTTCCTCGCGTTCCTGTTCGTCACGCTGCCCTTCGTGGTGCGCAGCGTGCAGCCCGTGCTCGCCGAGCTCGACCGGGACGTCGAGGAGGCCGCCGCGTCGCTCGGCGCGACGCGGGCCACGACCTTCCGCCGCGTCGTCCTCCCGGCCCTCGCGCCCGCGATCACCGCGGGCGCCGCGCTGTCGTTCGCGCGCGCGATCAGCGAGTACGGCGCGCTCGTCCTGCTCTCCGGGAACCTGCCGATGCGCACCGAGGTGGGCTCCGTGCGCATCCTCAGCTACCTCGAGAACGGCCAGCCGGAGCAGGCGGCGGCCGTCGCGTCGGTGCTCCTCCTCGTCTCGCTGCTCGTCATCGCGACGATCCAGCTCCTCCAGCGCAGGGCGGCCCGCCGTGGATAGCTCTCCCTGGGTGCGCCGCACGCTGCGCGCCGTCGTGGTCGTCTACCTCGTGCTGCTCGTCGGGTGGCCGGTCTCGCTCGTCGTGCGCGGCGCGTTCGCCGACGGGCTCGAGACGTTCCAGCGGGCCCTCGCCGACCCGTCCGTCGTCTTCGCGCTCCAGCTCACCGCCGCCGTCGCGGTGCAGGTCGTGCTGATCAACACCGTGTTCGGCGTCGGGATCTCGATGCTCATCGTCCGGTACGACTTCCCGGGCAAGGCGCTCCTCAACGCCCTGCTCGACCTCCCGCTGTCCGTCTCCCCGATCGTCGTCGGGCTCTCGCTCGTCCTCGTGTACGGGAAGAACGGCTGGTTCGGCGGCGCCCTCGAGGACGCCGGGCTCCAGGTGATCTTCGCGCCGCCGGGCATCGTCCTCGCCACCGCGTTCGTGTGCCTCCCGCTCGTCATCCGCGAGGTCGTGCCGGTCCTCACGGAGCTCGGCACCGACGAGGAGCTCGCCGCGACGAGCCTCGGGGCGAGCCGCCTCCAGACGTTCCGGCGCATCACCCTGCCGGCGATCCGGTGGGCCGTCGTCTACGGGGTCGTGCTCACCCTCGCGCGCGCCCTCGGCGAGTTCGGCGCGGTCAAGGTCGTCTCCGGCAACTTCGAGGGCCGCACGCAGACGTCCACGCTGCTCGTCGAGCAGCGGTACCAGGACTTCGAGCAGGGCACCGCCTACGCCGTCGCGTTCCTCCTCGCGTCGGTGTCCGTCGCGTGCATCGTCGCCGTGACGTTCCTGCGCTCCGACGACGCCGCCGGCCCCCGCCCCCGCCGCTCCCCCCGCACCGTCAGGTCCACCCGCACCGCCGCCCCCACGGAGGCCGACGCATGAGCATCGAGATCCGCAACGTCCGCAAGACCTTCGGCGACTTCGTCGCGCTCGACGACGTCTCCGTCTCCGTGCCGACCGGCCGCCTCACGGCCCTGCTCGGCCCGAGCGGCGGCGGCAAGTCCACGCTGCTGCGCGTCGTCGCCGGGCTCGAGGTGCCGGACTCCGGCCAGGTCGAGATCGAGGGCCGCGATGCCACGAAGCTGCCCGCGCGCCGCCGCAACGTGGGCTTCGTCTTCCAGCACTACGCGGCCTTCAAGCACCTGAGCGTCGCGCGGAACGTCGCGTTCGGGCTCGAGATCCGCCGCACGCCGAAGGCCGAGATCGCCGAGCGCGTCGACGAGCTCCTGCGGCTCGTACACCTCGAGAGCTTCGCGCACCGGCTGCCGTCGCAGCTCTCCGGCGGGCAGCGCCAGCGCATGGCGCTCGCCCGCGCGCTCGCGATCCGCCCGAGCGTCCTCCTGCTCGACGAGCCGTTCGGTGCG
Source organism: Cellulosimicrobium sp. MI9406 (assembly GCF_040595865.1). Taxonomy (NCBI): domain Bacteria; kingdom Bacillati; phylum Actinomycetota; class Actinomycetes; order Micrococcales; family Promicromonosporaceae; genus Cellulosimicrobium; species Cellulosimicrobium sp. MI9406. The sequence goes on from NZ_JALIZI010000003.1 coordinate 388,978, forward strand.
CTCGACGCGAAGGTCCGCAAGGAGCTGCGCGACTGGCTGCGCCGCCTGCACGACGAGATCCCCGTGACCACGGTCTTCGTCACGCACGACCAGGAGGAGGCGCTCGAGGTCGCGGACGAGATCGTCGTCGTCAACGAGGGCCGCATCGAGCAGGTCGGCACGCCCGACGACCTCTACGACCGCCCCGCGAACGACTTCGTCATGGGCTTCCTCGGCCCGGTCACGCGCCTCGGCGGCGTCCTCGTGCGACCGCACGACGTGCACGTCGAGGTGCTGCCGGACGGCGGGGCGAGCCTCGACCCGTCGGCGCACCGGGGCGTCGCGATCGGGGACACGGCGGACGCGGCGGGCGTGACCGGCGTCGTCACGCGGACGACGCGCGTGGGGTTCGAGGTGCGCGCAGAGGTGACCGCGGGCGACGAGGTGGTGTCCGTCGTCGTGACCCGCGCGGAGGCGCGGACGCTGGGCCTGGCGCCCGGCGTGGCGGTGCGGCTCTCCCCCGCCGCCGGCGCCCCGACCGGTACGGCGTCCGAGCCGGCGGACCGGCGCGTGGCCGAGCCGCTCGTCGGCTGAGCGGTCAGCGGCGCCCGCGCAGGCTGCGGCGGTCGGCGACGACGGCCCACACGCCCGCGACCGCGGCGCCGAGCGCCGCGCACGTCACGAGGATGACCGTGAAGTAGACGCCGGGCTTGAAGACCGGCGCCGCGGCGGGCGACTGGAGCCACGCGCCACCGATGCCCAGGCCGAGGACCGTGCCCAGGAGGATGCCGACCGTGAAGAACGCGCGGTAGCGGGGGGCGCGGCGGACGGTCGCCGGGTCGACCACGGACTCGATCTCGACCTCCTCGCCACCCGCGGAGGCGGTGTCGTCGGACGCCGCGCCGGGCGTCTCGTCCGCCCCCGTCCCCGGCCCGGCGGCCTCGGGCTCAGCGCCCCCGGGCTCAGCGGCCTCGGACCCGGCCTCGGACCCGGCCTCGGGGCGCGCGGCGTCGGGCACGAAGGCGTCGGGCACGACGGCGTCGGGCGCGGCGGACGGGTCTGGGGTCGTGCCGTCGGGCACGCGGGACTGCTCGGAGCTCACGAGCACGACCCTACCCGCGCTCCCTGGGACTCCCCGCAGAGTCCTCGCCCCGGACGCACCGCGACCCGGGCCCGTCGGACGGGACCCGGGTCGCGGGACGTGGCGTCGCCTCCACGGCGGCGCCGCGCGACGTCAGGCAGGCGTCAGCCGCAGGTCTGTCCCTCGAAGGGGATCTCGTACTCCTGCGTCACGCCGTCGAGCGTCGCGGTCACGGTGACCGTCCCGCCCTCGACCGACGTGGCCCGGGTGTTGAACGACTGGTAGGCGTTCTTGCCCGGCTGGAGGTTCGGGAACCGCTTGGAGCCGTAGGGCGTCTCGAGGACGACCTCGACCGGCGCGTCCTCGCCGTTGGTGGCGCGGACCGCGAGGTGGACGAACTTGCCGGTGCAGCGCGCGGTGGCCTCGAGGTTCACGAGCTCCACCGTCGGGGCCGCGGCCTCGACCGTGACGGGGATGCGCGCCGTCGTGCCGCTCGGCGACGCGACGACCCACAGGTCGTACTCGCCCGCCGCGGCGTCGGCCGGGACCGTCGCCGTCAGGGTCGCCGCCCCGCCCGTCACCGTGGCGGTGCCCGCCGCGGTGCCCGGGTTCGCCGGGTCGAACGTGGCGTCCGCGGCGACGAGGTACCCGTCCACCGACGTGTTCGTCGGCGACCCGAGCGACGTGAGGTTCAGGCCCGAGAGCCCCATGCTCACCTCGGAGCCCGCCGTCACGGTGCCGGGCAGCTCGTTGACGACCACGCGCGAGCGGTCGAACGACGGCGACACCGGCGAGCTCTGCTGCAGGTACGCGATCCACGCGTCCCGGTCGACCAGACCGGAGTCGCGCGGGTCGGTGCCGTCCGTGAACACGCGGAAGTTGTCGCCCCCGGTGGCCAGGAACGAGAACGTCGCGACGCGGTACTCGCCGGCGGGGTCGATCGGCTCGCCGTCGATCGTCACGGACGAGACGTTGCTCCCCGGCGCCGCGTTCGGGTCGGCGGTGCTCGCCGTCCACGACACGTTGTCGGAGAGGCCCAGGGCGAGGTACGGGCGCGACGGGCGGTTGCCGTTCGCGTCCGTCTGCCACTGCTGCTCGAGCATCTCGACGACCTGCTCGCCCGTGAGGGTCACGGTCCACAGGTTGTTGACGAACGGCAGGACCGCGTTGGCCTCGGCGTACGTGATGACGCCGTCGTCGCCGTGCAGCAGCTCGGCGCGCAGCCCGCCCGGGTTGACGACGCCGATGTCCGCACCGCCGCGCGCCGGGTCGGAGAGCGTCGCGAGGAGCGAGTCGGCGACGAGGTTGCCGAGCGTCGACTCCGAGGCGCGGTCGTCACGCCCGGAGGTCGGGTCCGGGCCGGAGCCCACGTACGTCCCGCCGGGGCCCGTGTACGAGCCGCCCGCGAACGCGGTCGTGATGTCCGCGGTGACCTCGCCGATCGGCTGCGCGCCGATGATCTCGGCCTGCTGGAGCGCCGCGTCGACGATCGTCTTGACCTCCGCGACGCGCGGGTACGTCGCGACCAGGGTCGCGTCCTCCGCCTTCGTGCGGGCCACGTTCTGCGCCGTGTACGCCGTGACCTCGTGGGTCGCGGTGTCCACGGTGAGCGACACGTGCCCGATGAACTCGCCGTAGTTGCCGGTCTGGACGATCGGGCGGGTCTTGCCCGGGACGCCCGGGACGGGCGCGTCCCACGCGTACTGCTTGTGGGTGTGGCCCGTGAAGATCGCCGCGACGCGCGCGTCGGTCCCGTCGACGATGTCCGCGAAGGCGCCGCCCGCGGCGACCTCCTCCTCGAGCGTCGCGCCGTCGGGCGTGCCCGCGGACGCACCCTCGTGGACGAGGCCCACGACGACGTCCGCCTCGCCGTTCGCCGGGTCGCCGTCCTGGAGCTGGGCGGTGACGCGGTTGAGCGCCTCGACGGGGTCCCCGAACTCGACGTCGGCGATGCCCGACGGCGTGACGAGCGTCGGGGTCTCCTCCGTCACGACGCCGACGAAGCCGACGTCGAGGCCGTCGATCTCGACGACCTGGTACTCCGGCAGCGCCGGGTTCGTCGTGCCCTTGTCGTAGACGTTCGCGCCCAGGTAGGCCCAGTCGGCCTCGTCGGTGACCCGACCCGTGAGGTCGTCCATGCCCTGGTCGAACTCGTGGTTGCCCACCGCGGACGCCGCGAGGTCGAGCGCGTTCAGCACGTCAATCGTCGGCTGGTCCTCCTGGAGCGCCGACGCGAACAGCGAGGCGCCGATGTTGTCGCCCGCCGAGACGAAGGCCGTCCCGTCGGGGTTCGCCGCGCGCAGTTGCTCGATCGTGCCCGCGAACTTCACCGTGTTGGCGTCGATGCGACCGTGGAAGTCGTTGATCGCCAGCAGGTCCAGCTGCGTGGTGCCGGGCTCGGTGGCGCCGAGCTGGAGGCCCACGAGGACGGGGTCGTGGTCGGACGACCGGAACGGCGTCGGGTCGTAGAGGATCGACGCGTTGTAGTTGTACCGGCTGTACTCGTTGGCGATCGGCTCGACCGAGTTGATGTTCCACACGTCGGTGCCGGTGACTGCGTCCGCCGCGGCCGACGACGCGAACACGTGGTCGAGCGACCCGACGTACCCGTCGAACAGGTAGGTGTGCTCGCCCGTCGACGCACCGAGGTCGGTGTAGCCGGCGTCCTTGAGCACCTGCAGCGGGTCCTCCTGCTCGTAGGAGTTGAAGTCGCCCGCGAGCAGGACCTTGTCCGTCCCGGCGTCGGCCGCGACGTCCTCGGCGAAGGCGACGAGCGCCGTCGCCTGGCCCACGCGCGCCTTGTTGTACGCGCCCTGGCCGTCGCCGGTGTCCTTCTGGTCGGCGGGCGCGGAGTCGCTGCCGCCCTTCGACTTGAGGTGGTTCGCGACGACGAGCACGTCGTCGCTCGCCGCGTCGTCACCCTCGGTGATCCCGCCCGCGGGCTGGAAGACCTGGGCGAGGGGCTCGCGCGCGTTCGAGAACGCCGGGTCGTCGAGCAGGATCACGGAGTCGCCGACCGGCTCGGCCTCGGCCACCTGGTAGATGTACGCGAGGCGGATGACGTCCTCGTCCGTCGGCACGGCGGCCGGGGACGGGACGAACGCCCACTCCTCCGCGCCCGCGGCCGCGTTGAGCGCGTCCACGAGGTCCGACAGCGCCTGGTCGCGGTCCTTGCCGAACGGCTCGGAGTTCTCGATCTCCATGAGCGCGACGACGTCCGCGTCGAGGGCGTCGATCGCCGCGACGATCTTCGTCTGCTGCCGCTCGAGGTTCGCGGCGTCCGCCGCGCCGCGCGCGTCGCAGCCCGTGCGGACCGTGATCGGGTTCCCGGCGCGGTCCGTGTAGAACTGGCAGCCCGCGACCTGGTCGCCCGTGGTCGTGAAGTAGTTGAGCACGTTGAACGTCGCGACGGAGAGGTCGCCCCCGACCTCGGCCGGCGCGTCCTCCCGCGTGTTCTCGAACGTGACCGGCTGCACCGTGGCGGCGTTGCCGCCGTCGCCCGCGGTGAGCTGCGTGCGCGGCTGGAACGTCCAGGCGTCGAACCGGTAGTCGAGGATGACCGGCGTCGTGAACGACACGGCCGCACCCACGCGCGCCGGTGCCCCGCCCGTGAGGTACGGGAGCGGGACGCCCTTGTTCGCCGTGTTGTTGAAGTTCGTCGTGGCGCCGTCGTCGAGCACCACGGCCCGCGCGGCACGGTCCGCGACGGCGGCCGCCGCCTCCGCGCTGCCCGGCCGCCCGGCCGACGTCGGCTGGACGAACGGGTCCGTCCCCGCCGCGAGCACGAACGACCCGTAGTAGTTCGTGTCGTAGTTGTCCGCGACGACGTAGTCGCCCGCCGGCTGCACGAGCATGCCCTCGAGGACCTCGCGCTCGGCGTCGGTCGCCGGGAACGCGACGTTCGCGGGCTTGACGTCCTGCGCCGCCTCGTCGAGCACGGTCCAGCCGCCCGCCGCGGGCGTGATCTGGGTGAGCGTGAAGTACTCGGACACCGCGCCCGTCACCTCGACGTGGTCGCCGACCGCCACCGCGGCCGCGCCCGCCTTCGAGTAGACGAAGATCGCGTCCGACGCCGTGTGCGACGCGTCGAGGTCGCCGCCGGTGCCCTCGGTCTGCAGGTAGAAGCCGTCGTAGCCGCCCGTGGGGTACGTCGCGGTGACGACGCCGCGCGTGGTGACCGTCTGCCCGACGAGCGGGCTCGCCGCGCCCGTGCCCTGGATCTCCGCGATCGGGACGACCTCGCCCGGCTCGGGGCCCGGGCCGCCGCCGTCGTCACCGCTGTTCTGCGGCGTGACGGTGCTGGAGAGCGTGAGGTCCTTGCTGTTGTCGTCCGAGTCGGCGTACCCGGTCCGGTTGATCGACGCGGGCACGTTGTTGGCCGACGGCGCGGGGCCCACGGCCGTCTCGAACGTGTTCGAGGTGCCGTACCCGATGAGGTCGACGACGTTCGCGGCGCCCGCGGCGTTCCCCGCCGGCAGCGTCACCGGGGAGGTCGACCGCACGAGCGCGAGGGTGCCCGTCGTGCCCGACGGGTTGAGACCGCCCGTCGCGTCGGGCGTGGGCAGCTCGGCGCCGTTCGAGCCGTTCGACCCGCCCTGCACCAGGTAGTAGCCCCCGGGGGCGACCGAGCCGGTCAGCGCGGTCACGCCCGTGAAGGCGCCCGTGCTCGTCGCGGAGCGGTACTGCAGCGACATCCCGGAGAGGTCAATCGCCGCCTGCGTGGGGTTGTACAGCTCGACGAACTTGTGGGTGTACGGGGCGTTGGCGCTGCCGCCGCTCAGGTAGGCCTCGTTGATGACGAGGCCCGACCCGTCGGGCGCCGCGCTCGCGGCGGTGGCCGCCGCGACGGAGAACGGCACGGCGAGGGCCACGGTCAACGTGCCCGCCACCACCCTCCGTCGCCGCAGGTGCTGGTGGTCGGTCACGCTGACTCCTTCATCTCGTGCGGACGGCCGGGCAGCAGCTCGCGCGTTCCCGTGGGTCGGGGACGTCCCTCGGACGGGGCTACGCCCTGCCTCCGCGGGACATCGCACCCCACCTGGATGAACGTGCGGTTGCTGCCGTGTCACCGTCACGAGAACGCCAGCGCACGTCGTCGTGCCGCGAGCGCCCGCGCGGACGGCGGCCGGTCATCCTGGGACGCTAGTCCCCCGTCCGGCGCTCCGCCAGACCGGCCCCCAGAACGTTACCCACCGGTAACACGCTCGCCGCCCGCGAGCGGATGCCGAGGCCCCCACCGGAGTGGTCAGCGCGGCCGGGCCGCCTGGAGCGGGAGCAGGAAGGAGATGTCGGAGCGCTCGCCCGACGCGCGGACGCGCCCGTCCGCGACGGCGTCGGGCCAGGCGACGGCCCCCGTCACGAGGCCCAGCCACGTCTGCGGGTCCGTCTCGACGACGTTCGGCGGCGTCCCGCGCGTGTGCCGCGGGCCCTCGACCGCCTGGACGGCCCCCGCGGGCGGTACGCGCACCTCGACCGTGTGCCCGGGCGCGACGTCGGCGAGCTCCTCGAGCGTGAACCGCACGGCCGTCGTCACGGCACGGCGGTCGGTGGGGTCGTCGCGCCACGTCGCCAGGGCGAGGCGGCCGGCGGCGGGGTCGGTACGGCGTCGGGCAGGCACGAGGACCAGCCTAGGCCGCGCAGCCCGGCGTCAGCCGACGGTGAACCGGACGCGGCGCCCGGGCACCGACGCCTCGCGCAGCGTGGCGCGCACCGGGTCGCCGAGCGGGAGGTCCGCCCCCTCGACGGGGGCGCGCACCGCGGGGTCGGCGAGGACCACCTGGCCGCGCCGTGCCCCGCCCGCCTCGTCGGCGTCCTCGCGCTCGAGACGACGGGCGCGCTCGCGGTCGTCCTCGACGTCGACCACGACGCCGTCGAACTCCTCGCCCTCGCGGCCGGTGAGCAGCGCGGCCTCGACGACGTCGACGATCGCGCGCTCGTACCCGCTCGCGCGCTGGCCCGTGCGGGCCATGGTGCGCGGGAGACCGGGCAGGGCGTCGAGCACCCACCGCGGCACGTCCTCCCCCGTGCACAGCGCGAGGCACACCTCGGTGCCGTAGCGGTCCACGAGCCGGCGCAGGGGCGCGGTGACGTGCGCGTACTCCGCGCCGATCGCGGCGTGCGCCGCGTCGTCGGGCACGCCGGGCTCCTGGCCCGTGCCGCCGAACGCCTCGTACGACGCGCCCCGGAACAGCGACGTCGCCTCGTTGAGGAACGCGGCGTGGCGCGGGACGCGCGAGTCGAGCGTCGGGACGAGCTCGGCGTACGGCGTCTCGCGCGGCCAGTCGATGCCGAGCGCGCGGGCCGTGCGGCGCAGGCGCGCGAGGTCGCGCGGGTCGGCCTCCGGCAGCGCGCGGAAGACGCCGACACCCCCCGCGCGCATGATCCGCGCCGCCGCGATGCCCGTGAGCAGCGACACCTGCGCGTTCCAGGCCTCTACCGGGAGGGTCGAGCGGAACTCGAGGCCGAACGAGCCGTCGTCGCGCGTGACGATCTCCTGCTCCGGGACCTCGAGCGACACACCGCCGCGCTCGCGCTCGCGCGCGAGCCGCAGCTCGCCCACCTCGCGGAGCAGCAGGAGGGGGTCGCCGGTGTCGTCCCCGGCGGGACGAGCGTCGATCCGGGCCTGCGCCTCGTCGTAGGTGAGGCGCTGCGTCGAGCGCACGACGGCGCGCCGCACCCTCGCGTCGAGGATCTCGCCGCGGGCGTCGAGCACGACGCGCCAGGCCGCGGCCGGGCGGTCCTCGCCCGGCAGGAGGCTCGCCGCGCCCTCGGACAGCACGGCCGGGTGCAGCGGGGTGCGGCCGTCGGGCGCGTAGAGGGTCGTGCCGCGCTCGTGGACCTCGGCGTCGATCGCGCCGCCCGGCACGACGAACGCGCCGACGTCGGCGATCGCGTAGCGCACGACGAACGCGGCGCCCGCCGGGTCGCCCGGCGCTCCCCCGGCCCGCTCGAGGTGCAGCGCCTGGTCGAGGTCCATCGAGCCCGGCGGGTCGATCGTGACGAACGGGACGTCGCGCAGGTCGACGCGCCCCGGACCGGGCACCGCGCGGTCCTCGCGCACGACCTCCTCGGCCTCGGCGAGCACCCCGTCCGGGAAGCTCTCCGGTACCTCCATCTCGCGGCGCAGCGCCGCGAGCGCGTCGGTGACCAGCGCGGCGGTGCTCGGGGCGGAGGGCTCGGGTCGCGCGAGGCGCAGGTGACGGGCGGGCACGAGCCCGACCCTACCCACCCGTCGCCGGGGACGTCCTGCGTGGCAGGACGGACGACGACGGACGGGGCGAGCGCGCGGGCCAGGGCGTCCGACTGACCTGGCCCGCGCGACGCGCACGCGTCACCACCGACGCGTGCCGCCGGGCAACCCCCGCTGCCCGGACGAAGAGGGGACGGGCGACGCCCGTCTCACATGCCGCGCGTGCCGAAGCGGTCGCGGGCGACGGCGTCGCCCTCGCCCGCCGCGGCCGCGGCGAGCTCGCGGCGCACCTCCTCGCGGAGGCGGCCGTGGTTCTGCGGCTCCGGCGCCGCCCCGAGGAGCAGCTTCGTGTACTCGTGCTGCGGGTCGAGGATGACCTGGTCCGACGGCCCGCGCTCGACGACGTTCCCGCGGAACATCACGAGGATCTCGTCGCTGAAGTGCCGCGCCGTCGCGAGGTCGTGCGTGATGTAGAGGACGCCGAGGTTCTCCTCGCGCTGCAGGCGTGCCAGCAGGTTGAGCACCCCGAGCCGGATCGACACGTCGAGCATCGACACGGGCTCGTCCGCGACGAGGAACCGGGAGCCGGGGGCGAGCGCGCGGGCGATCGCGACGCGCTGGCGCTGGCCTCCGGACATCTCGTGCGGACGCTTCTCCGCGAACGTCCCCGGGGGCGTGAGGTTCACGCGCGTGAGGAGCTCGTCGACGGCTGCGTCGAGCTCGGCGGCCGTCTTCGCGCGCCCGTGGATCCGCAGCGGCCGCTCCAGGTGGTGACGGATCGAGTGGAACGGGTTGAGCGACGCGAACGGGTCCTGGAACACCATCTGGACGTCGTGCCGGTACTCGGCCAGGCCACGGCCACGCCGGGCGGACGGGACGCCGTCGAGCAGGATGTCGCCGGACGTCGGCGTCTCGAGCTTCGCGATCATCCGCGCGACGGTCGACTTCCCGGAACCCGACTCACCGACGATGGCGATCGTCTTGCCCGGCTCGAGCGTGAACGACACGTCGTTCACCGCACGCAGCCGCGACCGCTTCCACCCGTTGCGGATGACGAAGTCCTTGGTGAGGTTCCGGATCTCGAGCGTGCCCATCAGGCCACCCCTCCCGTGCTGTCGGCGGTGTCCTCGCCGGACCGGACGAACCCGCCACGGTCGCCCGTCAGGCTCGGGAACGACCCGAGCAGGCGGCGCGTGTACTCGTGCGCGGGCGCGTTGTAGATCTCCTCGGCCGTGTTGAGCTCGACGATCTCGCCGCGGAGCATGACCGCGATCCGGTCGCTGATCTCCAGCAGCAGCGGCAGGTCGTGCGTGATGAAGACGACGGCGAAGTCGAACTGCTCGCGGAGCCGCATGATCTCGCGCAGGATGCCGCGCTGGACGACGACGTCGAGCGCCGTCGTCGGCTCGTCCATGATCATGACCTGCGGCTGGAGCGCGAGGGCCATCGCGATCATGACGCGCTGGCGCATGCCGCCGGAGAGCTCGTGCGCGTAGCTGTCGAGCCGGTTCGGGTCGACCCCGACGAGCTCCAGCAGCTCACGGCTGCGCTCGAGCTTGGCCTTCGCGGACATCCCCGGGCGGTGCGTCGCGAAGACGTCGAACAGCTGGGCCTTGATGCTGATCACGGGGTTGAGGGAGTTCATCGCCCCCTGGAAGACCATCGAGACCTTGTCCCAGCGGAACGCCCGCAGCGAGTCCCCGGACAGGGCGGCGACGTCGATGTCGTCGCCGTCCTTGTCGTGGAGGACGATCTCCCCGCTCGTGCGCAGCGCCGGCGGCTTGAGGAGCTGGTTGAGCCCGTACGCGAGGGTCGTCTTGCCGCAGCCGGACTCGCCCGCGAGGCCGAGGATCTCGCCTCGATGCAGGGTCAGGGACACGTCCTTCACGGCCTGCACGACCGGGTTCACCTGGTACTCGATCGAGACGTTCCGCGCCGTGAGCACGGGGACCGCACCGGGCGGGGCCCCGAAGTCGCCCGCAGGCTTCGCGGTGAGGGTCGGTGCGCTCATGACTGGACCTTCTCGTCGTCGCGGGCGGGGGTGTCGGCCGCGGTGCCCGCCGTGCCGGCCTTGGCGGTGCTCGGCGCGGTCGCCGCCTGGAGCTTCGCACGCTGCTTGCGCGCGAGGCGGACGTTCTTGACCGCGGCAGGGGCCGTCCGCAGCTTGGGGTTGATGATCTCGTCGATGCTGAAGTTGATGAGGGCGAGCCCGCAGCCGAACAGCGCGATGAGGAGGCCCGGCGGGACGAACCACCACCAGCGCCCGTACGCCATCGCGTTCTGCGTGCTGGCCTCGTTGAGGATGGTGCCCCACGTCACCGACCCGGACGGCCCGAGGCCGAGGTACGAGAGGCCGGCCTCGCTGAGGATCGCGAGGAGCACGGCGCCCAGGAAGTTCGCGGTGAGCAGCGGCAGGAGGTTCGGCAGGATCTCGACGAGGACGATGCGCGGCGCCTTCTCGCCCGCGACCTTGGCTGCGTAGACGTAGTCGCGGCTGCGCAGGGACCGGGCCTGTGCCCGTAGCACGATCGCCGCCCCCGCCCACCCGGTGATGCCGAGGATCAGGGCGACGAGGAAGAGCGAGCGGGACTCGAGGTAGGCGGAGATCACGATGATCAGGGGGAGCCCGGGGATCACGAGCATGATGTTCGTGACGAAGGACAGGATCTCGTTGGTCCAGCCCCCGACGTAGCCGGCGATGATGCCGAACAGGAGCGAGAGGACCATCGCGATCACGCCCGCGAGCAGTCCCACCGTGAGGGAGCCGAGGCCGCCGTGCGCGACCTGGGCGAAGATGTCGACGCCGATGTTGTTCGTGCCGAGCAGGTGCTCGGTGCTCGGCGGCAGGTACGCCGGGTTCGACGTCGCCCGCGGGCTCTGGCTGAACAGCGGCGCCACGACGGAGAAGAGCACGATCCCGAGCGTCAGCACGAGGCCGACGACGAGCTTGCCCGAACGGCGCGGGAGCATCGCCCGGATGCCGCGCTTCGGCGCGGTGCTCTGTGGGACGGGCTCGCCCGCGACGACGGCCTCGGGCGGGGCGATGGGCACGTCCGGCACGATGCCGGCGGTCCGGTTCTCGGGCGGCAGGCCGTCCACCACCACGGAGGCGGCAGGAGCGGCGTCGGCCGCGGGAGTCACGGTCTCGGCGTCACGGGTGGGGTCAGCCATTGTTCCGCGTCCTCGGGTCGATGATGCCGTTGATCAGGTCCATGAGGAAGTTCGCCGCGAGCACCACGACGGTGATCACGAGGAAGGCGCCCTGCATGAGCGCGTAGTCCTTCGCCTGGACCGCGGTGAAGAGTAGCTTGCCGATGCCGGGGTAGCTGAAGGCCTGCTCCATGACCACCGACCCGGCGACGACGAAGCCGAGCGCGATGCCGAAGCCCGTGACCGACGGCAGGACCGCGTTCCGCGTCGCGTACGTCAGCGCGACCCGGAAGGGGCGCAGGCCCTTGGCCTCGGCCGTCGTGACGTAGTCCTCGGCGATCGTCGAGACCATCATGTTGCGCATCCCGAGGAGCCAGCCGCCCATCGCCGACAGGATGATCGTCACGGCCGGGAGCGTGCCGTGGTAGATCACGCTGCCCACGAAGTCCCACGACCACTCGGGACCGCTGTCGAACTCGAAGATGTCGTACGCGCCCACGATGGGGAACCAGCCGAGCGACACCGAGAAGATCGAGATGAGGACCAGGGCGAGCCAGAAGTACGGCACCGCCTGGAGGAAGGTCGACGCGGGGATGATGTGGTCGACCCACGTACCGCGCTTCCACCCGACCCATGCGCCGAGGCCGACGCCGAGGAGGAACGCGATGATCGTCGCCAGCCCGACGAGGCCCACCGTCCAGGGGAGGGCCTCGCCGAGCAGCTGGCTGACGGGTGCCGGGAAGTACAGGACCGACGTACCGAGATCACCTGTGAAGATGTTCTTCCAGTACGTGAGGTACTGCTCCCACAGCGAGGCGTCGTCACTGCCGAAGAGGATGTCGACACTCTGGATGAGGCCCGGAGTCAGCTCACCGTTCTTCCGGAGCAGGGTGTCGAGGTAGATCTGCTTGGGATCACCGGGGATGGCCCGCGGGAGAAGGAAGTTGAGCGAGACGGCGGCCCAGAAGGTGACCACGTAGAACGCGATCCGCCGTGCGTAGTACCTCATTGAACCGACTCCTCGTTCACCCGAGCTCCTCTTCGGCAGTGCGACATCAGCTCGCGGGCTTGAGCTGGGAGAGGATCACGCCGTTGCTGATCGTGGCCCACGACGGCGGGAAGGCGTACATGTCGTCCTCCGACGGCCAGCCGGTGTAGTCCTTCGTGTTGACGAACGACATGGTCGGGTGCACGACGAGGGCGATGTAGGGGAGGTCGCGGGCGATCTCCTTCTGCACCGTGGCGTACGCGGCCTTCTTCGTGTCCTCGTCGTTGGTGCCGGCGGCGGTGGCCACGGCCTCGTCGACGAGCGGGTTCGAGTAGCGCGGGAAGTTGAAGCGGCCGGCCTCGATGGTCTCGCCCACCGGCGTCGTGTACTCGGTCGTGAGCCACTGGCGGTAGATGGCGAACGGGTCGTCGAGCGACGTGCCCGTGATGCCGCTGATCATCATCTGGTAGTTGCCGCTGGTCCGGGCGTCGGACATCTCCTGCTGCGTGATCTTCACGTGGTTGATCTGCACGCCCGCCTCGAGCGCCTGCTGCGCGATGAGGTCACCCGCCGCGTTGTGGTCGCTCCAGCCGTCGACCGAGATGAGGTCGACCGAGAGCTTCTGGCCGTCCTTCTCGAAGATGCCGTCAGCACCCTTGGTGTAGCCCGCCGCCTCGAGGACCTTGGCCGCCTCGGCCGGGTCGCCCTCCTGCGGGCTCTCCTTCTCGATCTCGGAGGAGATCCAGCGGTCGTCACGACCGACGAGCGCGAGCGACGGCGACGCGACGGCCGCGTGGCCCGAGAACGCCTTCTCGTTGATCTCGCCGCGGTCGACGAGCAGGTTGACCGCCTGGCGGACGGCGAGGTCCGTCTGCGGGCCCGCGCAGCCGAGCGCCGCGTTCGAGCACGACATGATCGTGGTCGGGTCCTGCGGGGTGTTGAGCAGCGAGACCTGGCCGCCGCCGGTGACCGCCTCCGGGTCCGCGATGAACATCGTGGTCCAGTCGATCTTGCCGGTGGCGAGGAGGTCCTGGGCGCTCTGGTTCTTGTCGAGCGCGAGGAAGCGGACCTTCCCGAGGCTCGGCTCGCCGCCCCAGTAGTCCTCGTTCGGGACGACGGTGTAGGTCGCGTTCGTGATGGTGTCGAGCGTGAACGGCCCGGTGCCCACCGGCTCGTCGTTCGTGAACGTGATGAGGTCCGACACCTCCTTGAAGAGGTGCTCGGGGACCATGAGCGTGGTGCCGAGGATCTGCACGGCGCTCGTGAACTGCGCGCCGTTGAACGTGAACTTGACGGTCGACTCGTCGACCTTCTCGATCGTGTTCAGGTAGTCGCGCTTCGCCGCGTCGTTGGTGTACGAGAAGATGACGTCCTCGACCGTGAAGTCCTCGCCGTCGGACCACTTCACGCCCTCGCGGATCTTGACGGTCAGCTCGGTGCCGTCCTCGCTCCACTCGTAGGACTCGCCCAGGCGGGGCGTCGGGTCGCCGGCCTCGGCGCGGTTGTAGAAGAACAGCGGCTCGTAGATGCCACCGTTCGTCACGTGCAGCGGGTTGGGCGCGTACGGGTTGAAGTTCGCGACCATGGGCGTCTGGGTGCCGGCCCAGACGTTGAGGACACGGGCCTCACCGCCGTTGCCCTCACCCTCGCCATCGCCCCCGCCGGTGCAGGCGCTCGCGAGCAGCGAGACGCCCGTCACGAGTGCCGCGGCCGTGAGCAGACGCTTGCGCGCCGTGCTTCGAATCATCTTCGGTCCTTTCGCATGGACGACGCGTCCTCACGTCGTACTTCGGCGCCCGCAGGCGTGTGGCAGGAACACTAACTAATAGCCACCGGCCCTCCTACGAATACGACAGGAAAGTTACCTAACTGAGACATCGATACCAGGATCGCGCGCGACGGGCTCGGCCGGACCCCGTGGAACGGGGTCCGGCCGGGGTGCCGAGGACGGTCAGGAGGGGGTGGGGCGGCCCGTGGCCGGTCCCGGCGCAGCGGGTCGTGCGGGGCGCAGCGCGTCGCACGGGCGCAGCAGGCCGCGCTGGCGGGAGCGGTCGGGGACGGGGTCGGCGGCGGGACGGCGGCAGCGCCGGCGGCGAGCCGGGAGCGGGGTCAGCGAGCGGCGTCCAGCGCGGCACGCGCGGCCCGCGCGACCTCGGGGTCGGTGACCTCGTAGCCGGCGTCGCCGCCGCCCCCCGGCCCCGCGTCGTCCGCGACGACGCGCTTGGCCGAGAGGTGCACGGCGTCGACGCCCGCGGCCACCAGGGCCCCGACGTCCTGCGGCCGCACTCCCCCGCCGGCCATGACCTGCACACGCCCGCCGAGCGCGTCGCGCGCGTGCGCCGCCATGGCGCGCAGCCGGTCGGTGCCGTCGATGCTGCGCGACGCACCGCCCGACGTGAGCACGCGCACGACCCCGGCCCCGGAGAGCGCGTCGAGCGCGGCGAGCGGGTCGGCGACGACGTCGACGGCGCGGTGGAACGTGACCTCGCGCCCGTCGGCGGCGTCCACGAGGGCGCGGACGGCGCCGACGTCGACCAGGCCGTCCGGGGTGAGCGCACCCACGACGACGCCGCGCGCCCCGGCCGCCACCGCGGCCCGGACGTCGCGCACCTGGACGTCGAGGTCGGTGGGCGTGAGGACGAAGCCGCCCGGGCGCGGGCGCACGAGCACGTGCACCTCGACGCGCGGCCCCGGACCGTCGGCCTCCGCTGCGGCGGCGACCGCGGCCTCGACGAGCCCGGCGCTGGGCGTGAGCCCGCCCGTCGCGCCGAGCCCGACGCACAGCTCGACCCGGTGCGCACGCACGGCCGCGGCCACGCGGACGCCGTCGGGGTCCTGGACCGCGAGCTCGAGGGCCACGTCGCGGGCCGCGGGCGCCGCGCCCCCCTCGGGGTGGGTGGTCGTCATGGCGCTCTCCCGTCGTCCGGTCCGGCGGCCGTCGCGTCGCGCGACCCGCACGACGGCGGCCGTCGGCCAGGGTAGACGACTCCGGGCGCGGGCCGGGCGCGGGAGCTCAGGCCGGCGTCGGCCGTCCCGTGGCGACGGCGGCGAGGCACGCGGACCGCAGGGTCGCGGCCACCTCGTCGGGGTCGCCGAGGTAGCCCGCGACCATGGCGCCGTCGCGCAGCATCATGAGCTGCGCCGCGGTCGCGTCGGCGTCCGTGACGCCGACCGCGGCGGCGAGGCGGGCGAACACGTCCCGCGTCCAGCGCCGGTGGCGGTCCACGACGACGCGCACCGGGTCCTGCGGGTCGGGTGTCTCCGCCGCGGCGTTGATGAACGGGCAGCCGCGGAAGCCCGGCACGCAGCTCACGGCGCCGATGGCGCCCGCGAGGGCGCTCAGGGCGTCGAGCGGCTCGGCGTCGCGGAGCGACTCGTCGACGACGGCGCGGTCGCGTGCGGCCTGCGCCTCGAGGTAGGCGACGACGAGGTCGGACTTCGTGCGGAAGTGGCGGTAGAACGTCACCTTGGTGATGCCGACCTGCTCGATGACGCGGTCGGCGCTCGTCGCTCGGATGCCCTGGGCGTAGAAGAGCGCCGAGGCTGCCTCGAGGATGCGGCGGCGCGTGTCGGCCGCGGTGCCGCGGCCCGTCGCCCCGGGCGTCGGCGAATCGTCGACCATGCCCCCTCCTTGTCTCCGCCCTTGCGCGCGGTCGGCCGCCAGTCTAGGTTCTCCGATGTAGACGTACTAGTAACTCTACTTCGATCCCACTCTCGAGAGGCACCTCATGGCTGACACCCTCTACACCGCCGTGGCCACCGCGACCGGCGACGGTCGCGCCGGAGGCCGCGCCGTGTCCGACGACGGCCAGCTCGACGTCACGCTCGCCGTCCCGCGCCAGATGGGCGGCCCCGGTGGCGGGACGAACCCGGAGCAGCTGTTCGCAGCCGGGTGGTCGTCATGCTTCCACTCGGCGCTGAAGATGGTCGCGGCGCAGCGCAAGGTCCCCGTGGCCGACTCCGCCGTCGTCGCCGAGGTCGACCTCGTCCCGACCGGCGACGGCGGCTTCTCGCTCGGCGCGACGCTGCACGTCGAGCTCGGGGGCGGCGTCACCCAGGACGTCGCCGAGGAGCTCGCGGAGGCCGCGCACGCCGTCTGCCCGTACTCGCTCGCGACCCGGGGCAACATCCCGGTCACCGTCCGCACGACGGTCGCGTAGGGCACCCCTCGGCACGACCGCCGGGGCCGGCTGGCGGAGCGGTCCGCGGGTCGGCCCGGCCGTCAGTCCAGGCAGAACTCGTTGCCCTCGACGTCCTGCATGACGATGCAGGACTCGTTCTCCTCGTCGGCGACCATCACGCGCACGCACGTCGCGCCGAGCGCGACGAGCCGGTCGCGCTCGGCCTCGAGCGCGGCGAGGCGCTCGGCGCCCACGAGCCCGGTGCCGGCACGCACGTCGAGGTGCACGCGGTTCTTGACGACCTTGCCCTCGGGAACACGCTGGAAGTACAGGCGCGGACCGGCCCCGGTGGGGTCGCTGCACGCGGACCACGCGTCCCGCTCTGTGGCCGGGAGGGAGGCCTCGGCGTCGTCCCAGGTGCTGAAGCCCTCCGGGGGCGGCGCCGGGACGTAGCCCAGCACCTCGCACCAGAACCGGGCGACGCGCCGTGGCTGCGCGCAGTCGAACGTGACCTGGACCTGCCTGACCGTCGCCATCCGGCCACCCTAGGCGCCCGACCCTTCTCGGCCGGAGGGCTTTTCACGGGCGCACGACGGCCGCCGATGCCACCGCTCTGCGCGGGGCACCGACGGCCGTCGTCGTGCGGCTCGGGTCAGATGACGCCGAGCGCGAGGATCGCGTCGGCGACCTTGGTGAAGCCCGCGATGTTGGCGCCGAGCACGTAGTTGCCGGGCGTGCCGTACTCGTCGGCCGTCTCGACGCAGCGGTCGTGGATGCCCGCCATGATCTGCGCGAGGCGGTCCTCCGTGTACTCGAAGGACCACGCGTCGCGCGACGCGTTCTGCTGCATCTCGAGGGCCGACGTCGCGACGCCGCCCGCGTTGGCTGCCTTGCCCGGCGCGAAGAGGACGCCCGCCTCCTGGAGCAGCGCGACGGCGCTCGGCGTCGTGGGCATGTTGGCGCCCTCCGCGACCGCGACGACGCCGTTCGCGACGAGCTGCTTGGCCGCCGCCTCGTCGAGCTCGTTCTGCGTCGCGCACGGGAGCGCGACGTCGCACGGCACGTCCCAGATGGACCCGTCGGTGACGACGCGGGCCCCGGGGCGGCGCGCGGCGTAGTCGGCGACGCGCCCGCGCTCGACCTCCTTGATCTGGCGCAGGAGCTCGAGGTCGACCCCGGCCTCGTCGACGACGTACCCCGACGAGTCGGAGAACGCGACCACGTTCGCGCCGAGCTGCTGCGCCTTGGCCGTCGCGTAGATCGCGACGTTGCCCGAGCCCGAGACGACGACGCGGCGCCCGTCGAGCTCCTGCCCGCGCGTCTCCAGCATGTTCTGCGCGAAGAGGACCGTGCCGTAGCCCGTGGCCTCCGTGCGGACGAGCGAGCCGCCCCACGAGATGCCCTTGCCCGTGAGGACGCCGGACTCGTACCGGTTGGTGATGCGCTTGTACTGCCCGAAGAGGTAGCCGATCTCGCGGCCGCCCACGCCGATGTCGCCCGCGGGGACGTCCGTGTTCTCGCCGATGTGCCGGTAGAGCTCCGTCATGAACGACTGGCAGAACCGCATGACCTCGCCGTCGGACCGCCCGCGCGGGTCGAAGTCGGAGCCGCCCTTGCCGCCGCCGATGGGCATGCCCGTGAGCGAGTTCTTGAAGATCTGCTCGAAGCCGAGGAACTTCACGATGCCCAGGTAGACCGACGGGTGGAACCGCAGGCCGCCCTTGTACGGGCCGAGCGCGGAGTTGAACTCGACGCGGAAGCCGCGGTTGATCTGCACGCGCCCGGTGTCGTCCACCCACGGGACCCGGAAGATGATCTGGCGCTCCGGCTCGCACACGCGCTCGAGGACGGCGGCCTCGACGTAGCGCGGGTGCTTGCGCAGCACGGGGCCGAGCGAGTCGAAGACCTCGCGCACGGCCTGGTGGAACTCGGCCTCGCCGGGGTTGCGACGCAGGACCTCGTCGTAGACGGACTGCAGTCGGCTGTCCATGGGTACTCCTCGTCTGACGCGGGCGGAACTCCTGCTGACGGTACGCCTGTGCCAGAAGCTCCCGTCACACCGTCTCACTCCGCGCGCACCGGGACGGGCGGCCGCAGGGCAGGAGCGACCGCACGGGGCGGCACAGGAGTCGCCGACGACGACACATCCGTCCACCCACTGAGAAACCCTACCGATCCGGTGCGGTTTCACGGGGCGGTTGCTATACCCGTCCCCAGGTCACGAGCGCCAGCGCGAAGCCCCGGCTCGCTGGCCGGCAACCCCCTGTCACGGCGGGGTGCTCCGGGAGATGACCAGGCCGGGCCCGGCCTGCCCCGCCACCGGCGGGGACGGCCCGCACGGCAAGCGTGATCGACGACTACTGCGAGGTGCACATGACCCACCACCCCACCCACCCGACGGTGCTCGCCGTCTCGGGCAACCCGCGGCCCGGCTCGCGCACGCTCGGCGCCGCCGAGACGGTCGCGCGCCGCGTCGCCGACCTCCTCGGCGCGGACGACGTCGCCACGGTCGACCTGGCGTCGCTCGCCGGCGAGGTGCTCGCCGCCGACCACCCGGCGGCCGACGCCGCCCGTGAGCAGCTCGCCCGGGCGACCGTCGCCGTCGTGGCGACGCCGGTCTACAAGGCGTCCTACACCGGGCTGCTGAAGGCCTTCCTCGACCTCTACGGCCCCGACGGGCTCGCGGGCGTCGTCGTGGTTCCGCTCGTCGTGTCCGGGAACCCGGCGCACGCGCTCGTCGGGGAGGTGCACCTGCGACCCGTGCTCGTCGAGCTCGGCGCCGTCGTCCCGACCCGGTCGCTCACGGTCACCGAGCCGCAGCTCGCGGACCTGGGACCGGTCGTGGACGCGTGGCTCGCGCGCGCGGGCGACGCCCTGCGCCGCGCCACGGCGCAGCTCCCCCCGGCGGAGGACCGCCCGTCGGCCCGCACCGACGCAGCCGTCGCCGACGCGTTCGCGGGGGTGGCCCGATGACCGCCGAGCTCACCCACCTGGAGGCCCTCCTGGCCGAGCAGGACGAGCCCCAGCTCTCCCCCGACGAGTACAAGGCCGTGTTCCGCGGCCACCCCGCGGGCGTCGCCGTCGTCGCGCTCGAGCACGGCGACCGCCTCGTCGGCTTCACCGCGACGTCGGTCATCTCCGTCTCGGCCGCGCCCCCGCTGCTCGCGTTCTCGCTCGCGTCCACGTCGTCGTCGTGGCCCGCGGTCTCGACGGCGCGCACGCTGACCGTGAGCTTCCTCGCGGACCACCAGGACGACATCTCGGCCCGGTTCGCGACGAGCGGCATCGACCGGTTCGCGGACGGCGGCTGGTCGCGCCTGCCGACGGGCGAGCCCGTGATCGACGGCGCGCTGTCGTGGGTGCGCGGGCGGGTCGTCCAGCGCACCCCGGTGGGCGACTCCTACCTCGTCTCGCTGCGCGCGCTCGCGTCGAGCGTCGGCGCCGCGCCCGGGGCGTCGCGGGAGGCGGCGGCGTCGCCGCTCGTCTACCACGACCGCACCTACCACCGGATCGGCGACCACTCCGCGCTCTGAGCACACGGACGGGCGAGGGGCCCGACGGCGGAGGTCCCGCCGTCGGGCCCCTCGCCCGTCCCGTGCCGCCCCTCACGGGTGGTCCGTCACCAGCTCCAGCCGCGCGCGCTGAGCTCGAGCTCCTCGCGGAACCGCTCGTCGTCGCCGGTGCGGAAGCCCGCGCGCAGGGGCGCGTCCGCGACCGGGAGCCCCGTGAGCCGACAGGCCTCGCGCAGCAGCGCGTCGTAGGCGCCCTGGACCGCGAGGTAGTGGTGGGCGCGCGCGTAGACGTCCGGGTCGGCCTCGATGCGCCGGAGCTCCGCGGCGAGCGCGGTGAGCCGCACCTGGAGCGCGAGCGTCGTGAGCGGGTCCGGGGCCGCGGCGGCACGACGGCGCCCGCCCGTCCGGTGGCTCGGAGGCCGCCCGGCCCGGCGCAGCACCCACCACGCGGCGGCGGCCGTGCACGCCGTCGCGCACCAGATCATGAGCAGCCACGACATCGGAGCCGACCTCTGCGCGGGGAGACCCACAGGACCTCTCCAGTCTAGGTCTCCCCGGCCCCGCGAGGCAGGGTGGGCGGCCCCCTGTCCTCGCCGCCGCCCGCGCGGCGGGTCAGCCGTCGAGGAGGTCCGGCTGCGGGTGCCGCACGCCCTGGACGGCCGCGCGCGGGATCGCCGCGCCGATCGTCGCGACGTCGTCCGGCGTCAGCTCGACCGCGGCCGCCGCGACGTTCTGCTCCAGGTACGCGACGCGCTTCGTCCCCGGGATCGGGACGACGTCGTCGCCCTGCGCGAGGAGCCACGCGAGCGCGAGCTGTGCCGTCGTGACGCCGTGTTCCGCGGCGAGCTGCTCCAGGGAGCGCACGAGGCCGCGGTTGTGCTCGAACGCCTCCCCGGCGTACCGGGCGTGGGCGCGGCGCACGTCGTCCTCCGCGAAGCCGTCGGTGGCGTCCACGGTCCCGGTGAGGATGCCCCGGCCGAGCGGCGAGAAGGGCACGAAGCCGACCCCGAGCTCGCGCAGCGTCGGCAGCACCTCGTCCTCCGGGTCGCGCGTCCACAGCGAGTACTCGCTCTGCACGGCCGTCACGGGGTGCACGGCGTGCGCGCGGCGCACGGTCGCGGCGGACGGCTCCGAGAGACCGATGCCGCGGACCTTCCCGGCCTCCACGAGGCCGGCGAGCGCGCCGACCGTGTCCTCGATCGGCACCTGGGGGTCGACACGGTGCAGGTAGTACAGGTCGAGGCGGTCGGTGCCGAGGCGGCGCAGGCTCGCGTCGACCGCGGCACGGACGTACTCGGGGCGGCCGTCGACCGGACGCCCGTCGGGGTGGCCGCCCGCGGGCGGGAGCCCGAACTTCGACGCGAGGACGATCTCGTCCCGGTGCGGCCCGAGGACCCGGCCGAACAGCTCCTCGTTGCGGCCGTGGCCGTAGACGTCGGCCGTGTCGAAGAGGGTCACGCCGAGCTCGAGCGCGCGGCGCAGCACGGCCTCCGCCTCCGCGGCGTCCGCGGGGCCGTAGGCGTCGGTGACGGACATGCCGCCGAACCCGACGGCGGAGACGGCGAGCGCCGCCCCGCCGGTGCCGAGCGTGCGCGACGGGAGGGTGCCGGGGGCGGGGGTCCGGGAGGTGTCGGTCATGGCCCCAGCGGACCACCGCGCGCCGCCGGGGGCAAGGGCGGACGCCGTCCTCTCACCTGGCGAGAGGACGTGACGCGCCGGGCTGCGCGACGCGTCCCGTCGCAGGTCAGGCACGCCTCTCCTTGCTGGCGGGCGCGCGGAATGCCCCCTAGTCTGGAATCGTTCAAGTGAACGGCACCGACGGAAGCCGGGTGACCGCCGCACGATTCCGGGCGACCCCCGAGAGAGCGAGGAGCACCATGTCCGCACCCACCATCCACCGCACGACGGCCCGCTTCGAGGCGTCGGAGAAGCTCCGCGCCCACCTGCAGCGCGTGCTCGTCGCGCTCGTCGACCTGCACGTCCAGAGCAAGCAGGCCCACTGGAACGTCACGGGCCGCGGGTTCCGCGACCTGCACCTCCAGCTCGACGACGTCGTGGACGCCGCGCGCGAGCACAGCGACACCGTCGCCGAGCGCATGCGCGCGCTCCAGGTCGTGCCCGACGGCCGCACCGAGACCGTCGCGACGACGACGGACCTCTCGCCGTACCCGGCCGGCCTCGTGTCGGTCGGCGACACCGTCGACGCGGTCGTCGAGCGCATCGCGCAGACGGTCGAGGTCGTCCGCGCCGTGCACGACGACGTCGACGCCGAGGACCCGACGAGCGCCGACATCCTGCACGAGATCATCGCGGACCTGGAGAAGCAGGCCTGGTTCCTCTCCTCGGAGAACCGCGAGGCCTGACCCGGCCCGCCGCCGCGAGGTAGAACGGCACGTCGCGAGGTAGAGCACGCCGTGTGCTACCTCGCGACGGGCCGTTCTACTTCGCCGTGCGCCCCTGGCGCGCGCGGCGGCCGGGGATGGCCGCGACGAGCTCACGCGTGTACTCCTCCTGCGGGTCGAGCAGGATCTGCTCGGCCGCCCCCTGCTCGACGACGCGCCCGCGGTGCATGACACCGACGTGGTCGGACACCTGCCGCACGACGGCGAGGTCGTGCGAGATGAACAGGTACGCGAGCCCGTGCTCGGCCTGGAGCCGCACGAGCAGCTCGAGGATCTGCGCCTGCACGGACACGTCGAGCGCCGAGACGGGCTCGTCGAGCACGACGAGCGCCGGGTTCAGGGCGAGCGCCCGCGCGATGGCGACGCGCTGCCGCTGCCCGCCCGAGAGCTCGCGCGGTCCCCGGCGGAGCACGTCGGGCGGGAGCGCGACGTCCTCGACGAGCGCACGTGCCCGGTCGGCGCGCTCGGACGGCGAGCCGACCCGGTACGCCCGGAGCGGCTCGGTGACGATCTGCTCGACGGTGAACCGCGGGTCGAGCGACGCGTACGGGGACTGGTAGACCACCTGGAAGCCGCGACGCAGCGACCGCAGCCGCTCGCCGCGCGCCGTCGTGATGTCCTCGCCGGCGAACTCCACCGTGCCCGCGGTGGGCCGCTCGAGCCGGAGGGCGAGGCGCGCCGTCGTGCTCTTGCCCGACCCCGACTCCCCCACGAGCGCGTACGTCTCGCCGCGCCCGACCTCGAGGCTCACGCCGTCCACCGCGACGAGCGTCCGGTGCGACGACCCGCGCGGCAGCGTGAACTCCTTGCGCAGGTCCCGCACCGCGAGGACGGGCGCGCTCGCGGTGTCCGGGCCCGCGGCGTCGGGCACCGCGATCCCCTGGTCGACGGCGCGGCTCGCGACCGCGGCGCGGCTCGCGTCGGCGCGCGGGACGACGCCGTCGCCCCGCACCCCCTCCGGGGTGCCGCCCGCGACGAGGCGCGAGCTCGCGAGGCTCGGCGCCGCCGCGATGAGCTGCTCGGTGTACGGGTGGCGCGGGTCGTGCAGCACCTGCTCGGCGGTGCCCTCCTCGACGACGACCCCCTGCTCGAGGACGACGATCCGGTCGGCGCGGTCCGCCGCGACGCCGAGGTCGTGCGTGATGAGCAGGACGGCGGTGCCGAGGTCGCGCACGAGGCCGTCGAGGTGGTCGAGGATGCGGCGCTGGACCGTCACGTCGAGCGCGCTCGTGGGCTCGTCCGCGACGACGAGGCGCGGCCGGGCCGCGACGGCGATCGCGATGAGCACGCGCTGGCGCATCCCGCCGGAGAGCTGCGACGGGTACTGCCGCGCGCGGGCCTCCGGGTCGTCGATCCCGGCCTGGCGCAGCAGCTCGACCGCACGCTCGCGCGCCTCCTTGCGCCGCGCGAGCCCGTGGATGACGAGCACCTCCGCGACCTGGTCGCCCACGCGCGTGACGGGGTTGAGCGACACCGTCGGGTCCTGCGGCACGAGCCCGACGTCGCGGCCCCGCACCTGCTGCCACTCCTTCTCGGAGAGCCGTCCGACGTCGCGCCCACCGAGGCGGATGGTCCCTGCCGTCACCTCGCCCCCGCGCGCGAGCAGGTGCAGGGCTGCGTGCGCCGTCGTGCTCTTGCCCGACCCGGACTCGCCCACGAGCGCGACGACCTCGCCCGCCCCGACCGTGAGGTCGACGCCGCGCACGGCGGCGTAGGAGCCGCCGTCGCGCGTGCGGTAGGCGACCTCCAGACCGCGGATCTCGAGCGCGGGCGCCTCGCCCGACGTCGGGCCGGGACGCTCCTGGGTGATCGGCGTCGTGGCGGTCATGCGTCCCCTCCGGTCCGTTCCAGGGCCCGCGCGATGCGGTTCGCCGACAGCACGACGGCGACGATCACGAGGCCCGGCATGGTCGTGAGCCACCACGCGGTGGCCAGGTAGTCGCGCCCGCCCGAGACGAGCGACCCCCACTCCGGCGCGGGCGGCGGCGTCCCGTAGCCGAGGAAGCTCAGGGCCGAGATGGCGAGCACGGCCGTGCCGAGCTCGAGCGCGACGAGCGCGAGCACCGGTCCCGTCGAGTTGGGCAGCACGTGGCGCCCCAGCACGCCGTACCAGCGCACCCCCGACGCGCGGGCCGCCTCGACGTACACCGACGTCGAGGTGCGCAGGACCTCGGCCCGCATGACGCGCGCGAACGTCGCGACGCTCGTGATGCCGACGGCGATCGCGACCTTGACCGTCCCGAACCCGAGCGCCGTGATGATCGCGAGCGAGAGCAGGATGCTGGGGATCGCGAGCAGCACGTCGACGAACCGGCCGACGACGTCGTCCACCCACCCGCGCACGAATCCCGCGAGCAGGCCGAGCAGCGACCCGGCGACGAGCCCGACCGCGACCGCGATGACAGTCGCGCCGAGCGAGGCCGACGCGCCGTGGACGACGCGCGCGTACACGTCCCGCCCCAGGTGGTCGGTGCCGAACAGGTGCGCGCCCGACGGCGGCTGCAGCCGGTCCGCGGGCACGCCCGTCAGCGGGTCGTACGACGTGAAGAGCTGCGGGACGACCGCCCACGCCGTGACGAGCAGGACGACGAGCACGGCGACGACCAGCCCGGGACGCCGCACGGCGTACCGCGCCCCGCGCCGCCACCGGCTCGCTGTGCCCCGGGTCCGCACGCGGCCGTGCCGCAGGATCGCGCGCGCGTCCTCGCGGTCCTCGACCTCGATCTCCGCGGGCGTGCGTCCCCCGGGCGCGTCGGCGGGCGGGGCGTCGGGGGCGAGCGCGCCCGACGGCGGCACGTCCGCCACCGCGGCACGGTCCGCGACCCGGGCCTCGTCCCGGAGCACGATGCGCACTCCCGGCCTGGTGCTCATGCGGCCACCGCCTTCTGTCGAGCGTCGATCCGGGGGTCGAGCAGGGGGTAGAGCAGGTCGACCGCGAGCGTGACGACCACGAACACGAGCGCCGAGAGGACGACGACCGCCTGCACCACGGGGATGTCCTGCGCGTCCACCGACGTGACCGTGAGCCGTCCCAGGCCCGCGCGCGAGAACACCGTCTCGGTGACGACCGTGCCGCCGAGCAGCCCGCCCACGACGACCCCCAGCACGGTCAGCGCGGGGATCGCGGCGTTGCGCAGCGCGTGACGGAAGTGCACGCGCGCGCGGCTCGCGCCCTTGGCGCGCGCCGTCTCCACGTACGGCTCGCCGAGGGTCCCGCGCAGGCTCCGCGCGAGCACCTGGGCGAGCGCGGCGCTCGCCGGCACGGCGAGCGTGATCGCCGGCAGCACGAGGCTGATCGCGCCCTGGTTGCCGATCGCGGGGAACAGCGGGAGCTGGAAGGAGAACCACTGCAGCAGGAGGAGGCCCAGCCAGAACGGCGGCAGGGCGACGCCGAGCGGAGGGAGCGACGCGAGCGCGTGGCGCAGCCAGGCCGCGCGCGGGAACGTGCTCGCGATCGCGATGCCGGCGCCCGCCACGACGGCGAGGACGAGCGCCGCGGCCGTGAGCCGGAGCGTCTCCGGGAGCGCCTGGAGCACGAGCTGCGTCGCGGGCGCCCCGGACGCGTACGACGTCCCGAAGTCGAGCCGCAGCGCGTGCCACAGCGCGTCGGCGTACTGCACGAGCACGGGCCGGTCGAGGCCGTACTGGGCGCGCAGGGCGTCGAGCAGCGCGGGGTCCACCTGGTCCGCCTCGCCACCGCCGCTCGCCATGAGCGCGGCCGGGTCGCTGGGCAGCAGGTAGAGGACGAAGAACGAGATGGTGAACGCCGCCCAGAGCACGAACAGGCCCTGCCCGGCGCGACGCAGGACGTACCGGCCCATGGTCGGCCTCCTTCCGTGGGGGATGCCCGCCTGCCCGACGCCGCGGCGTCGGGCAGGCGGGCCCGGCGGGTCAGCCCTGGGTGACCCAGGCGTCGTAGAAGTCGAGGCGCGACGACGCCTCGAACGTCAGGCCGTGGACCGTGTCGGCGGCCGCGATGGTCGTCGAGAGCTCGTAGACCGGGATCGCGTGCCCCTTCTGGACCAGGAGGCGTGACGCCTCCGTGACGAGCCTCTGGCGCTCGGCCGGGTCGGTCGCCGCGGCCGACGCGTCGAGCAGGTCGTCGACCTCCTCCGCGTCGCGCTGGTTGATGTTGCGCGCGTTCGCCGAGAAGATCGTGCGCAGCACGTCCGGGTCGGAGCGCGTGAGGTTGTAGTAGTCGAAGTCGAAGTCGCCGCTCTCCTTGATCGCCTGCGACTCGGCGACGGTCACGTGCTGGAGCTGGAGGTCCACGCCGATCTGCGCGAGCTGCTGCTGGACGAGCTCGAGCGGCTCCGGCACCTGCCAGAACGTCACGGTCGTGGAGAGCTTCTGGCCGTCCTTCTCCCGCACGCCGTCGGCGCCCTCGACCCAGCCCGCGTCGTCGAGGATCTTCTTCGCGCCCTCGGGGTCGTAGGCGAGCTCGTCCGCGACGCTCTCGTAGAGCGGGGTCGAGTGCGACAGGACGCTCGTGGCCGACTCGTCCTGCGCGCTGAGCACGGTGTCCGCGATCTGCTCGCGGTCGATGCCCTGGAGGATCGCCGTCCGCACGGCCTCGTCGCCCGCGAGCGGGCTCGACTCGTTGGGGAAGAGGTTGAACACGACGCCCGGGTTGGCGCGGTACTCGAGCCAGAACCCGTTCCCGTCGAACTGCGGCAGGTCGACGGTCGAGATCGCGGCCGTGGCGTCGATCTGCCCGGACTGCAGGCTGCCGCTGCGCACGCTCGCCTCGGGGATGACCTTGAACGTCACCGTGTCGAGGTAGGCCTCGCCCTGGTGGTCGCTCGCCTCCGAGCCCCACGCGTAGCCCGCGACCTTCTCGAGCACGATCTCCTGGTCCTGCGTGTACGACTTCACGGAGAACGGGCCGGAGCCGACGAACTTCCCGGCGCAGCGGTCCTCGACGCTCAGGTCGGCCGAGGACGGGGCGAGGAGGCCGAGCGAGAACGTCGACGTCGCCTGGAGGAACTGCGCGCTCGGCTCCGCGAAGTCCACCGTGAGGGTCTGCGGGTCGGTGACGGTCGTGCCCTCGTAGCCGACGAGGTACTGCGACCCGAGCGACGCCGTCGCGCCGAGCGCGACGATCGCGTCGAAGTTCGTCTTCACCGACTCGGCGTCGATCGGCGTGCCGTCGGCGTACGTCGCGTCGTCGCGCAGGTGGAACGTGTAGCTCGACGCGTCGTCGTTCACCTCCCAGCTCTCCGCGAGCCACGGCAGGATCTCGCCCGACTCCGGGTCCTGCGCCGTGAGCGACGCGACCGTCTGGCGGGCCGCCGCGATGGCGTCGTTGTTGCCGACCTGCTGCGGGTCGATGCAGTGCGAGTCGACCGTGAGGGCGAACGTCAGGTCGCCGCCCGCCACGGGCTCGCCGGACGGGCTGGGCGACCCGTCGCCGTCGGACGCGCCGGAGCCGCCGCCCGCGCACGCGCTGAGCAGGAGGCCCGTCGCGGCGGCCGCCGCGGCGACGGTCAGGGACCGGCGTCGGTGAGGTGTGGGGATCATGTCGTGCTGCTCTCCTCGTGTGCCGGCTGAGGACCGGCGGTCGTCCGGCGCCGGTGGTCGACCGCGCCGGGCTCAGGGCCGGCGCGGCGGGGGAACCCACCGGGGTGCCGTGCTTACCGCGCGGCGGGAGCCACGCGGTCAGGTCGTTCCCGGAGCACCCCGTCACGTCGAAGGGTTGCTGGTCAGCGAGCCGGGCCTGCGTGCTGACGCTCGTCACCTGGGAGCAGGAAAGACAATCTCGACCAGGTGAGTCAAGTATCGAGACGGCCGTCCCGCCAGACGAACGGTTGTTTCCTGCTCCGCGTCGTCGTGACCCGTCGCCGGGGCTGCCACGAGCACGGCGAGGACCCGCCTCGCCGGGCGAGACGGGCCCCTCCCTCCGGTCCGGCGATCGCTCAGGCCGCGGTGAACCCCGCCGCGCGGCGGGTGTCGGCCGGGCTCCACAGGTCCGTCTTCACCTCGGCCTGCACGACGGGCACGACCTCCTCCGCGAACCGGCGCAGCACGTCCTCCTGCTGCGCCGCGGGGATCAGGTGGTTCACCGAGACGGACTGCAGGTCGTGCCGGTACGAGGCGTGGTAGTCGAGGATCTTCTCCGCCACGCGCTCCGGCGACCCCACGAGCGCGGGCCCGCGCTCGACGGCGTCCTCGACCGTCCGGAAGCTCGGTGCCTTCCCGACGGCGTCCGGCCCGTACCCCCGGCGCGCCGCCGCCGCGACCTGGCCCTCGTAGATCGGGCGGTACTGCTCGATCGCCTCCTCCGTCGTGTCGGCGAGGAACAGCCCGCCCGAGCCCGACCCGACGTACCCGTACGCCGGGTCGTGCCCGTGCGCCGCGTACTGCTCGCGGTAGCGGTCGATGAGCACCTGGTAGTTCTCGCGCGGCTGCAACGCGTTGGCGCTGACGATCGGGTCCCCGTACCGGGCCGCGAGGTCGACCGCGAAGCGCGACGTCGCCGACCCGTGCCAGATCCGGAACGGCCCGGCGAACGGTCGCGGCAGCGTCGTCGCGTGCTCCAGCGCGTGGCGGTGCCGCCCGCTCCAGCTGACGTCCTCCTCCGACAGCAGCAGGCGCAGCAGCTGGTAGTTCTCCTGGAGGTACTCGTACTGCTTGTCGATGTCCAGCCCGAGCAGCGGGTACTGCAGCACCTCGTTGCCCTTGCCGATGACGATCTCCAGCCGCCCGCGGCTCAGCTGGTCGACCGTCGCGAGGTCCTCGGCGACGCGGATCGGGTCGAGCAGCGACAGCACGGTGACGCCCGTGCTCAGCAGGATGCGCGACGTCCGCGCCGCGACCGCGCCGAGGATCACCGTCGGCGCCGACGACAGCACCTCTCCGGCGTGCCGCTCCCCCACCGCGAACGAGTCGAACCCGAGCTCCTCCGCCAGCACCGCCGTCTCCACGACCCGGTTCAACCGGTCGGACGGCGCGACCGCCTCCCCGGTCACGGGGTGGGGCGGGTTGAACACGATGTCGAGTACCTGGAACCGCACGTCCTTCTCCTTGTTGTTCGTCGTCGTCCGGGGGCCGGTACCGGCGCGTTCGGCAGCTCCGGTCGTGTTCGGCACACGCAGGTGCCGAACCCGACCGGAGCTGCCGACCCGGGGCGGGGTTGCCGATCTGTCAGGCCGCGGCGGCCTCGGCGGCGGCGGCGTCGCGCTTCGCGACGTCCTCGCGAACGAGCGGGATGACGTAGCGACCGAAGTCGACCGCGTCGTCCAGCAGGTCGTAGCCGCGCGCGGAGATGACGCGGACGCCGAGGTCGTAGTACGCGAGCAGCGCCTCGGCGACCTGCTCGGGCGTGCCGACGAGCGCGTTGGAGTTGCCGGCGCCGCCGGTGGCCTTCGCGGTCGCGGTCCACAGCGCGGTGTCGAAGCGCTCGCCCTGGGCGGCGATCTCGAGCAGGCGCTGGGAACCCGCGTTCTCGGGCTTGTCGATCGGGTGCCGACGGCTGAGCTGGCCCCCCGCGGCGGCCTTGCGCGCCTCGATCCGGTCGAGGATGCGGTGCGCCTTCTCCCAGGCGAGCTCCTCGGTCGGCGCGACGATCGGCCGGAACGCGGCGTGGATGCGCGGCGGCGTCGTGCGGCCCGCGGCGGCGGCCTCGGCGTGCACGCGCGCGATCTGCTCGGCGGTGCGGTCGAGCGGCTCGCCCCAGACGGCGTAGATGTCGGCCTCGGCCGCGCCGACGCGGAACGCGGCGTCCGACGACCCGCCGAACGAGATGGTCGGGGTGCGGCCCTCGAACGGCTTGGCGTCGAGCACGAAGTCGTCGAAGTCGTAGAACGGCCCGTGGTGGTCGAACGGCTCGGCGCTCGACCAGGCCTGCTTGACGATCTGGATGTACTCGTGGGTGCGCGCGTACCGCTCGTCCTTGGTCAGCGTGTCGCCCTCGCGGCCCTGCTCGTGGTCGTTTCCGCCGGTGATGAAGTGCACGGAGAGCCGCCCGCCGGAGAGCTGGTCGAGCGTCGCGAACGTCTTGGCGGCGTACGTCGGGTAGGACACGTTGGGCCGGTGCGCGAGCAGCAGCTCGATCGACTGCAGGCGCGCGGCGGTGTAGGCGGCGAGCGCGGCGGGCTCGGGGCCGGAGGAGCCGTACGCGAAGAGGACGCGCGTCCAGCCGTTGTCCTCGTGCGCGCGCACGAGGCGCTCGAGGTAGGCGGGGTCGAACGCGGCGGTCGTGCGCTCGGTGGTCTCCGAGGCGTCGTTGGTCGTGGCGATGCCGAGGAACTCGACGGGCATGAGGGTCTCCGTGGTGTCGGTGCGGGTGGTGCGTCGTGCGGTGGTGCGGGGGCCGGACGTGCGGGGCACGGTCCGGCCGCCGGCTCAGGGCCGGGCGGGCGCCGTCGGGTCCGGCGACGCCGCGGGCCCCGCGGGCGCGGGCTCCGGGGCCGCCCCGACCGGGTCGGACGCCGGGAGGCCTGCCTCCTTCCACGCGGGGAAGCCGCCGTCGACGTGGGACACGTGCGTGTACCCGCGGCGTGCGAGCGCCTCGGCGACGGGCCCGGAGCCGTTCGGCGACCCGCACACGACGACGACGGGCGTGTCGAGCGAGATCACCGGGGCGTCGGCGGGGCCGAACAGCGCGTCCAGGTCGTCGCGGTCGGCGAGCGTGGCGCCGGGGATCTCGCCGTGCGCGGCGCGACCGCCGGCCGAGCGCACGTCGATCAGCAGCGCGCCGTCGGCGACCTGGGCGGCGGCGTCGGTCGCGGCCCGCAGGGGCGGGGTCGTGGTCATGGGTGTCTCCTTCGCGGGGTGGTGGCGTCAGCGGGTGGTGGCGAGCGCGGGTGCGACGGCGGGCGTAGCGGTCGTGGTCGTGGTGTCGCCGCCGCTCGGGGCGCCCGCGAACCAGTGCTCGGCGAGCAGCGCGAACGAGCGTCGGGCGTCGTCGGCGTCGTGGGTCGCGGTGGTGACGAGCAGCTCGTCCGCGCCGGTCGCGCGGCGCAGGGTCTCGAGTCGCCGCACGACGGTCTCGGGGTCGCCGACGATGCGCGTGTCGACGCGGTCGGCGACGAGCGCGCGCTCCGCCTCCGGGCGCTCCTCCCACGCGGGCGACGTGCCCGGCTCCGGGTAGGCGATCGCGCCGTCGGCGCCGCTGCGGATGGAGAGCACCCAGTCCGCGAACGGCGTCGCGAGCTCGCGGGCCCGCTCGACGGTGTCGGCGACGAGCACGTCGGCGGACACGACGACGTAGGGCTCGTCGAGCACGCCCGGCCGGAACGCCTCGCGGTACGCGGCGACGGTGTCGAGCGTCGCCGACGGCGCCACGTGGTAGTTCGCGGCGAGCGGCAGCCCGAGCTCGCCCGCGACGCGCGCGCTCTCGCCCGCGCTCGACGCGAGGACCCACAGGTCCCAGTCGGCGCCCTCGACGGGCGGGCTCACGTACGGCGTCCCGCGCTCGTCGCGGTAGGTCCCCGCGCGCAGCCCGAGCACGAGCTCGAGCTCGTCGCGGAAGCTCGCCGGGGTGCGCGACGCCCCGACGATCCGCTTCTGCGCGAGGATGCGTTCGCGCAGCACGGAGTCGTTCACGTCGGCGGGCGGCGCGCCGGGCACGTACAGCCCGTCGACGACCCGCGGCCCGGTGGCGGGCCGGGCCCGCCGCGGCGCCCCGGCCCCCTTCTCCCCCGTCGGCGGCGTGAACGCGCGGCCGAGCCCGAGGTCGACGCGGCCCGGGTGGAGCGCGGCGATCGTCCCGAACTGCTCGGCGGCGACGAGCGGGCTCGTCGTGCTGAGCAGCACGGCACCGCTGCCGACACGGATGCGCTCGGTCCGGGCCGCGACGGCGGCGGCGAGCACGGCGGGCGACGCGGAGCCGACGCCGGGCGACAGGTGGTGCTCGGCGTACCAGACGCGGTGGTAGCCGAGCCGGTCGAGGTCGCGCGCGAGCCCGACGGCGCGGCGCACCGCGTCCTGGCCCGTCGCCCCCTCGGGGACGATCGCGAGGTCGAGCACGGACAGCGGGACGCGGCCGGACGCCGGTCGCGGCCCGCCGGGGGTGGCGGTCGGGTGCGGGTGCTGGTGGGACATGGCTTCCTCTGGTGGGGTGCGGTGGCTCGGGGCGACGCGGTCGCGTGGGGGCCCGCCGGGCTACTTGGACGGGAACCCGAGCGCGGCGAGCGTGGTGCGCAGGTGGGCGCGCCCGCGCAGGGCGCCGGGGACGCGCAGGCGGTCGACGACGCGGTCGCGCCAGCCGCCGTCGAGCCCCTCCTCGCGGTAGAAGGGCGCGATGCGCTCCTCGTACGCCGCGACGTGCTGGTCCTGC
Source organism: Cellulosimicrobium sp. MI9406 (assembly GCF_040595865.1). Taxonomy (NCBI): domain Bacteria; kingdom Bacillati; phylum Actinomycetota; class Actinomycetes; order Micrococcales; family Promicromonosporaceae; genus Cellulosimicrobium; species Cellulosimicrobium sp. MI9406. The sequence goes on from NZ_JALIZI010000003.1 coordinate 421,679, forward strand.
CCGACGGCGCGGTAGCGCTCGGCGTGCAGGACGGCCGCCTGCGGCAGCCGCGGCTTGACCCGTTCGCCGCCCGCGGGGTCGGGGTGCCCGACGACGAGCCCCACGACCGCGACGACGCCCTCGGGCAGGCCGAGCTCGGCCGCGACCTGGGCGGGGTGGTTGCGCAGCGCGCCGATGTACACGGTGCCGAGACCGAGCGACTCCGCCGCCACGACGGCGTTCTGCGCGGCGAGCGCGGCGTCGAGGAACGCGACGACCGTCGTCTCGAGGTAGTCGGTCGCCTCGAGCCGGACGCCCTCGCGCTCGCCGAGGGCGCGGGCCCGCGCGACGTCGGCGAGCCAGACGAGCAGCAGCGGCGCGGTGCGCACGTGCTCCTGGTCGCCCGCGAGCGCCGCGAGCCGCGCCTTGCGCACGGGGTCGGTGACGGCGACGACGCTCCAGAGCTGGAGGTTCGACGACGTCGGGGCGGACTGCGCGGCGGCGACGAGCGTCGGCACGACGTGGTGGGCCAGCGGGTCGGTGCGGTAGCGGCGCACCGTCCGGTGGCCCAGCTGCGTCGCGAGGACGGTGCCGGGACGGTCCGCGGCGGGTGCCAGGCCCGCGGTCGCGCCGGGCGCGACGTCCTCGACCGCGGCGAGGTCGACGCCGTACCGCGCGGCGAGCGCGGCGCGGGCACCGTCGGCGTCGTGGGACGGCGCGCGGAGCGTCCCGGGGTCCGCGGCCGGGGCCGCAGCGTCCCCAGCGGTGGGTGCGGGAGCGATCGTCATGAGGCGGTCCTCTCGGGGAGTGCGGCGAGGCGGGCGAGCGCGAACCGCTCGGCGGCGGTGCCGCCGTCGGGCAGGGCGCCGGGGGCGGTCGCGAGGTCGGCGAGCACGCGCCCGACGGCCGGGGCGAACTTGAAGCCGTGGCCGGAGAACCCGGCGCCGACGACGACCGGGCCGCGCCGGTCGAGCACGAAGTCGTGGTCCGGCGTCGTGGTGTACGTGCAGCTCACGGGGACGTAGGCGTCGGGGTCGAGGCCGGGCAGCCAGGTCCGCACGTAGTCGCGCAGCGCGGCGAGCTGGCCCGGCTCCGGCCGGTAGGAGCGCCGGTCGGGGTCGACGACGGGGCCGACGCCGTGGAAGCCGACCTTGACGCCCTCGCCCGGGGTCGCGAGCCCGTAGACGCCGCTCGGCCACGCGGTGCCGGGACCGACGTCGTGCGTGAACGCGGGCCACCCCGCGGGCGACGTGCCGGGGGCGAGCGCGAAGTGGGCGGGCTGCTCCTGCGTGACGACGAGCGGGAGCTCCTGCCCGAGCAGGCCGCCCGCCGGGGAACCCAGCAGACCCGCGCTCCACGCCCCGACGGTCACGACGACGACCCGCGCGACGACGTCGGCGCCGTCGGTGACGACGCGCACGCCCTCGGGGACGCGCTCGACGTGCCGGACGGCGACCTCGTGCCGCACGTCGGCGCCCCGCGCGGCCGCGGCCCCCTGGAGGGCCGCGACGGCCCGGTCGGCGTGGAGCCGGCCGGCCGTCGCGACCTCGTGCAGCACCCGGCCCTCGAACCGCAGCCCCGGCCAGCGCTCGGCCGCGGCCGCGGGGTCGAGCCACTCGTGCTCGATCCCGCGGGCCGCGAACGCGGCGCCGATCGCGTCGACGCGGCGCTCGGCCGCACCGTCGCGACGCCCGTGGCTCACGCCGCCGGTCACGTCGAGGAGCTCGGTCCCGGTCTCGTCCTCGACCTCGCGCCACAGGCGCAGCGCCTCCTGCGCGAGGTCGAGGTACTCGGGCTCGGCGTACGTCGTGCGGTAGATGCGCGACGTCCCGTGCGAGGCGCCGTGCGCGTGCCCGGGCGCGAAGCGCTCGAGCAGCACGACGTCGCGCCCGCGCCGGGCGAGCTGCCACGCCGCGGCCGAGCCCATGACGCCGCCCCCGACCACGAGGTGGTCGACGTGCTGGGTGCTGGTGGTCATGCGCGGGTCACTCCGTCTTCGGCAGGCCGGGCGGGTTGGTCTGCGACTCCTCGACGGCCTCGGACTCCAGGCCCCACCGCTGGAGCACCTCGAGGTACGTGCCGTCCTCGATGGCGTGGTTGATCGCGGCGGTGATGGCCGGGGCCGCCTCGTTGCCCTTCTTCGTGGCGACGGCGATCTGCGCCGTGTCGGGCCAGCCGCCGTTGAGCGTGCCCACGACCTTGAAGTCCTGCGGGGAGATCGCCGCCTGGTACGCGAGCGACGCGTTGGGGCCGACGTACGTCTCGATGCGCCCGGACTGGAGCGCGAGCAGGACGTCGGAGAACTGCTCGTAGTACTCGGGGCCCTGGATGGGCTCGAGGCCGTCCTCCTGGTTGAGGCGGTCCCACTCGAGCACGATCTTCTCCTGGTTCGTCCCGGAGCCGACGGCGACGACCTTGCCCGCGATGTCCTCGCGCTTCGTGATCGACGTGATGTCGGAGTCCGCGCCCACGAGCCAGCCGAGCTCGTCGTTGCGGTACGTGGAGAAGTCGATGGTCTCCTTGCGCTCCTCGGTCACCGTGACGTTGGAGATCACGGCGTCGACGTCGCCCGAGCCGAGCGCGAGCGGCCAGTCGGCCCAGGCCTTGACCTCGAGGCGCAGGTCCTTGCCGAGCGCGTCGGCGACGAGCTGCGCGATGTCGGTCTCGTTGCCGATGGGCGTCTCGTCGTCGTCGGCGAGGAAGCCGAGCGGGGGCGCGGAGCCCGCGGAGATCGCGACGACGAGCTCGTCCTTGTCCTTCCAGGCGTCCGGGAGGAGGGCGACGGCCTCGGCCGACTCGGTGGTGCGGATGCGGTCCTGGTCGGGGCTCGTGCTCACGTCGAGGGCGTCCGAGACGGACGTCGTGCTCTCCGTCGTGCCGTCGGAGGACGCCGCGCCCTCGTCCGCGGCGGCCGGGGCCTCGGTGCTCACCCCGGAGCAGGCCGCGAGCGCCAGCAGGGGCACGACGGCGAGGGCGGCGAGCGCGCGGGGGGCGCGGGCGCGGGTGGTCGTTGCGGTCACGGGTGTCCTACCTCTCGGGTGGTGCGTCGGGGTGACGCAGGGAGTGCGGGTGTGCGGGACGGCCGGGCGGCCGGTCGCGGGTCACGACGGTGGGCGTCGGTGGAGGTCGGTGGTTCAGAGGACCTTCTGGAGGAAGGCCCGGGTGCGGTCGTGGCGCGGGTGGTCGAGCACCTCGGCGGGCGTGCCCTGCTCCACGACGACGCCGTCGTCCATGAACACGACGGTGTCGGCGACCTCGCGGGCGAAGCCGATCTCGTGCGTGACGACGACGAGCGTCGTGCCGGTGCTCGCGACGTCCTTGATGACCTCGAGCACCTCCCCGACGAGCTCGGGGTCGAGCGCCGAGGTGGGCTCGTCGAACAGGAGCACCTTGGGCCGCAGCGCGAGCGCACGGGCGATGGCGACGCGCTGCTGCTGCCCGCCGGAGAGCTGGCGCGGCCGGGCGTCGGCCTTGTCCGCGAGCCCGACGCGTTCCAGCAGCGCGCGGGCCTCGGGCTCGACGTCCTCGCGGCGCCGGCGCTGCGCGGAGACCGGCGCCTCGACGACGTTCTCGAGCGCGGTGAGGTGCGGGAAGAGGTTGAAGCTCTGGAAGACGAACCCGATCTGGGTGCGCTGGCCGAGGATCTCGCGCTCCTTGAGCTCGCGCAGGGTGCTGCCCTTGCGGCGGTACCCGATGAGCTCGCCGTCGAGCGAGATGAACCCCTTGTCGACCTTCTCCAGGTGGTTGATCGCGCGCAGCAGCGTCGACTTCCCGGAGCCGGACGGGCCGAGCACGACCGTCACGGACCCGGGCGCCACGGTGAGCGACACGTCGCGCAGCACCTCGAGGGTGCCGAAGCTCTTGTGGACGCCGTGGATCTCGACGAGCCCGGCGGTCGCGACGTCGGCGCTCATGCCGCACCTCCCGACGTGCGCGCGGTGCGGGTCAGCACGCCCACCCGGGCGCGGGCCGCGTACGCGGGCGGGACGGCGTCGGGCACGGGGCGGCCGGAGAGCCGCGACGCCCAGACGAGCACGGTCCACCGCGCCTTCTGGAGCGGGGTCGGGGGCAGCGTGCGCACCGCGCCCTTCGCGTAGTGCCGCTCGACGTAGTACTGGACGACCGTGATGAGCGTCGTCAGCACGAGGTACCAGATCGACGCGACGATGAGCAGCGGCACGACGCGGCCGTTGCGGCCGTAGATGACGCTGACGATGTAGAACAGCTCGCCGTACGCCAGCACGTAGACGATCGACGTGCCCTTGAGCAGCCCGATCACCTCGTTGACGGCCGTCGGGATGATGGAGCGCATCGCCTGCGGCAGGATGATGCGGCTCACCTGGCGGCGCTTGGGGATGCCGAGCGACGCGGCGGCCTCCTGCTGCCCCTGGTCGACCGAGAGGATCCCGGCCCGCACGATCTCGGCCGAGTACGCGGCCTGCGAGAGCCCGAGCCCGAGGATCGCGGCCCAGAACTTGTCGATCACGGACAGCGTGTCGAAGTACAGGAACTCCGGCCCGAAGGGGATGCCGACGCTCAGGTACGGGTACAGGTAGGCGAGGTTGTACCAGAGCAGGAGCTGGAGCAGCAGCGGCACGGACCGGAACACCCACGTGTACGTCCACGAGACCGACTGCAGGAGCGGCGAGCGCGACAGCCGCATGAGCGCGAGCACGGTGCCGAGCGCGAACCCGACGACCGACGCGACGAGCGTGAGCCGGATCGTCGCCCACGCGCCCTCGAGGATCGAGGGCCAGGTGAGGTACTGCGCGACGACGCCCCACTCCCAGCGGTCGTTCGTCACGAGCGAGCTGACGACCATGGCGAGGAGCACGGCCACGCCGGCCGTCGCGACCCAGCGGCCCGGGTGCCGGGCGGGGACGATGCGCAGGCTCTCGAGCGGCAGCGCGTCCTCGACACCGCCGCGCGGGTCGGCGGGGTGCCGGCCCGACGGCGGCGCGAGCTGCCGGGACTCGTCCTGCGGGAGCGACACGGTGCTCATGGCGCGACCTCCAACCACTTCTCGAAGGCGAGCGGGCCGATCTCCTCGGGATCGGTCCCGGTGTCGAACAGGGGCGTGTAGCCGGTCGCGAGGTACAGACCGGCGGCCTCGGGCTGGCGCGGGCCCGTCGTGAGGTACACGCGCCGGTAGCCGCGCTCGACGGCCCGGCGCTCGAGCTCGGCGAGCACGAGGCGCGCCAGCCCGCGGCGCCGGTGCGCCGAGTGCGTCCAGATCCGCTTGAGCTCGGCGGTGCGCACGGCGGGCGTCCCGTCGGCGCGGCGCGCGGCCGGCCGGGTGAGGCGCGCCGGGTCGCCGAGCTCCGGCTCGGCCCGACGGCGGAACGCGCCGCCCGCGACGGGCTCGCCGTCCTCCAGCACCAGCACGAGCTCGCCGTGCGGCGCCGCGAAGTCCTGCGCGGGGTAGTGCTCCATCTCGGCGCGGAGCTCCTCGGCGGTGAGCACGCGCTGGTACCGCGTCCAGTACTCGTGGGAGAGCTCGTCGAGGAGCGGCCGCACGAGCGGGTCGTGCATCGCGACGGACCGGACCTCGCGCGCCCCGCTCACCGTGGCGGGACGCGCGGCGACCGCGGTCACCGGGGTGCCCTCTCACCCGCGGTGACGGCGAACGGCACGTGGTTGCCCTCGACCGGCGCCGGGCACGTGCCGAAGTCGCTGAACGCGTACGGCAGGTTGACGGCCCGGTTGAGGTCGAGGCGCACGCTCCCCTCGGTGCCGGGCACCGCGTCGGCGTCCACGCGCAGGACCCGCCAGGGGGCGACGCCGTCCGCCTCGTCGCTGAAGAGCAGCGTCACCGCACCGCCCGGCGCGCCGGTGAGGGCGAGCGTCGCGCCGCGCCGGGCGCCGTCGCGCTCGACGACGAGGTCGACCTCGCCGACCGTGCGCACGTGGTGCACGAGGCCGGGCCGGGCCGCGCCGACGACGACGGGCCGCGGCGCGTCGTACCAGCGCACCGGCGCGTCGACGACCCAGGCGGCGTCGTAGGGGAACGTCGGGACGCCGTCGAACGCCGTCCGGGCCGGGGCGAGCGGGTCGCGCACGCGGACGGCGTAGCGGCCCGTGCGGTGCACGACCTCCACCGCGACCTCGCGCGTCTCGCCGCCGTCCGCCGGGTCGCCCGCGTCCCGGCCGTCCGGGAGGAACGTGCCCGCGAGCGTCGACCCGCCCTCCGCGACGACGACGGTCCCGACGACGCTGCCCGTCGTCGTCCGGACGGCGCCGCCCTCGCCCGCGCGGTGGTGCGCGCCGTCGGCGTCGGCCCACCAGAGCCCCGGGACACCCGGGAGGGCGGCGGGCTCGGCCGGGAGCGCGTGGTACGCGACGAGGCTCAGCCAGCCGTGCGGCGGGCGCAGCCCGTCCTCGCGGTCGGCGTGCCAGGCGGCCCACGCGGCGGCGTCGGGCGACGCGGACGCGACGGGGTCGGCGGGTGCGGTGGCCACGGCGCCCGTGGCGGTCGGCGTGCTCGTGCTCATGGGTCCTCCGAGGTCGGTGCGGGTGGTCGGTGCGGTGGTCGCCGCGGTGCCGGCGGCGGTCAGCCGACGAGCTCGGCGGGGTGCGCCGTCGTGGGCTCGCCGTCGCCGCGCGTCGCGCCGGGGCGGGCGAGGCCGAGGTGCTCGCGCAGGGTCGTGCCCGCGTACTCCGTGCGGAACGAGCCGCGCTCCTGGAGCAGCGGGACGACCTGGTCGAAGACGTCGTCGAGCCCGCCCGGCGTGAGGTGGGGCACGAGGATGAAGCCGTCGGAGGCGTCCTCCTGCACGTGGCGGTCGATGTCGTCCGCGACCTGCTGCGGCGTGCCGACGAACCCGCCGCGCGACGTCACCTGGATGACGAGCTCGCGGATCGACCAGCCGTTCGCCTCGGCCTGCTCGCGCCACGCCGCGGCGACCGCCGCCGGGTCCTTCGCGTGCCGCACCCGGCCGCGCGTGATCGACGGGTTCTCGGTGTCGGGGTCGACGTCGGGCAGCGGGCCCTCGGGGTCGTACGCCTCGAGGTCGCGGCCCCAGACCTGCTCGAGGAACGCGATCGCCGTCGGGCCCGAGACCTGCTGGAGCCGGATCTCCCGGGCGCGCTCCTCCGCCTCGGCGGGCGTGTCGCCCAGCACGACGACGGTCGCGGGCAGGATCTTCAGGGAGTCGCGCTCGCGCCCGTGCGCCGCGAGCCGCCCCTTGACGTCCTCGTAGAACGCGCGCCCGGCGTCGAACGTCGAGTGCGCGGAGAACACGACGTCGGCGGTCGCGGCGGCGAAGTCGCGCCCGTCGGCCGAGTCGCCCGCCTGGAACAGGACGGGGTGACCCTGCGGGCCGCGCGGCGTCTCGAACAGCCCGACGACGTCCGCGTACGTCCCGTGGTGCGCGACCGGCCGCACCGCGCCGGGCCGCAGGAACTCGCCCGCGATCCGGTCGGCCAGCACGGCGTCGTCGTCCCACGAGTCCCACAGGGCGCGCGCGACCTCGACGACCTCGGCCGCCCGCGCGTACCGCTCGGGGTAGGGCAGGTACCCGCCGCGGCGGAAGTTGGCGCCCGTGAAGGCGTCGGGGCTCGTCACGAGGTTCCACGCCGCGCGGCCCTCGGAGAGCAGGTCGAGCGTCGCGAACTGCTTCGCGAGCTCCCACGGCTCGTTGAACGTCGTGTTGATCGTGCCCGCGAGGCCGAGCCGCTCCGTGACGGCGGCGAGCGCGGCGAGGACGGGCAGCGTGTCGGGGCGGCCGACGACGTCGAGGTCGTGGATGCGGCCCTTGTGCTCGCGCAGGCGCAGGCCCTCGGCGAGGAAGAAGAAGTCGAGCCTCGCGTCCTCGGCGCGACGCGCGAGGTGCTCGAACGACGCGAAGTCGATCTGGCTGCGCGAGCGGGGGTCGCTCCACACCGTGGTGTTGTTGACGCCCGGGAAGTGGGCGCCGAGGTGGATCTGCTTGCGGGGTCGGGTGCTCATGTCGCGTCCGTCCGGGCTCAGGCGATCGCCGCGTAGCGGTTCGCGGGGTGCGGGAGGCCGAGCGTGTCGCGCAGCGTCGTGCCCGGGTACGCGGTGCGGAACAGCCCCACGCCCTGGAGCAGCGGCACGACCCCGTCGACGATCGCGTCGAGGTCCGTGCTCAGCGACGACGGCCGCAGCAGGAAGCCGTCGGCGGCACCGGCGTGCGCCCACTCCTCGACCGTCGCCGCGAGGTCGCGCGCCGTGCCGACGTGCGTCAGCGAGTCGGTGTCCCACGAGACGCCCTCGAGGTCCTCGAGCAGGTCGAGGCGGGCCTGCGCGCTCGCGCGCGTGTCCCCCACGACGACGTACGCGTCCACGAGGACCCGCAGCCCGTCGGGGTCGCGCCCGGCGTCCGCGGCGGCGTCGCGCACCTGCGCCCGCAGCGCGACCGCCTCGTCCCGCGTCGCCGCGCGGACCCGCACGACGTCGGCCCGCCGGGCCGCGAGGTCGAGCGACGCCGGCGTGCTCGCCCGCACGACGACGGGCGGCTGGCCCTGCGGCGGGCGCGGCGCGATCGACGGCCCCTTGACCGCGAACCGGATGCCCTCGTGGTCGACGTAGTGCAGCTTCTCGCGGTCCACGAACCGGCCCGTCGCGACGTCGCGGATCTCGGCGTCGTCCTCCCACGAGTCCCACAGCCGCGTGACGACCTCGACCGCCTCGTCCGCCTCGGCCACGGCGTCGGGCTCGTCCTGGGCGCCCTTGCGCCCGAAGGCCGCGGCCTCGGCCGGGGTCGTGGACCACCCGACCTGCCATCCCGCGCGGCCGGAGCTCACGTGGTCGATCGTCGCGACCGCCTTGGAGACGTGGAACGGCTCGGTGTGCGTGGTGGTGACGGTCGGGACGAGGCCGATGCCCGCGCTGCGCGGCGCGAGGCGGGACGCGACGAGCGCGGCGTCGAGCCGGCCGCGCACGGACCCGTTGCGGCCCGGCTGGAGGGTGAACGCGTCGTCGAGCGTGACGAGGTCGAGCAGGCCGCGCTGGGCCGTGGCCACGAGCTCGACGAGGCGCTTGGCGTCGAACAGGCGCTGGGCCTGGGAGCCCACGGTCCGCCAGGCGGCGGGGTGCGCACCGGCGTCGGTGAGGTCGACGCCCAGGTGGACGGTGCGGGCGGGGCGGGGGTCGGGCATCGCGAGGATCCGTTCTGGGACAGGCGCCGGCGGCGCGCTCAGGGCGCGGCGGGGTGCCGGGGGTGGGCAGGGTCGCCCCGCCGCGGGACGGCAGGGCGGGGCCGGGGAGACCGGAGGGAGGCCCGTCAGGGCGTGCGCGCGGGAGCGCGCGGCGTCAGGAGCGGGGCGTCGTCAGCGACAACAGGTGACGCGCACGGGGGCGCCGACCGGACAGGAGACGACGGCCGCAGCGCGGACCGGACAGGGGCACGTCGGCGCGTGCGGGGTGCTCACCGCGGTGCTCGACTCTCGCCGGTCCATCGTCCGTCTCCTTCGTGCCCGTCTCCGGGCGCCGCGTGTTGCCCCGCACCGCGCAGGCCGCGCGACGCGGGACCTGGTCCTCACCCGGGGCACCCCGCCACGCGGGAGGGTTGCCGTCCGACGAGCCGGGGCTTCGCGTCGGAGCTCATGACCATGTCCTGTGCCGGGGTCCGTGGACCTCGGTTGCCGGGAACCTACGAGCGGTCGGAGAGGGTGTCAACGCACCGCCGGGACCTTCCCACATACTGGACTCGATCGGTCAACTTTGAGCAGCAGAAGCGCCCGTTTGCACCGAGTGCATCGATGCACCTAGTGTCAAGAGGTGCCTCTCCTCCCCGGACCCGAGCGCCCGACCGCGCCCGCGACGGGCGCCGTGACCCCGGACGCGCCGAGCGCGGACGTCCCCGGCCCGGACGCCGCGGCCCCCGACCGTCGCGCTGCTCTGCGCGCGCGCCACCGCCGTGCGATCGTCGCCGCCGCCGCGACGCTCATGGAGGAGAAGGGCGGCGCGCGCTTCACCGTCGACGAGCTCGCGGCCCGCGCCGACGTCGCGCGCCGCACGATCTTCAACCACTTCGCGTCGCTCGACGACGTCGTCGTCGAGGTCTGCGAGGACGTGCTGGGCACCGTCGTCGAGACGCTCGGGGCGAGCGCGGCCGAGCCGGGCACCGACCGCCCCACGCCCCTCGACGACGTCACCGCGGCGCTGCGCGGCACGGACCTCGTCGGCCCCATGGCCTACCTCACGCGCGCCCTCGGCGGTACCGCGACCGAGCCCACGCCGCGCGTCACGACGATGGTCGTGCGCACCTTCACCCACCTCGCCGAGCGCCTCGTCGCGGCGACCACGCGCCGGCACCCGGACGTCGACCCGCTCGAGATCGAGATGCTGGTGGGCGCGCTGATGGCCGGGGTCCTCGTCATCCAGCGTCGCTGGTGGGCCGAGACCGGCGCCGCCGACGACGACGCCTCGCGCGCGGTGTGGTCGGGCCTGCTCGACCGCCTCGTCGAACGGATCCGCGCCGGCTGGGCGGACCCCGCCTGACGCGAGCCGCAAACTCCCCGCGACCACCTCTCCCGCAGCATCACCCCCGCCATCCCGGGCACACCCGCCACCCGCCACCGGACTCCCACCGAAGGACCCTCATGGCTGAACTCCTCTACCGCCTCGGCCGCGCGTGCGCGCGCCGCGCGCGGACCGTCCTCGCCGCGTGGCTCGCGGTGCTCGTGCTCGCCGGGGCGGCGTTCGTCGCGTTCGGCGGCACGCTCGCCAGCAGCTTCTCGATCCCCGGCACCCCGACCGCCGACGTCACCGAGCGGCTCCAGACCGCGCTGCCCGAGGCGTCGGGCGGGAGCGGCACGATCGTCTTCGCGACGGACGACGGCGCCCCGTTCACGCCCGAGCAGGAGGCGGCGATCGCGGACCGCTTCGCCGCGGCGGAGGAGGTCGACGGCGTCGCGTCGGTCGTCGACCCGTTCGCGACGCAGGAGGAGCTCGCCGACCAGCGGAAGCAGATCGACGACGGCCGCACCCAGATCGCCGCGGGACGCGAGCAGATCGAGGACGGCCGCGCGCAGCTCGCCGCCGCGCAGGAGCAGGTCGACGCCGCGCGCGCCCAGCTCGACGCGGGCCAGGCCGAGCTCGACGCCGCACGTGCCCAGGCGGAGGCCGCGGGCGCGCTGGAGCAGGCGGCGCCGCAGCTCGACGCGCAGCAGGCCGAGATCGACGCGGGCCGCGCCACGCTCGAGTCGCAGGCCACGACGCTCGACCAGCAGGTCACCGCGCTGGAGGACCAGAGCGCGACGCTCGAGGAGCAGTCCGCGCAGCTCGAGCTCTCCGCTCCCCTGCTCGACATGGCGTCCGACATCCGCCTCGTGTCCACGGACGGGAGCGCGGCGGTCGCGAACGTGACGTTCACCGAGCCGAACATGAGCATCGACCAGCAGACGAAGGACGACCTCGTGGCTGTCTTCGCCGACGACCCGGTCGACGGCGTCCAGACCGACTTCTCGTCCGACATCGCCCAGGGCGTGCCGCAGGTGTTCGGCGTGGGCGAGGCCGTCGGCCTCGTCGTCGCGGCGATCGTGCTCGTCGTCATGCTCGGGACGCTCGTGGGCGCAGGCCTGCCGATCCTCACGGCACTCATCGGGGTCGGGATCGGCGCGCTCGCCGCGATGTCGCTGTCCGGGGTGGTGGAGATGTCGTCGGTGACGCCGGTGCTCGGCCTCATGCTGGGGCTCGCCGTCGGGATCGACTACTCGCTGTTCATCGTCAACCGGCACCGGCGCCAGCTCAAGCAGGGCGACGAGCTGCACGAGTCGATCGCGCTCGCGAACGGCACGTCGGGCAACGCGGTCGTGTTCGCCGGGGCGACGGTGCTCATCGCGCTGCTCGCGCTCAACGTCACCGGCATCCCGTTCCTCGGCCTCATGGGCACGGTCGGTGCGCTGTGCGTCGCGATCGCCGTCCTCATCGCCGTCACGCTCACGCCGGCCCTGCTCGGCATGATCGGCCCGCGGATCCTCAGCCGCCGCGAGCGCGCCGCGCTCGCCGGGCCCGCCGCGTCGTCGGGCGCCTCGACGGGCGCGTCGACGGGCGCGTCGGCCGGGACCGCGTCGTCGGAGCCGGGCGCCGCGGGCGGCCTGCCCGCCGCGGAGCCCGTGCGCCCCATGTCGACCGTCCGCGCGGTGGGAACGGCCCTGCTCTCCGTCGTCGCGCTCGGCGTGATCGCCCTGCCCGCGCTCGACCTGCGGACCAACCTGCCCGACGGCTCGTCCGAGGCGCACGACTCCACGCAGTACCGCGCGTACTCGACCGTCGCCGAGGAGTTCGGCGAGGGCACGAACGGGCCGCTGCTCGTCGTCGCCGACCTGCCGGGCGAGCCCACCCAGGCCGAGGCGCTCGAGTACCAGGTCGGCGTGGCCGAGGAGCTGTTCGCGCAGGACGACGTCGTGGCGGTCGCCCCGATCGGGACGTCCGAGGACCGCACGGTCGCGGCGTTCCAGGTGATCCCGGCCGAGGGCCCGACGAGCGAGTCCACCGAGGAGCTCGTGCACGCGCTGCGCGCCCTCGAGCCGCTCGACGGCGAGGTCACGCTCGACGTCGCGGGCTCGGCCAGCGGCAACATCGACATCTCGCAGAAGCTCGCGCAGGCCCTGCCGATCTACCTCGCGGTCGTCGTCGGGCTGTCGCTCGTCATCCTCGTGCTCGTGTTCCGGTCGATCTTCGTGCCGGTCGTCGCGACGCTCGGTTTCATCCTGTCGTACTTCGCCGCGCTCGGCGGGGTCGTCGCGATCTACCAGTGGGGCTGGCTCGCGGGGGTGTTCGGCGTCGAGACGCCGGGCCCGATCCTCAACTTCCTGCCCACTATCCTCGTCGGCATCCTGTTCGGCCTCGCGATGGACTACCAGCTCTTCCTCGGCTCGGGGATGCGCGAGGCGTACGCGCACGGCGCCCCCGCGCGCGTCGCGATCGTGCAGGGCGTCCGCGCGGGCCGGGCCGTGGTGACGGCCGCGGCGATCATCATGATCTCCGTCTTCGGCGGGTTCGTCTTCTCGCACAGCGCGATGATCCGGCCCATCGGGTTCGCGCTCGCGTTCGGCGTGCTGGTCGACGCGTTCGTCGTGCGGATGCTGCTCGTCCCGGCGCTCATGCACCTCGTGGGCGACAAGGCGTGGTGGCTCCCCCGCTGGCTCGACCGCATCCTGCCCGACGTCGACGTGGAGGGCGCCGCGCTCGAGCGCCGGCACCCGCACCACCTCGACGGGTCGACCGACCCGGCGGCCCAGGGCGGCGCGCCCGACGCCGGCACCGAGCCGGGCACCACCGGCCCGGACGCGACCGAGCCGGAGACCGCGCGCGGCTGAGGCCGCGGAGCCCCGCACCGGACCCGGTGCCACCGGTCGACGAGCGAGCCCGCTCGTCGGCCGGTGGTGCCGGGTCCGTCGTCGTCAGGGGCGGGGCACGTGCACCGTCGCGACGATCGCGCGGTGGTCGCTGCCCACGACGTGCAGGGAGCCGACGTCGGTCACGACGTTCTCACGGTCGGTCACCACGTGGTCGAGGTTGAGCACCGGCGGCACGACGCCGGGGCGCGGCGACCACGACAGGTCGAGCCCGCCGCCCGAGGCGCGCGACGCGTCGTGGAACCGGTCGCCCAGCAGCCGGCGGAACGTCGCGTGGTCGTGGGTGGAGTTGAAGTCGCCGACGAGCACCTGGGGCAGCGGGTCGCCGTGCGCGCGCTCGGCGAGCGCGTCCGTCTCCTCGTGCCAGATGTCGACGTACTCCGGGATCGGCGGGATCGGGTGCACCGCGGTGACCCGCACCGGGACGCCGTCGACCTCCACCGTCGCCGACGGCATCGCGTCGTTCGAGAACGGCTCGACGTCCACGTCGCGGAGCGGCAGCGCGCTCCACAGCCCGCTGCCCATGGCGCCGCGCCCGACCTTGCCGTCGGCGCTGTACGGCAGCACGTCCTCGATCCCCGCCGCGACGAGCCGCTCGCGCAGGTCCGTCGTGAGCTCCAGCACGGCGAGCACCTGCACGTCCTCGGTGCGGACGAGGTCGACGAGCGCCTCCGCGTCCGCCGCGCCGTACCAGGTGTTGGCACCCATGACGCGCAGCGTCACCGCGTCGTCGGGCGGCGCGGGGCCGGGCACGAACGCGGGCACGAGCCACACCGCCTGCACGGTGACGCAGACGGCGAGCAGCGCCGCGAGCAGCCACCGGCGCGCGAGCAGCGTGAGCACGAGCCCGACGGCGGCGCCCAGGGCGACGAACGGCGTGAACCCGACGAGCTGCGCGACGGGCGTCCACGCGTCGTCGGGCAGCATGCGCACGAGCGTGAGGAGGAGCACGGCGACGACGCCCGTGGCGAGCACGACCGTGAGGGGTCGGCCGCCCGGTCGGCGCCGCGTCGTGACGCGCGCGGGCGGGAGGCGCGTGGTGGCCGAGGTCATGCCCGGACTCTCGCAGCGCCGCCCCGCCGCCGCGACCCGCCCCACCGGCCCGCCCGGTGATCTCCACCGAACCCGCCCACCCGCCCGTCCCCTCCGTCCGCCGAGCACGAGGTTGCCGTCGTTCCGGGGTCCGTCCCGACGCCAACCTCGTGCTCGACCGAGGGCTGGACCGGGACCGGACGACGACGCCCCGGTCACCACGTGGTGACCGGGGCGTCGGTGGAGCGGGTGTCAGCCGAAGATGGCCGGCAGCGTGCCGCGGAAGGCCGCGTCCGCCTCGCTGAGCGGGACGGTGAACAGGCCCGCGACCTCGAGCGCCTCGCCCGACTCGGCGACGGCGCCGGGCTCGGTGCCCGTCTCGCCGATCTTCAGGACGGGGACGCCGCGCGCGACGCACGCGTCGACGAGCTTGGACTCCTCGCCGCGGGGCACCGCGACGAGCGCGCGGGCCGTCGACTCGGAGAACAGCGCCTCGAACGGCGTGACGCCGTCGCGCTCGGTCAGCGCGTCGAGCGACACGGTGGCCCCGACGCCGAAGCGCAGCGACGCCTCGAGGAGCCCCTGCGCGAGCCCGCCCTCGGAGAGGTCGTGCGCGGCCGACACGAGGTCGTCGCGGCTCGCGTTGACGAGCACGCCGGCGAGCGCCTTCTCGGCCGCGAGGTCGACCCGCGGGGGCACGCCGCCCAGGTGGCCGTGCTCGACGTCGGCCCACGCCGAGCCGTCGAGCTCCGCGCGCGTGGTGCCGAGGAGGTAGATGCTCTCCCCCGTCTCGCGCCAGCCCGACGGCGTGGCGTGGGCGACGTCGTCGAGCACGCCGAGCACGCCCACGACCGGGGTCGGGTGGATCGAGGAGTCGATCTGCCCCGGCTCGCCGGTCCCGTTGTAGAGCGACACGTTGCCGCCCGTCACGGGGACGCCGAGCTCGCGGCACGCGTCCGCGAGGCCCTCGATCGCCTCGACGAGCTGCCACATCGAGTCGGGGTCCTCGGGCGAGCCGAAGTTGAGGCAGTCGGTCACGGCGAGCGGGCGGGCGCCCGTCGTCGCGACGTTGCGGTACGCCTCGGCGAGCGCGAGGCGGGCGCCCGTGCGCGGGTCGAGCTTGCCGTAGCGGCCGTTCGCGTCCGTCGCGAGCGCGACGCCGAGGCCCGTGCTCTCGTCGACGCGGACCACGCCCGAGTCGTCGGGCTGCGCGAGCGCGGTGTTGCCCTGGACGAACCGGTCGTACTGGTTCGTCACCCACTCCTTGGACGCGAGGTTCGGCGACGCGAGGAGGCGCAGGGCCGTCGCGCGGAGCTCGTCGCCGGTCTCGGGGCGGGCGAGCGCGTCGGCGTCCACGGTGCGGGCGTTGAGCCCGTCCTGCCACGACGGGCGCGCGTACGGGCGGTGGTACACCGGGCCCTCGTGCGCGACGGTCCGCGGGTCGACGTCGACGATGCGCTCGCCGTGGTGGTCGATCGTCAGGCGCCCGGAGTCGTTGACCTCGCCGATGACGGCGGTCTCGACGTCCCACTTGGCGGTGATGGCGAGGAACTCGTCGAGCTTCTCCGGCGCGACGACCGCCATCATGCGCTCCTGCGACTCGGACATGAGGATCTCGCCCGCGTTGAGCGTGGGGTCGCGCAGCAGGACGTCGTCGAGCCACACGTGCATGCCGCCGTCGCCGTTCGAGGCGAGCTCCGACGTCGCGCACGAGATGCCGGCGGCACCGAGGTCCTGGATGCCCTCCACGACCTGCGCCGCGTAGAGCTCGAGGCAGCACTCGATGAGGACCTTCTCCATGAAGGGGTCGCCCACCTGGACGCTCGGACGCTTGGCTGGCACGCCGTCCTCGAACGTCTCCGAGGCGAGGATCGAGGCGCCGCCGATGCCGTCGCCGCCCGTGCGGGCGCCGAACAGCACGACCTTGTTGCCGACGCCCGAGGCGTTGGCGAGGTGGATGTCCTCGTGGCGCAGCACGCCGAGGCACAGCGCGTTGACGAGCGGGTTGCCCTGGTACGAGGAGTCGAAGACGAGCTCGCCGCCGATGTTCGGCAGGCCGAGGCTGTTGCCGTACCCGCCGACGCCGCTCACGACGCCGTGCACGACGCGCGCCGTGTCCGGGTGGTCGACGGCGCCGAAGCGGAGCTGGTCCATGACGGCGACGGGGCGCGCGCCCATGGAGATGATGTCGCGCACGATGCCGCCGACGCCCGTCGCGGCGCCCTGGTAGGGCTCGACGAACGACGGGTGGTTGTGCGACTCGACCTTGAACGTCACGGCCCAGCCGTCACCGATGTCGACGACGCCCGCGTTCTCGCCGATGCCGACGAGAAGGTGCTTCTTCATCTCGTCCGTGGTGGCGGCGCCGAACTTCGACAGGTGGACCTTGGACGACTTGTACGAGCAGTGCTCGGACCACATGACAGAGTACATCGCGAGCTCCGCGGCCGTGGGGCGGCGCCCCAGGATGTCGCGGATGCGCTGGTACTCGTCCGGCTTGAGGCCGAGCTCGGCGAACGGCTGGACCTCGTCGGGCGTGGCGGCGGCGTGCTCGACGGTGTCGAGCGTCGACGCGGCGGGACGAGCCTCGGAGCGTGCGGAAGCCTGGGGTGCGGGGGCGGTCATCGTTTCCCTCGGGTGGGCGCTGAGCGGGGAGCGCACGACGGCGCGCGGCCAGTCTACCGGCGCCCGCGGAGAGGCCGTCCGCGCGTCTCGCGTCGCGGGCGGCCGAGAAGTGAGACGAGCGTCTCGCCGTGCGGAAACCCGGTTTCCGGGTTCCGATGGAGGGGTGACCACCCTTCTCGAACCGACGTCCGGCACCGACCGCAGCAGGACCAGCGACCTCCTCGACCCGCACCTGGAGCGGCTCGGCCACGAGCTCACGCTCGTCGAGCGCCAGCTCAACGGCTACTCCCGGCGCACGGGCTCCTACGTGGGCCACGGGGCCGTCGAGACCGTCGAACCGGCGGAGGGCCGCTACCGGGACGAGCTCGAGGCCGAGCGCGAGCGCATCCTGTCGCGCCTCGAGATGCTCAGCGCCATGCGCGTCGCCGCGTCCTGCTGACCAGCCTCCCGGCCGCGACTCCGAGCGCGGCCACCGCGGTACGCGGGACGGCTCAGAGCGTCAGCCCCAGCACGACCCCCAGCACGCCCAGCGCGGGCGGGACGAGCTGGACGAGCGCCGCCCGCGCCTTCGACGGCGACGAGACGAGGAGCACGAGCCCCGCCGCGACCATGGACCCGGCCCCCGCGACCACGAGCGTCAGGCCGACGTCCTGCCGGTCCGCCGCGTACAGGACGATGCCGAGCACGACGAGCACCGCGAGGAACAGGTTGTAGAACCCCTGGTTGAAGGCCATCTCGCGCGTGGCCGCCGCCTCCTGCGGCGACGTGCCGAACGTGGCGCGCGTGCGGGCGCTCGTCCACGTGAGCGACTCCATGACGAAGATGTACACGTGGATCGCCGCGGCGACTCCCGCGAGCGCCAGCCCGAACCCGATCATCGACGGTCCCTCCCGGTCCGCGAGGCCGCACGGTGCGCGGACCCCGGCGTACCGACCGGGTGTCGCTGCCTCAGCGCTCCTCAGCGTTCCACAGGAGCGGCTCGGCCGCCGCGAGCGCCACGGCCAGCGCGCCGACCACGAGCCCGACGCGCGTGTGCGGGAGCCGCACGCCGCGGTCGCGCAGCCGCTCCCCGCGCCGGTAGACCCACTTCTCGCCCGCGACGACGAGGGTCGTCGCGAGCGCGAGCCCGGCCGCCGCGCCCGCGACGGCGACGCCCGCCGGCACCGGCGTGGTGTCGTCGTCGGTCGTCGCCCAGGTGTTGTCCTCCCGCGGGGCGCCGTCGGCGGTCGTGGTCCCGGGCGTCGCGCCGGTCTCGCCCACGTCCGCCTCGCGGGCGGCGTCGCGCAGGGAGCGCAGGCCCTCGCGCGCCTCGGTCCCCTCGGTCGTCGAGGTGAACGTCAGCACGACGGCGGCCGTCGCGACCGCAGTCTTGGCGAGCGCGCGCGCCCAGCGCGGGCGGACGGCGTCGGGCACGGCGTACCACGCCACGGTGGACAGCCCCGCGATCGCCACGGTGCGCGGGTCGGCGACCCGTCGGGTCGGCGCGTGCTCGGTCATCGTGCCCCTTCGTCGGCAGGTGTGCTCCGGGGGCCTAACGGCTCGCACCCGTGCCGGGTTCCTGCGGCGCGCAGGCGTTCGCGCAGGTAGCGCACCGCAGGGGCGTCGGTCATGGTCGCGCGCCACACGACCGTGACCGGGCGGGTCGGGACGGGCTCGTGCACGGGCACCGCGACGACGTCGGCCGGCAGCGGGCCGCGCCCGAGACGCGGCACGAGCGCGACGGCGAGGTCCTGGGCCACGACCTCGACCTGCGACGCGAACTCGAGGCACCGGAAGTCGATGCGCGGGACGCGCGGCTCGCGCGCGAACATGTGGCAGAACCACTCGTAGCAGATGGTGCCGTCGGGCGTGCAGACCCAGGTCTCGTCGAGCAGGTCCGACGGCGTGAGCGCGGCCCGCCCCGCGAGCGGGCTCGACGCGTGCACGAGCACGTCCGCCTCGTCGCGGAACAGCTCCTCGGCGCGCAGGCTCGGCGGGAGCGCGAGGCCGACGCCCTCCCAGTGGTGCACGAGCGCGAGGTCCAGGGTGCCCGCCGCGACGGCCGCGACGGCGTCCCACGGCTCGGTCTCCTCGACGACGAGGCGCAGGTCCGGCACGTCGTCGCGCACGCGCGCGAGGAGCGGGGCGACGACGCCGCGCACCGCCGTCGAGAACGACCCGAGGCGCACGGTCCCGGTGGGGCGCGCCCCGGCGTCGTGCAGGCGGGCCCGCAGCGACTCGACCTGCTCGCGCAGCGCGCGGCCCTCCTCGACGACACGGCGCCCCGCGGCCGTGAGGACGACGCCGCGCCCCTCGCGGTCGAGCAGGCGCGCGCCGAGGTCGCGCTCCAGGCGCTTCACCTGCTGCGAGACGGCGGACGGCGTGTACCCGAGGTCGCGCGCCGCGGCGTGCACGGTGCCGGTGCGCTCGACGGCGAGCAGGGCGTCCACGGCGGCGAGGTCGATCATGCGACCGATGCTATCCGGAAGCGGCGCTACCGGGAACCGTGCACGACTGTGCGCTGGACGTGCACGATGCCGCGGGCGCACGCTCGATGCCATGCCGCTGCGCCCGTCCCTCCTCGCCGTCCTCGTCGCCGTCGTCTGGGGCGTGAACTTCGTCGTCATCGACCTCGGGCTCGGCGACGTGCCGCCGACGCTGTTCGTCGCCCTGCGCTTCCTCGTCGTCCTGGTCCCGGCGGTGTTCCTCGTGCCGCGGCCCCGCGCGCGGTGGCGGGACGTGCTGCTCGTCGGCACGTTCATGAGCCTCGGCCAGTTCGGCCTGCTGTACACCGCGCTCGCGCTCGGCATGCCCGCCGGGCTCGCGTCGCTCGTGCTCCAGGCCCAGGTCGGGCTCACCGTGCTGTTCGCCGCCGCGGCGCTGCGCGAGGTCCCGACGCGCGCGCAGCTCGTGGGCGTGCTGGTCGGGGCGGCCGGGCTGGTCGTCGTCGGCGTGGGCCGCAGCGCCTCGACGCCGGCCCTCGCGTTCGTCGTGACGCTCGCCGCAGCGGCGTCGTGGGCGGTGGGGAACGTCGTCGCCCGACGCGCCGGCATCCGCCGCGACCTGGGCTCTCCCTCGCGTGACCAAGGCTCTACCCCGGGTGACCAGGGAGCTATCTCGCCGGACCGCGGCTCTACCTCGCGTAGGCAGGGATCTCCCTCGCGGCCCGGGCTGGAGGGGCTGTCGATGACGGTGTGGTCGGCGCTCGTGGTGCCGGTCCCCATGCTCGGGCTGTCGCTCGCGCTCGACGGGCCGGACGCCGTCGGGCACGCGCTCACCCACCTCACGCTCGCGCCGGTCCTGTCGACCCTCTACACCGCCTGGCTCGCGAGTCTCGTGGGCTACGGGACCTGGAACACGCTCCTCGCGCGGTACCCGGCGTCGGCGGTCGTGCCGTTCACGATGCTCGTGCCGCCGGTCGGGATGCTCGCCGCGTGGCTCGTGCTCGACGAGGTGCCGAACGCGGCCGAGGTGGTGGGCGGCGTCGTGCTGCTCCTCGGCGTCGCGACGACGACGGGCGTCCTCGGGCGGCGCTCGCCCGGCACGGCGGTCGCGCCCGACGCGGCGGCGTCCTTCGTCGCGACCGACCCGCCCTCCGCTCCCGGGCGCCCCGACGCGACCGCGACCGACGGTCCGACCGCGACACGCGCGCGTTCGCGCTGACAGGACGCCCGCGCGGGGGGTTCCATGGGAGTCCGGGACGTCCGAGACGCGAGGGAGCCTCTCATGAGCGAGACCGCGGGCCGCACGCAGGAACGGCAGCAACCGGAGCTCAAGCGCGTCATGGGGCCCAAGCTGCTCCTGCTGTTCATCGTCGGGGACATCCTGGGCACGGGCGTGTACGCGCTCACCGGCCAGGTCGCGGGCGAGGTCGGCGGGGCGGCGTGGCTGCCGTTCCTGCTCGCGTTCGTCGTCGCGACGATCACCGCGTTCTCCTACCTCGAGCTCGTCACGAAGTACCCGAGCGCCGCCGGCGCCGCGCTCTACACGCACAAGGCGTTCGGCATCCACCTGCTGACGTTCGTCGTCGCGTTCATGGTCATGAGCTCCGGGATCACGTCGGCCTCCACGGCGTCCAACGCGTTCGCGGGGTTCGTCTCCGACGGGTTCGGGCTCGAGCTGCCGACGGGCGGCGACGGGCGCCTGCTCATCGCCCTCGCCTTCATGGCCCTCGTCGCGCTCGTCAACCTGCGCGGGGTCGGGGAGAGCGTCAAGGCGAACGTCGTGCTGTCGCTCGTCGAGCTGTCCGGCCTCCTGCTCGTCATCTTCGTGGGGCTGTGGGCGACGACGCAGGGCCGCGCCGACTTCTCGCGCGTCGTCGTGTTCGAGAGCGCCGACGACAAGAGCGTGTTCCTCGCCGTCACCGCCGCGACGACGCTCGCGTTCTTCGCGATGGTCGGGTTCGAGGACTCCGTGAACATGGCCGAGGAGTGCAAGAACCCCGTGCGGGACTTCCCGCGCATGATGCTCACCGGGCTCTCGATCACGGGCGCGATCTACGTGCTCGTCGCGATCACGGCCGTCGCGCTCGTCCCCGTGGGCGACCTCACGGACGATGCCAAGGGCTCGGCGCTCACGCAGGTCGTCGCGGCGGGCGCGCCGAACCTGCCGTTCGACACGATCTTCCCGTTCATCGGGATGTTCGCCGTCGCGAACTCCGCGCTCATCAACATGCTCATGGCGTCCCGCCTGCTCTACGGCATGGCGAACCAGGGCGTGCTGCCGCGCGCGTTCGGCCAGGTGCACCCGTTCCGCCGCACGCCGTGGGTCGCGATCCTCGTGACGACGGCCATCGCGTTCGCGCTCATCGTGTACGTCGTGCGGCAGTCCGGGACCGCGGCGGGCACCAACGCGATCGCCCTCCTGGGCGGGACGACGTCGCTGCTCCTGCTCGTCGTCTTCACGATCGTCAACATCGCGCTCCTCGTGCTGCGCCGCGACCGCGTCGACCACGAGCACTTCCGCACCCGCACCTGGCTCGCGGTGCTCGGCGCCCTCACGTGCGCGTACCTCGCCGGGCCGTGGGCCCGCAGCGCCGAGCAGCAGGAGCAGTACGTCATCGCGGGCGCGCTCGTGGCCCTCGGGGTCGTGCTCTCGTTCGTCACGTGGCTCTACAACCGCTCGGTGCGCCACCGC
Source organism: Cellulosimicrobium sp. MI9406 (assembly GCF_040595865.1). NCBI lineage: Bacteria > Bacillati > Actinomycetota > Actinomycetes > Micrococcales > Promicromonosporaceae > Cellulosimicrobium > Cellulosimicrobium sp. MI9406. Next base: position 443,756 of record NZ_JALIZI010000003.1, read on the forward strand.
CGGATCGCGTTCTCCGACGTGTCGCGCCTGGAGGACGACGTCGACGACGACAGCTCGGGGCGGTGACCGCCGTCGCGCATGATGGGTCCATGCAGATCCGCGTCGCCGCCTACGCCGTGGTCGTCCGCGAGGACGGCCGGATGCTCCTCCCCCACTGGAGCGAGGGGGACCGCGGCGGCTGGACGCTGCCCGGTGGCGGCATCGACCCGGGCGAGGACCCCGCCGCCGCGGCCGTCCGCGAGGTGCGCGAGGAGACCGGCTACGACGTCGAGCTCGACGGCCTGCTCGGCGTCGACAGCCTCGTGATCGACGCCGCCGACCGGATCCGGCCCGAGGACCGCGACCGGTCGCTGCACGCGATCCGCATCGTCTACCGGGCCCACGTGGTGGGCGGCGAGCTGCGCGTCGAGGAGGACGAGTCGACCGACGACGTCGGCTGGTTCACGCCCGACGAGGTCGACGCGCTGGACCGCGTCGGCCTCGTCGACGTGGCCCGCCGCTGGGCCGGCCTGCTCCCCGTGCCGTCGTGACCCGCCCGCGCCGGGTGGCCCGCGGGCGGCCCGGGACGACGGTGCTGGGCGCGCTCGCCGTCGCCGTCCTCCTCCCGGTCGCGCTCGCCGCGTGCACGCCCGGCACCCCGGCGCCGGACCCGGACGTGGTGACGTCCGCACCGGTGCAGGTCCCGTCGCCCGGCCCGGGCGCCACCACCGAGGACGACGGAGCCGCGGACGACCCGGACGGCGACCGGCACGGCGACACCGAGCCCGCGTCCGTGCGCGTTCCCGTGGGGACGGCGACGGTCGAGCTCGCCGTACTCCCGCCGACGTCGGGCGGGGCGACGCCTCCCCGCGTCACGGCCGACGCCGAGGGTGCGTCCGACGTCACGCTCGCCCTCGCGGGCGCCCCCGCCGTGGTCTCGGTGGAGGGCGGCTCGCTCGTGCGCCACGCGGACGGCACGCTCACCGTCCTGGACGACGGCGGCACGCCCGTCGGCGGGCTCGGCCCCCTGCGCGCCGTGGGCCGGCACGGCGCGGACGGCGCAAACAGCGCAAGCGAGGCGGAGAGCGGGACGGCGAGCGGGACGGTCGACGGCACGGACGCCGGCCCCACGGCGGGCACCCCCGCACCCGGGACCCCGCGCGTCCGGGTCGCGCTCGTCGACGCCCACCGCGCGGAGGTGACGCTCGTGGGGACGGCGGGGACGGCGGGGACGGCGACAGCGGGGAGTGCGGGGACGACGTCGGACGCGGACGACGCGGCGGGCGCTCCCGCCGGGGACGCGGACGGGGCCGCGACGCCGGACGACGCGGCGGCGTGGGACGTCGTCGTCCCCCTCGGTACGCGCGCGGTGCGGACCACCGACTGGGGCGAGCGCGAGGGCGGCCGGTCGCTCGCCGTCGACCCGACGGCGTGGGCCCGCGCCGCGGGGCAGGCGGGCCGGGAGCTCGTGTGGGCGCAGGTCGTCGCCGCCGAGCCGGAGGCCGACACCCCGACGATGCACGACCAGCTCGTGTGCCACGCCGTCGGCGCCCCGGACAAGGCGACGTGGAACCTCGAGCCCTGGCGGCCCGACGTCGGGCTGCTCGCCACGATGTCCGCGCGCTGCAACCCCGCCTGACCACCGCCGTCGACCCGACTGCGGCCCGTGCACCGGCTCGGCCGCCGAGCACGACGTCCCTCCCCGTCGAGCACGAGGTTCCTGTCGGCATCCGCCTCGGAACGACAGGAACCTCGTTCTCGGCGACCGAGACGGAGACGGAGACCGAGACGGCAACGGCCCGGGCGGCACGACGGCTGGTGGACGTCGTGCCGCCCGGGCCTGACCCTCGGCAGCGGTACCGCTCCGCCTGCGACGCCGAGGACGTTCCGGGGTGGCGCCGAGGACGGCGCCGGGGTGGTCAGCGGGCCTGCGGGCCGCCCTTCGCGGCCTTGCGCAGCGACTTCTCGCTCCGCGGCTCGTCGCCGCTCGCGCGCAGGCGCCGGTAGTAGTCGCGCGCCTCGTCCTGGCGCTCCTTCTCGATGCCCGTCGCGATCGTCGCGCGCAGGTGCTCGGGGCCGTAGCCCCAGGCGTCCACGAGGTCCTGCGCGTGCGGACGCAGCCGGTCGACGAGGCGGTCCAGGTAGCTCGTCACCGTGCGCGCGCGCTGCGTCGAGAGGCGCCCGTTGAGCAGGTACCAGGCGAGGTGCCGCTCGACGAGGCTCAGGCCGAACAGGTCGCGCACCGTGGTGAGGACCTCGCGCGTGCCCGCGTCCTCGATCGTGCCGAGCGCCTGCGTGAACGCCTCCCAGCGCAGCAGCTCCGCGTGGGCGCGGGCCGCCTCGACGAGCTCGACCTGGTGGGCGTTGAACAGGTTCGTCGCCGTCTCCGGGTCGGCCTTCTGCGCCGGGCGCAGCGCCTGCGCGACGTCCGCGACCATCGTCTCGACCCGGTCGGTGAGCAGCGCGCGCTGCGTCTCGGGGTCGCGCAGGTGGCCGGCCGCGCGGCGCGGGTCGCCGACGTCCGCGAGCGCCTGGGCGGCCCGCTTGAGCGGCGTGCGGTGCAGCGCCATGTCGCCCGCGCGCTCGACGACGACGCGCGCCATCTGGCCCGGGGTGATGCCCTTGAACTGCTTGCCGTAGTCGGCGAGCAGGCGCTTCGCGACGAGCTGGAGCAGCACGGTGTTGTCGCCCTCGAACGTCGCGTACACGTCGAGGTCGGCGCGCAGGCTCGTGATGCGGTTGGTCGTGAGGAACCCGGCCCCGCCGCACGCCTCGCGCGTCTCCTGGAGCACGTCGAGCGCGAACCGCGTGCTCGTCGCCTTGAGCGCGGCCGCCGTCGTCTCGAGGTCCTCGCGCTGCTCCGGGGTGTCCTCCTCGCCGGAGAACACCGAGTGGAACAGGTCGAGCAGGCGGTCGTGCGCGAAGTGCGCCGCGTACGTCTCCGCGATGGGGACGATGAGGCGACGCTTGTGCGTGCCGTAGTCGAGGAGCACGACCTCCTCCGTCGGCGTCGCGCCCGTGAACTGGCGGCGCTCGTTCGCGTACCGCACCGCGATCGCGAGGCCGAGCTTCGCCGCGGTCACCGCGGCGCCGTCGAGCGACACGCGACCCTGGACGAGCGAGCCGAGCATCGTGAAGAAGCGGCGTCCGGGGCTGTCGATGGGGCTGGAGTACGTGCCGTCGGCGTCCACCGAGCCGTAGCGGGCGAGCAGGTCGGTGCGCGGGACCCGCACGTGGTCGAAGTGCAGGCGCCCGTTGTCGATGCCGTTGAGCCCCCCCTTCTGGCCGTCGTCCTCGCCGCCCACCCCGGGCAGGAAGGGCAGCCGGCCGAGCTCGTCGCGCTCGCCCGCGGTGTCGCGGATCGGCACGTAGAACGCGTGCACGCCGTGGTTGACGTTCTTCGTGATCAGCTGCGCGAACACGACCGCGGCCACGCCGTGCACGCCCGCGTTCCCGAGGTAGTCCTTCCACGCCCCGCGGAACGGGGTGTGGATGACGAACTCCTCGGTCTCCGGGTCGTACGTCGCCGTGGTGGCGATGCTCGCGACGTCGGACCCGTGGCCGATCTCCGTCATCGCGAACGCGCCCGGCACCGAGAGGTCCATGGCGCCCGGCAGGAGGCGGTCCTGCTGCTCGGGCGTGCCCAGGTGCAGGATCGCCGAGCCGAACAGCCCCCACTGCACGCCCGCCTTGATCTGCAGCGACGGGTCGGCCGCGACGAGCTCCTCGAACCCGGCGAGGTTGCCGCCCGCGTCGTCCGCGCCGCCGAGGCGCTCCGGGTACCCGCGCCACACCTGGCCCTTGCCCACGAGCAGGTGCATCTGCTCCAGCACGCGCTCGCGGTGCTCCCGCAGGCTCAGGCCCTCGATGCGCTGGAACGCCTCCTCGCCCGCGGTCGCGCGCGCCGCCGCGCGCAGGTCGGCCCAGCGGCCGAGCAGGAGCTTCTCGAGGGCGGCGACGTCGACGCGGGCGTCGCCCTGCGACGTCGGGCCCGCGTCGCCGGCGCTCGTCGTGCGCGGTGCGAGCGCGGGACGGTCGGACGTGGCGGTCATGGCTTCTCCTTGGGGTCTGAGGCGGTCGCCGGGTGCGGAGGGCGGACGGCGTCCGGGCGGGTCGCGCCCGGGTTGTGGGAGAGGACGCCGACGGGGCCGGCCCACAGCCACGCGGCGACGCGCTCGGTGAGCTGCTCGCGGTCGGGGACGTCGGCGCGGTCGCGGTGGGCGAGCCACCACTCGCCGGCGCCCCGGACGAACCCGACGGCGCCCGCGGCCCACGCCGCGGCGTCGGCCGGGGAGACGTCGGTGACCCGGGCGAAGGGCTCGGCGACGAGCTCGATCACCGAGTCGAGGAAGGCGGCGAGCGGGGCGCGGTCGGCGCCGCCCGCGCCCTGGGTGAGGCCGCTCGCCGCGAGCTGGGCGGCGGGCTCCTCCGTCCCCGCGACGGCGCTCGTCCGGGTGACGAAGTAGTACACGTTGGGCGAGCTCTCGATCATCTCGAGGTACACGCCGACCATCGCGCGCAGCGCGCGCTTGGGCGTCTCGGCGGCCTCGGCCGCCTGGGTCAGGGCGTCGTGCATCTGTCCCACGACGGCGGAGCCCAGGGCGACCTGGAGCCCGGTCTTGTCGTCGAAGTAGCGGTAGATGATCGACTTCGACGTGCCCGACGCCGCCGCGATCTCGTCCATGGAGACCCCGGGGCCTCCCCGGTGCACCGCCTTGCTCGCCGCCCGGATGAGCTCCGCGCGGCGCGCCGCCCGGTGCTCGTCCCAGCGGGTCGACCGACCGTCGACCACGGCGGCCGGCTGCACCCGCCCTCGGGTGACCGGTCGCGCGTCGGCACCTGCGTTCACGTCGTCCTCCGTTGCGCCCGACCTCGATGTCGTCGGCACCCCGTCACGGGTGCCGTGCCGGGGCAGGGCACAGCCCTGTGACCCGACTCACGAAACCGAGAGTATCAGGTACTCTTGGTATTGGACACCAACCGGCCCTCTCCCCCGCCTCGCGCACGCCGTGCCGAGGCGCTCTCCCGGGCCGGCACCGAACGCAGCGCAGCGAGCACGGACAGGAAGTGAGGCACAGTGGCCACCAGCACCAGCCCCCGCCCGACCCCCGAGCAGTCCCCCCGGGAAGACGCCCCTGCGGGCGCTCCCCGCGACGCGTGGGTCGTGGGCGGGAACCGCATCCCGTTCGCCCGCGCCGGCAAGAAGTACGCGTCCGCGAGCAACCAGGAGATGTTCACCGCCGCGCTCGAGGGGCTCGTCGCGCGCTTCGGCCTCCAGGGCGAGCGGCTCGGGGAGGTCGTCGGCGGCGCCGTGCTCAAGCACTCCCGCGACTTCAACCTCGTGCGCGAGTCGGTGCTCGGGTCGTCGCTCTCCCCGCAGACCCCGGCCTACGACCTCCAGCAGGCGTGCGCGACCGGCCTGGAGGCGACCATCGCCGTCGCGAACAAGATCCGTCTCGGCCAGGTCGAGTCGGGCGTCGCGGGCGGCTCCGACACCGTGTCCGACGCCCCCATCGCCGTGAGCGAGGGCCTGCGTCGGGCGCTGCTCGAGGCGAGCCACGCCAAGACCTTCGGCCAGCGCGTCAAGGCGTTCGCGAAGGTCCGCCCCGCCGACCTCGCGCCGCTCACGCCCGCGACCGACGAGCCGCGCACCGGCCTGTCGATGGGCGAGCACCAGGCGATCACGACGGCCCGCTGGGACATCTCGCGCGAGGCGCAGGACGAGCTCGCGCTCGCGAGCCACGAGCACCTCGCGGCCGCGTGGGACGCCGGGTTCTTCGACGACCTCGTCACCCCGTTCCGCGGGCTCGTGCGCGACGACAACCTGCGCGCCGACTCGTCGCTCGAGAAGCTCGCCGCGCTCAAGCCGGTGTACGGCAAGCGTCTGGAAGGCGTCCCCCCGACCATGACGGCGGGCAACTCGACCCCGCTCACCGACGGCGCGTCGACCGTCCTCCTCGCCTCGGCCGAGTGGGCGCGCGAGCGCGACCTGCCGCTCCTCGCGCGCGTCGTCGACGCGGAGACCGCCGCCGTCGACTTCGTGCACGGCCACGAGGGCCTGCTCATGGCCCCCGCGCACGCGGTCCCCCGCCTGCTCGCCCGCAACGGGCTCACGCTCGGCGACTTCGACCTCTACGAGATCCACGAGGCGTTCGCGTCGACCGTGCTCACGACGCTCAAGGCCTGGGAGGACGACGAGTACTGCCGCACCGAGCTCGGGCTCGACGGCGCGCTCGGCTCGATCGACCGCTCGCGGCTCAACGTCAACGGCTCCTCGCTCGCCGCGGGCCACCCGTTCGCCGCGACCGGCGGGCGCATCGTCGCGACGGCGGCCAAGCTCCTCGCGCAGCGCACCGCCGAGACCGGGGCGCCCGCGCGTGCGCTGATCTCCGTGTGCGCCGCGGGCGGCCTCGGCGTCGCCGCGATCCTCGAGTCCGTCCCCGCGACCGACGCCGCCTGACGCCCCGACGACCGAGAGGAACCCCCGTGACCGACTCCTACGTCCAGGCCGTCAACTCCGGCTTCACGAAGACGCTCGCCAAGAAGCTCGGCCTCCCCCGCCCCGCGGTCCTGCGCCGCTTCCGCGCGGGCGACCCGCTCACCGTCGGGCCCGTGCTCGTGCTCGGCGGCACGCCGGGCGTGCGCGACGACGCCGACCTCGTCGCCGAGGCCCTGCTCGGCTGGGACCTCGACGTCCGCCAGACCCCGGACGACACGACCCGCTGGGGCGCGGTCGTCGTCGTGCTCAGCGGGATCGAGCGGCCGCAGGACGCGTCCGCGCCCGTCATGGCGCTCTCGGCGACGCTCCGCCGCCTCGCGCCCAACGGTCGCGTCGTGACGATCTCCCGCGCCCCCGCCGACACCGACTCGCCCGAGCTCGCCGCCGCCCGCGAGGGCGTCGACGGGTTCCTGCGGTCCGTCGCCAAGGAGCTGCGCTACGGCGCGACCGCCAACGGCATCCAGGTGACCGACGACGCCCCTGTCGACAGCCCGAGCGTCCTCGCGACCCTCCGCTTCTTCCTCTCGGCGAAGTCCGCGTTCGTCGACGGCCAGCTCCTCCGGGTGGGTCCGAGCGCGACCGACGGCGCCGCCAGCACATCCGCCGACCTCGACCAGCCGCTCGCCGGCAAGGTCGCGGTCGTCACGGGCGCGGCCCGCGGCATCGGGGCGCAGGTCGCCCGGACGCTCGCGCGCGACGGCGCGAAGGTCGTCGTGGTCGACGTGCCCGCGGCGGGCGAGGCGCTCGCCCGCGTCGCGAACGAGATCAAGGGCACGGCGCTGCAGCTCGACGTGACCGCCGACGACGCGGGCGCCCGGATCCTCGAGCACGCCCGCGCACGGCACGGCGGGCTCGACGTCCTCGTGCACAACGCTGGCATCCTCCGCGACAAGCTGCTCGCCAACATGTCGCCCGACAAGTGGGACGCGGTGGTCGCGGTGAACCTCGCCGCGCAGCTGCGGATCACGGAGTACCTGCTCGGCGCGAACGGGTTCTCCTCCGCGCCGCGCGTCGTGTCGCTCGCCTCGACGAGCGGGATCGCGGGCAACCGCGGCCAGGCGAACTACGCGTTCTCCAAGGCGGGCGTCATCGGGCACACGCGCGCGTTCGCCCGCCTGCTCGCGGCGCCCGGGGGCCCGGGCGGGACGGCGAACGCCGTCGCGCCGGGCTTCATCGAGACGGACATGACGGCGTCGATCCCGTTCGTGCAGCGTGAGGTCGCGCGCCGCGTCGCGTCGCTCCAGCAGGGCGGCCAGCCCGTGGACGTCGCCGAGGCGATCGCGTTCCTCGCGTCGCCCGCGGCCGGTGGCGTCAACGGGCAGGTGCTGCGCGTGTGCGGGCAGAACGTGGTGGGCCGGTGACGGCGCCCGCGGGCGCCCCGGCGCGCGTCGAGACGCTGCCTGCCGTCCCGGGTCTGGGCGGCCTGTACGTTCGCGGGCTCGCGGCGTCGGGCCGGATCGCGGCGGCGCACCGGCTCCCCGTCCGGGGCGGCCCGACGGAGCTCACCCTCCCGGACGTCATGTACCGGGTCGCGGCCGTCCCGACGGGCGACGACGCGGCACCGGGCCACGTGGGCAGCGCCGCGCACCTCGCGCGGTACGCGCGGCTCGTGGGCGAGGCGCCGTCGGACGTGCTGCCCGCCGGGTACCTGCACGTGCTGGGGTTCCCGCTCGCGACGGCCGTCATGGTGCGGGCCGACTTCCCGCTCCCGCTGCTCGGCATGGTGCACCTCGCGAACTCGGTGTCCGTGCTGCGCCCGGTGCGGCTCGGGGACGCGCTCGAGGTCCGCGCGTGGGCGCAGGACCTGCGCCCGCACCGCCGCGGTGTCCAGGTGGACCTCGTCACGGAGGTCTCGGTGCTGCGCACGGACGACGAGCGCGCCGCGGGCAGCGGGCTGGCCGCGACGACGCTCGCCTACCGGGGCGTCTCGACGTACCTCGCGAAGGGCGCGTCCCTCCCGGGCGGCCCCGCCCCGGCCGACACCGAGGGACCGGCCGCGTTCGTCCCGCCCCTGCCCACCGCGCGGTGGGCGCTCGGGGCGGGGACCGGCCGCGCGTACGCGGCGGTGTCCGGCGACCGCAACCCGATCCACACCTCGGCGCTGGGCGCCAAGGCGTTCGGGTTCCCGCGGGCCATCGCGCACGGCATGTACACCGCGGCGCGGGCGCTCGCCGAGGCCGGCCCCGGTCGCGGCGACGCCTACGACTGGACCGTCACGTTCGCCAAGCCGGTGCTGCTGCCCGGCACGGTCGACGTCGCGCTGCGCCCGGCGGGCGACGTGCCCGCCGAGGTGCGGGACGCCGTCGGGCAGGTCGCGGCGGCCGTGCCCGACGGCGCGGGCGCCCCGGGCACGGGCGTCACCTACCAGGCGTGGGGCGGCAAGGGCCGCCTCCACCTCGCGGGCCGCGTCACCCCGCGTCGCTGACCCTCGCCGCCGAGCACGGGGTTCTTGTCGTTCTCGAGCGCATGACGACACCTACCCGTGCTCGACGCGCCGCAGGCCCGTGCTCGGCATGCCGGTCCGTCAGGGCAGGCGGGCGAGCACGCCGTCGCGGACGGTCGGCCACTCGTCGCGGAGGACCGAGAAGTAGGCGGTGTCCTGGCGGGAGCCGTCGGGCGCCACGCGGTGGCTGCGCAGGACGCCCTCCGGCACCGCGCCCAGGCGCCGGATCGCCCCGATGGACCGGCTGTTGCGGGCGTCGGCGCGGAGCGCGACGCGCGCGACCCCGAGGTCCTCGAACGCGTGCCGCAGCAGGAGGTACTTGCACGCCGGGTTCGTCGTCCCGCCCCACCACTCGCGCGCGTAGAACGTGGACCCGAGCTCGACCCGGCCCTGGGACGGGACCCACTCGTAGAGCGACGTCGAGCCACGGACCACGGCGTCGGCGGTCGCGCCGTCCGCACCGGGAGCGCCCACGACCGCGAACGCGAGCCGGCCCGGCGCGGCGACCGCGTCGCGCACGTAGCCCTCCATCGCCTCCGTGCCGCGCGGGACGGCGCTGGACATGCCCGCCCAGATGCCGTCGTCGACGAGGGCGCCGAGCGCCGGCGCGTGGGTCGCGGCGAGCGGTTCGAGGCGGACGCCGAAGCCTTCGAGGACCGTGTCGTGCTGCACCCGCACATCCCACCACACCCCGGTGGCTCGACCGCGTGCGAAGCCGGCCGACCGTGGTTACGGTCGAGAGGTACCGACGAGAGGAGCACCCATGGGACTCGGAGACAAGGCCAAGCACGCCGCCGAAGAGGCGGGTGGCAAGCTCAAGGAAGGCGCGGGCAAGCTCACGGACAACGAGCGGCTCGAGGCCGAGGGCCAGGCTGACCAGGCCAAGGCCAACGTCAAGCAGGCGGGCGACGACGTCAAGGACGCGTTCGACCGCTGACGTGCTCCACCGTTCTGCTCACGAGGGCTCCGCTCCGGTGGGGCCCTCGTGGCGTCTCGGGACCGTTCGCCCGGGGCGCGACGACCGGGACGCCACGACCAGGATGCGACGACCAGGACGCGACGACCGGGAGCCGCGGCGGTCAGGACGCGGCGAGCGGTCGGACGTCGGCCGACGGCGCCGGGGCGAGCACCGGGACGACGCGCGGGGCGGTGATCCGCGCGAGGAGGCCCACCTCGACCCCGGGCCACTCGGGCGCGAGGATCGAGAACAGCACGGAGTCGGCGCGCGTCCCGTCGGGCGCGGTGCGGTGGCCGCGCATGACGCCCTCCTCGTGGGCGCCGAGACGGCGCATGGCCCCGAGCGAGCGCTCGTTGCGCGTGTCGACGCGGAAGCCGACCCGGTGCACGTCCCACGTCTCGAACGCGTGACGCAGCAGGAGCCACTTCGTCACGGGGTTGACGAGGCTCCCCCACGTGGAGCGCGCGTAGAACGTGCGGCCCACCTCGACGCGGCGGTCGACGAGCGACAGGTCGCGGAACGCGGTGCTGCCGAGCACGGCGCCGGGCGCACCGTCGGGGTCGACGGCGCGCACGACGAAGCCGGTGAGGTCCGGGGCCGCGCGGGTCGCGGCCACGAGATCGGCCATCCCCGCGACCCCGTAGGGCAGGGGGATGCTCATCCCTGACCACATCGCCTCGTCGACGAGGCCGGCCAGCGTCTCAGCGTGCTCCAGGGCCAGCGGTTCCAGCCGGAAACCGTGCCCCGAGAGGACGACGTCGTGCAGCACAGCGCATATCAGAGCACACGCGGAACACCGCGCCAAGAGGGTCCGGCGACGCGGTGGACAACGCTCGGCGACGCTTCGGTGAACGGGCTCCGCCGTCGGCCGCCGACGCCGGTCAGACGGCCGGTCCGCAGCCCGCCGCGTCGGCGAGGAAGCCCGCCGCTGCGGTCGCGAACAGCCCTTCCAGGCCGGACCCCGCGGGGACCGGGCGGGGGTCGTCCACGACGGCCCAGCAGCCGTCGACGACCTCGTACCGGGTGGTCGGTCCCTGCTCGACGTACGCGCGCACGGCCTCGACGAGACGCACGACGTCGGCGCCCGTCGTCCCGACGCCCACCGAGGCGCGGATCGCGCCCGCGTCGTGGCCGAGGCGCGCGAGCAGCGGGTGCGCGCAGAACCGGCCGTCGCGCACACCGATGCCGTGCTCGGCCGAGAGGTAGGCGGCGACGAGGCCCGGGTCGTGGCCCTCGACGGCGAACGTCACGACGCCGACCGGGTCGACGGCGTCGTCCCACACGCGCACGACCCGGACGCCCGGGACGGCCTCCAGGCCCGCGACGAGGGCCGCGCGGAGCGTCGTCTCGTGCGCGTGCAGGTCGGCCGGGTCGAGCGCGGCGAGCGCGTCGCACGCCGCCGCGAGCGCCGCGGCGCCCACCACGTTCGGCGAGCCGGCCTCGTGGCGTGCGGGCGCCGTCTGCCACTGCGTCCCGGTCACCGCGACCTGGCGCACGGCGCCGCCGCCCGCAAGGTAGGGGGTGCCCGCGTCGAGCCAGTCGCGCCGCCCGACGAGCGCCCCCGCGCCGAACGGCGCATAGGTCTTGTGCCCCGAGAACGCGACGTAGTCGACACCCGACGCGGCGAGCGAGAACCCGCGGTGCGGGACGAGCTGCGCGCCGTCGAGCACGACGCGCGCCCCGGCGTCGTGCGCGGCGCGGACGACCTCGGCGACGGGCAGGGACTCGCCCGTGACGTTGGAGGCGCCGGTCACGGCGACGAGCGCGTACGGGAAGCGCGCGAGCTCGGTGCGCAGGCCCGAGAGCGTCTCCGCGACGGACGCGCCGCCCGCGAGGACCGTCGCGCCGCCGGCGCGCTGCCACGGCAGCAGGTTCGCGTGGTGCTCGACGTCGAGGACGAGCACGCGCCCGGGCGTGCCGTCCGCGTTCGCCGGGACGCAGCCCGCGAGGAGGTTGAGCGAGTCGGTCGTGTTGCGCGTGACGACCGTGACGTCGTCCTCGCGCGCACCGACGAACGCGCCGATCGTGCGGCGCGACGCCTCGTAGAGCGCCGTGGACACCTGCGAGAGGTAGCCCGCGCCGCGGTGCACGCTCGCGTAGAGCGGCAGCACCTCGGTCACGCGGTCCGCGACCGAGCGCAGCGCCGGGGCCGACGCCGCGACGTCGAGGTTCGCGTACGGCACGCTGCGGCCGTCGACGAGCGGGACGAGCGTGTCCCCGCCGACGACGGGCAGGAGCGCGGGCGCGTCGACGAGCGCCGCGAGGTCAGGGGCCGGGGCGTCGGTGGGACACGAGACGTCCGCGAGAGCAGTCATGGCACAGTCCTCCAGGGTCGTCCGGGGAGAACCTCCCCGCGCTTGCCGCCCGCCGGTCGGCGTGCGGCCTGGTCGTCACCCGGGGCACCCCGCCGCGAGAGGAGGGTTGCCGGCCAGCAAACCGGGGTTTCGCGCTGGCACTCATGACCTGCGGACCAGGATGTCCGCGCGGACGGTGACGTGTCAACCGGTGGTCACGGCGTCTCGGATGGCGGGACGCGGCGCTCCGCGTCATAAGCCCGCGCGTCGGAGCCACGCGGCGTCGGGCACCTCCACCCCGGGCCGCTCCCCGAGACGGGCGTTCCGCACGTCGGACGCGTGGCGTACGATCCGAGCCAACCATCCGGAGCGGCCGAGTGACGTGGCACGTCGACGCCGCAGCAACCCCCCGGACCGCCTCGGCGGCCGGGCGCAGGGTGCTACTGCCACGATCGATGGAGGAGGACTCTCATGAGCGACCAGTCCCAGCAGGCGTCGGCACCCTGGCCGGCACCCCCCGAGGCACGTCCCGCCGTCGGCTACGCCGGCGACCTCACCCCGCAGCAGGCATGGGACCTGCTCGCGCACGACGAGCGCGCCGTGCTCGTGGACGTCCGCACCGAGGGCGAGTGGCGCACCATCGGCGTGCCCGACGCCACTCAGCTCGGCCGCGACGTCCTGTTCGACGAGTGGGTGACCCCGGCGGGGCCCAACCCGCGGTTCCTCGACCGGCTCGTCGAAGCGGGCCTGACCCCCGGCGACGAGCGCCCCGTCGTGTTCCTGTGCCGCTCGGGCCAGCGGTCGATCGGCGCGGCGCGCGCGGCCACGGCCGCCGGGCTCGGGCCGTCGTACAACGTGCTCGAGGGCTTCGAGGGCGCCCAGGGGTTCTCGGGCCTGCGGGACGTCGAGGGCTGGAAGGTCCGCGGGCTGCCCACCACGACGTTCGACGAGGCCGCCCGATGAGCGCGGTCGTGCCCGGCGGCTCCGGCCGCAAGCCCCTGCCCGCGAGCGCCCGTCCCGCGACGCTCGCCGTGCGCGGCGGCCACGCGCGCACCGAGTTCCAGGAGACGTCCGAGGCGCTGTTCCTCACGCAGGGCTACACGTACGACCGTGCGGCGGACGCCGAGGCGGCGTTCAAGGGAGAGCTCGACCGGTTCGTCTACTCACGCTACGGCAACCCGACCGTGCACACGTTCGAGGAGCGCCTGCGCCTCCTGGAGGGTGCGGAGGCGTGCTACGCGACGGCGTCCGGCATGTCGGCCGTGTTCACGGCGCTCGCCGCGCTGGTGCGGTCCGGGTCGCGCATCGTCGCGGCGCGCGCGCTGTTCGGGTCGAGCCTCGTCATCTTCGACGAGATCTTCGCGAAGTGGGGCGTGCGGACGGACTACGTCGACGGCCACGTGCTGTCGCAGTGGGAGGAGGCGCTGTCCACCCCCGCGGACGTCGTGTTCTTCGAGACGCCGTCCAACCCCATGCAGGACATCGTCGACGCGCGGCGCGTGAGCGAGCTCGCGCACGCCGCCGGCGCGGTCGTCGTGCTCGACAACGTGTTCGCGACGCCGTTGCTGCAGCGGCCGCTCGAGCTCGGGGCCGACGTCGTCGTCTACTCGGCGACCAAGCACATCGACGGGCAGGGCCGCGTGCTCGGCGGCGCGATCCTCGGGACCGAGGAGTACGTCACCGGCCCGGTGCAGACCTTCATCCGCAACACCGGGCCGTCGCTCTCGGCGTTCAACGCGTGGGTGCTGCTCAAGGGCCTCGAGACGCTGCCCGTGCGCGTCGCCGCGCAGAACGCCGCGGCGGCGCAGGTCGCGGAGGCGCTGGAGCAGCTCCCCGGGATCGGCCGCGTGCGCTACCCGTTCCTCGCGTCGCACCCGCAGCGCGAGCTCGCGCGGTCGCAGCAGAGCGGCGGCGGGACCGTCGTGACGTTCGACCTCGCCGTGCCCGAGGGCACCGACCCCGAGACGGCGAAGAAGCGCGCGTTCACGTTCCTCGACGCGCTCCAGGTCGTCGACATCTCGAACAACCTCGGCGACGCGAAGTCCCTCGTCACGCACCCGGCCACCACGACGCACCGCAAGCTCGGCCCCGAGGGCCGCGCCGCGGTCGGCATCGCAGAGACGACCGTGCGCCTGTCGGTGGGCCTGGAGGACCCGCACGACATCATCGAGGACGTCGCCCAGGCGCTGAACTCCTGACCCCGCCTCCCGCCGAGCAGGCGGTATCGGTTCGTCCCGGCGCCGGGACGGGCCACGACCACCTGCTCGGCGGGCAGGAGGGGCCTGGTCGGCACCGGGGGCTTCCCAGGATCGGGTGGACCGGTCGCGTGAGCTTTCGTAGCGTCGTCGGGTGCCCGACGCCCTCTTCGACGACCCCCGCCTCGCCGCCCTCTACGACCCGCTCGACCCGGACCGGTCCGACCTCGACGCCTACGTCGCGATCGTCGACGAGCTGGGCGCGCGCCGAGTGCTCGACGTCGGGTGCGGCACCGGGACGTTCGCGTGCCTGCTCGCGCAGCGCGGCGTCGAGGTGGTCGGCCTCGACCCGGCGGGTGCGTCGCTCGACGTCGCCCGCACGAAGCCGGGCGCCGAGCGCGTGCGCTGGCTGCACGGCGACGCGACGACCCTCCCCCCGCTCCAGGTCGACCTCGCGACGATGACGGCGAACGTCGCGCAGGTGTTCCTCACCGACGACGCGTGGACCGCGACGCTGCGGGGCGTCCACGACGCGCTCGCGCCGGGCGGGTGGCTGGTGCTCGAGACGCGCGTGCCCGCCCGTCGGGCCTGGGAGGGGTGGGTCCGCGAGGCGACGACCATGCGCGTGGACGTGCCCGACGTCGGCCCGGTCGAGTCCTGGACCGACCTCACCGACGTGTCGCTCCCCTTCGTGTCCTTCCACGACACGACCGTGCTGCCCGACGGCACCACGCTCCACTCCGACTCGACGCTGCGCTTCCGGGAGCGCGAGGAGGTCGAGACGTCGCTCGTGGCGTGCGGGTTCGAGGTCGTGGACGTCCGGGACGCGCCCGACCGCCCGGGTCGCGAGTGGGTCTTCGTGGCACGGCGCGGCTGAGCCGCGCGAAGCGCGATCGTGTCAGCCGCGACGGTCGCCCAGCACGACGACGTCCTCCGGGCGGCCGCCCGACCGTGCGACGTGCGACCGGACCGCGTCCAGCTCGTGCGGCAGCAGGAGGAAGCTCACCGACGTCCCGGTGTCGTTCACGTCCCAGAGCAGCGTCCAGTGCTCGTCGAAGCCCGAGCCGCAGATCGTGAAGGGGGCGACGGCGAGGGCGAGGTCGAGCTCGCGGTCGTCGCGCGGGTCGAGCTCGAGCGAGATCGGGGGCTCCCACCCGAAGCGCCGGGCGAGGCGTCCGCGTCGTGCGCGGCACAGCTCCTCCAAGGCGTGCACCGCGTCGGTCGCGTCCGGTGGCCACGGCTCGTCGGAGTACACGTCGACCTGGAGCCGTGCCACCCGGTCGCGCAGCGCCAGGAGCGCGCCGCGACACGCGGCCGCGACGGTGCCCGGCGAGGCGCCGTCGGCGATCGTGCACAGCACGGCCGTCGTCCTCCGCTGCCGCATCGGTCCTCCCTCGGGTGCTGATTCCGCCGCGGCCTCCGCGCGCGTGCGGTGCGGACACCGTAGTCCCCGGGCCGCCTGTGGACGGCGGTTCGACGGTGTGGGTCGCACCTCGTAGATTCCTCGTAGCGCACGGCCGCGGGCCGGGCACATGATCACGCCACCACCATCGACAGGGGTCCTCTTGCTGCACGTGCACCGCTCCGAGCGTGCCGAGGCGCTCGTGGCGCCGCTCGCCGCCGTGCTCGCGGAGGTCCCGGCGGACCCGTTCACGCCGGACGTCGTGGCGGTCCCGACGCGCGGGGTGGAGCGGTGGCTCGCGCAGCGGCTCTCGCACCACCTGGGCGCGGGCGAGACGGCGGGGATCTGCGCGAACGTGGATTTCCGGGGCCCGCGGCGGCTCGTCGAGCAGGTCGTGGCCGACCTCACGGGCCTCGACCCCGACGACGACCCGTGGCGGCCCGAGCGGCTCGCGTGGTCGGTGCTCGAGGTGCTCGACGCGCACCTCGCCGAGCCCTGGGCGGCGCCGCTCGCGCGCTACGTCGGCGACCCGGGCGACGAGGTGCGGCGGGGCCGGCGGCTCACGCTCGCGCGACGGCTCGCGGACCTCCTGGTCGACTACGCCCGCCAGCGGCCCGAGGTCGTGCTCGCGTGGTCGGCCCCGGTCACGGGGACCGCCGTCGCGCCGGACGACCTCGCGTGGCAGCCCGAGCTGTGGCGCCGCCTGGTGGAGCGCGTCCCGGCGACGGACCCGGCACGGCGCGTGACGGAGGCGGTCGCGGCGCTGCACGCGGACCCGGCGGCCGTCGACCTGCCGCCGCGGCTGTCCGTGTTCGGGCCCACGCGGCTCCCCGAGGACGAGCTCCGGGTCCTGCGCGCGCTCGCCGCGCACCGCGACGTCCACCTGTGGCTCGTGCACCCCTCGCCGGCGCTGTGGGCGACGGTCGCCGCGTCCGCCGGCGACCCCTCCAAGGGCGACGCGGACCCGGGCTCGGACCGCGCGGGCGCGCCCGTCCGGCGTCGCGCGGACCTGCCGACGTTCGCGCGCCACCCGTTCCTCGCGTCCACCGGCCGGGACACGGTCGAGCTGCAGCTGCGGCTCGCCACGGGCGAGGCGCGCGAGACCCACCACGAGGCGGCGCCCCCGCCGCCGACCCTGCTCGGCGCGCTGCAGTCCGCGCTGCGGGCCGACGATCCGGACGGCGCGCACGTGCTGGACCCGACGGACCGCTCCGTGCAGGTGCTCGCGTGCCACGGCCGCGCCCGGCAGGTCGAGGTGCTGCGCGAGACGCTCGTCGGCCTGTTCTCCGCCGACCCGACGCTCCAGGCGCGCGACGTCATCGTGCTGTGCCCCGACGTCGAGACGTTCGCGCCGCTCGTCACCGCGACCTTCGGCGCCGTCCCTGAGCTGGGCGACGACGCGCACCCCGGCCAGCGGCTGCGGGTCAGCCTCGCGGACCGCGGCGCCGGGACCACCAACCCCGTGCTCGCGCTGCTCGCCACGCTGCTGCGCCTCGCGGACGGCCGCGTCACGGCGTCCGAGGTGCTCGACCTCGCGGCGAGCGGCCCGGTCCGCCGCCGGTTCCGCTTCTCCGACGACGACGTCGACCGCCTGCGGCAGTGGGCCGTCGAGGCGGGGGTCCACTGGGGCGAGGACGGCGAGCGGCGTGCCCGCTTCGGGATCGACGAGCACGTGCGGCAGGGCACGTGGGACGCGGCGCTCGACCGCATCCTGCTCGGCGCCGCGATGGCCGACGAGGACGCCCGGTTCGTCGGGCCCGCGCTCCCGCTGGACGACGTCGGCTCGACGGACGTGGACCTCGCGGGCCGGCTCGCGGAGCTCGTCGCGCGGCTCACGGAGATCCTGCGCGGCCTCGACGGCGTGCACCCGCTCGCGCACTGGCTCGACACCCTCGACCGCGCGCTCACGCTCCTGGCGGAGGCGCCGCCGACGGAGGCGTGGCAGATCGGCTCCGCACGCCGCGTGCTGGGCGACGTGCGGGCGGCGGGTGCCGCGCACGGCGGCGTCGCGCTGCGGCTCGCGGACGTGCGGGCGCTGCTCGACGACCGCCTGGCCGGGCGCCCGACGCGCGCCGGGTTCCGCACGGGCGCGCTCACCGTGTGCTCGCTCGAGCCGATGCGCTCCGTGCCGCACCGGGTGGTCTGCCTCCTCGGGCTCGACGACGGCGTGTTCCCCCGCACCGCCGCGCCCGCGGGCGACGACCTGCTCGCCCGGCACCCCGAGATCGGCGAGCGCGACGCGCGCAGCGAGGACCGGCAGATCTTCCTCGACGCCGTCGCCGCGGCGGGCGACCACCTCGTCGTCGTGCACACGGGTGCCGACGAGCGCACCGGGGCGCCGCGCCCGCCCGCGGTGCCCGTGGCGGAGCTGCTCGACGCGCTGGACCGGGTGGCCACCACGGCCGACGGGCGCCCCGCGCGGGAGCACGTCGTCGTGCAGCACCCGCTCCAGACGGTCGACGAGCGGAACTTCACGCCGGGCGCGCTCGGCGTCCCCGGACCGTTCAGCCACGACGACGCGGCGTTCGCCGGGGCCCGCCAGGCGCGCGAGAAGCGTGAGCCGGTCGGGGCGCTCGTCGGCGCACCGCTCTCGCTGCCGGACGGTGCCGCCGTCGGCTCCGTGGAAGGACCGGGGTCGCCCACGGCGACCGGGCGCCGCGCCGACGTCGAGCTCGACGACCTGGTCCGCCTGCTCGAGAACGCACCCCGCTGGTTCGCGCAGCACACGCTCGACGTGGGTCTCGTGCTGGAGGAGGAGGACGTCGAGGACCGGCTGCCCCTCTCCCTCACGGGGCTCGCGGGCTGGGGCGTGGGCGACCGCGTGCTGCGGGCCGCGCTCGCGGGCGTCGACCCGAACCGCGCGATGCAGGCCGAGTGGCGCCGCGGCCAGGTCCCGCCGCGCGAGCTCGGCCGGTCGGCGCTCCAGGAGGTCGTCCGGGCCGTGGGGCCGCTCCGGGTCGCGTCCGTCGAGGCCGCGCGCGAGGCCGACGTCGCGGCCGGTCGTCCCGTGAGCCAGGACGTGCTGAGCTCCGCCGAGACGGTCGACGTGCGGGCCACCCTCCCGGACGGCGGCACGCTCGTCGGCAGCGTGCCGGGCGTGCACGGCGCGCGCGTGGTGCGTACGGAGTACTCGCGGCTCGGGCCGAAGCACCGGCTGCGCGCCTGGGTGCAGGCGCTCGCGCTGCGCGTGAGCGACCCGGGCCGCCCGTGGGACGCCGTCGCGATCGGCCGGTCCCCCCGCGGCCCGGGGGTCGCGTGGTCGACGCTCACGCCGCCCGACCGCGACACGGCGGCCGCCGTGCTGGCAGACCTCGTGGCCCTGCGCGACGAGGCCGCCCGCGAGCCCCTGCCGCTGCTGCCCGAGGTCGCGCTCCGCTACGCCGAGGAGCGGCGCACCACCGACGCGCGCGACGCCCTGATGCGCGCCGGGTGGGCGTGGAACAAGGGCTTCGAGCGCAAGGACCCGTACGTCGTGCTCGCGTGGGGCCAGGACCCGGCGCTCCCCGACCTCGCGGGCCACGCGACGACCGCCGACCTGGGCCGCTTCCCCGACGACCCGACCCGCCTCGGCGCGCTCGCGCGCCGCGTGTGGGACCCCCTGCTGGAGCACGAGCTGCGAGGTGCGCGATGAGCGGCCCGACGTCCGCACCCGCCACGCCCGCCGCGGCGTCCGGACCCGCGGTGCCCGGACCCGTCGCGGGGAGCCCGCGGCGCTTCGACCCGTTCGGCGACCTGCCGCGCGGGACGGTCGTGCTCGAGGCGAGCGCCGGCACGGGCAAGACGCACACCATCGCGACCCTCACCACGCGCTACGTCGCCGAGGGCGTGGCGGCGCTGCCCGAGATCATGCTCGTGACGTTCGGCCGGGCCGCGACGTCGGAGCTGCGCGACCGCGTGCGCGAGCGCCTCGTCGCGACCGAGCGCGCGCTGCGCGGCCACGACCCGGCGCACAGCGCCGACGAGCTCGTCACGTTCCTCGCCGCGGTCGACGCCGACGAGCTCGCCCGCCGTCGTGAGCGCCTGCGCGTCGCGCTGTCCCAGCTCGACGCCGCGACGATCACGACGACGCACGGGTTCTGCCAGCAGATGCTCACCGCGCTCGGGACGGCGGCCGACGTCGACCTCGCGACGAGCTTCCTGCCCGACGTGGCCGACCTCGTCGAGGAGGTCACGGACGACCTGTACGTGCGGCGGTTCGCCGACCAGAGCGAGCCGATCCTCTCGCCGCGCGACGTGCGCGCGGTCGCCCGCGCGGCGGTGAGCGACCACGGGGCGGTGGTCGCGCCGTCGGACGCGGCCGAGGGCTCGGTGGCCGCGGCGCGGTACGAGGTCGCCGTCGCCGCCCGCCGCGAGGTGGAGGCGCGCAAGCGCGCGATGCACCTGCTCGACTACGACGACCTCCTCGTCCTGCTGCGCCGCGCCCTCACCGACCCGGAGCACGGTGCGACGGCGACGCAGCGCGTCCGGTCGAGGTTCCGCGTGGTCATGGTGGACGAGTTCCAGGACACGGACCCCGAGCAGTGGGCGATCCTGCGCACCGCGTTCCACGGGCGGCCCGACGAGAGCAGCGCGCTCGTCCTCATCGGGGACCCCAAGCAGGCGATCTACGCGTTCCGCGGCGCGGACGTCGTGACGTACCTGCAGGCCGTCGAGGACGCGACGGACACCGCGACGCTCAGCACGAGCTGGCGCAGCGACGGCACGCTCCTCGCAGGCCTGCACGCGCTGCTCGGCGAGACGGCGCTCGGCGACCCGCGCATCGTCGTGCGCCCGGTCGACGCGGCGCACCCCGAGGCGCGGTTCTCCGGCGGCGCGCCGGTGCGGCTGCGGCAGGTGACGCGCCGCGCCTACCGGCTGGGCGCCTCGTCGGCGCCGTCGGCCCCGGACGCGCGCGGCCTGCTCGCGAAGGACGTCGCGGCCGACGTCGCGAGCCGTCTCGGCACCGCGTCCGGCGGGGGCGACCGCGTGCGCGACGACGCCGGCGGGGCGGCGAGCGACGCGGCGCGCTGGCGCCCGCTCGAGCCGCGCGACGTCGCCGTGCTGACGCGCACGAACGCGCAGGCCGAGGCGGTGCGCTCGGCGCTCGTCGCGCTGGGCGTGCCCGCGGTCGTCTCCGGGCCGTCGAGCGTGTTCGGGTCGGCCGCGGCGCAGGACTGGCTCACGCTCCTCGCGGCGCTGGAGCAGCCGGGCCTCCACCGGCGCGCGACGGCGCTCGCCCTCACCCCGTTCGTCGGCTGGGACGCGCAGCGCCTCGCGACGGCGGACGACGCGGACCACGACGAGCTCGGCGACACGGTCCGGGCCTGGGCGCACCTGCTCGCCGACCGGGGCGTGGCCGCGGTCGCGGAGGTCGCCGCACGGCGCGGGGCGACGGCCCGTGTCATGGCGCGCGCCGACGGCGAGCGCTACCTCACCGACCTGCGCCACGTCACGCAGGCGCTGCACGAGGCCGCGACGACCGAGGGGCTCGGCACGGCCGCGCTCACGGCCTGGCTCCGGACCCGGATCGCCGAGGTCGGGACGGTCTTCACCGACGAGCGCACTCGCCGTCTCGAGACCGACGCCGCCGCCGTGCAGGTCGTCACCGTGCACGCCGCGAAGGGTCTGGAGTTCGGCGTCGTCTACGTCCCGTTCGGGTGGGAGCGGTTCGAGCCCGACGACCAGGAGCTGTTCGCGTTCCACGACGACCACGGGCAGCGCGTCCTGCACCTCGGCGGGGTCGGCTCCCCCGGGTTCGTGGACGCCAAGGCGCGCTGGCGCGACGAAGAGCTCGGCGAGGACCTGCGCCTGCTGTACGTGGCGCTCACCCGGGCTCGGCACCAGGTCGTCGTGCACTGGACCCCCACGAAGCGCAGCACCGGATCGGGACCGCTCACCCGCCTCCTGCTCGCCGACCGGATGCTCGGCGGCGAGCCCGGGCGCCACGCACGGCCCGACGCGATGCGCGACGACGCCGTCCGGTCCGCGTTCGAGGCGGTCGCGGCGCGGTCGGGCGGTACGGTCGTCGTCGAGCAGGTCGACGCCCGGCCGAAGGGCGAGCCCTGGTCGCCCGGCACCCGGTCGGGCACGGACCTCGCGCTCGCGACCGCGGCCCACCTCCCGGACCGCGAATGGCGTCGGGCGTCGTACTCGGCCCTGACCGCGGCCGCGCACCACGGCCCGGTCGGCGGGATCGAGAGCGAGCCCGAGGACCCGGGCGTGCAGGACGAGCCGGAGGAGACCGCCGACGACGACACCGCCGCGCCCTCGGCCCAGGCCTCGACCCCGCGACCCGGCGCGGACGTGCCGTCCCCGTACGAGGGGCAGCCGGGCGGCACCGCGTTCGGCACGCTCGTGCACGAGATCCTCGAGTACGTCGACACCGCGGCCGACGACCTCGACGCCGAGGTGCGCGCCCGCTGCGCGCAGGCGGCGACGGTCCGCGTGCCGGGCGTCGAGCCCGTCGCGCTCGCGACGGCGCTAGGCCTGTCGCTGCGCACGCCGCTCGGCCCGATCGCGGGCGGGCTCACGCTCGCCGACGTCGACCCGCGGGACCGGCTGCCCGAGCTCGAGTTCGAGCTCCCGCTCGCCGGGGGCGACGAGACGGAGGGCGTGCGTCCCGCGACGCTGCGCGACCTCGCGGACGTCCTGCGGGCGCACCTGCCCGCCGACGACGCGTTCGCCCGATACCCCGACCTCCTGGCGGCGCTGGCCGACGAGTCCGAGACGGGCACGAGCACCGGCGGCGTCCCGCTGCGCGGCTACCTCACGGGCTCGATCGACGCCGTGCTGCGCGTGCCCGCCCCGGGTCCCGACGGCGCTCCGGACGGGGATCCGGGCGGCCGCCGCCGGTACCTCGTCGTCGACTACAAGACGAACCGCGTCGGGCCGCTCGGGGTCCCGCTCGCCGTGGGCGACTACCACCCCGACGCCATGCGCGACGCGATGCTCGCCTCGCACTACCCGCTGCAGCTCGTGCTCTACCTCGTCGCGCTCCACCGCTACCTGCGGTGGCGCGTGCGCGACTACGAACCCGACCGCGACCTCGCCGGCGGGGCGTACCTCTTCGTGCGCGGCATGGCCGGGCCGGACACGCCCCGCGGCCCCGACGGCACCCCGTACGGCGTCGTCGCCTGGAGCCCGCCGCCCGGGCTCGTCGTCGCCCTGTCCGCCCTGCTCGACGGAGGTCGCGCATGACCACGACCACTCCCGGGTCGACGCTCCGGCCCACCGCTCCTCCTGCGGGCGACGTGGTCGACGAGGGCGACCCGCGGCTCGCCGTCGGCGTGCCGGCGGGCCTGGCGCCGTTCAACGTCGCGCGCGTGGTCTCGGCCGCCGACGTGCGCGTCGCGCTGCGGCTCGGCCGGCTCACGGGCGAGCACGACGACCAGGTGCTGCTCGCCGTCGCGCTCGCCGTCCGTGCCGTGCGCAGCGGCTCCGTGTGCGTGCGCCTCGACGACCTCGGCTCCCTGGCGCTGCCCGAGGACGAGGAGGCCGCCCGGACCGACGCCGCGGACCTGCCGTGGCCGGACCGCGCCGCGTGGGCCGGCGCGGTCGCGCGCAGCCCGCTGGTCGCCGTCGGGGTCGACGGCGCGCCCGACAGGCCCGCGCGCTGGGTCGGGGGCGCGCTGTACCTCGACCGCTACTGGCGCGACGAGCTCGCGGTCCGGCACGACGTCGACGGTCGGCTCGCGGCGCCCGACCTGCCGGTCGACGCCGACCGCCTCGACGTCGCGCTGGCCCGCCTCTTCCCCGCGGCGGAGGACACGCGGCAGCGGCTCGCCGCCGCGCACGCCGCCACGCGCCGGCTCACCGTCCTCACGGGTGGCCCCGGCACGGGCAAGACGACGACGGTCGCGCGGCTGCTCGCCGTCCTGCACGACGCCGTCCCGCACGACGCTGCCCGCCCCGCGACCGCGGCGGCGCCCGCTCCGTCGCGCGCGGGGGCGAACGTCCCGGCCGACCAGGGCACGGCGCTGCGCGTCGCGCTCGCCGCCCCGACCGGGAAGGCGGCCGCACGGCTCCAGGAGGCGGTGCGCGAGGTCGTCGCCGGGTTCGGCGACGCCGCCGACCGCGCGCGCGTCGGGACGCCCGTCGCGACGACGCTGCACCGCCTGCTCGGGTACCGGCCGGGCAGCAGCACGCGGTTCCGCCACGACGCGCACCACCACCTGCCGCACGACGTCGTCGTCGTCGACGAGACGTCGATGGTCGCGCTGCCGCTCATGGCGCGGCTGCTCGAGGCGCTGCGGCCCGACGCGCGGCTCGTGCTCGTCGGGGACCCGGACCAGCTCGCCTCGGTGGAGGCCGGCGCCGTGCTCGGCGACCTCGTGCACCGCGAGCCCGTCACGCCCCCGGCCACCGCACCGGTCGTGCTCGCGGCGGCCGAGACCGCGCTGGCCGACGCGCCGCCGCCCGCCGACGGCGAGGTCGACGACCGGGCGGTGCTCGGCAACGGCGTCGTCCGGCTGCGCACCGTCCACCGTCAGGACCGCGACTCGGAGATCCTGCCGCTCGCCGCCGCGGTCCGGGCCGAGGACGCGGAGGCGACGCTCGCCCTGCTGCGCGCGGGGCACGGGTCCGTGGAGTTCCTCGAGACGCCCGACGACGAGCCCGACGACGCGGCGCTGGCCGCGGTCCGCGCGGACGCCGTCGCGGCGGGGACCCTGCTCGTCGAGGCCGCGCGCACCGGGGACGCGGCCGCCGCGCTCGACGCGCTCGCGCGGCACCGCGTCATGGTGGCGCACCGGCGCGGGCCCGCGGGGCGCGGCCGGTGGGCGGCGCAGGTCGAGGCGTGGGTCGAGGAGGCGACCGGCCACCACGCGACCGACTCCCCGTGGGTGGCCGGGCGGCCCCTGCTCGTCACGACGAACGACGCCGAGGTCGGCCTCTACAACGGCGACACCGGCGTGCTCGTCGCGGAGCCCTCGGGCGGGGTCGTCGCCGTGTTCGGGGACCCGCGCGCGCCGCTGCGCGTGCGCACGCACCGGCTGCCGCCGGTCGAGACCGTGCACGCCATGACGGTCCACCGCGCGCAGGGCAGCCAGTTCGACCGGGTCACGCTCGTCCTGCCGCCCGCGACCTCGCCGCTGCTCACGCGCGAGCTGCTGTACACGGCGGTGACGCGCGCGCAGTCGTTCGTGCGCGTCGTCGGCTCCGAGGACGCCGTGCGCACCGCGGTGACGAGCCCGGTCCACCGGGCGAGCGGGCTGCGGACTCCGCTGCCCGGCGGTCAGTCCTCGGTGCGCTCCGCCTGATCGCGCTCGCGCAGCTCCTTGAGGCGGCCCCAGGGCACGAGCACGATCCAGGCGACGGACGCGACGGCGGCGCCCATGATCATCGAGGGGACGTCCATGGCGACCATCCTGGCAGGCGTGCGCGGTCGCCCCGGGGAATGAGGCACGGGGGTGGCCGGTTGGCACCAGGGTGAGCACCCAGACCCCCCGCCTGTCCGTCCTCGACCTCGTGCCCGTCCGCTCGGGCCAGTCCAGCACCCAGGCGGTGCGAGCGTCGCTCGACCTGGTCCGCCTCGCCGACCGGCTCGGCTTCGAGCGCTACTGGTTCGCCGAGCACCACAACATGCCCGCGGTCGCGGCCTCGACCCCGCCCGTGATGATCGCCGCGGCCGCGTCGGTGACGGACCGGATCCGCGTCGGCTCGGGCGGCGTCATGCTGCCCAACCACGCGCCGCTCGTCGTGGCCGAGCAGTTCGCGGCGCTCGAGGCGATCGCGCCGGGGCGGGTCGACCTGGGCCTCGGCCGCGCGCCCGGCTCGGACCCGGTCGTCACGCAGCTCCTGCGCATCACCGGCCCGACGGCCGACGTCGACCGCTTCCCCCAGCACGTCACGGACATCCTCGCGCTCATGAGCCCGCAGGGCGCGACGCTGCGCCTCACGAGCGGGCAGGTCTACGACGTGCACGCGACGCCCGCCGCGGACGGCACCCCGACGGTCTGGCTGCTCGGGTCGAGCGACTACTCCGCGCGCCTCGCGGCCGAGCTCGGCCTGCCGTACGTGTTCGCGAACCACTTCTCGGGCCAGGGCATCGACGAGATCCTCGCCCTGTACCGCGAGGGCTACCGCCCGAGCGAGGCGTTCCCCGAGCCCCGCACGTTCCTCACCCTCAACGCCGTCGTCGCGGAGACCGACGACGAGGCGCGCGCCCGGGCCCTCCCCCAGGCCCGCATGATGGCGCGCCTACGCACCGGGCAGGCGCTCACCGCGCTCGAGACCGTCGAGGAGGCGCAGGCCGCGCCGCTCGACGGCGCGGCCGGGCAGATGGTCGAGGACAGCCTGCGCCGCTGGGCCGTCGGCACGCCCGACGCCGCGGCGGCCGAGGTCCGTCGGCTCGCCGAGCGCCATGGCGTGGACGAGGTCATGGTCGTGCCCGTCGCCGCGTCCCGGGCGGACGAGGCGCTCGACGCGACGCCGGGCCGCGCGCGCACGCTCGAGCTCCTCGCGGGCGAGCTCGCCGTCTGACCCTCCCCGCCGAGCACGACGTTGCTGTCGCCATAGCGCCCGTCACGACAGCAAGGTCGTGCTCGACGCGGAGCGGCGTCGTGGTCGGCGGCGGCGTCGGGGCGGGGGCGCGGCGGCGTCGGTGGGAGGCGGTAGCGTCGCGCGCATGAGCACGAAGTACGACGACGCGTCCTGGCACTCCGGCGGCGAGGGCTACCCGCCCGAGGCCGGTCCCGAGGCGGGGGCGACGCACATCGGCATGTTCCTCGCGTGGGCGGTGCTCGCGGGGCACGCGTCCCCGGAGCTCGAGGAGGACTCCGCGGACGAGCTCGCGGCGCTGCGCGAGCGCACCGTCACGCCGGGCGCGTTCGTGCACGACTCGTGCGACGGCAAGCTCGTCGACCACGACCTCGACGACGTCGGCACCGCGTTCGCGAGCGCCTACTACGCGGGCGACGACGAGGACGAGGGCGACGCCGGCCTCTACCTCGAGGACTACGTGGACGCCGTGAGCCCCGGCGACGGGGAGCCCGAGGACGTGTACCGCGTCCCGGACACGTGGGAGACGTACGAGCTCGTCGCGCCGCTGATCGACGCGCGGTTCGCCCAGTGGGACGACGAGGGCCGCCCGGCGGTCCTGCGGCACCGCGCGTGACATGAGCGCCCCGACGCCCGTCACGCGCCTCGCCGCCGTCCTGCGCGCCGACAACCCCGGCCCCATGACGCTCGACGGCACGCGCTCGTACGTGCTGCGCGCGCCGGGCTCGGCGTCGTGCGTCGTCGTGGACCCGGGGCCCGACGACGCGACCCACCTCGACGCGCTCGCCGCCGCCGGGCCGGTCGAGCTCGTGCTCGTGACCCACCGCCACGCCGACCACACGGCCGGGTCCCCCGGCCTGCGCGCGCGCACCGGCGCCCCCGTGCGGGCCGCCGACCCGGACCACTGCCACGGCGGCGCGCCGCTGCGCGACGGCGAGGTGATCGAGGCCGCAGGCCTGCGGGTCGCGGTCCTCGCCACGCCCGGCCACACCGCCGACTCGGTCTGCCTCGTCCTGCCCGACGACGGCCCGGTCGCCTCGACCGACGACCGCGCCCGCCGCACGGCGGACCCGGGCCCGGCGGGCTCCGGCACCGCGGGCCCCGTCGCCGCGGGCTCCGGGACCGCGGCGGACGAGGGCGCGCGGGCGCCGTCGGGCACGACGATCCTCACGGGCGACACGGTGCTCGGGGCGGGGACGACGGTGATCGCGGCGCCCGACGGGTCCCTCGGCGCCTACCTCGCGAGCCTCGACGCGATCGAGGCCGTCTCGGGCGGCCTGGGACCGGTGGCCGGCCTCCCGGGCCACGGACCGGTCGTCGACGACCTCGCGGCACGCGTTCGCGCGTACCGGGAGCACCGTCACGACCGTCTCGCCCAGGTGCGGGCCGCGCTGACCACGCTCGGCCTTGCCCCGGACGCACCGGGCGCGGTCGACGAGATGGTCGCGCGGGTCTACGCCGACGTCGACCCCGCGGTGCGAGGAGCCGCCCGGCAGTCCGTCGCCGCGCAGCTCGCGTTCCTCGCCGGCCCAGACACCGACGCGGGCACCGGCACCAGCACCAGAACCAGAACCAGAACCAGAACGATCGCCGACATCGGAGCTGACGCGGCCGACGACACCCTCGGCGCCCCGAGCCGCGACGGCTGACTGTCGGTGCCACGGTGCACGATGACGGGATGATGACACCACGGCTCGGTATCGCGTTCGTGCCCACCCACGCACCCGAGAGCCTGCGGCGGCTCGCGACGACGGCGGAGGACGCCGGCCTCGACGACCTCTGGGTGTGGGAGGACTGCTTCAAGCAGTCTGGCCTCGCCTCGGCGGCCGCTGCCCTGGCGTGGACCGACCGCGTGCGCGTCAGCATCGGGCTCATGCCCGCCCCGCTGCGCAGCACGGCGATCACGGCGATGGAGGTGGCGACGCTCGCGCGGATGTTCCCCGGTCGCCTCGTCGCGGGGGTCGGGCACGGCGTCCAGGAGTGGATGGGGCAGGCGGGGGTGCGCGTCGCGTCGCCGCTGACGCTCCTGCGCGAGCACGCGACGGCGCTGCGCAGCCTGCTCGCGGGCGAGGAGGTCACGACGGACGGCCGGTACGTCACGCTCGACGCCGTCCGGCTCGACTGGCCGCCCACGGAGCCCGTCCCGCTGTGGCTGGGCGGGTCCGGGCCGCGGACGCTCGCGCTGGCCGGCGAGCTCGGCGACGGTCTCATCCTCACGAACGCGCTGACCCCCGACGACGTGCGGGGCGCGGCGGCCGTCGCGCGCGAGGGCGGCGCGGGCCCCGGGTTCGACGTCCACGCGACGCTCATCGCCGCGACGGGGCCGGACGCGCAGGCACGGGTCGACCGCGAGCTGCCGACGTGGGGCGCGGAGCCCGGTCGGGGCATCGGCGCCGCGGGCGACGCACAGGCGGTCGCGGCGGGCGTCCTGGCTCTCGCGGAGGCGGGCGCGACGGCCGTGGCGGTCCAGCCGACCGCGGACGAGCCCGACGTCGAGGCGTTCGTGCGCTTCCTCGGGCGAGAGGTCGCGCCGCTGCTCAGCTCCCGGTGACGCGCCCGGTGTCGCCCTCGGTGCCCGCGGCGCCGGGCCGCTGCCGCAGGCCGTGGACGAGGGCGACCACCGCGCACACCAGCGCGACGGCGCCGACGGCGAGCGCGAGGCGGACGGGGAAGTCGGCATAGAGGTCGGTCACCTCGCCGACCGGGAGGCCCCAGCCCGCCGCGGTCTCGCGCACTTCCGCCGCGAGCGCACCGATCCGTCCGGGCACCCGCGTCACGGCTGCGGAGACCCACCCGAGCAGCTCGAGGACGACGGAGGCCACGGAGTGGGCGCCGGACGCGAGGGGGATCACCGGTCCACCCTAGCGGAACCGGACAGCGCGGTCATATGCGGCACGGCGGGTATCGCCTCAGGTCAGCGGCTTGGCGAAGCACAGCGCGACGTGGTTGTCGCCGTCGTAGGGCGGGAAGTGCGCGACGGCACGGAAGCCGAGCGAGCGGTAGAGCGCGATGGCGCCGGGCTGGCGGATGCCCGTCTCGAGCAGGAGCGTGGAGACCCCGCGCTCACGCGCCGCCGTCTCCAGCCCGTCGAGGAGCCGGCGCGCGGTCCCCGTGCGGCGCGCGCTCTCGCGCACGAACACCTTCTTCACCTCGAGCGCGTCCTGCGGCGCGCCGGGCTCGGGCCGTCGCAGCGACGCGCACCCGAGCGCCTCGCCGTCCCGGTACGCGACGAGGGTGACCACGACGTCCGCTCCCAGGCGCGCGTCCACGGCCTCGAAGCCCCCGGCGGAGTCGAGGCCGCTGAAGAGCTCGGGGTACAGGACGGCCGACGACGTCTCGTGCATCTCGCGGCGCAGCGCTGCCGCGTCGGGGTCGTCCCACGGGACGGCTCGGAGCTCGACCGCCGCACCCCCGACGACCAGGCCGCCCGCCGCGGCGCCGGACCCCGACCTCGTGCCGTCCAGCGCAGCGCCCCGTGGTCCGGTGGCATCCGGCGCGGCGGTCCGCGCTCCGGCGGCATCCGACGCAGCGGCGGGCGACACGCGCAGGTCGAGCGCGAAGCAGCGCGAGAGCGGCTGCCCGGCGTAGTGGCCGTACGACTCGATCGGCACGTACCCGAGCGCGAGGTAGAGGTCGATGGACTCCGGCTGGAGCGTGCCCGTCTCGAGCACGAGCCGGTCGAGGCCCGCGGCGACCGCGCGCTCGTGCAGCGCGCGCATCGCGGTGCGGGCGTGCCCGCGGCCCCGGTGGGCCGGCTCGACGTGCAGGCGCTTCACCTCGCCGGTCCGCGCGGGGTGCGTACCGCCACGTCCGTCCGGCGTGCCGGAGACGTCGCGCAGCGCGACGAACGCGACGGCCTCGCCGTCCTCCCGGACCACGACGTTCGCGAGCGCCGCCTCGGGGGCGAACGTGCCGGCGTCGGGCTCGCCGTAGCGCACCGCGAGCTCCGCCTGCTGCCGCGACCGCAGCCGCTCGGCCGCGGCGTCGTCCGCCGGGACCGTCGCCACGGTGACGACCCCGGTCCCGGGGCGCCCGACGGCGTCGGGCAGGACGCGCGGGAGCGTCACGCGCGGACGAGCGCGCCCAGGACGGACGTGAAGAACCCGAGACCGTCGGTGCCGGCGCGCGGGCCGGCCTCGGCCGCCGGGCCGAAGCCGGGCTCGACGGCGTGCTCCGGGTGGGGCATGAGGCCGACGACGTTGCCTGCCGCGTTCGAGATGCCCGCGATGCCGCGGCGCGACCCGTTCGGGTTCCACCCGTCGTAGCGGAAGACGACGCGCCCCTCGGCCTCGAGCTCGTCGAGCGTCCGCTCGTCGGCGACGAACTGCCCGTCCTGGTTCTTCAGCGGGATCGTGATGCGCTGGCCGGCCGTGTAGTCGCGCGTCCAGGCGGTGTCGGCGTTCTCGACCACGAGGACCTGCTCGCGGCACACGAAGTGCAGGTGGTCGTTCTTGACCATCGACCCCGGGAGCAGGTGGGCCTCGGTGAGGATCTGGAAGCCGTTGCAGATGCCGAGCACGGGCATGCCGCCCTTCGCGGCGTCCACGATCGACTCCATGACCGGCGCGAAGCGGCTGATCGCGCCCGCGCGCAGGTAGTCGCCGTAGGAGAAGCCGCCGGGCAGGACGACCGCGTCCACGCCGTGGAGGTCGGCGTCGGCGTGCCAGAGCGACACTGCCTCGCCGCCCGCGAGACGCACCGCGCGCGCGGCGTCGCGGTCGTCGAGCGTGCCGGGGAAGGTGACGACGCCGACCGTGGCCGTCGCGAGAGCCGAGGCGGTCATCAGGCGAGACCCTGCGACGTGATCGTCGCGGCGGCGTCCGTCTCGATGTCGGCGACGCGCACGACGTCCTCGATGACGGGGTTCGACAGGAGCTTCACCGCGGCCTCCTCGGCGGCGGCGAGGACCTCCGGCGTCACCGGGCCCTCGACCTCGAGCTCGAACCGCTTGCCCTGGCGGACGGAGGTGAACTGGGTGAAGCCGAGGCGCGGCAGCGCCCCGACGACGGCCTTGCCCTGCGGGTCCAGGATCTCGGGCTTGGGCATGACCTCGACGACGACGCGTCCCACGGGGGCTCCTTGGCGAGAGTGTTGGGAGGGCCGGGGCTCCGGGATCCCGGCCACGTCACGGGCGTCGAGGACGCCCGGGGGGACGGGACGAGCGGGAGCCGACGGCGGGATTCCGCGCCCAGTCTAGCGGTCGCGCGCACCCGCCCGGTCGGGCGTCCGCACGGTGAGCGGGCGCGCTCAGCCGCCCGCGGTGCGGCGCCGGTCCGGGGTGCCCACGGGGATGTTGCCGTCGAGCACGTGCTTGCGCCAGGCCCGGTCGACGTGGGAGCGGCGGAACAGGAACCCGCTCACGAACGCGGCCGCGCACCAGACGGCGCCGAGCCAGAGGTCCGGCCGGGTGACGTCGTTCGAGAAGAGGACGTGGCCCAGGACGGGCCACCCGTAGAACACCGCCAGCGCGGTCCCCAGGCTGCCCAGGGTGGCGCGCCAGGGGTAGAGCGCCCCGTGGATGTCGTCGGCGACCCACCACCAGTACCGCGCGGGGAGCCGCAGGTCGAGCGACCGGTAGAGCAGCCAGCGCCCGAGCGGCGGGTGCTCGCGCCATCGCAGCGCCCACCCTGCGCGCACGAGCCCCCACGCCTCCCGGGCGCCGATGCCGCGGGGAGCGGCGCCGTCGTCCGGCTCGGGCGCCAGGTCGAGCAGGACGGCGAGCGCCTCGTCCCCGTGCAGGTCGCGCCAGCGCCGGGGGTAGGCGCGCAGCCAGAACCGCGCGGACCGCTCGTACCGGTCTGTGCCGCGCGCCCCGCGGGCAGGGCGGCCGGGCTGCGCGCCGTCGGCGGCGGCCCGTCGCCCGGTCACGCGCCGCTCCCGGCGAGACCGTCGGCGGCACCCCGACCGGCACCGCGGGTGAGCGATCGGCGCGCGCGCTCCGCGAGCTCGGCGAGGCGGAGGGTCTCGGCGCGGGCGGCGCGGCGCCCGTCGTCGGTCGCGCGGTAGTAGCGACGCATCCGGCCGTCGACGACCTCCTCGCCCGTCGGCTCGACGAGACCGGCCGCGACGAGACGGTCGAGGTTCCCGTAGAGGGTGCCCGCGCCGAGGCGGGTGCGGCCGTCGGAGAGGTCGCGCACCGACCGGATGACGGCGTAGCCGTGGAGCGGCTCCCCGCTGAGCGCGAGGAGCACGAGGTACGCCTGCTCCGTCATGCGGAACGGGGCCGAGGTGACCATGGTCGATATATATCGCCCGGCGACCTATGTGCGCAAGCGCTCGGCGCATGTCGGAGGGTGCGGCTAGGCTCGAACACGTGTTCGAGACGCACGCTCGAGCACGGTGCGAGGGCGGGGTCCTGCCCCTTCCCCGCCCTCGCACGACACCTCGCCGACGACGCACGGAGGCTCACCATGGAGGCACCAGCAGCACCCGTCCCGACGATCGACCGCGGCCGTTCACGACCCGCGCCGGCCACCGTGGCCCGCGTCCTCGCGCGCGACGGGACGTGCGTCTTCCCGGGCTGCCGCGTACCGGCGTTCCGCTGCGACCTCGACCACGTCGTCGCCCCGCGGCCGGTCACAGGCACAGGCACAGGCACAGGCACCGGTATGGACGACGACGCGGAGCCCGCGCACGGGGCCGACAACCTCGTCGCCCTGTGCCGCCACCACCGGGTCGTCCGCGCACGCGACGGCTGGCGCCCGGCGCTGCTCGCCGACGGGTCGGTCCGGTGGACCGCGCCGAGCGGGCACACCTACCTCCGACCCGGCACCCTGCGGACGGCGTGAGGCGTGAGGAGAGGCGTCAGGAGAGAAGCGTCAGGCGTCAGGCGAGCGTCGACCCGGTGAGCCGCTCGTACGCCTCGAGGTAGCGCGCGCGGGTACGCGCGACGACGTCGGCCGGGATCGACGGCGGCGGGGTGTCCGCGGCGCGGTCCCAGCCCGACGCGGGCGACGTGAGCCAGTCGCGCACGAACTGCTTGTCGAAGCTCGGCTGCGCGCGACCCGGCTCCCACTGGTCCGCGGGCCAGAAGCGCGACGAGTCGGGCGTGAGCACCTCGTCGCCGAGCACCGTCTCCCCCGTCGCCGGGTCCACACCGAACTCGAGCTTGGTGTCCGCGAGGATCACGCCGCGATCGCGCGCGATCTCCTCGGCGCGCGCGTACACGGCGAGCGTGAGGTCGCGCAGGCGGGTGGCGTCGTCGAGGCCGATCTGCTCGGCCACGACGTCGAAGGAGACGTTCTCGTCGTGCTCGCCCACAGCCGCCTTCGTCGCCGGCGTGAAGATCGGCTCGGGCAGGCGCGACCCGTCGACGAGGCCGTCGGGCAGCGGCACGCCGCACACCTCGCCGCCCGCGCGGTACTCCACGAGGCCGGAGCCCGTCAGGTACCCGCGGGCCACGCACTCGACCGGGAACATGTCGAGGCGGCGGCAGATCATCGCGCGGCCGGCAACGACGTCCGGCACGAGGCCGTCACCCGGCACCGCCGAGACGGCGGTCGAGACGACGTGGTTCGGCACGAGGTCGGCGAGCTGCTCGAACCACCACAGGCTGAGCTGCGTGAGCACGACGCCCTTGTCCGGGATACCGGGCGACAGCACGTGGTCGTAGGCGCTCACCCGGTCGCTCGCGACGACGAGGACGACGTCGCCCAGGGGGTGCACGCCCCCGACGGCCGGCAGGTCCGGCGTGTACAGGTCGCGCACCTTGCCGGAGTACGCGTGCGTCCAGCCGGGCAGGTCGAGCGCGGCCGTGTCGAAGGCGTCGGCCTCTCCGAGCGAGAGAGCCGAGCCGGGGTCCAGGGGTGGGTGCGTCACGGCCCCTAGTCTCGCACCGGCCCCGGCGAGGTTCGCCCACCGGTCCAGGAGCGCGCGACGTAGGGACGAAAAGTCGCTACTGTGCCTCCCAGGACGGCCGTGGGAGCGCTCTCCCGCCGTCAGGGGGCCGCACCGGAGCGACTCCTGCGGGGGCGCGTGCGCTGCTGTCCGGGCCTGCCGACGGCGGCGGGCCCCATCCGCACGGAGGAGGCAACGATGCACCACCGCACGATGCACCATCGCCTGACAGCGCTAGCGGCCGGGGTGGGGGTGGTCGTCGCGAGCGTGGGCCTCGCGACGACCGCGCACGCGGACGCTCTCGGTCCCGCGGGCGCGCCCCTGTCCGCACCGAGCCCGAGCCCGTCACCGACGACCGCGAGCCCCGCCGCCCCCGCCCCCGACGACCTGTCGGAAGGGCAGCTCCGCGCTCTCGAGCGCGACCTGGGGCTCGATGCTGCGGGCGTCGCCGACCGGCTCGCGCTCGACGCCGCGACGGCCACCGTCGAGCGCGCACTGAGCGACGGTCTCGGGACGGCGTACGCCGGCACGTGGGTCGACGCCGAGGCGGGCGCCCCCGTCGTCGCCGTGACCGACCCGGCGGCGGTCGCCGACGTCGAGGCGGCCGGTGCGACGGCCGTCGTCGTGGAGCACGGCCTGGCCGAGCTCGACGACGTCGCGGCCCGGCTCGACGCGACCACCACCCCCGACGCCGTCCAGGCCTGGTACGTCGACGTCACCACGAACGAGGTGGTCGTCGAGTCGCTCGACCCCGCGGCAGCGCAGGCGTTCGTCGCCGCGTCCGGCGTCGACCCCGCCGCGGTGCGCACCGAGGCCCTCGCGGCGCCGTACGAGCTCACGGCCGACGTGCGCGGCGGCGACCGCTACATCACCCGGGACCCGGGCGCGTCGTCGGGGTCGGCCTGCTCGATCGGCTTCGCCGTCCAGGGCGGCTTCGTCACGGCGGGGCACTGCGGCGCGGCGGGCAAGGAGGTGCTCACCGCGAGCTGGGCGCGGATGGGGACGGTCCAGGCGGCGTCGTTCCCCGGCCACGACTACGCGTGGGTGCGCGTCGACGCCGGGTTCTCCCCCGCCCCCCGGGTGAACAACTACGCGGGCGGCACCGTCGACGTCGCCGGCTCGGCCGAGGCGCCCGTGGGTGCGTCGGTGTGCCGCTCGGGCGCCACGACCGGCTGGCGCTGCGGCGTCATCGAGCAGAAGAACATCACCGTCAACTACGGCAACGGCGACGTTCCCGGCCTCGTGCGCGGCAGCGCGTGCGCGGAGGGCGGCGACTCGGGCGGCTCGGTGATCTCCGGCAACCAGGCGCAGGGCGTCACGTCGGGCCGCATCAACGACTGCTCGAACGGCGGCAAGTTCATCTACCAGCCCGTCAACCCGATCCTGTCGGCCTACGGCCTGTCGCTCGTGACCACGGGCGGCGGGTCGGGCAGCGCGCTCGTCGGGCTCGCGGGCAAGTGCATCGACGTCCCCGGGTCCGACTTCAGCGACGGCAAGCGCCTGCAGCTGTGGACGTGCAACGGGTCGAGCGCGCAGCGCTGGACGTTCGAGGCCGACGGCACCGTCCGCGCGGGCGGCAAGTGCATGGACGTCGCGTGGGCGGCCACGGCCGACGGCACGGCGCTCCAGCTCGCGAACTGCAGCGGCAACGCGGCCCAGAAGTTCGTGCTCAGCGGCGCGGGCGACCTCGTGTCGGTGCTGGCGAACAAGTGCGTCGACGTGCCGAGCAGCAACAGCGCCGACGGCACCAAGCTCCAGATCTGGACGTGCAACGGCACCGCGGCCCAGAAGTGGCGCCGCGCCTGACGCCTCGCCCCTGAGGTGCTGCGCACGGCACGGCGGTCGCTCCCCGCGGAGAACGACCGCCGTGCCGTGCTCGACGGCGGGGTCTCAGCCCGCGAGCGTGACCTCGCCCGCGGCGGCCCTCGCCGCGATGTCGGTGCGGTGGTGCGAGCCCGGGAGCACGATGCGGTCGACCGCCGCGTACGCCCGGCGCCGCGCCTCGGCGAGGTCCGCGCCGCGCGCCACGACCGACAGCACGCGGCCGCCCGAGGCGACCAGGCCGCCGTCGTCCGCGCGCGACGTGCCCGCGTGCAGCACGTGCACGCCCTCGACGCCCTCTGCCGCGTCGATCCCCGTGATCGGGTCGCCGCCACGGACGGCGCCCGGGTAGCCGTGCGCCGCGACGACGACGGTGACGGACGCGTCGTCGTGCCAGCGCAGCGGGCCGACCTCGGCGAGCCGCCCCTGGGCCGCCGCGAGCATGACCGCGGACAGCGGCGTCGCGAGGCGCGTGAGCACGGACTGCGTCTCGGGGTCGCCGAAGCGCGCGTTGAACTCGACGACGCGCGTGCCGCGGCTCGTCAGCGCGAGGCCCACGTAGAGCACGCCGACGAACGGGGTGCCGCGGCGCGCCATCTCGTCGATCGTCGGCTGCGCGACGCGCGTGACGACCTCCTCGACCAGGCCCTCGGGCGCCCACGGCAGCGGGCTGTACGCGCCCATGCCGCCCGTGTTCGGGCCCGCGTCGGCGTCGAACGCGCGCTTGAAGTCCTGAGCGGGCGCGAGCGGCACGACCGTCGCGCCGTCGCTCACGCAGAAGAGGGAGACCTCGGGACCGTCGAGGTACTCCTCGACGACGACGCACGGGTCCTCGGGCGTGCCGTCCGCCGCGCGGCGGGGCGTCGCGAAGCACGCGGCGGCGTGCTCGAGCGCGGCCTGGCGGTCCTCCGTGACGACGACGCCCTTGCCCGCGGCCAGGCCGTCGTCCTTGATGACGTAGGGCGCGCCGAACGCGTCGACGGCGGCCGCGACCTCGTCGACGTCGGTGCACACGTGCGCGAGCGCCGTGGGGACCGACGCGGCGGCCATGACGTCCTTCGCGAACGCCTTGGACCCCTCGAGCCGCGCGGCCTCGGCGCTCGGCCCGAACACGGGGACGCCGGCCTCGCGCACCGCGTCCCCGACGCCGGCGACGAGCGGCGCCTCCGGGCCGACGACGACGAGTTCGACGCCCAGGTCCGTCGCGAGCGCGGCCACCGCGGCGCCGTCGTTCTGGTCCACCGCGTGCAGCGTCGCGAGGTCCCCGATGCCCGGGTTCCCCGGGGCGGCGTGCAGCTCGTGGCGCTCCGCGCCCGGGCGGTCGGCCTCGTGCGCGAGGGCGTGGACGATGGCGTGCTCGCGGGCACCGGTCCCGACGACGAGGATCTTCACGGGCGCCGAGTCTACCGAGACGGCCCGGACGCCCCGCGGGGCGTCCGGGCCGTGGTCGGCTGGCGTCGTCGGCTCAGTGGATGAGGTCGTGGCGCGGGATGATCGCGTCGCGGCTCGGGCCGACGCCGATCGCGGAGATCCGCGTGCCCGACATCTCCTCCAGCGCGTGCACGTAGCGCTGCGCGTTGACCGGCAGGTCGTCGAACGTGCGGGCGCCGGAGATGTCCTCCCACCAGCCGTCGAGCTCCTCGTAGATCGGCTTCGCGTGGTGGAACGCCGTCTGGTCGAGCGGCATCTCGTCGTACCGGACGCCGTCGACGTCGTACGCGACGCAGACCGGCACCTTCTCGAAGCCGGTGAGGATGTCGAGCTTGGTGAGCACCATGTCGGTGATGCCGTTGACGCGGGTCGCGTAGCGAGCGATGACCGAGTCGTACCAGCCGCAGCGGCGCGCGCGACCCGTCGTGACGCCGTACTCGCCGCCCTGCTTGAGCAGGTACTCGCCGTTCGCGTCGAACAGCTCGGTCGGGAACGGGCCCTCGCCCACGCGCGTCGTGTACGCCTTGATGACGCCGATCACGGAGCTGATGCGCGTCGGCCCGACGCCCGAGCCCGTGAGCGCGCCGCCCGCGGTCGCGTTGGACGACGTGACGAACGGGTACGTCCCGTGGTCGACGTCGAGCATCGTGGCCTGCCCGCCCTCGAAGAGGACGTTCTTGCCCGCGTCGAGCGCCTTGTTCAGCTCGAGCGCCGTGTCCGCGACCATCGGCTTGAGCCGGTCGGCGTACTGCAGCAGCTCGGCCACGGTCTCGTCCACCGTGATGGCGCGGCGGTTGTAGACCTTCACCAGCAGGTGGTTCTTCTGGTCGAGCGAGCCCTCGATCTTCTCCGCGAGGATCTTCTCGTCGAACAGGTCCCAGATGCGGATGCCGACGCGGTTGATCTTGTCCGCGTACGCCGGCCCGATGCCGCGGCCCGTCGTGCCGATGCGACGCTTGCCGAGGAACCGCTCGCTCACCTTGTCGATCGTGCGGTGGTAGCCGGCGATGACGTGCGCGGAGCCCGAGACGAGCAGGCGCGAGACGTCGACGCCGCGCGAGATCAGGTCGTCGAGCTCCTGGAACAGCACCTCGATGTCGACGACGACACCGTTCGCGATGACCGGCGTGACCCCCGGGGACAGGATGCCCGACGGCAGCAGGTGGAGCGCGTACTTCTCGTCCCCGATGACGACCGTGTGGCCGGCGTTGTTGCCGCCGTTGAACTTGACCACGTAGTCGACCCGGGACCCGAGGAGGTCGGTCGCCTTGCCCTTGCCCTCATCGCCCCACTGGGCACCGACGAGCACCACGCCTGGCATGGAATCCCCACTTTCGCGCTGCCTGTTCCTCGGGCCGGTCATGGTCGTGGGCGCGCACCGGCGTCCGGAGCGGAGCGGGCACGGCGTGCCCGACGGCGCCGGGCCCGCGGGCCCGAGGCGTCACCCGGGCGGCAGAGACCCGGGGACCGGCGCCGAGTTTACCGGTCGGATGACGGAAATTGACCTTCGAGGCGTCTATCGACCGCGTCACGCCCGGGATGGGCAGAATGGCCTCATGAGCGACACCCACCCGAACCTCCTCGACGGCCCCGCACCCGTCCGCCTGCCCGACGACTACGCGCACGTCCGCGACGCCATCGCGGCCGACGGCGACCCGTACGAGATCGCGGGCCGCTCGCCCGCGAGCTCGCTCGCGTGGGCCTACCTCGCCGAGGACTTCCTCCACGAGAACGGCTCGCGCGGCGCGGTGACGGCCTACGCGTTCGCGCGCACCGGCTACCACCGCGGGCTGGACTCCCTGCGGCGCGCCGGCTGGCGCGGCCAGGGACCGATCCCGGCCGACCACGTGCCGAACCAGGGCTTCCTGCGCGCGCTCCTGGCCCTCGCCGAGTGCGCCGCGTACCTCGGCGAGGTCGAGGAGGCGGAGCGCTGCGAGCAGTTCCTGCGCGACTCCGGGACCTCGGCCGACGAGGTGCGCGCGCTGCGCTGACCGGCCGCGCGTCCGCCCGGCGACCACCGGGTGGGCGCGCGACGCACCCGGGCGGCGTCTAGAGTCGTGGGCATGATCGAGATCGCCACGTCCCCCGCGACGACGACCCTCGTCATCGCCGGAGACCTCGATCTCGCCGAGCGCGACCAGTTCCCGGAGATCGCTGCACGCGTCGTCGGGCTGCGCCGTCAGCTCCTCGTCATCGACATGTGCCGCGTGACGTTCATGGACTCCACCGGCGCGGCGTTCCTCATCTCGCTCGCCGACGCCGGTCGCAAGCGCGGCGGTGCGACGGTGCTGCGCGGCTGCGACGACCGGGACCTGTTCGTTCTCGAGGTGTGCGGCGCGCTCGAGCTGTTCCGCATCGACAACGACCACCGCTGCGAGCCCGCGACGCCCCCGTCCGGCTTCGCCAAGGTCGAGCCCCCGGCCTGACGCCCGCGGGGCGTCCTAGCGCCCCGAGGGTCGCAGGGTTGCCCACACGAGCTTGCCCGACGCCGTCGGGCGCCACCCCCAGTCGGCGAGCCGCTCGACGATCTGCATGCCGAAGCCGCCCATGCGGTTCGGGTGCCCGTCCGTGGGGACGGGGGGCGCCGGGTTGGAGTCCTCGACCTCGACGCGGATGCCGTCGCCCGTGTCGAACAGGCGCAGCGCGAGGTGGCCCCACCCGTGCAGCACGCCGTTCGCGACGAGCTCCGAGACGACGAGCTCCGCGTTGGCGCTCTCCCGCACGCCCCACGCCTGGCACGTGCGCACGACGGCGTGCCGCGCACGCCCGATCGACGCCGGCTCGCTCGGCAGGAGCCAGCGGCGGCTGCGCGGGCTGAGCACGACGGCGGACGCGTCCCGCTGCGGGTCGGGGATGCGCACGACGACGAGCGCGACGTCGTCCTCGGGGGCGTCGGCCAGGCGCGACAGCAGCTCCTCGCCCACGCCCGCGGCGTCGACGGCCGTGACCGCCTCGGACGCCGCGACGAGCGCCTCGAGCCCGACCCGCAGGGCGCGGTCGCGGCGCTCGATGAGGCCGTCGGTGTAGAAGACGAGCGTGTCGCCCGGCAGGAGCGTCGCGACGCCCGTCGAGCGGCTGCGGCCGCCGAAGCCGACGAGCGCTCCCCCGGCGTCGTCGAGCTGCGTCACGGTGCCGTCGCGCAGCAGGAGCGGCGGCAG
Source organism: Cellulosimicrobium sp. MI9406 (assembly GCF_040595865.1). Classification (NCBI taxonomy): domain Bacteria; kingdom Bacillati; phylum Actinomycetota; class Actinomycetes; order Micrococcales; family Promicromonosporaceae; genus Cellulosimicrobium; species Cellulosimicrobium sp. MI9406. The sequence continues at coordinate 484,248 of NZ_JALIZI010000003.1, forward strand.
GTGGCCGGCGCGCGAGTACTCGATCCGCCACGTGTCCTCGGGCTGCGCGGCGTCCGGCTGCGTGAGCGCCGCGTACACGAGGCTCGCGGAGCGCGGGATGCGCATGCCCTGGACGAGCTGGTCGACGCGCTCGAGCACGGGGCCGGGCGTCGTGAGCTCGTACGCGTACGAGCGCACCACCGAGCGCAGCTGGCCCATCGCGGCCGCGGCCTCGACGTCGTGCCCCACGACGTCGCCGATGACGAGGCCGACGACGTCCGGCGCGATCTGCAGGACGTCGTACCAGTCGCCGCCCACCTGGGCGTGCTCGGAGTTCGGCGCGTAGTACGTCCACACGTCGAGGCCCGTGACGTCGGCCTGCTCGGGGAGCATCGCGCGCTGGAGCGTCTCGGCGAGGCGGTGCTCGCGCGCGTACAGGCGCACGTTGTCGATCGCGGTGCCGGCGCGGCGGGCGATGACCTGCAGCAGCGTGCGCACGCCCTCGCGGGCCTCCGCGTCGGTGCCGAACCCCTGCGGCGGCGTGTCGGGCAGGTCTCCCGTGACGAGCAGGCCGAGGATGCGTCGGCGCCCCGGGACGGCGGACACCGTCACGGACCCCGGCCGCCGGGGCAGCCCGGAGAGCCGGTGGTGGAGGTCGCGCTGGAGCCAGCCCGAGGCGGACCACTGCGGGTACGTGGCGGAGAGGTCGAGCGTCACCGGCCCCTCGATGCGCCCGTCGAGCACGTCCTGGACGCGGTCGGGCACGTCCACGCGGACGCGCGGCACCGAGCCGGTGACGGAGGCCGAGTCGCCGAGCGCGTCGGTCGCGTGCACGCCCGGGGCCAGGGGCAGGACGCCGGGCGTGTAGCGGCCGTGCCGCTGGCCGCGCCCGCTCGGGGGCGCCGCCGTGTCGACGCCCTCCGCGTACCGCAGCCCGTCGTCGTTGAGGTAGAAGCCCGCCCAGTCGACGACGTACCCAGCGAGCAGCGCCGTGATGTCGCGCAACGCGTACGGCTGGTCGAGGTCAGCGAGGAGGTCGGAGCTGCGGGAGACGACGTCGAGCACCGCGCGCTCGCGCCGCTCGAGCGCGAGCGACGCGACCTGGGCCGCGTACCGGTCGAGGTGCTCGGAGACGTCGACCTGCGCACCGACCCAGTGGGTCACCGTGCCGTCCGGGCCGGTGAGGGGCGCGAGCGAGAGCTGCGTCCACACCGCGACCCCGTCGCGCCGGAAGGTGCGCACGGTGTAGGTGAGCTCGCGCTCGTCAGCCACGGCGGCGCGGAGCTGCTGGGCGTCGACGGGGTTCGCGAGGAGCGACTCGAGGACCTGGGGGCTGCGGCCGAGCACCTCGGCGGCGGTGAACCCGGTCTGCCGCTCGAACGCGCGGTTGACCCAGACGATCGGCATCTCCGCCGACCGCGGGCCCGTGACGAACATCGCGACCCCGGTGGCGTCCATCGCGCGTGTGCACAGCTCCTGGACGTGCGCGGGCAGGTCGGTGCCGAGCCCCGGCGAGCTGCCCATCGTCACCTCCGACGGTCCGAGCGTCGATCGTCTGGAAACGGACGCCACGGTCGCGTTACTGTCCCGACTGGACATTCAACCGTAGATTGGTGCTTCCCGAGACCGGAACCGGTCCGGACCACGCCAGAGAGGAGCGCCGGTGCGCGAAGGTACACCCCCGGCCGCAGACCGCCCGGTCGGCGTCGCCGGCGACCCCGCAGGAGCGGGCGACCCCGCGAGCGTGCACGTCATCGTGGGCACGACGCGAGCCCGCATCGTGCTCTCGGGCGAGATCGACGCCGACCTCGGCGCCGACCTCCAGGAGGCGACCGCCGCGGCGGAGGACTCCGGCCTGCCCGTCGAGATCGACGCCCACCACGTGACCTTCATGGACTCGTCCGGTGTGGCGTTCCTCGCACGTCTCGCGTCGCGCGGCCCGCACCGCGTGCGCGTCCTCCGCGCCCCGCCCACGGTCCGGTTCCTGCTCGAGGTGACCCGCATCGGCGAGCTGCTCGACATCGTCGACGTGGACCCCGGCTTCGACCTCGACGAGCCTCCCGGCAACGGCGCGGGCACCACCGACTGATTCCCGTGGCCGCCGGACGCCCGTCGTCGGGCGCGCCCGCGGCCGCAGCACGACGAAGGCCCCCGGTCCTCACGGACCGGGGGCCTTCGTGCGACGCGGGCCCGGAGCGGACGCCGGGCCGTGCGGCGTCAGCGGATCTTGTTGCCCGCGGAGCGCAGCTGCTGCGACGCCTCGATGATGCGCGCGGCCATGCCGGCCTCGGCCAGCTTGCCCCAGGCGCGCGGGTCGTAGGCCTTCTTGTTGCCGACCTCGCCGTCGATCTTCAGGACGCCGTCGTAGTTCGAGAACATGTGCCCGACGACGGGGCGCGTGAACGCGTACTGCGTGTCGGTGTCGATGTTCATCTTGATGACGCCGAAGTCCACCGCCGCCGAGATCTCCTCGGCCGTGGAGCCGGAGCCGCCGTGGAAGACCAGGTCGAACGGGTTCTCCTTGCCGACCTTCGCGCCGACGGCCTCCTGGATCTCCTTGAGGATCTCCGGGCGGAGCTTGACCGCACCCGGCTTGTACACGCCGTGCACGTTGCCGAACGTGAGGGCCGTCAGGTAGCGGCCCTTCTCGCCCGTGCCGAGCGCCTCGATCGTCGCGAGGCCGTCCTCGACCGTCGTGTAGAGCTTCTCGTTGATCTCGGCCTCGTGGCCGTCCTCCTCGCCGCCGACGACGCCGACCTCGATCTCGAGGATCGTGCGCGCCGCCTGCGAGAGCTCGAGCAGCTCGGCCGCGATGGTGAGGTTCTCGTCCAGGGGGACGTCCGAGCCGTCGTACATGTGCGACTGGAACGTCGGCAGGCCGCCGTTCTTCACCTGCTCGGCCTCGATGGCCAGGAGCGGGCGGACCCAGGAGTCGAGGTTCTTCTTGACGCAGTGGTCGGTGTGGATCGCGATCTGCACCGGGTAGTTCTTCGCGACCTCGCGCGCGTACGCCGCGAGCGCGAGCGAACCGGCGATGCGGTCCTTGACCGTCGAACCCGAGCCGTACTCGGCGCCGCCCACGGAGACCTGGATGATGCCGTCGGACTCGGCCTCGGCAAAGCCCTGGAGCGCGGCGGTGATGGTCTGCGACGAGGTGATGTTGACGGCCGGGTAGGCGAACGAGCCTGCCTTCGCCCGGTCGATCATCTCGGCGTAGACCTCGGGGGTTGCGATGGGCATGCGGAGCTCCTGTGGAGTCGTGCGGGGTGGACTGTCAGGTCAAAGTCTGGCATGGATGACAGCGCGAGGTCAGGGCCGTTCGACCTGTGGTCCCCCGATGACCACGCCTCTACCTCGGCGACCCCGTCGGCCCCAGGTGCTGCGCCGCCCACGCGTGCAGGGCGATCGCGCCGGCGGCGCCGGCGTTGATCGACCGGGTCGACCCGTGCTGCGTGATGTGGAGCACCGCGCGGCACGCCTCGACCGCCTCGGGCGTCAGCCCGGCCGACTCCTGGCCGAGGAGCAGCACGCACGACGCGGGCAGCGCGTAGCCCTCGATCGGCACCGACCCCGGGACGTTGTCGACCCCGAGGAGCGGCAGCCCCTCCCCCGCCGCCCAGACCGCGAGGTCCGCCACCGACGCATGGTGGTGGACGTGCAGGTAGCGGTCGGTGACCATGGCGCCGCGGCGGTTCCACCGCCGTCGCCCCACGACGTGCACCCCGGCCGCGTTGAACGCGTTGGCGGTGCGGACGACGGAGCCGATGTTCAGGTCGTGCGCCCAGTTCTCGATCGCGACGTGGAGCCGACGGGCCGGGTCGCGGCGCGCGTCGAGGTCGGCGACGACGGCCTCGACCGTCCAGTACCGGTAGGCGTCGACGACGTTGCGGCGGTCGCCGTGCGCGAGCAGCTCGGGGTCGTACCGGGGGTCGAGCCGCGTCGCCCCGGGCGGTCCGGCGGGGTCCGGGACGCGGGGCCACGCCTCCGGGCCGCCGGGCCACGGGCCGACGCCGACCTCGCGCTCGTCCGCCTCCCGCTCGCCCGCGCTGCTCGCCATGGCGCACATTCTGCCGGGACCCGCAGGTCCGTCGTCGCCGGACCTCCACGGCGGGTCCACACCGACCGCCGGGCCACGCGGCCGCGCCCGGCTACGCTGGTGACCCGTGACCACCCTCGCCGAGCTCGCCTCCGCCCTCCCGGGAGCCGCGCACGCCGCGAGCCTCGGCGCCGCCGGACCGGTCGCCGCCCTGGGCCCCGACTGGATGGACCCGATGACGCTCATCGAGCGCTTCGGCGACGCCGCGCTCGTCGGGATCGTCGTCGTCATCTTCATCGAGACGGGCCTGCTCTTCCCGATCCTGCCGGGCGACTCGCTGCTGTTCACCGCGGGTGCGCTCGTCGCGCAGGAGTCGCTGCAGATCAGCCTGCCCGTGCTGCTCGTCCTGCTGTTCGCCGCAGCGTTCCTCGGCGACCAGACGGCGTACCTCATCGGACGCACCGTCGGGCCCAAGGTGTTCGACCGGCCCGACTCCCGGTTCTTCAAGCGCAAGTACATCGACCAGACGAACGCCTACTTCGAGAAGTACGGCGGCCGGACGATCGTCATCGCGCGGTTCGTGCCCATCGTGCGCACGTACGCCCCCGTCGCCGCGGGTGTCGGCAAGATGCACTACCGGCACTTCGTCGGGTTCAACGCGCTCGGCGCGCTGCTCTGGGCCGTCGGCCTCACGTGGCTCGGCTACCTCCTGGGGAACATCACGTTCGTCAAGGAGAACATCGAGGCGCTCGTCCTCCTCATCGTCTTCCTGTCCGTGCTGCCCATGGTCGTCGAGGTCTGGCGCGGGCGGCGGGCGGAGAAGCGGGCGGCGGCGCTCGAGGCGCAGATCGCGGCCGACGCCCAGCAGAGGACAGGGGTCGCGGAGGACGCGACCGCCGTCGGCCAGGCCGACACGGACGGGAAGGACGCCTGACATGACCCGAGAGATCACGAGCTGGCTCACCGACATGGACGGCGTGCTCGTCCACGAGGGCCACGCGATCCCCGGCGCACCGGAGTTCGTGCGCGCGCTGCGCGACAAGGGCCGGCCGTTCCTCATCCTCACGAACAACTCGATCTTCACGGCACGCGACCTGCGGGCGCGGCTCGCGACGTCAGGCATCGACGTGCCGGAGGAGTCGATCTGGACGTCGGCGCTCGCGACGGCGCAGTTCCTCACCGACCAGATCCCCCAGGGCAGCGCGTACGCCGTGGGCGAGGCCGGGCTGACGACGGCGCTCTACGAGGCCGGCTACACGCTCACCGAGTCCGACCCGGACTACGTGGTGCTGGGCGAGACGCGGACGTACTCGTTCGAGGCGATCACCAAGGCGATCCGCCTCGTGCTGGGCGGGTCGCGGTTCATCTGCACCAACCCCGACACGACCGGGCCCTCGCAGGAGGGCCCGCTGCCCGCCACGGGCGCCGTCGCGGCGATGATCACCTCGGCGACGGGCCGCAAGCCGTACTTCGTCGGCAAGCCCAACCCGATGATGTTCCGCTCCGCGCTCAACCGCATCGACGCCCACTCCGAGACGACCGCGATGATCGGCGACCGGATGGACACCGACGTCGTCGCGGGCATCGAGGCGGGCCTCTACACCTACCTCGTCATGACGGGCTCCACGACGATGTCCGACGTCGACCGCTACCCGTTCCGGCCGAGCAAGGTCGTCGACTCCGTCGCGGACCTCGTCGACCTCGTCTGAGGGCACGCCGGGCCGGTCCGGCCGTTCCAGCTCCCCGGGGAACCCCGCACGCACGACGACGCCCGGTCACCGCGAGGTGACCGGGCGTCGTCGTGCCGGGGACCGGGTCAGGCGGCCGCGGCCACCTCCATGCGACCCGCGCGACGGCGGCGCACCGCCAGGAGGGCCGCACCGGTGAGCAGCAGCGTCCCGGCCAGGAGCGCGAGGCTCCCGGCGTCGGAGCCGGTGGTGGCGAGCGCCCCCGAGTAGGCGTCGCACTCGACGTCGCCGCCGACCGGGAAGCTCACCGTCACCGGCGAGAGCGCGGTCCCGGCCTCGTAGAACCCGGCGAACGCCTTCGCGCCGGCGGCCGTGAGGGTCGCGGGGACGCCGCTCCACGTGATCGTGGAGCCCGACGTCGCCTTCTTCCCCGACAGGTCCAGGCTCGCGAACGCGACGCCGGTCGACGAGGACTTGTTGCCCTCCATGTCGCTGCTCTGCACGTCGACCACGAGCGTGCCCGACGACCCGTCCACGACCACCCGCGGGTTGCTGATCCGCAGGTCGAGGATGCCCTCGTGCCCGGAGAACGACACCGACCCGCCGAAGCTCGCGCGGCCCTTGCCGAGGTCCGTGTTGAACGAGCCCTTGCCGCCGCTCCACGTGAACGCCGAGCCGCCGTCCCGCACGCCGTCCGTCGAGACCGAACCCTTCGCGATCGGGCCGGTGACGTACGACCGGAACCGGTCGCTCACACCCCACGAGAGGGTCGCGCCGTTGACGCCCTGCGCGAAGCACTGCTCCGTCGCGCTGCCGGAACCGGAGCCGGTGCCGGTCGTGCCGGCGCCCACGATCGTGATGGGCGCGGACGCGGTGTGGTCCGCACCGACGAGGAGGAGCGTGTGCTCGCCCGGGGCGACGTCCTTCGGGATCGTCACGGTCGAGCTCGCGGCGCCACCGGCGTTCGCGGTCGTGCCCGTCGCGAGCGTGCGCGGCGTGGAGCGGAGCTCCGTGCGGATGCCGGACTCGCGCGCGCCGAACCCGACGCCGCTGATCGTCACCTCGTCGCCCGGGCGAGCCTGCGCCACCGAGAGCGTCGCCTTCGCCGGGTCCACGGACCCGCCGGTCGAGCCGTCGCCCGGGGCGCCGATGGTGCCGCCGCCCCCGGGCGCGGTCGCCTTCGCGCCGACCGTGAACGTCACGGGGTCGAGCGCGGTCCCGGCCGGGTAGAAGCCGACGAACGCGAGCGAGCCGTCCGCGGTGAGCGTCGCGGCCGCGTCGCGGAACGTCACGGCCCCGTCCGCGCTCGTCGTCGGCGCACCGAGCGCCAGGGTCGCGACGGCGACGCCCGTGCGGTCGAACGTCGAGCCGTCCAGCCCCGTGGAGCGCGCGTCCGCGAGCAGGCGACCCGTGCCCGGGCCGGTGATCTCGACCACCGGGTTCGACAGGGTGAGGTCGAGCGCGCCCGCGTGGCCGGTGAAGCGGACCGTCCCGGCGTACCGGGCCGTCCCCCGGCCGCTCGACGCGGTCCACGTGCCGCCGTCGGCCTGGCCGAAGCGGAAGACGCCGTCGACGACGCTCGCGCCGCTCGTCGCCGTCGCGCCGCCCTTCGCGACCGGGCCCACGATGTAGCTGCGGAACGACTCCTTGACGCCCCACGTGAGGCTGCCGGCCGTCGTCGGCGCCGGGGTCACCGGCGTGGCGGTCACCGCGACGGTCACCGGCGCGGACGTCGAGCCGCGGTAGGCGGTGGCGTCCGTGGGGACGAACGTCGCGCTCAGGGCGTGCGACCCGACGGCGAGCGGGGCCGTCCGGAACGTCGCGACACCGTCCGTGACGGTCGCGGTGCCCAGGGTGGTGCCGCCCGCGACGAACCGGACCGTGCCGGCGGTCTTCGGCGCGACCGTCGCGGTGAGCGTCACCGCCGTGCCCTCGACGACCGACGTCGCCGACGACGCGAGCGTCGTCGTGGTCGACTTCGCCTCGCCCCCGGGGACCGGGGCGGTCACGGTCAGCGTGGTGCTGCCGGTCAGGCCGAGCTCCGACGTGACGACCACGGGGACAGGCCCGGCGGCGGTGTCGGCGGGGACCGTGAGCACGAGCGTCGCGCCGTCGCGGGAGTACGACGCCGGGGCGCCGCCGAGCGTCACGGCCTTGACCGCGTCGTCCGCAGCGAGGCCACGCACGGCGAGGCGGACCGTCGAGCCGGCCTCCACCGTGGTGGACGCGGGCGTGACGGTGAGCGTGCCCGGCGCGTCGTACGCGACGGGGACGAAGAGCTCCTGCGCGGCGTTGCTCACGCCGCCCGCGCCGTAGGTGGCGACGCCGTAGCGACCGCCCTCGAGCGCGGCGGGGTTCTTCACGACGAGACGCGCCTCGAACGTGCCGTCCGGCGTGATGTCCGTCCACTGCGCCCGGACCACCGACTGGTACTGCGCGGGGACCTGGTCGAGCACGGGCTCGGCGAGGGCCCACACCTGCGAGCCGACCTTGCGGGTCGACGCCGCGGCGCCCTCGGACGGCCGCCACTGCTCGGCGAAGCTCCCGAACACGACGTAGGTGCCCTGGGGGAGCGTCGCCGGGATCGGGACGCCGCGCCCGCCGACGTTCGCCGCCGGGTCGAAGCCGGTGCCCCGGACGACGATCGTGTCGCCCGCCGCGACCGGGGTGTCGCCGAGGGGCGTCGTGCCGTCCGCGGCGAGCACCGAGATCTCGGGCTCCCACACGGGCGCCTCGGGCTCCGTCGTGAACGCGACGGGCGCGTACAGCTCCTGCGCGGCGTTGACCGTGCCGCCCGCGGCGTACGTGTAGACGCCGTAGCGGCCGCCCTCACGCTCGAGCTCGCTCGCGACGAGCTCGGCGGTGAACGTGCCGTCCGGCGCGAGCTCGGCCCACTGCCCGCGGATCGCGGACTGGTAGCGCGGGTCCACCTGGTCGAGCGCCGCGGACGAGAGTGCCCACCGCTGCGAGCCGGCCGTGCGCGCGCTCGACGGGGCACCCTCCGACGGGCGCCAGTCGGCCGCGAAGCTGCCGAAGACCACGTAGGTGCCGGCGGGGATGCCGCCGGAGATCGGCGGACGGTTGCCCGCCGGCGCGACGTTCGCGGCCGGGTCGAAGCCCGAGCCCTTGACGACGATCCTGTCGTCCGGGCGGACGGGCGTGTCCCCGAGCGGGGTCGTGCCGTCGGCGGCGTAGAGGGTGATCCGCGGCTCCCAGACCGGCTCGGGCGTCGTGCTGCCCTGGACCGCGACGGGCGTGAACGTGTCGAGGCTGCGGTCGGTCACCGAGAGGCCGTGTGCGGCGGACGTCGCCACCACGTACTGCTTCGCCGGGTCGAGCTTTCCGCCCGGGACGGTCAGCGTCGTCGTGAACGCGCCGTCGCGCACCTGCTGCGGCATGACCCAGCCCTGGGCGAGCCACCCGCTCGCGACCAGGGGGCCGCTGCCGTCCCAGATCGAGGCGTCGCCGAGGAGCACGTACGCGCCGTTCGCGGCGCCCGCTCCGACGAACCCGGTCCCCTGGATCGTGAACGTGTTCTCCACCGCCGGGTCGACGGGCGTCGACGGCGACACCGTGACCGCGGGGTCGACGGCGGGCTCCGGCTCGGGCTCGGGCTCGGGCTCCGGGGCGGTCACCGTGTGCGCGACGGCCGCGGAGGCCGAGGCGACGAACGCGGCCGGGTCGGCGGGCGCGAAGGCGGCGCTCAGCTGGTGGCTGCCCGGGGCGAGGGCCGCGGTCTCGAGGCGCGCGACGCCGTCGGCCACGGGAGCGGTGCCGAGGGCGGTGCCGCCGTCGCGGAACTCGACCGTGCCCGCGGCGGCGGGCGCGACGGTCGCGGTGAGCGTCACGCTCGCCCCGGCCGCGGACGTGCCCGCAGGCGCTGCGGCGAGCGTGGTCGTCGTCGCCTGCGCGGGCGCCACGGGCTCGGGCGACACGACGCGGGCGGTCAGGGTCGACAGGGGCTTGCCCGCGTACGACGCGAAGTACGGCGAGACGTTCCCGAGCGTCCCGACGACGGTCCCGTCCGCCACGAACGTGACCTCGTCACCGGCCCGCGTCGCGGACACCGTGACGTCGGCGACCTTCACGTCGTCCCCCGCGCCGGGGTTCACCGTGCCCGCGAAGTCCGCGTAGACCGCGCCCGTGGTCGGGCCGGTGAGGTCGAGCCGCACGTCGGAGATCGTCACGTCGAGCGCGCCGCGGTGGCCCTCGTACCGGGTCGATCCGCCGAGACGGACGGAGCCGGTCCCGGACGCGTCGTCGTAGCTGCCGGACGCGGGTCCGTAGGACGCCTGGCCGCCCTGGAGCGCCGGGGTGATCGTGCCCTGGGCGATGCCGCCCGTGACGTACGACGTCCACGAGTCGACGAAGTTCCAGGTGGCCGACCCGCCGGTCACGTCGGCCGCGGCCGCCTGGGCCGGGGCGCCGGTGCCGGCGACGGTGAGGCCGGCGGCGAGCGCCGCGGCGAGGAACGAGGCGAGGGCGCGTCGGACGCGTCTCGGCGATGAAGTGCGCACAAGGTCTCCCGTGCTGGTCCGGGCGAGGTCCCGGCGGGGAGCGGGACCGAGAAGGGAGCGTGCTCACGCTCCGCCGAGACGGACCATATAAGGGTCGCCTCACCAAAGCAAGGTAAGCCTGACCTATCGAGATGTGACGCGCGCCTCCTCCCTCCACGACGACGCCCCGCGGCCCAGGAGGCCGCGGGGCGGTGCGCCGCGTCGAGCGGCGGGAGACGGAGCGGGAGGGGCTCAGGCGAGGCCGAGGTCCTCCAGGCTGAACAGGTAGTGGTACGGCACGCCGAGCGCCTCGATCTTCGCGCCCGCACCTGTGGCACGGTCGACGATCGTCGCGACGCCCGCGACCTCGCCCCCGGCCGCGCGCACGGCCTCGATCGCCGTGATCGGCGAGCCGCCCGTCGTCGTGGTGTCCTCGACCACGACGACGCGCCGGCCCGCGACGTCGGGGCCCTCGATCTGGCGCTGCATCCCGTGCGCCTTCGCCGCCTTGCGCACCACGAACGCGTCGAGGTCCTGACCACGGGACGCGGCGGCGTGCAGGAGGGCGGTCGCGATGGGGTCGGCACCCAGCGTCAGGCCGCCGACGGCGTCGATCTCCGCCGTGCCGAGCCCCTGCTCCTCGAGGAGGTCCAGGAGCTGGTGGCCGATGAGCGGCGCCGCGCGGTGGTGCAGCGTCACGCGGCGCAGGTCCACGTAGTAGTCCGCCTCCTTGCCCGAGGAGAGCGTCACGCGGCCGTGCACGACGGCGAGCTCACGGATGAGGCCGAGCAGCTGCTCGCGGGGGGTCGAGGCGAGCGTCGAGGCGGGGTCGGTAGTCACGACCGCCAGGGTATCGGGCCCGCCCGGTGCCTAGCGGTACTTGCCGATCGCGCGGACGGCAGAGCGCGGCATCGCGCGCAGGGCCGCCGACGCGACCCGGTACCGCACCGACGGCGTGGAGATGACGACGCCCCGCCGGACGTCCGCGAGCGCCTCCGCGACGACCCGGTCGGCGTCGAGCCACGCGAGGTCGGGGAGCACCGACTTGTCGATGCCGGCGCGGTCGTGGAACTCGGTGTGCGTGAAGCCGGGGCACAGCACGGTCGCCGTGACGCCCGTGCCGTGCAGCTCGACGGCGAGCCCCTCCGTGAAGGACCGCACCCACGCCTTCGCCGCCGCGTACGTGCCGCCCGCGGTGAGGGCCGCGACCGACGCGACGTTGAGGATCGCGCCGCGCCCGCGCTCCGTCATCTGGCCCGCCGCCGCGTGCGACAGCACCATGACGGCGCGGACCATGACGTCGAGCGCCTCGAGCTCGACGTTGAGGTCGCCCCCGACGAAGTGCTGGTGCGTCGCGAAGCCCGCGTTGTTGACGAGCAGGCCGACCGGGCGCTCGTCCGGGCCGCCGGTCGTGGCGAGGCGCTCCGCGACGCGCGCGACGTCGTCGGGCACGGAGAGGTCGGCGCGCAGCACCTGGACGCGCACCCCGGCCGCGGCGCGGATCTGCCGTGCGGTCTCCTCGAGGCGCGCCTCGTCGCGCGCCACGAGGACGAGGTCGTGCCGCGCCGTGGCGAGCTGCCACGCGAACTCCAAACCCAGGCCGGCGCTCGCGCCGGTGATGAGTGCTGTCGCCATGGTCACAGCCTACGGGCGCCCGGGTGACCCGGGCGCCCGCAGGCGGGGTGGAGTCGCGTCACCGGGCCGGCGGCTTGACGGCGAGCACGGGGCACGCGGCGCCCAGCAGGATCTGCTGGGCGGTGGAGCCGAGCACGAGCTTCCCCACGGGCGTGCGGTGCCGCACCCCCACGACGACGAGGTCGGCGTCGACCTCGGCCGCGACACCGAGCACGACCTCCGCGGGCAGCGCGGAGGACTGCAGGTGCCGCACCTCGTGCTCGACGCCCGCCTCCTCGAGGATCGTGCCGACCTCGACGAGCTGGTCGTGGTCGGCCCAGCGCGGGTCGACGAGCCGGTCGCCGCGCGTCGTGTTGACCACGACGACGCCGGCGCCGAGCAGGACGGCCGCCCGGGCCGCGGCCCGCGTCGCGGCGGTCCCGAGCTCGCCGGGCGCGTAGGCGAGGACGACGGTCATCAGCGCACCTCCTGGTCCTGGGCCTCGACGCGGACGTCCTCCGCGAGCGCCGCGAGCTCGGCGCCGGTGCGGCGCTCGCGCCGGCGCAGCCAGAGGCCCGCGAGGACCACGACGGCGACGAGGGCGTAGGCCGTCGCGGCGAACGGGCTGGTGACGAGCGTCGTCAGGTCGCCCTGGCTGATCGCGAGCGAGCGGCGCAGGCGGTCCTCGGCCATGGGCCCGAGGATCATGCCGACGACCATGGGCGCGACGGGGTAGCCGTAGCGCCGCATGAAGAACCCGATCGCGCCGATGACGAGCAGGATGAGCACGTCGACCGGGGAGAAGTTCAGCGCGTACGAGCCGAGCGCGCCGAACAGCAGGATGCCCGCGTAGAGGTAGTGCCGCGGGATCTGGAGCACCTTCACCCACATGCCCACGAGGGGCAGGTTGAGCACGATGAGCATGAGGTTGCCCACGTAGAGGCTCGCGACGAGCGCCCACACGAGCGCGGACTGGCTCTCGAAGAGCAGCGGGCCCGGCTGGATGCCGTACGACTGGAACGCGACGATGATGATCGCGGCGGTCGCCGTCGTCGGGAGGCCGAGCGTGAGGAGCGGCACGAGGACGCCGGACGCCGCGGCGTTGTTCGCCGCCTCCGGGCCCGCGACACCCTCGATCGCGCCCTTGCCGAACTCGTCCTTGTGCTTCCCGGCGGACCTGCGCTCGGCGGCGTACGACAGGAAGGTCGCGACGTCGGCGCCGCCCGCCGGGATGGTGCCGACGGGGAACCCGATCGCCGTCCCGCGCAGCCACGGCTTCCACGAGCGCCGCCAGTCCTCGCGCTTCATCCAGGAACGCCACCCCTTCTCGACGGGGATGACGTGCACGGGACCGTGCCGCAGGCGCGACCCGACGTACAGCGCCTCGCCCACCGCGAAGAGGCCGACGGCGACGATGACGACGTCGATCCCGTCGGCGAGCGTCGGGACGCCGAACGTGAACCGCTGCTGGCCGGTGAGCGTGTCGGTTCCCATCAGCCCGAGGAACAGGCCGAGCGACAGGGACGCCATGCCGCGCGGCACCGACGACCCGAGCAGCGCGCCGACGGTCACGAACGCGACGACCATGAGCGCGAAGTAGTCGGGCTCGCCGAGCTGCACGGCCCAGCGCGCGACGTACGGCGCGACGAACGTCAGGGCGACGGTCGCGATGGTGCCCGCGACGAACGAGCCGATCGCGGCGGTCGCGAGCGCGGCCGCCCCGCGGCCCATGCGGGCCATCCTGTTGCCCTCGAGCGCCGTGACGATCGACGACGACTCGCCGGGCGTGTTGAGCAGGATCGACGTCGTCGACCCGCCGTACATGCCGCCGTAGTAGATGCCGGCGAACACGATGATGGCGGCCGTCGCGTCGAGCGAGTACGTGAGCGGCAGGAGCAGCGCGATCGTCATCGCGGGGCCGATGCCGGGGAGCACCCCGACCGCGGTCCCGACGAACACGCCGAACAGCGCGTAGAGCAGGTAGACGGGCTGGACGACGGTCGCGAACCCCTCGAGCAGCGCGGTGAGGTTATCCACGGAACCAGGTCACCCCCTCCAGGAGCGGGCCGGGCGGGAGCGACAGCCCGAGCACGCCCCCGAACAGGACCTGGATCACCAGGGCCAGGACGAGGCCGAGCACGGCGGCGCGCCACCACGGGCGGGCGCCGAGGACGATCGCGGCCCCGGCGAACAGGAGCGTCGCGGCGAGCGGCCACCCGACGAGGTTGATCGCGTAGACGTGGACGAACAGCACCGCGCCGAGGAGACCGACGGTCAGCCAGTCGGTGCGGGCGTCGGGGTCGACGTCCTCGCTGTCCTCCTCCTGGCCGCCGTGCCCCCGCCAGACGGCGACGAGCAGCACGAGGCCGGTGGCGAGCAGCAGCGCGCCCACGAGGTAGGGGAACGCACGGGGACCGAGCGTGTTCGACGAGCCCGGCACGACGATCGTCCCCGCGTCGAGGAGCACGAACACCCCGAGGGCGGCGGTGACGCCGGCGACGACGAGCTCGCCGGGTCGCCGCCGGGGACCCGCGGCGGGGGTGGCGCCTGCGGGGTCCCCGGCGGCCTGGCCGTCGGCGGGGTCGCCGACGGCCGTCGCCGGCGCCGGCCCGGGGCGGGGCTCGGCGTCGGACGGTCCTGGCTCGGGAGCCGCGGCGGACGACCCCGCGGACGGAGCCTCCGACGACCCCGGCTCGCGCGACGCGTCGGGTGGCGCGTCGCGCGAGGCGCGACGCCTGGTCACGGCGCGACCAGGCCGATGTCGGTGAGCGTCATCTTGATGTCGGCGATGTTCTCCGTGAGGAAGCCGTCGAACTCCTCGCCCACGAGGAACGCGTCGTCCCAGCCCTTCTCCTCGAGCGTCGCCTGCCACTCGTCGGACGCGACCATCTCGCTGACGAGCAGCTCGAGGGCGGCGCGGTCCTCGTCGGAGAGGTCGCCCGGCGCGACGACGCCGCGCCAGTTCGTGAGCTCGACGTCGTACCCGGCCTCGGTCATGGTCGGCACGTCGGGCAGCAGGTCCGTGCGCTCGGCGCCCGAGACCGCGAGCGCCCGGACGGTCCCGGCCTTGACCTGCTCCGCGTACTCGCCGACGCCCGAGATCCCGGCGCTGACCTTGTTGCCGAGCAGCGCGGCGAGCGACTCGCCGCCGCCCGAGTAGGCGACGTAGTTGAGGAGCCCGCCCACCTCGGCCGACGGCACGTCGGCCGCCTGGAGGAGCATCCCCGCGAGGATGTGGTCGGCCCCGCCGGCGGAGCCGCCGGTGATGGAGACGGACTTGCCGTTCGCCACGACGTCGTCGACGAGGTCCTCGAGCGTCTGGTAAGGCGACGACGCGGGCACGACGACGACGAGGGGCTCCTCGGTGAGGCGCGCGATCGGGGTGGTGTCCTCGATGCGGGCCTGCGACTCGTTGGTCTCGACCGCGCCGACCATGACGAGGCCCATGACGAGCAGCGTGTGGGGGTCGGTGGTGTTGGCGAGCGACGCGAGACCGACCGTGCCGCCGGCGCCGCCGACGTTCGTGACGGTCGCGGTGCGCACGAGCCCGGAACCCTGGAGGTCCTGCTGCATCGCGCGGCCGGTCTGGTCCCAGCCCCCGCCGGGGTCGGCCGGGACGACGATCGCGAGCTCGTCGACCGACGCGGCGGCCCCGCCGGACGCGTCGCCGGAGCCGCCCGTCGTGGGGGCGCCGGGCTCGAGGCCCGAGCACGCGGCGAGACCGAGGACGAGTCCTGCGGCGAGCGTCGCGGTGAGAGCGTGCCGCGGGCTGACGGTGTGCCCGGAGCGCGGGCGGACGACGGATCGCATGTCTCCTCCTTGAGCGGGACCCGCAACGGCGCGGGCCTCACGACCTGATCCGGGGAGCCTAGGAGCGCGGGGCGGCACGGCGAGGGATGCGGTCGTACTGGACGTTGTGGTCGATCCGGTGGTTGCGGTCGTTGTGGTCACGGCCGAGGCCCGGGTGCGGCGGACCTGGGGCACACTGGTGCGGTGGGTCGAGCAGTGTCGCTCCGGGTGCAGCTCCTCGTGCTGCAGGTCGCCATCGTGCTCCTGGTCGTGGCGTCGGCGGGGGCCGTCGCCTCGACCCTGCAGCACCGCCAGCTCCGCGACGCCTACCTCGACCGCATGACCGCGGTCGCGTTCTCCGTCGCGCGCCTGCCCGCGATCATCGACGCGTTCGACGACGACGACCCCGCCGCGACGATCCAGCCGATCGCGGAGGTCATCCGCGAGGCCTCCGACGTCACGTACGTCGTCGTCACGGACGACGAGGGCGTGCGGTACTCCCACCCGGACCCGACCCGCATCGGCGAGAGGGTCTCGACGGACCCGTCGGTCCCGCTCTCCGGCGAGGTGTGGACGGGCACGCAGACCGGCACGCTGGGCGAGTCGTGGCGCGTCAAGGTCCCGGTGTTCGGGCCCGAGGGCGACGTCGTCGGGACGGCGAGCGTCGGCATCCTCGAGTCCGACCTGGCCGACGACCTCGCCGACGACCTCGGGTGGCTGCTCGCGGCCCTCAGCGTCGCGGCGGCCCTCGGCGTGGTGTGCGCGGCGTTCGTCACGCGCGCCGTGCGCCGTCGTATCTTCCGGCTCGAGCCCGAGGAGATCGGCCGGCTGCTCGAGACGCGCGACGCGATGCTCCACGGCATCTCCGAGGGCGTCGTCGCGCTCGACCGCGACGGCGCGGTCGTGCTCGTCAACGACGAGGCGCAGCGCCTCCTCGGGATCGCGGCGGCCGACGCCGTCGGGCGGCCCGCGCACGACGTCCTCGACCCGCAGCTCCTCGCGCTCGTGCCCGACACCGCGGAGACGGCCGACGACGCCGACGCGCCCGCCGCCGGGCCCGAGGAGGGCGGCGCGCTCGTCCTCGCGGGCGAGCGCGTGCTGCTCGCGCGCGCCGACCGGGCCCGCGTCGACGGGCGCGCCGTCGGGACCGTGCTGCTCCTGCGCGACCACACCGAGCTGCACGCGCTCCTGCGCGACCTGGACGGCGCGCGCGGCCTCACCGACGCGCTGCGCGCGCAGTCCCACGAGTTCGCCAACAAGCTCCACGTCGTCTCGGGCCTGCTGGAGCTCGGGCAGGCCGACGAGGCCGTCGCGTTCATCGAGCGCGCCGGGCACGGCGGGCTGCTCACCGCGTCGGGCGTCGCGCCCGGCGTCCACTCCCCCGAGGTCGCGGCGCTGCTCCTGGTCAAGGCCACGACGACGCGCGAGCGCGGCTCGCGCCTCGAGGTGTCGCCGTCCGCGCACCTCGCCGCGCCCGCGGGGCCCGACGACGCCGCCCTGCACGGCGACGCCCTCACCGTGCTCGGCAACCTCGTCGACAACGCGGTCGACGCCGTCGGGCCCGGGGGCCGCGTCCGCGTGCTCGTGACCGACCGCGCGCCCGACGGCACGGGCCCGACGCCGGGCGACCGGGTGGTCGTCGTCGTCGAGGACGACGGGCCTGGCATCCCCGCGGGCTCGCGCGCCGACGTCTTCGCCGCCGGGTACACCACGAAGGCGGGCCCGCCCGGGCGCGGGATCGGCCTCGCCCTCGTGCGGCGCGTGGCCGCGCGGCGCGGCGGGACGGTCGAGGTGACGACCTCCGTGCTCGGCGGGGCGCGCGTCGCGGTGGCCCTCCCCGCGCAGCCCGTCGACGCCGCCGCGGGCGCCCGGGCCCGGACGCCGGAGACGGCGTCGTGACCGCCGCCGGCCGCTCCGCCGCCCCCACCGGCGCGCCCACGGCGCCGCCGGGCGACCGGCTGCGCGTCCTCGTCGTCGAGGACGACCCGACGATCGCGCGCCTGCACCGCGGCTTCGTCGAGTCGCACCCGCGCTTCGTCGTCGTCGGTGAGGCGCGCACGGCGGCCGAGGCGCTGCGCGCGTTCGCCGTGCTCGACCCGGACGTCGTGCTGCTCGACATCTACCTGCCGGACGCGACCGGGCTGCACGTGCTGCGCCAGATCCGGCGCCGGCCGTCCCCGCCCGTCGACGTCGTCGCGACGACCGCCGCGCGCGAGCTGGAGAGCGTCCGCCAGGCCATGGCGGGCGGCGTGCAGCACTACCTCGTCAAGCCGTTCACGGCCGCGGCGCTGCGCGGCCGGCTCGACGAGGTCGCCCGTCTGCGCGACTCGCTGCGCACCGCGGGCGACGAGCTCGACCAGGACGCCGTCGACCGCCTCGTGCGGCGCGGGACGCCGGAGGCCGCGGCGCTGCCGAAGGGGCTGTCCGAGCGCAGCCTGCGGCTCGTCGTCGAGGCGCTCGCGGCGGCGTGCGCCGACGCGGGCGACGCGTCGGCGGGCGAGGTCGCCGCGCGGACCGGGATGTCGCGCGTGAGCGCGCGCCGCTACCTCGAGCACCTCGTCGCCACGGGGCGTGCCGACGTCGCGCCCCGGTACGGCGCGGCCGGGCGACCGGAGAACGGCTACCGGCCCGCCTGACCGGCGGGACCGCTGCGGGTCGCTGCGGGTCGCGCCCGCGACGCCGTACGGTGGGGCCCGTGCGCCTCGCGACCTGGAACATCAACTCCGTCCGTGCCCGCGTCGACCGCGCGGTCGCGTTCCTCGAGCGGACGGGGATCGACGTCCTCGCGCTCCAGGAGACCAAGTGCACGGACGCGCAGTTCCCCGTCGCGCCGTTCGAGGCGGCCGGGTACGAGGTCGCGCACGTCGGCGTGAACCAGTGGAACGGCGTCGCCGTCGTCTCGCGCGTGGGCCTCGACGACGTCGAGACGTCGTTCCCCGGGCAGCCCGCGTTCGGCGACAAGGTCGAGGCGCGCGCGCTCGGCGCGACGTGCGGGGGCGTGCGCGTGTGGAGCCTCTACGTGCCGCACGGGCGCGAGGTCGGCGACCCGCACTACGCCTACAAGCTGCGCTGGCTCGACGAGCTGCGCGCGCAGGCCGCGGGCTGGCTCGCCGCCGACCCGGCGGCGCAGGTCGCGCTCGTCGGGGACTGGAACGTCGCGCCGCTCGACACCGACGTGTGGGACGTCGCGTACTTCGCCGGGAAGACGCACGTCACCCCCGCCGAGCGGGACGCCTTCGCCGCGTTCGGCGCCGCCGGGTACACCGAGGTCACGCGCGAGGCGATCCCCGCCGAGCGCACCTACACCTACTGGGACTACCAGCGGCTGCGGTTCCCGCGGAACGAGGGCATGCGCATCGACTTCGCGTACCTGTCGCCCGCCGCCCGCGCGCGCGTCACGGGCGTGACGATCGACCGCGACGAGCGCAAGGGCAAGGGCGCGTCGGACCACGTGCCGGTCGTCGTCGACCTGGCGGGCTGACCTCCGGGGCGTCCGCCGTCGGGCTCGGGCCGCGGGTCGGCGCCGCGGGTCCGGGCCGGGCAGGGCGCGTCCCCTCGCTACGGTGTGTCCATGACGACGCCACCCGTCCCTCCGTACGGGTCCCCCGACGAGCCCGCCGACCCGTACGCCCCGCGGCGTCCGCACCAGCCGCCGCTCACGCCGTACCACCCGCCCACCGAGGACGCCCCCGCCGCGCCGGACGACGGCGGGTTCGTCGCGCCGTCGGGCGCCGGGGGCGGGTACGGGAGCACGCCGGGCGGCGGGAGCGGGTACGGGAGCACGTCGGGCGCCGGCGCCCCGTACGGCGCGCCGGCCGCGCCCGCCGGGTCCCCCTACGGCCCCGGCTCCCCCTACGCCCCCGGGGCGACGCCGTCGTACGGCGGGACGCCCGGGTACGCGGCGCCGCCCGGACCCGCGGCGTACCCGGCACCGGGCTACGGGGTCTACCCGCCGCCGTACGGCGCGCCCTACGCGCCCCCGCCGCGGACCAACGGGCTCGCGCTCGCGTCCATGATCGTGTCGATCGCGAGCCTCGTGCTCTGCGCGGGCTTCCCCGGCCTCGTCGGCCTCGTGCTGGGCATCGTGGCGCTCAACCAGGTCATGCGCGACGGCACGCGCGGGCGCGGTTTCGCGGTGACCGGGATCGTCGTCGGCGCGGTCGGCACGGCGTTCGCGATGCTCGTGGTCCTCGCCGGCACGCTCGGGGACTCGGCACCGTGAGCGACGACGACCTCTTCGCCCCGCCCGGCGACGCCGCGTCCGGGCCCTCGGGACGCCCGCCCGTCCCGCCCCCCTCGGGAGCGCCCGGGGCCGCGGAGCCTCGCGCCGCGGAAGCCGGCGCGCCCCGGCCCGGCCCGACGCCGCACGGCCCCTCCGGTGCGGCGGCACCCGTGCCGCCGCCCGGGCCCGGGGACCGGCCCGGCTTCGCCCCCGAGACGTACTACGCGCCCGGGTGGCAGCCCGCGGCGCCCGGCGTCGAGCCGCTCGCCGTCGCGAGCGTGCCCGCGGGCGTGGTGCTCGGGCCGGTCGGGGTCGGCCTCGGCGCCGCGGCCCTGTCGCGCGTCCGCTCCCGCGGCACCCGCGGACGCGGCCTGGCCGTGACCGGGATGGTGCTCGGCGCCGTCGCGACGCTCGGATGGGTGGTGGGCGGGATCGCCTGGTGGCAGGGCGAGCAGGCGCGCACGCCGCTCGCGGGCGACGTGGACGCACCCCGCACGGTGAGCGCGGTGCAGCTCGTGCTGGGGACGTGCCTCGACGAGCTCCCGCCCGACGGCGAGGTGTCGCGCGTGCGCGCCGTCCCGTGCGCCGACGAGCACCGTGCGCAGGTCGTCGGGCGCACCGACATGGGCGCGGACGAGGTCTGGCCCGGCCAGGACGCCGTGGACCGCCGCGTGGCGCGCGTGTGCACGCCCGAGACCCTCGGTCCGGATGCCCCGGAGGACGTGCGGCTCGTGGTGTGGGCACCGACCGAGGCGTCCTGGCGCGGCGGCGACCGCACGGGGCTGTGCCTGGCGAGCAGCGAGGCCCCGCTCCCGGCGGACCTGATCGGCTGACGTCCCGGGCGGACCGCGCCGTCAGCGTTCGGCGTCGGACAGCACGAGGCGCAGGTACGCGCGCAGGTCCGCGGCCATGTCGACGCGCTCGGGCCGCGGGCGGTCGAGGGACAGCAGCCACTGGACCTGCAGACCGTCCATGAGCGCGACGAGCTGGCGGGCCGCGACCTCCGGCTCGACGCCGTCGCGCAGGCCGCCCGACCGGGCGCGCCGGGACAGCTGCTCGCCGATGCGCGCGACGGTGGACTCGTAGCGCTCGACGAAGTACGCGTGCGCCGGGTGGTCGGGCGACGTCGCCTCGGCCGCGAGCGCCGTGAACAGCTCGACGATGGGCCTGCGCAGGGCGTTGCGCTCGACGAGCCGCACGAGCGCGTCGAAGAAGTCGGTCCCGCGCGCGAGGTCCTCCTCGAGGTCGGCGCGGTCGACGGTCTCCCGGTGGTCGAGCACCGCCTCGAGGAGCGCCGCCTTCGTCGGGAAGTGGTGGAGCAGCCCGGGGTGGGACATGCCGACGCGGGACGCGAGCTCGCGCAGCGACGCGGCGTGGAAGCCGACCTCGCCGAAGAGCACGACGGCCGCCTGGAGGATCTCCTCACGCTTGGCGCGTCCCTTCGCGTACCCGCGGGCGGGGTCGGGCGCCGCGGCGCGGCGGGAGCCCGTGGGGTCCTGCCCGGCGCCGATGGCCGCGCTCGTCATGGCACTGCTCCGTCCGTCGTCCGACGAGGGCACACCCTACCGACCGCGGTGCGGCCCGGCGGGGTGCCCGCGCCCGGGCGGAGGAGGTTCAGGGTGCGGGGGCGAGCGTCGGGGCGGGCTCGTCGGCGCTCGACGACGGCCCGGGCACCGCGACCGACGGCCGGTCGGCGGAGGGCGTCGGCGCGGGCTCGGCCGGGGGCGTCGGGCCAGGTCCGGTGGGGTCCTCGACGTCGGGCGGCGCGGCCCGCAGGGCTTCGGCGGTCGCCGCGGTGACGGTGCCGTCGGGCGTGAGGCCGTGCGCCTTCTGGAACGACCGCAGCGCGGTGCGCGTGGCGTCGTCCATCGTCCCCGTGACGGCGACGTCGGCACCGTGCACGCGGAGCCGCTCCTGGACCCACGAGACGGACGCCGTGCCGGGGTCGGTCGTCGGGGAGGGCGTGGGGGTGGGCGCGGTCGGTCCCGGGGTCGGCTCGGACGCGGTGGGAGCGGGCGCGGGCTCGGTGGTGGGCGAGGGCGCGCCGGGCGCGGCCTGCTCTCCCGGGCCGCTCGCGGACGGGCGCGGGGACGGGGCCCGGCGCGCGTCGTCGGACGTGCCGTCCGCCGCGTCGGGCGGAGGGATGCGGGTCACCTCGGGGCGGGGGGTGTCGGGGCGCGGCGTGACCGCGGGGACCGCGTCCTCGCCGTTCGCGCCGCCCTCGGCGGAGACCCCGCCGACGACGACCGCCTCGCCACCGCCCGTCGCGGCACCGACCATGCCCGCGACGGCGACGACGAGCGTCACCGCCCCGGCACCGGCGGCAACCGTGACCCACGGCGTGGCGGTGCGGCGCGCGGGCCGCTGGAGGGGGGCGGTGCGGTCCCGCTCGGCGGGTCCGGACCGGTCGTGGCGTCGGCGCACGTCGCCTCCTTCCGGGGCTGTCGAGGGGGCGGACGGCGCGACACGCTGCCCACCAGGGCGATCGGGTGGACGTCCACCCTGCCCCATCCCGGCTCGTGTGTCACGCCCGACGCCCTCACCTGCGGCGATACCCGCCACGGCTCCCCCGGTCCAGCGGTGCGGCGCCACGCCTCCGACGGAGGTCGCAACGCAGGTTCCGCCCTGCGCCGCAAGACCCGGCGGGGGCCCGCGCGACAGCCTGGTGGGGCACCGCACGGGAGGCCCGTGCGGGACGCACGAGGGAGGGACCGGCATGACCACCATCCACGTCTCCGGGCTGCGCAAGGCGTACGGGGCGTTCGACGCCGTGCACGACGTGACGTTCACCGCCGCGCCGGGCCGCGTCGTCGGGCTGCTCGGCCCGAACGGCGCCGGCAAGACGACCACGCTCCACGTCCTGCTCGGGCTCGCGGCCCCGACCGCGGGCACCGCGACGTTCGACGGCCGCGTGTTCGCGGACCTGGCGCACCCGGCCCGCACCGTCGGCGCGCTGCTCGACGCGGGCGGCCTGCACCCGGGACGCACGGGCCGCGACCACCTGCGCGTGCTCGCGTCCGCCGGCCGGATCCCGGCGCGTCGCGTCGACGAGGTGCTCGCGCTCGTCGGCATGACCCCCGCCGCGGACCGCCGTGTCCGGACGTACTCGCTGGGGATGCGGCAGCGCGTCGGGATCGCGGCCGCGCTGCTCGGCGACCCGGAGGTCCTCGTCCTCGACGAGCCCGCGAACGGTCTCGACCCCGCCGGGATGCGCTGGCTGCGCGACCTCGTCCGCGCGTTCGCCGACGACGGCGGCACCGTGCTCCTCGCGAGCCACGTGCTGTCCGAGGTGCGGCAGGTCGCGGACGACCTCGTCGTCGTCGGGCAGGGGCGCGTCGTCGCGGAGGGGCCGCTCGACGAGCTGCTGCACGGGGAGTCCCTCGAGGACTTCTACCTCGACCTGACCGCCACGACCGAAGGGGTGCGCTGATGTACCGCGCCGAGATGCTCAAGCTCCGCACGACCCGCGCGACGTGGGTCGTCGCGGCCGTCGCCGTCGCCGGGATGCTCGTCGTCCAGGCCTTCACCCTGCTCCTCCCCACGATCCTGCGCAGCGCCGACGCGGTCGGCGGCGGCACGACCGTCGGGCTCCAGGCCCCGCCCGAGATGGTGGCCGAGCTCGCGCCGGACCTCGGCGCGCTCGCCGACGTCTCGCAGCCCGCGTTCCAGCGCTCGATGCTCGACCTCCTCGGCACCGGCCTCGGCGGCTCCGGCTCCGTCGGCGTCGCGACCGTGTGCATGCTCCTGCTCGGCGTGCTCGCCGTGACGACCGACTTCCGCACGGGCGGCATCGTGCCCACGGCGCTCGTCCAGCCGTCGCGGCTGCGCATCCTCGGCGCGAAGGCGGGCGCGACGGCGACCGTCGCGCTCGGCGTGGGCGTCGTCCTCGCCCTCCTGGGTGCCCTCGGGCTGCTCGTCGCGATCGTCACGACGCCGGGCGCGGGCCTCGCGCTCGGCCCCGGCGACGTCCTCGGCGTGTGGGCCCGCGGGCTCGCGGTGCTCGTCCTGCTCGCGTGGCTCGGGCTCGGCATCGGGACGCTCGTGCGCGGCCAGGTCGCGGGCGTCGTCACGGTCGCCGCGCTCGCGCTCGCCGAGCCGATCGTCCGCGGCGCGGTGACGCTCCTGTCCGGCGGCGACTCGGCCGCGGCCGAGTGGCTCCCGCTCGGGCTGGGCGCGCTCGCGTCGACCGGCGGGTCCGCCGCGACGCTCCTCGGCGGCGCGGCCCCGCTCGGCGCGCTCGCCGCCCTCACCGGGCTCGCGGCCTGGGCCGCGGTCCTGCTCGGCGGGGGCGCCGTGAGCCTGCGCCGGCGCGACCTCGTCTGACCACAGCCCGTCCCGCTCCCGACGCGACGACCCGGTCGTCCACAGGCCGGGAGCCGCACGGCGCCGTCGGCCCGCCCGCCCCGTAGGGTGGGCGGGCCCGACGGCGCACCCCGTCCCCGCACCCGTCGCCCGTTGGAGGAGGACCGTGACCGAGACCCTGCGCCGCGCGCTCGACCGGGTCGGCGTCCGCACCGACACCGGCCGCGACGCCGTGCTGGCCGGTGTGGTCGCCCTCGCGACCGTCGTGCTGTTCCTCGGCATCGAGCGCGTCCTCGCGACGGAGGTCGGGGCCACGTTCGGCGCGCCGGGGGAGAGCCTGATCAGTCCGGGCGTGCGCGCGACCGTGCTCGCGCTCGTCGTCGGCCAGGCCGCGGCGCTCGTGCTCCGCCGTCGGGCGCCGCTGGTCTGCCTCACGCTGACCGTCGTCGCGCAGGTGGCGATCACCGCCCTCCTGCCGCCGTACGTCGGGTTCCAGGCCCCGGCGACGCTCGTCGCCGCCTACTCCGCCGGGGCCTACGCGCCCCGCCGCGCGCGCCTCGGGGCGCCGGCGCTCGCGGCGCTCGCGCAGGTCCTGCTCGTCTTCGCGCTCGGCGGGTTCGGTGTCCCCGCCGGGGCCGGGCCCGCGCAGCACGCGCTCCAGGTGGGGGGCGCGCTGCTCTCGGCAGTCCTCACGTTCGTGGGCGCGGCGCTCGTCGGCTCGTACGTCGCGACGCGGCGCGAGCTCGTCGCCGAGCTGCGCGACCGCGTGGTGCGCGCCGAGCGCGAGCGCGAGGCGCTCGCCGCGCAGGCGGTGCTCGAGGAACGTGCCCGCATGGCGCGCGAGCTGCACGACGTCGCGGCCCACCACCTCTCGGGCATCGTCGTGCAGGCGTCCGCGGCGGAACGGCTCGTCGACGCCGACCCGGAGCGCGCCAAGGAGTCGGTGCGCTGGATCCGGTCGCAGGGCCGCGAGACCCTCGACGACCTGCGCCTCGTGGTCGGCATCCTGCGCGGGCGCGACGACGAGGGCGACGAGCGCGAGGCCCCGCAGCCGACGCTCGCCGACCTCCCCGCGCTCCTCGAGACGGCGCGCGCGGCGGGCACGACGGTCACCGTCGAGACCGAGGGCGAGCCCTGGGAGCCCGCGCCCACCGCGCAGATCGCCGTCTACCGCGTGCTGCAGGAGGCGCTCGCCAACGCGCGGCGGCACGCACCCGGGCGACCGGTCGCGGTGCGGCTCGCGTGGAGCCCGGCGGCCGTCGTCGTCACCGTGCGCAACCCCGCCGGTCGCGTCGCTCCCCCGCAGGACGCGCGACCGGGCCACGGCCTCGTCGGGATGCGCGAGCGCGCGGCCGTGCTCGGCGGCACGCTCGACGCGCGGCGCACGCCCGACGGCGCGTGGCTCGTCCGGCTGACCGTCCCCCGCGCGCCCGCGCGCGACCCCCGCACCCCCGCCCAGGAGGCCTCGTGACACGCGTCGTGCTGGTGGACGACCAGGCCGTCGTCCGCGCCGGTTTCACCGTCATCCTCGAGAGCGAGGGCCTGGAGGTCGTCGGCGAGGCGTCGAACGGCGCGGACGCCGTGCGGGTCGCGCGCCGCGAGCGCCCCGACGTCGTGTGCATGGACGTGCGCATGCCCGGCGGCGACGGCATCACGGCCACGCGCGCCCTCGCCGGGCACGACGTCGCGGACCCGGTGCCCGTCCTCGTGGTGAGCACGTTCGACCTCGACGACTACGTGTTCGGGGCGCTGGAGGCCGGGGCGAGCGGGTTCCTGCTCAAGGACGCGGAGCCGGAGGTGCTGGTGGACGCCGTCCGCCGCGTCGCGTCGGGCGACGGCCTCGTGGACCAGTCGCTCACGCGCCGCGTGCTCGGCGAGTTCGCGCGGCGTCGTGCCCCGGTGTCGCGGGACGACGACGCGGCCGCGCTCCTCACGCCGCGCGAGCTCGACATCGTGACGCTGCTGTGCCGGGGGTCGTCGAACGCGGAGATCGCGACGGCGCTGTTCCTCGAGCCGAGCACCGTGAAGTCGCACCTGAGCCGGGCCATGACGAAGACGGGCGCGCGCGACCGCGTGCAGCTCGTCGTCTGGGCGTTCCGGCACGGGATCGTCGACCCGGCCGCCTGATCTCAGCCCACCGGCCGCGGGACCGCGAACCGGGCGTGCACCGGCGCGGCGACGTGCACGAGCGGCGGGTCCGCGGGGGGCAGCCCGAGGCGGTCGAGCAGGTCGGTGTCGAGGACGTCGAGGGTTCCGCGTCGCAGGGTCCACGGCTCGTGCACGACGGGGAACCGCCACAGCCGCCCGGCCCGCGCGCCGTACGCGGACCACCGTGCCGTGAGCCACCGCACGAGGCCCGACGACGCATCCACCTCCTCGTGCGCGCGCACCTCGGCGTGCAGGGAGAGGTCGCGCAGCCCCGGGTGCTCGTGCGGCACGTGCAGGGGCCCGCGGCCGTCGGACCGGAACCGGTAGCGCACCGCGGACGGCGCCCCGGCCCGGTCGCCGCGCGCGTGCACCGCCGCGCGGGCCGGGTGGTACGGGACGCCGGCCGCGCGCGTCGCGGCGACGAACGCGCGCGACGTCGCCCACAGGCCGAGGAACCACACGCCCTCGGCGCCCGCACGGTCGCGCACGTACACGCGGACGTTGAGCTCGGGGAACGCCGACCACGCGCCCAGCGGCGGCAGCGGCGGGACCCGGACGCCCGCCATGCGGAACGGGACCACCCCGAGCCACGTCGTCCCACCCGCCTGCTGCACGGTGAGGTCGGGCGGGAGCCAGCCCTGCACGACGGCCGGGTCGACAGGCCAGTGCAGGAACGTCAGGGCCTCCCAGCGCTGGGCGTTCACCACCACCCGCGGTGTCGGGTGCGGCGACGCGCCGGGCGGCGTGCCCCGCCCCGCACCGGGCGCGCTCGGGTGGTCGCTCACCGCGTGCCCGCCGCGTCGGCCGCGTCGGCCGCGAGGCGGAGGTCGTCGACGAGCGCGGCGAACGCCGCCTCGCGCTCGGCGCGGTCGCGCACGCGCAGCAGCGCGGACGGGTGGGTGGTGAGGACGACGCGCGGCGCGTCCGTCGGCCGGGGCCTGCGGGCGCCGTCGGACGGCTCGGAGCGCCCACCGCCGCCGGGTGCGCCCGGGGAGAACGGTGACGCCGGCTCCGCGTCGCCGAGGTCGAGGACCCGTCCCCGCTCGGCGGTCACGCGCACGGGCCGCCCCAGGACGGCGCGCCCCGCGGTCGCGCCCATCGCGACGACGACGCGCGGCCCCACGGCGGCGACCTCGGCGGTGAGCCACGGCAGGCACGCACGGACGTGGGCGACGTCCGGGCTCTTGTGCAGGCGGCGCCCGCCGCGCTGCTCGAACCGGAAGTGCTTGACGGCGTTCGTCAGGTACACGTCGTCGGCCGCGAGCCCGGCCGCGTCGAGGGCGTCGTCGAGGAGGCGCCCGGCCGGGCCCACGAACGGCTCGCCCTCGCGGTCCTCGTGGTCGCCGGGCTGCTCGCCGACGAGCGCGAGCCGCGCGTCGTGCGGACCGCGCGAGAACACGACCTGCGTCGCGTCCGCCCAGAGCTCGCACCCGTGGCAGTCGTGCGCCGCCCGGTCGAGCGCCTCGACGTCGTGCACGGCGCGGCCGCGGGGCAGCCACTCCTGCGCGCCGGGACGCTCGGGCGGTCGTGGGCTCATGGCCCTACGGTGCTCCCGCGCGCCCGCCCTCGCACGAGGTCGGCGCACCGGTCAGAACAGGCTCAGCGGTTGCCCGGAGCGCCGCGCGTGAGGTCCTCGGACTCCTCGGGGTGGTAGACGCACACGTGCAGGGCGTCCGGCCGCACGCTGACGTCGAGGCGCTCGTCCGGATCGATGACGTCGCCGTCGAGCTGGCGGGGCTGCGGCCGGTCGGACACGACGGACACCTCACGCCCCCGCACGACCTCGCGGCTCGGCACCCGGCTCTTGCCGCGCACCACGCCCCACAGGAGCTGGACCCAGTGCTTGAGGTTCCGGGGCGCGAAGACCGCGACCTCGAGCTGGCCGTTGTCGGGTTCCGCGTCCGGGAGGAGGTTCGTCCCGGCCTGGAGCCGCCCGACGTTCCCGATGACCACGGTGCGTGCCCGGCGCCGACGCGTCCGCCCGTCGACGGTGACCTCGACGTGCATCTCGTCGTCGGCGAGGTGCTTGAGCGCGGAGAAGACGTACGCGATCGAGCCCGCGCGGGCCTTGAGCGCCGTCGGCGCGTCCTGCATCATCGCGGCGTCGAGGCCCATGCCCGCCATGATCGCGAACGTCTGCCCGTCGGCCACCCCGACGTCGATCGTGCGCCGGCCGCCGCGCAGCACGAGCCGGATGCCCTCCTCGGCGTCCGACGGGACCCCGAGGTTGGCGGCGAGCAGGTTCCCCGTGCCGCCCGGCAGGATCGCCAGCGCGGCGTCGGTGCCCGCGAGCCCCTCGACGACGGCGCGGACCGTGCCGTCGCCGCCGCTCACGAAGACCACCTCGGCGCCGTCCTCGACGGCCTGGCGCGCCTGCCCCGTCCCCGGGTCCTCGGCCGTCGTCTCGAGCCACGCGGGCTCGGGCCACCCGGCGTCCGTGAGGCGCGCGACGATGAGCTCGCGCAGCGCGTCGAGCCCCTCGACGCGGTTCGGGTTGACGATGACCGCGGAGCGGCGCGGGACGTCGTCGGGCCGCCGCTGCGCGGAGGTGGTCGCGGAAGAGGTCGTCTCGTCGGTCGGCACGGACCGAGTATGTCCCGGTCGCCGCGAGGACGCGCGGCCGAGGACCGCCGAGGCGCGAAGACGCCACGGCCCGTGCCGCGCCCGCCCGCGGGGGCAGGGCGCGGCACGGGCCGCAGGTCGCGTCAGGCCGTGAGGATCTCCGTGCCGAGAGCGAGGCCGTCGCCCTCGGGGTCGCGGTCGACCCGCACGACGTCGCCGTCGGCGACGTCGCCCGAGAGCAGCATCCGCGCGAGGCGGTCGCCGATCTCGCGCTGCACGAGGCGGCGCAGCGGGCGCGCCCCGTACGCCGGGTCGAAGCCCTCGAGCGCGAGCCACTCGCGGGCGGCCGTCGTCACGTCGAGCGTGATGCGCCGGTCCGCGAGGCGCCGGCCGAGCGCGGCGACCTGGATGTCGACGATCCGGCCGAGCTCCTCGATCGTCAGCGGCTCGAACACGATGACGTCGTCGAGCCGGTTGAGGAACTCGGGCTTGAAGGACGCCCGCACCGTGCTCATGACGGCCTCGCGCTTCTCCGCGTCGTCGAGCATCGGGTCCACGAGGAACTGCGAGCCGAGGTTCGACGTCAGCACGAGGATGACGTTGCGGAAGTCGACCGTGCGGCCCTGGCCGTCGGTGAGACGGCCGTCGTCGAGCACCTGCAGGAGGATGTCGAAGACCTCGGGGTGCGCCTTCTCGACCTCGTCGAGCAGCACGACCGAGTACGGCCGACGCCGGACGGCCTCGGTGAGCTGGCCGCCCTCCTCGTAGCCGACGTACCCCGGGGGCGCGCCGACGAGCCGGGCGACCGAGTGCTTCTCGGAGTACTCGGACATGTCGATGCGCACCATGGCGCGCTCGTCGTCGAAGAGGAAGTCGGCGAGCGACTTCGCGAGCTCCGTCTTGCCGACGCCCGTGGGGCCGAGGAAGAGGAACGAGCCCGTGGGGCGGTCCGGGTCGGCGACGCCCGCGCGCGAGCGGCGGACGGCGTCGGACACCGAGCGGACGGCGGCCTGCTGGCCGATCAGGCGCTCCCCGATGACCTCCTCCATGTGCAGGAGCTTCTCGCTCTCGCCCTGGAGCATGCGGCCGGCGGGGATGCCCGTCCACGCGGACACGACCTCCGCGATCTCGTCGGCGCCGACCTTGTCCGCGATCATCGGCGCTGCCTCGGGGCCGGACGCGGCGAACGCGTCGTCGGCCTGCTCGGCCGCCTCGGCCTCGTCGAGCTCGCGCTGCACCTGCGGGATCTCGCCGTACTGCAGGCGGCCCGCGGTCTCGAGGTCGCCCTCGCGGATCGCGCGCTCGACCTGGACGCGCAGCTCGTCGAGCTTCGCGCGCAGGTCGCCGACGCGGTTGTGGCCCGCCTTCTCGGCCTCCCACCGCGCGGTGAGGGCCGCGAGCTCCTCGCGACGGTCCGCGAGGTCGGCGCGCAGCTTCTCGAGGCGTTCGAGCGACGCGGGGTCGGTCGACTCGGACAGCACGACCTCCTCCATCTCGAGGCGCGTGACGGCGCGCTGCAGCTCGTCGATCTCGATCGGCGAGGAGTCGAGCTCCATGCGCAGGCGCGACGCCGCCTCGTCGACGAGGTCGATCGCCTTGTCCGGGAGCTGGCGCCCGGTGATGTACCGGTCGGAGAGCGACGCCGCCGCGACGAGCGCGGAGTCGGCGATCGTCACCTTGTGGTGGGCCTCGTACCGCTCCTTGAGCCCGCGCAGGATCGCGACCGTGTCCTCCACCGAGGGCTCGCCGACGAACACCTGCTGGAACCGGCGCTCGAGCGCCGGGTCCTTCTCGATGTACTCGCGGTACTCGTCGAGCGTGGTCGCGCCGACGAGGCGCAGCTCGCCGCGCGCGAGCATGGGCTTGAGCATGTTGCCCGCGTCCATGGCGCCCTCGCCGCCCGCGCCCGCCCCGACGACCGTGTGCAGCTCGTCGATGAACGTGACGACCTCGCCGTCGGAGGACTTGATCTCCTCCAGGACGGCCTTGAGGCGCTCCTCGAACTCGCCGCGGTACTTCGCGCCCGCGACCATGCTCGCGAGGTCGAGCGACACGAGGCGCTTGCCCTGGAGCGAGGTCGGGACGTCGCCCGCGACGATGCGCTGGGCGAGGCCCTCGACGACGGCGGTCTTGCCGACGCCCGGCTCGCCGATGAGCACCGGGTTGTTCTTGGTGCGGCGGCTGAGCACCTGCACGACGCGCCGGATCTCGGAGTCGCGCCCGATGACGGGGTCGAGCTTGCCCTCGGCGGCGCGCGCCGTGAGGTCGGTCCCGTACTGCTCGAGCGCCTTGTAGGTGCCCTCGGGGTTGGGGCTCGTCACGCGCGCGCTCCCGCGGACGGCGGGCAGCGCGGAGCGCAGGGCCTCGGCGGTCGCGCCGGCCTGCTGGAGGATCGTCGCGGCCTGCGACGACCCGGCGGCGATGCCGAGGAGCAGGTGCTCCGTCGAGACGTACTCGTCGCCGAGCGCCTGGGCCTCCTTCGCGGCGGCGTCGAGCGCCGCGGACGTGGCGCGCGACGGCGTCGGCTGCGCGACGGCCGAGCCGCTCGCGGTGGGCAGCGCGACGAGCGCCGCGCGCACCTTCTGCCCGACGGCCTGCTTGTCGGCGCCGACGGCGTCCAGGAGCCCGACGGCGACGCCGCCCTCCTGTGTGAGCAGCGCGGCCAGGAGGTGGGTCGGCTCGAGCTGGGGGTTGCCGGCGGCCGACGCGGTCTGGATCGCCTCGCCGATCGCCTGCTGCGACATCGTGGTGAACTTCGTTTCCATAGGTGCTCCGTGTGCTGCTCGAAAAGATGGTCTGACCAGTGGAACGACTCCTAAGTTGAGTGTATTCCGCTCAACTTCGATCGGCACCCCCGTGCGGCCTCTCCTCGCTCGCCCGCGTCCCCGGAGCGGATGAAGTCCGGCCGCATTCCGTCTCAAAACGGCATCGACCCTCGCCCCGGGCGACGATCCGCGACATGCTGGGCGGGTGAACTCCTCACCCTTGCGCAGACGACTCGGCCTCGGTGCCCTCCTCGCCACCCTCGCACTGTTCCTCACGGGGTGCATGAGGATGGACATGGCCATCACCCTCAACGAGGACGACACGTTCGACGGCAGCGTCGTCATGGCGTTCTCGGACGAGGTCGCCGAGTCGATGGGCTCGGACCCCCAGGAGCTCTGGGACCAGATGGGCTCCGAGATGGAGTCCGAGATGCCGGAGGGCGCGACGCAGGAGCCGTACGCGCAGGACGGCTACACCGGCACCAAGATCACCTACGCCGACCAGCCGATCGCGCAGCTCGACACCGGCGCCGCCGACTCGATCTCCGTCACCCGCGAGGGCGACGAGTACGTCGTGAGCGGCTCGATGGACATGACGGGCGAGGAGTTCAACCCGGACACGGGTGACGCGGCGACCGACGAGATGTCGCGGCAGATGATGGAGGGTCTCGACATCAAGATCGCCATCACGTTCCCCGGCGAGGTGGCCGAGTCCAACGGCGAGGTCGACGGCAACACCGTGACGTGGACCCCGGTGGTCGGCGAGGTCAACGAGATGACGGCGCGCGGCTCGGCCGTGCCCGGCGGCTCCGCGGGCT
This sequence comes from Cellulosimicrobium sp. MI9406, assembly GCF_040595865.1. Lineage (NCBI taxonomy): Bacteria > Bacillati > Actinomycetota > Actinomycetes > Micrococcales > Promicromonosporaceae > Cellulosimicrobium > Cellulosimicrobium sp. MI9406. The sequence continues at coordinate 516,667 of NZ_JALIZI010000003.1, forward strand.
CGGGCTCCGACGAGGGCACGGACGAGGGGACCGACGACGGCGCGACCGCGCCCGACACCGACAGCTCCGACGGGTCCGGCTCGTCGGCGTGGATCTGGTTCCTGGTCGGCGGCCTCGTGCTGCTCGGCATCATCGGCCTCGTGCTGTGGCTCGTGCTCCGCTCGAAGCCCGGCACGCAGGACGGCCAGGGCACGGGCTTCCCGCAGGGCGGGTACCCCGGCCAGCCCGGACAGCAGGGCGTCTACGGCGCGCCGGGCCAGTACCCGGGCCAGCCCGGCCAGCAGGGTCAGTACCCCGGCCAGCAGCCGTACCCGGGCCAGCAGGGCCAGTACCCCGGGCAGGGCCAGCAGGGCCAGTACCCCGGCCAGTACGGCCAGCCCGGCGCGCACCCCGGCCAGCAGGGCCAGTACCCCGGTCAGCCCCAGCACCCCGGCCAGCAGGGCCAGTACCCCGGCCAGCCCGGCCAGTACCCCGGCCAGCAGGGCCAGTACCCGGGCCAGCCCGGTCAGCCGCAGGGCTACGGGACGCCGTCCGGCCCGGGTCAGCAGGGCGGCCCGTACGGCGGCCAGCCGCCGGCGCCGCAGCAGCAGGGCGGCTACCCGGGCGCCGCGCCGTTCGCGCCCCCCGGCGCGCCGCACCCGCAGTCGTCCCCGACGACGCCGCTGCCCGCCCAGCCGCCCGTCCCGCCGGGAGCGACCCAGCCGCTCCCGCCGCACCAGCCGCCGGCACCGACCCAGCCGCTCCCGCCGCAGCCGGGCCCCGCGGGCCAGGACGGCCCGGGCGCGCAGGCCGGTCCCGACGACGAGATCGACGACGCGACGCGCCTGCGCCCGCCGACCGACTGAGCGGTCCGCACCCCGCACGACACGACGGCCCGCCCCGGGAGACCGGGGCGGGCCGTCGTGCGTCCGGGACCGCTCAGGACTCGACGGTGACCTCGACGACGTCGCCGACGGCGTCGAGCCGCACCGCGGGCCAGTAGCCGTCGAGGAAGTGCTCGCCGCACGTGTCGGCGAGGTGCACGACGGCGCTCCCGTCCTCGCGCCGCTCCACGAGCTCGACGACGAGGTCGTCGTGCGCCGCGGCGAGCTCGTCGGGCGTCGGCTCCCCCTCGCTGAAGCGGCGCACCACGGCGTCGACCGCGCGGCGCGCGAGCCGCGGGCCGAGGGCGTCGTCCCACAGCGCCTCCGCGGGCACGTAGGCGAGCGCCTCGGCGCCGAGCGCGGGGTCGACCTCCGCGAGCGTCGCGGGGCGCCACGACGGGTCGCGGTCCTTGTCGACCACCTGCGCGCGGATCCCCTCGACGAGGTCGGACTGCGTGTCGACGAACCAGCAGACGAGCCCGTACTCCTGGGCGAGCGCTGCCCGGAGGTCGGGCAGGTCGCGCGCGCTGCGGACGGCCGCGAGCGCGACGGTGACCGCCGTGGGCGACAGCCGTTCGAGCTCGTCCGCCTCGGCGCCCCCACGCTCGTCGCCGTCCGCGGCGGCCGCGCGCAGGCGGGCCACGATCTCCGGCACCGTGTCCGCGGCGTACGCGGCGTCGATCGCGGCGCGGCGCGCGACGAGCCCGGACACCGGCGCCGGGAGGGCGTGCCGCCGCACGACGTCGCGCACGGCCTCGACGTCGAGCGGGTCGACGCCCGCGCTCGCGAGCGCGGCGAGGTCCGCGCCGAGCACGGGCAGCCGCTCGCTCGGCACGTAGTGGTCGGCGAACCCGGCGTGGATCGCGTCGGCGGCGTCCATCGTCACCGCACCGAGCGCGAGCATCTCCCCCAGCCGCCCGGGCGCGCGGGCGAGGAGCCACGACCCGCCGACGTCGGGCGTGAAGCCGATCCGCGTCTCGGGCATCGCGACGCGCGAGCGCTCGGTGACGACGCGGACCGGCGCGTGGGCCGCGAGGCCGACGCCGCCGCCCATGGTGATGCCGTCCATGATCGTCACGACGGGCACGGGCAGCTCCGCGAGCGCCGCGTCGACCGCGTACTCGCGCCGGAAGTACCGGCGCGCGTCGGCCTGCCGCCCGGCGACGACCGACGCGTGGAGCTCGCGGATGTCGCCGCCCGCGCACAGGCCGCGGTCGCCCGCGCCGTCGAGCAGCACGAGCCGCACGGTCGGGTCGACGCACCACTCGTCCAGCACGTCGGCGATCTCGCCGAGCATCGTGTACCCGAGCGCGTTGAGCGCGCGGGGCCGGTCCAGGGTGAGGTGCCCGACGCCGTCGTCGACGCGGGCGAGGATCTCGCTCGTCATCCGCGTCACGCTACCGCCCGTCGGCGGCCGCGGGCACGCACGACGTGGGACCCTGGCACGGCAGAGGGGTCGGGCCGGCGGTGCCGGCGGCAGCGAGGAGGCGGCGGTGGACGAGGCGACGCGGACGGACGGGCCCTGGCGGCCCGACGTGCTGGGCGGGGACTGGGTCGCGCGCGACCTCGATCTCCCGGACGGCGCGGTGGCGACCCTGGTGCGGCGCGACGCCGCGGCGCCGGCGGGCGACCGGCCCGCGGTGCTGTACGTGCACGGGTTCATCGACTACTTCTTCCAGACGCACGTCGCGGAGGCGGTCGAGGCGCGCGGGTACCGGTTCTACGCCGTCGACCTGCGCGGCTACGGGCGCTCGATCGGCCGCGGCTCGGGCGCGCCGTCGCGGCCCGACGACGACCCGAACTTCGTCACCGACCTCGCCGTCTACGCGCAGGACCTGGACGCGGCGGCGCGCGCGGTGCGCGCCGAGGGGCACGACCGGCTCGTGGTGCTCGGGCACTCGACCGGCGGTCTCCTCGCGAGCCTGTGGGCCGACGCGCGGCCCGGCCGGCTCGCGGCGCTCGTGCTCAACAGCCCGTGGTTCGACCTCAACAAGCCGTGGGTGTTCCGCGGCCCGGTGACGTGGGTGGTCGACGTCGTCGGGCGGGTCGCGCCGCGGCTCGTCGTGGGCGCGCTCGACCCGCACTGGGCGGAGGCGCTGCACGCGAGCACGGGCGGCGAGTGGGACTTCGACCTCGCGTGGAAGCCGATCGAGGGGTTCCCGGTGCGCGCCGGGTTCCTGCGCGCGGTGCGCCGGGGCCACGCCCGCGTCGCGCGCGGGCTGCACGTCGACTGCCCGGTGCTCGTGCTCGCGTCCGCGCGCAGCGGCCCGGCGTCGGGCTGGCACGACGCCCTGCTCACGACGGACAGCGTGCTCGACGTCGGGCACATCACGTCGCGCGCCGAGCGGCTGGGCGACGACGTCACGGTCGTCACGGTCGAGGGCGGCGCGCACGACCTCGCGCTCTCCCCCGAGCCCGCCCGGTCGACGTACCTGCGCGAGGTCCTCGACTGGCTCGACGCGCGGGTCTGACGGCGCCCACCGTCGTGTCCGAATCCCGCTAGCCAGGGCGTGCTCCGTCGGGTGAGGATCGAGTCATGACGACGACCCTCGCGACGCCCCCGGCGAACACGGACCCCGTGTTCGCCGAGCGCTACCGCGCCATCGCGTCGCGCGACCGCCGCTTCGACGGGCAGTTCATCACCGCCGTGAGCAGCACCGGCATCTACTGCCGGCCGTCGTGCCCGGCGCGCACCCCGAAGCCCGAGAACGTCACCTTCTACCTCACCTCGGCCGCCGCCCACGAGGCCGGCTACCGCGCGTGCAAGCGCTGCCTCCCGGAGGCGGTGCCGGGCACGCCGAGCTGGGACCTCGGGCACGACCTCTCCGCCCGGGCCATGCGGCTCGTCGCGGACGGCGTCGTGGACCGCGAGGGCGTCGACGGCCTCGCCGCCCGCCTCGGGTACTCGGCCCGGCACGTGCACCGCGTGCTCGTCGCGGAGCTCGGCGCCGGCCCGGTCGCGCTCGCCCGCGCGCTGCGCGCCCAGACGGCGCGGGCGCTGCTCACGGGGACGGACCTGCGGCTCGCCGACGTCGCGTTCGCCGCCGGCTTCGGGAGCGTGCGGCAGTTCAACGACACGATCACCGAGGTCTTCGACACGACGCCGGGTGAGCTGCGGCGTCGGGCCCGGCCCGACCGGGCGCCGTCGACCGGCGACCCGCGCCGCCCGCCCGCCGCAGCTCCCGCCGGGTCCACCGCGGACGACGGCGGCGCCACCGCCGCGCTCGACCTCACCCTCCCCCTGCGCGAGCCGTTCGACGCGCGCGGCGTGTTCGCGTTCCTCGCGGCGCGCGCCGTCGACGGCGTCGAGGTCGTCGACCTCGACGGCCCGCTGCTCTCCTACGCGCGGACGCTCGCGCTGCCGCACGGGCCGGGCGCGTTCCGGGCCACCTACGGGCCGCCGCCCGGGAGCCGACGGCGCGCACCGCGCTTCCACGTGGAGCTCGAGCTGACGTCCGTGGCCGACCTCCCGGCCGCGATCGCGCGCGTCCGGCGGCTGTTCGACCTCGACGCCGACCCGGCCGCCGTGGACGCGGCCCTCGCGGCGGACCCCGCGCTCGCCGCCTCGGTGCGCGCGGTGCCGGGTATCCGCGTCCCGGGGGCGGTGGACCCCGCCGAGATCCTCGTGCGCGCGCTCGTCGGGCAGCAGATCTCGGTCGCGGCCGCGCGGACGCACCTGTCGCGGCTCGCCGTCGCGCTCGGGACGCCCTTCGCGTCGCGGTTCGGGCCGACGCGCCTGTTCCCGACGCCCGCGCAGCTCGCCGCCGGGGGCGCGGACCACCTGCGCGGTCCCGCCCGGCGCACGGCCGCGGTGCTCGGCGTCGCGCACGCCCTCGCCGACGGGTCGCTCGCCCTCTCCCCGGCCGACGACCCCGCGGCCCAGCGCGCGGCGCTCGAGGCGATGCCCGGCGTCGGGCCGTGGACCTCCGGGTACGTGGCGATGCGCGTCCTGCACGACCCCGACGTCCTGCTCGACGGCGACCTCGCGCTCCGCGTCGGCGCCGCCGCGCTCGGCCTGCCCGACGACCGCCGCGCGCTCGCCGCCCGCGCCGAGCTCTGGGCGCCGTGGCGCTCGTACGGCGCGATGCACCTCTGGCGCGCCTCCGCGCCCACCCCGACCCCTGCGAAGGAGACCCCGTGACCACCGCACCCGCCCCGACCACCACCACCGCGACGGCAGGCACGAGCCCGGCCGCCACCACGACGCTCACCACGCCCGACGGCCCGTTCACGGTCGTCGTCGACGCCGCCGGCGCGGTCCTCGCGTCCGGCTGGACGGACGAGCCCGCGGACCTCGTCGCGCTCGTGCACCCCGGCCTGCGCCCGGCGACGGTCTCCCCCGTGCCCGACGGCGACCCCGCGGTCGCGACCGCCGTCGCCGCCGTCCGGGCCTACTACGCGGGCGATGTGCACGCGATCGACGCGGTCCCGGTACGGCAGGCCTCGGGCCCCTACCGCGCGCACGCGTGGGACGTGCTGCGCACGGTCGAGCCCGGCGACCCGGTGACCTACACCCGGTACGCCGAGCTGTCGGGGCGGCCCGCCGCCGTGCGCGCCGCCGCGGGCGCCTGCGCGATGAACGCGGCGGCCCTGTTCGTGCCCTGCCACCGCGTCCTGCGCACGGACGGCAGCCTCGGCGGCTTCCGCTACGGACTGGACGTCAAGCGCAGCCTCCTCGACCGCGAGGCCCGGGCGACCGTCTCTGCACCGGCGCGCTGAGCCCGGCGCGGACGGACCGGCCCGGCATCACGCCGCCGGAGCGCGCGCCGGCTCCGCGAGCGTGAACCGGGCCCCGAGCGTCGCCGCCGCCACCACCCCGGCGGCGGCGACGAGCACGACGTCCTTGAGCACGTACTGACCCATGAGGGTCATGCCGTCGCCGAACAGGTCGCCCGGGAAGAGCGCGACCGGGGAGAGGACGCCGGCCAGCGTGACGGCGAGCACGACGAGCCCGGCCCGCAGCGCACGACCGGTGAGGAGCGCGAGCCCGACCGCCGTCTCGACGACCGCCGTGAGGACCACGGCGGCGGTGCCGTCGACGAGGCCGAAGGTCAGCGCCTCGACCGTGCGGCGCACGATCTGCTCCGCCGGGCTCGCGCCCGGGAAGAACTTGAGCACCCCGAAGACGAGGAAGACGAGGCCGATGGCGACCCGCAGGGCCGGCACGGACCAGGCGGCGAGGCGCTCGCAGAGCCCCTCGCGGAGCCGCCGGGCCGCGGCGCGCCGCGGCCCCTCCGCAGCGGGGGCGAGGGTGGACGGGGTCGGTGCGGCGGGTCCGGTGGGGGCCATTCTGAACTCCTCGTCGAGCAGTAGCGTTCCACTTTCCGGCGATAAGATAGCGGACCTGCGATATTCACCGCGCGTGGGGCTGCTCCCGCGAGACGCGGGACGGGCGGTGCGCCCGCCGCCGAGAGGGGCCGGGGATCAGCCCCAGCCGAAGACCTGCGTCCAGGCCCCGTTCGCGTGCCCGACGCCGATCTCCCGCAGGCCGCAGTTGAGGATGTTCGCGCGGTGGCCCGGCGAGTCCATCCACCCGCGCACCACGTCCTGGGCGGTCCGGTAGCCCTTCGCCACGTTCTCGGCGCCCGGGTTCGGGTAGCCCTGCGCGTGCGCCCGGTCCCACGGCGAGCGGCCGTCGAGGCTCGTGTGGTCCATGTACCCCTGCGCGTCCATGTCCTCGCTGTGGAGCTGCGCCGCAGCGGTGAGCCGCTCGTCGACGGCGAGCGGCTCGCACCCGGCGGCGGCCCGCTCCGCGTTCGTCAGCTCGACGACCGCAGCACCCTCCGCCGTGATCGCCCCCGGACCGGCTCCGCCGGGCGCCGCCGCCCCGGCGGCCGAGGCGGTCCCGGCAGCCGGCGCGGCGCCGTCGGCCGTTCCGGTGCCGGGCGTCGGGCCCGACGCGGTCGCGCCGTCCGGGCCGGCCGGGTCCGCCGCGCCCTCGGCGGGCGGCACGTCCTCCGGCGTGGGCGTCGGCACCGGGTCGGCGGGAGGCTCCTCGGTCGCCGCGGGCGCGGGCGCAGTCGCCGCGGGCGGCGCGTCGTCGGCCCCGGGCGCACCGGGCGCCGTCGGGCCGTCCGCGGGGAGGTCGTCCCGCGCGTCGGCCAGGGTGCGCGACGCGCGGTCGTCGCGCGGGTCGCGCCCCGCGAGCCACTCCTGCGGCGCGCTCCCCTGCCACGGGAGCGCCGCGACGACGGGGCCGAGCGGGCCCACGTGCTCGGGCCGGATCTCGCCCGTCACCGTCGCGGCCGTGAGGCCCAGCGGAGGGCCGAGCAGAAGGGCGGCGGCGACGCCCGTCGTCACCGCGACGCGCGGACCGGACCGCAGGTGCCGGGCGAATGGGCCGCCGCGCCGTCGTGCGGGCGCGGCGGAGGACGCGGGCACAGGAGACGACTCGGGAGACGGCGCGGGCGCCGCCGCCGAGCGGTGCCGGGGCGTGCGCTGCGAGACCATCGCTCGACCCTACCCATGAGGACCGCGGATGTGTACCGCTTCGTCCGTTCTGCGCCTCTTCTGCGCCCGCCAGGTCAGACGATCGACGGCTCCTCCGGGGCGGAGACCGTGAACACCGCGCCCGCGATGAGCGGCACGGACGTCACCCGGCGCTCGAGCTCGTCGAGCCGACGGGCGACGGACGTCTCGGACTCGTCGCCGCGCAGGTCCACGCTCGCCACGAGGTACAGTGCGCGCGGCCCGACGTACTCGAGCCGCAGGTACGTGACGCGCTCGACCTCCGGCAGGTCGCGGATGCCCGCGAGCACCGCGGCGCGCGTCGCCGGCATCGCCGCCTCCCCCACGAGGAACCGCCGGTTGCGGTCGATGAGCACGACGGACACCACCGCGAGGACGAGGCCGACGACGATCGACCCGACGGCGTCGGGCACGGGCGACCCGGTGAGCTGGTGGGCCAGGACGCCCCCGAACGCGACCACGAGGCCGATCAGCGCGGCGGCGTCCTCCGCGAACACCGCGCGCAGCGTCGGGTCCGACGTGACGAGCACGTGGTGCAGGGTGTCGCGGTCCGCCGCCCGCGCCTCGGCCCGCGCCTGCCGCCGGGCGCGCAGGAACGACACGCCCTCGAGCACGAACGCCAGGGCGAGGACCGCGTAGGCGACCACGAAGTCGTCCGCCGGCTGCGGGTGCACCAGCTCCTGGATGCCGTGCGTGATCGACACCCCCGCGCCGACGGCGAACAGCCCGATCGCCGCGAACATCGACCACACGTACGCCTCGCGGCCGAACCCGAGGGGGTGCTCGGTGTCCGCCGGGCGGCGCGAGCGCCGGTCGGCGACGAGGAGGAAGATCTCGTTGCCCGTGTCCGCCCACGAGTGGACGGCCTCCGCGAGCATCGACGCCGAGCCGGTCACCGTCGCGGCGACCGTCTTCGCGCCCGCGATGAGCGCGTTCGCGAGGAACGCGACGATCACCGTGACGGTGCTGTCGCCGCCACCCTCCGGTCGCGCGACGCGCGGGTTGTGCGACTCCGGCTGCGGCGGGGCGGGCGTGGGGGCGTCGGGCATGCTGCCGGTCTACCAGCCGCGTGCGGGACCCGCGCGCGGGACCGGGCGCGCGGCGGTGTCAGCGCGCCGGGCCCTCCGCGTCGGCGGGGCGACCCGCGTCGTCGGGCCCGGGGTCGCCCGTGTCGGCGAGCTCGACGCCGCCGGTGGCACCCGGCTCGCCGTGCCGGTCCGCGTCGTCGTGCTCGCCCGTGTCCTCGCGCTCCGCCGCCTCCTGGTCGCGCGTGAGCTCGTCGACGACGAGCAGGTCCGTGCGGACCTTGCCCGTGCGGTAGCCCGCGCGGCCGACCATGTGCGCCGCGACGGGCGACGTGAGGAGCTGGAACACGACGACGAGGAACAGCGTCGCGACGGCGCCCCACGAGCGCAGCCGCAGGCTCAGGCCGGCGAGCACGAGGATCAGCCCGAGCACCTGGGGCTTGGTCGCCGCGTGCATGCGCGCCAGCAGGTCGGGGAACCGCACGACGCCCACGCCCGCGGCGAACGCGAGGAACGCGCCGCACAGGAGGAAGACTGCGGACACGACGTCGGCGATCGTGTCCCAGAGACCGGTGGTCGGGTCCATCAGCGCACCTCCCCCTCGGGCGCGCCGCCGTGGTGCTCGGCGTCGACCGCCGAGTCCCGGTCGGACTCCTCGGCCTCGCGGCGGGCGGCGTCCTCGGCGGCGATCTCCTCGGCCGTGCGGATGCGGCCCTCGTCCTCGGGCTCGACCGACGCGAACCGCGCGATCGTCACCGAGCCCACGAACCCGACGAGCGAGAGCACGACGAGGATCGGGATGGTGTCCGTGCGCCGGGAGAACGCGGCCTCGAGCGCGATCGCCCCGACGAGCGTCGTCGTGAAGACGTCGAGCGCGATCGTCCGGTCGAGCATCGACGGCCCGCGCTCGGCGCGCGCGACGGCGAAGGTGGCCCCCGCGGCGAGCAGCACGGCGCTCACCACGACGATCACGAGGTAGACGGTGTCGCTCATGCCTCGGCCACCTCTCGCGCGGACGGGACGTCGTACAGGCCGGCGGCCCGCAGCTCGTCGTTCGACGCGAACGCGTGCAGCACGCGCGCCTCGAGCGCGAGCGTGTCCTCGCGGACCTTCTCCACGCCGCCCGCGGTCTCGACGTCGAGCACGTGCAGGTAGAGCATCCCGGTGAGGCGGTGCGCCTCGACGACGATCGAGCCGGGCACGAGCGACGACAGCTCGGCCGTGATGGTCAGGTAGATGTCGGACGGGTTCCGCAGCCGCACGCCCACCACCGCGCCGCGCGGCGTGTGCCGCGGGTTCAGCGCGAGCAGGCTGACCTGGAAGGACGCGACGACGAGGTCGGAGACGAAGCGCCCGACGAGCACGAGGAACGGCCACGGCCGGAACTTCCCGCGCGCCGCGATCGACGGCAGCGGGAAGAACGTGATGACGGCGAACCCGATGAGGACGCCCGCGAGCACGTTGCCCACGGACAGGTCGCCCCAGAGCATGACCCAGACGATCGTCAGCCACAGGACGGTGCGCCACTGCGTGGTGACGCGGGCGAACCAGCCGGAGGCGAGCGCGCGGCGGCGGCGGTGCAGGCTCATCCGTCCGCACCTCCGCCCGTGCCGGCCGGTTCGGTGCCGGCAGGTTCAGTACCGGCGGGTTCCGTGCCGTCGCTCTCGCCCGTCGCGACCTCGTTCGACTCGCCCTGGCCCCGGTCGGAGTCGCCGGGGAACACGGCGTCGACGTACGTGTGGCCGTCGAGCAGCGTCGCGGCGGCGCGCTCGGTGTACGAGTAGAGCGGGCCCGCGACCACGGTGAGCGCGAGGCCGAACGCGACGAGCGCCGTCGCCGGGCCGACCATGCCGCGCGGCAGGCGCGCGTCCGCGGGGATCTCGACGGGCGCCGTCTGCCAGAAGGCCTTGTTCCACGCCTTGACGATCGCGTACAGCGTGAGCAGCGACGTCACGACGGACCCCACGACGAGCGCCCACGTGAGCGGCGTGCCCTGGGCGACGCCCTCCTCGAGGAGGCCGACCTTGCCGAGGAAGCCCGACAGCGGCGGGATGCCCGCGAGGTTCATCGCCGGGATGAAGAACAGGATGGCCAGCCCGGGCGCGAGCTTGGCGAGGCCGCCGAGGCGGTCGAGCGACGTCGACCCGCCGCGGCGTTCCACGAGGCCGACGACGAGGAACAGCGTCGTCTGCACCGTGATGTGGTGCACCACGTAGAAGATCGCGGCCGCCATGCCCGGCTCGGACGCGAGCGCGATGCCGAAGATCATGTAGCCGATGTGGCTCACGAGCGTGAACGACAGCAGTCGCTTGATGTCGTTCTGCGCGACGGCGCCGAGGATGCCGACGACCATGGTCAGCAGCGCGAGCCACATGAGGACGTCGTCGACGACGCTGTCCTCGGGGAAGAGCAGCGTCTGCGTGCGGATGATCGCGTAGACGCCCACCTTGGTGAGCAGGCCCGCGAAGACCGCGGTGACGGGGGCGGGCGCCGTCGGGTACGAGTCGGGCAGCCAGGCGGACAGGGGGAAGATCGCCGCCTTGATGCCGAACGCGAGCAGCAGCAGGAGCTGGATCGCGAGCGCCGTGCCCGGGTCGATCTCCGCGTACCGCTCCGAGAGCTGGGCGAGGTTGACCGTGCCGGTCGCGGCGTAGGTGAGCGCGATCGCGACGAGGAAGACGATCGAGGAGAGCAGCGCCACGACCACGTAGATCGACCCGGCGCGGATGCGCTCGCCCGTGCCGCCGAGCGTGAGGAGCACGTAGCTCGCGGCGAGGAAGATCTCGAACCCGACGTAGAGGTTGAACAGGTCGCCCGAGAGGAACGCGTTGAACACGCCCGCCGCGAGCACCATGAACGTCGGGTGGTAGATGGCGACCGGCGCCTCCTCGTCGCCGTCCGCCACGCCCTGCGCGAGGGAGTACAGCAGGACGCACAGCATGACGAAGCTCGACACCACGAGCATGAGCGACGAGAGCCGGTCCGCGACGAGGTCGATCCCGACCGGCGCCGCCCAGCCGCCGACGTCGACGACGATCGGCCCCGAGTCGGCCGCGACCAGGAGGCCGACGGACGCCGCGAGGACGAGCGCGAGCGCGGCGACGGTGATGATGCGCTGGGCGCGCGGGTGGCGCCAGAGCGCGAGCGCGAGGCCGGCCGCGACGAGCGGCAGGACGACGGGGAGCGGGACGAGGGCCGCGGCGGTGAGGCTCATCGCGGCTCCTTCCCGTCGGTCCGTCGGTCGTCAGGTCGTGCGTCGTCGTCCCGGGCGTCGGAGCCGCCGGTGCGGCCGTCCGTGGCGTCCCCGGCGTCCTGCCCGGCCGGGCCCGACGGCGGTTCCTCGCCGTCCGTGACGCCGTCGCCGTCGCCGTCGGTCTCGTCGCGGACCTGGGCGGCCTCGTCGTCCAGGGTGGCGCCGCTCTCCTCCGTGTCCGCGTCCTCGAACGCGGGCGCGTTGCGCGCGGCGTGCCGCGCGACGCGGCGGTCCTCGAGGTCGTCCTGCACCTCGTCGTGGCCGTGGAGCTGCCACGAGCGGTAGGCCATCGCGAGCACGAACGCCGTGATGCCGAGCGTGATGACGATGGCCGTGAGGACCATCGCCTGGACGAGCGGGTCGCTCATGTCCTCCTCGGGCGTCGTGCCGATGAGCGGCGCGCCCCCGGCGCGCCCGCCCGCGACGAGGAAGAGCAGGTTGGCGCCGTTCCCCATGAGGATGAACCCGAGCAGGACGCGGGTCAGGCTTCGCTCGAGGAGCAGGTAGACGCCCGCGGCGAACAGCACGCCGATCGCGAGGACGAGGACGACGCTGGGCGTCATGTCGATGACGTTCACCGGCGGCCACCTCCGATCGAGTCGGGCTCCATGGCCTCGAACGGCCCCGTGTCCTCGCCGGGCTCGCGGCCCGCGGCGGCGCGTTCCGCGTGCCGGTCGATCTCGGCGCCGAGCGTGCGCAGGATGTCGAGGACGAGACCCACGACGACGAGGAACACGCCGACGTCGAAGAACAGCGACGTCACGAGGTGGATCTCCCCGACGAGCGGGAGCGCGAGGTCGTAGGCCTCGCTGCCGAGCACGTTGCCGGTGAGCAGGAACGCGACGAGCCCCACGCCCGCGGACAGGAACAGGCCCGTCCCGAGGAGCAGACCGGGGTGGACGGGCGCGGCCTCGCCGAGCTCGTACCGCCCGCCCGCGAGGTAGCGCACGATGAGCGCGATGCCGACGACGAGCCCCGCCGCGAACCCGCCGCCCGGCGCGTTGTGGCCGGAGAACAGCAGGAAGAGCGCGAAGACGATCATGGCGTGGAACAGCACGCGCGTGACGACCTCGAAGATCACCGAGCGGCGTTGGGGCGCGAGGGTGCGCCCGGCGCTCAGCCACACGAGCATGCGCGGCTGGTCCTTCTCCGTGACCCCGCGGCGGCGCAGCGCGGCACCCGGGTCGTCGGTGTCGCTCCAGACGCCGGAGCCGGTGGCCGTGGTCGCGGGCCGGGCCCCCGACGCGCGCAGGATCTCGCCGCTGCGCGAGCGCAGGAACACGAGCGACGCGACGCCCGTCGCGGCGGCCAGGAGGACGGAGATCTCGCCCATCGTGTCCCACGCGCGGATGTCCACGAGGGTCACGTTGACGATGTTCTTGCCGTGCCCGAACTCGTAGGCCTCGGCCGGGAAGTCCACCGAGATGGGCGTCGCGACGCGCGCGAGCGGCGCGACGAGCGCGAAGCCCATCATGACGACGGCCACCGCGAGGCCGATCCCCAGGCGGACCCACCGGCTCGCCGCGAGCGGCCGGTTCGAGAAGTACGCGGGCAGGCGCCGCAGCACGAGCACCATGACGACGAGCGTGATCGTCTCGACGAGGACCTGCGTGAGCGCGAGGTCGGGCGCGCCGTGCAGGAGGAAGAGGACGGCGTTGCCGTACCCCGCGATCCCGACGAGGATCACGGCCTTGAGCCGGCGGCGCGAGCGCGCGGCGAGCACCGAGGCGATGCAGATCGCGGCGACGGCGACGAGCTGCGCGGGACGGTCCCATGCCCGGAGCTGCTCGGGCCACGCGGTCTGCGCGACCATGACGACGCCCGGGCCGAGCACGAGGACCACGAGGATCGCGCCGAGGTAGAACGGGAGCGAACCACGCTGCGTGACGGCCGTGACGTCGGCGGCCAGGTCGTCGAGCTTGCGCATGACCTTGCGGTACGTGACGTCGGCCTCGGGCCCCGTCCACAGCGACGCCTGGAACCGCTCGACGCGCGACCGCTGCCAGAACAGCACGACGCCGACCGCGAGCACGAGGACGGTCAGGGCGAGCGCGGGCGTGAAGCCGGCCCACAGGACGAGGTGCCCGGGCTCGCCGACGGGGTACGTGTCGGCGTAGGGGGCGAGGAGGTCCTCACCGAAGTGCGGCACGAGCGCCGTCGCGAGGCCGAGGACCGCGAGCACGACGGCCGGGCCCACGAGCAGGAACGGCTGGCGGTGGATGCGCGCCGGGTCGATCGGCGGCTCCTCGGCCTCGACAGCCGGGCGGCGCGCGGCGCCGGCGCCCCACGCCTTCTCGTGCGCGTTGGCGCGCGCGGGCGACCGGCCGAGGTGCGGCTTGGACGCGAACGCGCCCCACCAGAAGCGCAGGCCGTACGCGACCGTGAACATCGAGCCGACGACGACCGACCACAGCACGACCGTGTCGACCCACACAGGCCCCTCGCCGTGCAGGAGCGACTCGAGCGCCGCCTCCTTCGCGACGTACCCGGCGAACGGCGGCAGCCCGATCATCGACGCGGTGGCGAGCCCGCCCGCGACCGCGGTCCACGGCAGGGCCTTGCCCACGCCCGTGAGGCGGCGCAGGTCGCGCGTGCCGGCCGCGGCGTCGACCACGCCGACGACGAGGAACAGCGAGGCCTTGAACATCGCGTGCGCGCCGATCATCGCGAGCCCGGCGAGCGCGGCCCCGCGCGTCCCGAGGCCCACGAGCAGGATGATGAGGCCGAGCTGGCTCACGGTGCCGAACGCGAGGACGAGCTTGAGGTCGTACTGCCGCAGCGCGCGGTAGCCGCCCACGAGCAGGGTGCCCGCGCCGAGCACGACGACGAGCGTGCGCCAGACCGTCGTGTCCGAGTAGGCGGGCGCGAAGCGCGCGACGAGGTAGACACCGGCCTTGACCATCGCGGCCGCGTGCAGGTAGGCGCTCACGGGCGTGGGCGCCGCCATCGCGGCGGGGAGCCAGAAGTGCAGCGGGATGAGCGCGGACTTGCTCGCCGCGCCCACGAGGAGGCAGACGATCGCGGCGGTCACGGCGCCGCCCGTCGGGGGGTCCGCGATGATCTCGGACATGCGGAACGTCCCGCCCTGGACGCCGAGGATCACGACCCCCACGAGCATGGCGAGGCCGCCCGCGGTGGTGAGGATGATCGCCTGCATGGCGGCACGACGGCTCGCCTTGCGGTCGGCGTAGTGGCCGATCAGCAGGTACGAGAAGACGGTCGTGAGCTCCCAGAACACGAACAGGAGCAGCATGTCGTCCGCGGTGACGAGCCCGACCATCGCTCCCGCGAACGCGGTGAGGACGCCGCCGAACCGCCGCAGGCCCTGCGCGGTGGGCGAGAAGTAGGCCGAGCAGTAGACGAGGACGAGGGCGCCCACGCCGCCGACGAGCAGCAGCATGAGCCACGACAGCGTGTCCATGCGGAAGGCGAGCTCGAGCCCCAGCCCGGGCACCCACTCGATGACCTGCGTCGGGTGCTCCCCCGACATCACGCGGTCGGTCCAGGCGAGCGCGTAGGCCGCCGCGGACGCCGGCGCGAGCGCCATGACGAGGAACGCCCGGCGGCCGAGGAACGAGACGAGTGCAGGCGCGCCCAGTGCCATCACGAGATGGGCAAGGAGCACGTAGAGCACGGGCCGCTCCGTCCGGGTCGGGGGCGGGTGGGCGAAGTTCTTGCTGGACTTGTCATCGCCGCGCCCGGGCGGGGGGAAGCCGCAGGGCACGACAGTTCACGGCGCCGACGAGGCCGGGCCGAGAACCATTTTACCGACTCCTCAGCCGTGCGGGGCGCCCGTAGCCCCGTCCGTGACCGATTCCTCAGTCGGCCGTCACAGATCCTCGGGGTCCACGAGGAACTCCGCCTCGTCCGCGATCTCCCCGCCGACCGCCTGGTGCAGCGTGCGCGTGACCTGCGTGACCACCTCCGCGGCGCGCTTGCGCGCGATCTGGTGGTCGAGCGACGGCTGCTCCCGCTGGGACTCCGCGAGGTCCTGCGGCTCCCAGCGCACGCGGTAGCTCACCGCCCCGCCCACCGTCCACGGCAGCCCGCGCAGCAGGAGGGGCAGCGCCTCCTCGCCGCCGACCTCGACCGCGACGAGCCCGTCCATGCCCAGGTCGACGAGGAGGCCGTACCCGTCGAGCACCGCACCGGCGGTCAGCGCCTTGATGTCGACGTCGTCCGCCGCGGCGTGCAGCGCGCGCCGCAGCTCGGGGTCCATCTTCTCGCCCGGGTAGAGCGGCAGCTCCGCGATGCCCTTCGGCGGCCCCTCGTACGGCTTGCCCTCCGTCGCGAGCCGCGTGCGGGGGTGGAGCCGGCCGACGAGCGCGAGCGCGGCGTGCGGGTCGAGCCACACGTCCGAGTACAGCGTCATGTCGACCGCGACGCCCGGGTCCGGCGTGAGGACGACGCCCGCCCCCGCCGGGTTGCCGACGTCGGTCCGGACCGACCCGCCGAGGCGGCGCGCCGCCGCGACGAGGAACGCGACCACGCGCTCCTCCTCCCGGACCGGCAGGCCGCCGGGGAACGCGCGCCCGACGCCGTCCCGGTCCCCGCCGCCCGGGTAGGGGACGTCCCCGCGCTCGCGGGGGCAGACGACGTCGAACACGAGCGCGGTGCCCGGGACGCCGGAGCCGGGGCCCGCGTACGGGCCGGTGAGCGTCGTGTGGCGCGACGTGCGCAGGACCCCCGGCTCGCCCGGCCGCGCGGTGCGCGCGGGCGGCACGAGGGGCTCGGTGCCCTCCGGCGCGACGTCCCAGCGCGCCCCCGCGAACCGCGAGAGCGCGAGCGTCTCGACCTCGTCCACGAGGACGTCGGCGGGCAGCCCCAGCACGTGCCGCGCCTGGTAGGACTGCGCAGCGCCGGGCCCGGCGGGGTGCGGCAGCGGCGGGAGCGGGCTCATGCGGTGCGGTCCTCCGGTCCTCGGGTCCTGCGGGGTCGAGCGGCGTCCGACGCGGCGGGCCGCGCTCAGACGTCGGTGCGGTGGAAGTTCTGCCACGAGCGGGAGGCCGTCGGGCCGCGCTGGCCCTGGTAGCGGGAGCCGTAGACGCTGGAGCCGTACGGGTTGTCGGCGGGCGAGGACAGCCGGAAGAAGCACAGCTGGCCGATCTTCATGCCCGGCCACAGCGTGATCGGCAGCGTCGCCACGTTGCTCAGCTCGAGCGTCACGTGCCCGGAGAAGCCCGGGTCGATGAACCCCGCCGTGGAGTGCGTGAGGAGGCCCAGACGGCCCAGGCTCGACTTGCCCTCGAGGCGCGCCGCCACGTCGTCGGGCAGGGTGACCGTCTCGAACGTGGACCCGAGCACGAACTCCCCGGGGTGGAGCACGAACGGCTCGGCCGGGTCGACCTCGACGAGCCGCGTGAGGTCGGGCTGGTCCTGCGACGGGTCGATGAACGGGTACTTGTGGTTGTCGAACAGCCGGAAGAACCGGTCGAGGCGCACGTCGATGCTCGACGGCTGGAGCATCGCCGGGTCGTACGGCTCGAGCTGGACGCGGCCGGCGTCGAGCTCGGCCCGGATGTCGCGGTCGGAGAGCAGCACGGGCCCACGCTAGCCGACGCCGGAGCGTGCCCGGACCGGGCTCCGCACCGTGGATCGGTGCCCTGGACCGGCGCCCCGACCGGGCCCTGGGTCAGCGCGGGCCGAGCGCCGTCGCGCGCGGGGCCGCGCCGGCTCGTCGTCGAGGCGGCGCGGCCCCCGCCCGCGGACGGGAGGTCAGGCGCGCAGCGGGCGGCCCGTCGAGTCCACGGAGTAGTAGCCCGTCTTCGAGGTCAGGTAGAGGATGCCCTCGACCAGGCCCCAGATCGCGATGACCGGCGCCGCGAACCCGAAGGACAGCACCGACACGAGCAGCATCGTCAGGCCGATGCCGGTGTACCCGAGGTAGAAGCGGTGGATGCCGAGGCTGCCGACGAGGATGCCCAGCAGGCCCGCCGCGAGACGCGACTTCGCCTGGGGGTCGTACGCCGGGTCGTAGCCGGGCTGACCGTACGCGCCGGGCTGGCCGTAGGCGCCCGGCTGCGCGTAGCCCGGCTGCTGGGCGTAGCCCTGCTGCGGGGCGGAGCCGTAGCCCTGCTCGGGCGCCTGCTGGCCGTAGCCGGGGGCGCTCGGCGTCCCGTACGCCTGCTGGCCGTACGCGTCACCGGCCCCGGGCTGCTGGCCGTAGCCCGGCGTCGGGCCCGACGGCGTGGCGGAGCCGCCGTAGACCGGGTCACCCGGACCGGGGGTCCCCTGCGACGGGTCGGGCTGCTGCTGGTACGGGTTCTCGGACAAGGCGGCTCCTCGGGCGGCGCGCCGCTCGTCGGCGCGGGACTGGTCGTGGTGCGGGCGGTTCTGGCATCACCGGCGTCGTCCGCTATGATCGGGTCGCGCGCTGGTTCGCCGAGGATCCTCCCAGAGGGCCCGGGGCGGACGCCACCGGCGCCGCGCGGGTGTAGTTCAATGGTAGAACTTCAGCTTCCCAAGCTGATAGCGCGGGTTCGATTCCCGTCACCCGCTCAGCCTGCGAGAGCCCCGCACCGGTCCGGTGCGGGGCTCTCGTCGTCGTGGGCCACAGGCCCGACGCGCTTCGTCACGGCCACGCCGCCAGCAGATCGCCTGCCGTCCACACCCGGGACAGGCGCAGATCGCCCTCGGGGGCGACGTCACGCGCGGCGAAGGGCGTGCGGGCGTGCCACGGGACGCTCCCGACGAACACGGAACCCCCATCAAGAGAACAACTCTTGATGGGGGTGTCGTCGCCGAGCCCGAGGTCGCGCGCCACGGCGACGGTGACGTGGCGCGCGACCCCGGCCTCGACGGTCCGAGGCCCGGGCGTCAGCCCAGGATGCTGCCCGCGGCCTTGGCCGAGGCGGCGAGGGAGCCGGTGAGCGGCAGGTCGGGCAGGATCACGGCCTGCGCCGCGTGGTAGACGTCGGGCTTGCCGACCCACGTGACGCCGTCGGGCCGGTTGGCGGTGTCGAGCTCGTGGTGCCACGACCCGCGCTCGTGGTCGACGAGGTGCTCGTCGATCCACTCCCACCAGCCCGCGGCGGCCTCGGCGAACCGAGGGTCGCCCGTGACGCGGCCCAGCACGTCGGCGGCCGCGACGGCCTCCGCGGCGACCCAGTGGTAGCGCCGGGGCTCGACCGGCGCGCCCGACCAGTCGACCGTGTACACGAAGCCGCCGTCGTGCTCGCCGTCCCAGCCGTCCGCGACGGCCCGGTCGAAGAGGGCGACCGCCGCGTCGGTGCGGGCGCCGGGCGTCCCGGCCGCGACGTCGACCTGGAGCAGCAGGCGCGCCCACTCCAGGCCGTGGCCCGGCGTCGACCCGTAGGGCTTGAAGGGGTCGCGGGGGCGGTCCGCGTTGTAGTCCGGCAGGGGGTTCCAGCCGGCGTCGAAGTGCTCGGGGATGCGCCAGTCGTTCTCGCGCGCCCACCCCACGACGCGGTCCGCGACCGACGCCGCGCGCGCGAGCCACTCGGGGTCGCCCGTCGCGTCGTGCGCGGCGAGGAGCGCCTCGACGGAGTGCATGTTCGCGTTGACGCCGCGGTACTCGTCGAGCACGGTCCAGTCGCGCGACCACTCGTCGGCGTGCATCCGCGGCCCGGGCTCCCAGAACCGCTCGTCGAGCACGGCGAGCGCCGCGTCGAGCAGCTCGCGCGCGCCCTCGCGGCCCGCGATCGTGCCCGACGCCGCGGCGAGCACCACGAACGCGTGCGCGTAGGCGCTCTTCGTCCCGTCCACCGGGACGGCCTCGCCCGCCGCCGGGTCGTGGCCGTCGCCCGGGCGCCGCGCGGGGCCGCGCGACGAGACCCAGCCACCGTTCTCGGCGTCGACGAGCACCGCCCGCAGCCCGTGGAGCGCGGCGTCGGCCCGCTCCCCCGCGCCCGGCACGCCGAGGAGCGACGCGAACGCGTACACGTGCGCCATGCGCGACGTGATCCACGTGTGCACCGGCTGCGACAGGTCGGGGCGCCCGTCGTCGTCGAGCCACTGCGCGGCGCCGTCCGCGCGCAGCGACGCCTCGCCGAAGCGCAGCAGGTCGGCGAGCTGCTCGCGACGCCAGCGCCGCAGGTCGGTCGCTGGCGTGGGCTGCTCGGTCGGGTGCTCGGTCATCTCTCGGTCCTTCTCGTGCTGGGTGCGGGGCGCCGCCGGGCGCGGTGCCCGTACGGCGCGGTGCCCCGGGACGATCATCCCGGGGCACCGCCGGTGGTGCATGCCTGCCTCACCCCGGTCGGACGCGGGGCGGGGCGGGCTCAGGGGTTCAGCCGCAGGTCACGGCGGCGTAGTCGGCCTGGATCGACGCCGTCACCTCCTCGTCGCCGGTGCCGCGCGTCGCCTCGACGGTGACGGTGCCGGCCTCGACCGCCGTGGCCCGCGTCGCGAACGACTGGTAGGCGTTGGCGCCCGGCGCGACTGCCGCGACCTCCTTGGTGCCGAACGGCGTGACGAGCCGGATCGCGAGCGGCACGTCCTCGCCGTTCTCGGCGCGGACCGCGACGTACGCCTTGCCGGCGAGGCAGCGGGTGCTCACCGTGACGTCGACGGCGAGCGCCGGCTCCGCCTCGGTCACGATCACGGGGACCTCGACCACCCGGCTGGTCCAGCCGTCGTCGACCACGACGTACGCCGTGTACGTCCCGGCCGCCGTGTAGGCGTGCGAGCCGGAGACCGACCCGTCGGTCACCGTGCCGGCCGCGACGTCGGAGCCGTCGCCCCACGTGACTGCCGCCCGGAGGTCGGTGCCCTCGCGTCCGCCCGCCGCCTGCGCGAGCGCCACGTCCGTGGTCTGCCCGACGGCGAGCGTCACGCCCTCCGCGGCCGTGACCTCGAGCGCGGGGTGCTCGGCGAACGTGCCGTCGTGCGCGACCGCGACCACGTGGATGCGGCCGTCGCGCGAGAGCTCGCCCGGCTGGTCCGGGAGCGTGAGGCTCACGGGCCGCTTGCCCTCGGGGAGGGTGATCGGCGCCGTCGCGAAGAACGCGGCGGGGGTGCCGGTCTGCGGGCTGCCGCCACGCAGGCGGTTGTCCGTCACGGCGACGGGGATGTTGCCGAACACCGGGTTGCGCGCCGCGCCCGACCAGTCGCCGAAGCTCAGGTCGATGGGCTGCGACGAGCCGTCGTCGAAGGTCAGCGTGCCGGTGGCCTGCTGGTTCTTCTCCGTGCCCGTGCCGATCACCGAGAGCTGCTCCGCGTCCGCGGGGACGTCGAGCTCGATGGTCTGCCCGTCGCCCGTGGCGTTGTCCGGCTGCCCGGCGGGGACCGCCGGGACGTCGAACGCGAGGTCCGTGCCCGGCACCGTCGCGCGCTCGCCCTGGACGAAGCCCTTCGCCGCGAGCTGCGCCCGGTCGAAGAACACGCCCTGGCCGTCGCACGAGCCGACCGTCGTCCCGGCGTCGCCGATGCAGACGTTGTCGTACGCGGCGAGCAGCGAACCCTCGCGCAGGAGCGAGACGCTGACGTACGAGGAGGCCGAGACGGGCTCGATCCCCTCGCCGGAGACCGTGACGGTCACGGGGTAGACGCCGGGTGCGGTCCACGTGTGCGCGGCGTCCACCGCGTACCCGCCGAACGCGCCCGCCCGCAGCGTCCCGGCGACCGGCTCGGAGCCGTCGCCGAACGCGACCTGCACGTCGAGCGCCGCGACGTCGCCCTCGACCCCGGTGAGGGTCGCGAACGAGCCCGAGACCTCGCGGCCCGTGACGCCGTCACGGTCCGGCGCGGCCGAGAGGGTGAGCTCCTCGGCCCCCGACTCCTTCGGGTCGGCGAGGAGCTCGACCTCGGCGAGCGACAGCGCGCCGGAGCCCGACGTCGCGGTGACCGTGACCCGGTACCGCGCGAACGCCGTCGGCTCGGCGACCGTGAACGGCCGCGTCTGCAGGGCCCAGCGGAACTGCTCGCCGGACCGCTCGTCGAGCGTCGTCCACGTCTCGCCGTCGTCGGAGCCCTCGAGGGTCCACGCGGACGGCGACGCCGTCCCGCTCGCCCCGGAGGTCAGCGTGTACGACCCGACGGTCGGGCGGATGCCGTTGCCCGCCCACGTGATAGACGGCGTCGTGGTGGCGAACGTCGTGCGCGTGCCGGACGTGTTGTCCGTGAGCGCCGCGGCGCTCGTGGTCGCGTCGCCGTCGGCGACGGTCGTCGTGCCGAGGCCCGCGGTCGTCGCGTCCTGCACCGGCGTCGGGGGCTCGTCGCCCTCGGTGAGCGACGGCGGCGCGTCGTCCTCGCCCGTGCCCCAGTCCGACGGCTCCGGACCCATGACGAAGTCCAGCGTCGCGCCGCCCGAGAGGTCGGCCTGCGAGAGCGACGTCGAGGTGCGGGCCTCGCCGTCCACCGCGAGGGACTGCACGTAGACGTTGTCGACCGAGTTGTTCTCGGCGTTGACGACGAGGTCGCCGTCCGGCAGGTGCACGGTCGCCTTGTCGAACAGCGGCGAGCCGACCGCGTACTGGTCCGAGCCGACCTGGAGCGGGTAGAAGCCGAGCGAGGCGAAGATCCACCACGACGACATCTCGCCGTTGTCCTCGTCGCCCGGGTAGCCCTGGCCGATCTCGCTGCCCACGAAGAGGCGGCGGGTGACCTCGCGGACCTTCTCCTGCGCCTTCGACGGCGCGCCCGCGGCGTCGTAGAGCCATGGGATGTGGTGCGACACCTGGTTGCTCATGCCCCACTGGCCCATGCGGACGTCGCGCGCCTCGCGCTGCTCGTGGATGCCGCCGTTGCCGGCGCCCTTCTCCGGCGTGGAGAAGAACTCGTCGAGCTTGTCCTCGAGGCCCTGCTTGCCGCCGTAGAGGTTGGCGAGGCCCTGGCCGTCCTGCGGGGCGTGGAACGCGAAGTTCCAGCCGTTCGTCTCGGTGTACCCGCCGCCCCAGGCCTCCGGGTCGTACGTCTCGGGGTCGACGGCCCACGTGCCGTCCTCGTGCCGCGGCACGAAGAAGTCGACCTCGGGGTCGAACAGCTCGACGTAGTGCGTGGCCCGCTCGAGGAAGTACGCGGACTCCTCGCGCAGCGTCTCGCGGCGCTCGTCCGGCGTCGCAGGGTCCTCCGCCAGGGCGGCGGCCATCTTGCCGATGCCGAAGTCGTTGACCAGGCCCTCCAGGCCCCACGACACGGACTCGTGCGTGGACTCCGGCGTGAACCCGAGGAACGGCGACGTCTGCAGGCCCTTGCGGCCCACGGCGTTGCTCGGCGGCGCGACGGTCGCGTTGCGCAGCGCGGCGTCGTACGCCTCCAGCGCCGTGCCCGTCGGGAGCGAGCCCTTGAGGTACGCGTCGGCGAACGCCACGTCGGACGACGTGCCCGTCATGAGGTCGGCGTAGCCCGGCGAGGACCAGCGCGCGATCCACCCGCCGTCGCGGTACTGCTGGACGAACCCGTCGACCAGCTCGGCCGCGAGCTCCGGGTAGAGGAGCGAGTACGCCGGCCAGGCCGTGCGGTACGTGTCCCAGAACCCGTTGTTCACGTAGATCTTGCCGTCGACGACCTTCGCGTTGGTCTGCGTGTCCGTCGCGGAGCCCGTGGTCGCGGAGACCGGGCTCGCGTACCTGTACACCGGCTCCTGCGCCGTGCCCGTGTTCTCGAACTGCGAGTTCGGGTACAGGTTGAGGCGGTAGAGGTTGGAGTACAGCGTGACGAGCTGGTCCTCGCTCGCGCCCTCGACCTCGATGACCCCCAGCCGGTCGTTCCACGCCTGCGCGGCAGCGGCCTTGACCTCGGTGAAGGTCTTGCCGGTCACCTCCAGGTCGAGGTTCTTGCGCGCCTGGTCGAGGCTGATGAACGACGTCGCGACGCGCAGCTCGACCGTCTTGTCGGACGACGTGTCGAACGTCGCGAAGCGCGCGTCCGCACGGTTGCCCGCCGCCGTCCCGACCGCCGTCGGACTACGGTCGAAGGTGCCGGCGACGAACATGCGCGTGCGGCCCACGGACAGGCCCGAGCCGTTCTCGACCCAGCCGGAGATCGTGCCCGTGGCCTGGTCGTACGCGAGCTTGGAGGAGCCGTCCACCTTGTCCACGAGCACGTGGCCCTTGGCGCCGGGGTAGCTGAAGCGGAGCACCGCGCCGTGGTCGGTGGGCGTCGCCTCGATCGCGGAGCCGTTGGTGAACGTGACCCCGTAGTAGTCCGGCCGCGCCGTCTCGTCGGCGTGGTCGAACTCGAGGCCGCGCGTCGAGAGCGTGGCGTCGGGCGTCCCCGACGCCGTCGACGGGAGGAACGTCAGCTGGTTGCGGTCGCCCATCCACGGGCTCGGCTCGTGCGAGATCCCGAAGCCCTGGAGGACCGGCTTGTTGTTGGCGTTGTTGGCCTTGTGGTACTCGTACAGCCAGCTCTGCGAGGAGGCGTTCGTGTACGGCGTCCAGAAGTTGAACCCGTTCGGCGTCGCCGTCGCGGGGATGTTGTTCCCGCGCGAGAAGCTGCCCGACGCGAGCGTGCCGCGGCGCGTGTCCACGTAGTTGGCGAGGCTCGACCCGTCGATCGTGGCCGGCTCCGCCGTGATCTCGACGTCGTCGAGCCAGCCCGCGAACTTCGTCCCGGCGTGACCGCCCGGGTTGTCGTACCCGAGCAGCACCTGGTCCACGGTCTTGCCCGCGGCGACGTCGCCGAGGTCGACCCGCACGGAGTTCCACTGGTCGGCGTAGAGGATCTTGCCCTCGCCCTGCGCCTGCGCGGTCGCGACCGTCTCGTGCGCGTCGCGCGCGCCGAGGTCGGACAGGTAGGTCCCGTCGGTGAACAGGACGTCCACCGCCGCGTACGTCGACGGGTACTGCAGGTCGTCGAGCAGCTCGGGGAAGATCGTGTAGCTCAGGCGCGTGTCCTCGCCGACGACGACGTCCACGTCGTCGTAGAGCACGTTCGTCGCATAGGTCTCGCCGTCGGCGAGGTGCGAGCCGTCGTACCGGAGCGAGTGCAGGCCGGAGAACCCGACGCCCGCCTTGTTGGTGAAGTTCACCCGCGGCCCGGTGCCGACCTTCGTCGTCATGGGGGCGGCGGACGGGCCGGCGCTCAGGTCGGCCGAGAGGTCCCACCCGGCGAGCTGGACGATGGAGTCGCCCGAGTTCGCCGTGACGTTGAGGCGCAGGTACGTGTACGCCGCGGTGGGCGCCTCGAGCTCGAACGTGCGCGTCTGCTGGCGGTTCGGGAAGTCCTCGTCCGTCCGCCGGTCGAGCGCGGTCCACGTGGACCCGTCGTTCGAGCCCTCGACCGTCCAGGTCTTCGGGTCGCGACCGGCGGCGTCGTCGCCGGAGGTCATCGTGTACGCGACGAACGAGACGGGCTCGGCGAACTCGTACCGGACCCAGCCGGTCGACGCGAACGCGAGCCACTTGGTGCCCGAGCTGCCGTCGGCGAGGTTCGCCGCGCCCTCGTTGGGCAGGTTCTGCGCGCTCGCGGTGACGCCCTTCAGCTGCCCGAGGACGCTCCCGGGCAGGCCGGCCGTGAACGAGCCGACGTTCGCCTGCCAGGGCGCGCCGTCGCGCTCGGCCACCGTGGTGGGCAGCGCCGCCGGGTCACCGGACTCGAACGACGACGAGAAGTCGCCAGGCTCCGCGGCCGCGGCGGGGGCGGTGGCGAGGGCTCCCGCGGGGGCCGCGAGAGGCACTCCGAGCGGGACGGCGAGAGCGGCGGCGAGCACGAGGCCGAGAGGCCGGGCGCGGCCGCTGCCGGACCGCGCGACCGCGCGTCCGGACGGGAGTGGTCTGGTCATGCCGCGATCTCCTTCGATCGTCTGACAGCGCTGTCAGGCTGCAGGGGTGCCCCTGACAACGCGCAGGGGGGAAGCGTTGTCAGGGGCGACCTGAACCTATGCGTCGGTTCCAGGCTTTGTCAACGCGGTCAGGGCTCTGCCGACAGGGCGCCGACAAGAGGACCCCCTGGCGCAAAAGTCACGCTCAGTGTGACTTTCGCGCCACCCGCTCGACCGCCGAGGAGGTCGTACGCCGTCAGCACGACCGCGCTCGCACCGACACGCGCACGGGCACCGCGGCCACGCCTAGGCCGCGGGGCCGGGGACCTCCCCCGTGCCGCGGACGACGAGCCGCGTCGGCACCACGACGAGCCGCGGGGCGAGCTCCGGATTCTCGGCGCGGGACACCGCGAGCGCCGCCGCCTGCCGGCCCATCTCGACGACGTCGTACCCCACGACCGTCACGTGCAGGAGGTCCGCGAGCTCGAAGTCGTCGAAGCCGACGAGCGCGACGTCCGCCGCCCCGCCCGACGACTCGCGGTCGCGCAGGGCGTGGAGCGCGCCGACCGTGATCTTGTTGTTCGCCGTGACGAACGCCGTCGGGGGCTCGGGCAGGGCGAGGAGGTCCGCGACGAACACGCGCGCGAGGTCGGCGTCGTGCGCGCCGTCCCGCACGTACCGGCCCGGGTCCTCGACGCCCGCGGCCCGCAGCGTCGCGACGAACTCGTCGCGACGCTCCTGGAACGTCCACAGGCGCGACACGTCGCCCACGAGCGCGATCCGGCGGTGCCCGTGCGCGAGGAGGTGCGTCACGGCGTCGCGCACTCCCCCGCGGTTGTCGATGACGACCGTGTCCGCCTCGACGCCGCGCGCGGGGCGGTCGATGAACACGACCGGCAGGCCGTCCTCGAGCTCGCGGCGCAGGCCCGAGTGGTCCGTCGACGTCGGGGTGACGACGAGCGCGCCGACGCGGCGCTCGACGAGCGCCTCGGTGAGCGACCGCTCGCGCTCCGGCTCCTCGTCCGAGCTCGTGGTGATGAGCTGGAGGCCGTGGTGGCGGAGCTCGCGCTCGATGCCGCTGGCCAGCGCGGAGTAGAACGGGTTCGCGAGGTCGCCGGTGACGAAGCCGACGAGCCGCGACGAGCCGCCGCGCGCGAGGTCGGCGGCCACGGCGTTGCGCCGGAAGCCGAGCCGCTGCGCGGCCTCCTGGACCTTGGCGCGCGTCTGCGGCGCGACGTTCGGCTCGTCGTTGAGGACGCGCGACGCCGTCTTGAGGCTCACGCCGGCGACCTCCGCGACGGAGGCGAGCGTCGGGCGCCGGCCTCCGCGTCCGCCGTGCGGACGCGCCACGGCCGCCCCCGTCGGGATGTCGGGGACCACGACCCCGACCTCGCCCGGCGGGACCGTCCCCGCGCTCTCCCCCTGCATCACCATCTCAGACCTCCCGTCGACCACGAATCAGCATGTCGACGACGATAGCGAGCAGCAGGACCGCTCCGGTCACGATGTACCGCGTGGCCGTGTCGAGGTTGAGCAGCGTGAGCCCGTTCGCGATGGACTGGAGCACGAGCACGCCGAGCAGCGCCGACCACGCGCTCCCGCGCCCGCCGAACAGGCTCGTGCCGCCGATGACCGCGGCCGCGATCGCCGTCAGGTAGGTGTCCGCCGCGCCGGTCCCCTGGTTCGCCGCCGCGAGCCGCCCCGCGGCGAGGACGCCGCCGAGCGCCGCGAACGTCGAGCACGCGACGAAGCACGAGACGACCGTGCGGCGCACCGCGACGCCCGCGAGGAGCGCGGAGCGCCGGTTGCCCCCGACGGCGCGCACGGAGCGTCCCCACCGCGTGCGGCGCAGCAGCACGTCGACCACGACCACGAGCGCCACGAAGAGCACCACGGTGTAGCCGATCCCGCGCGCCGTCCCGAGGTACGCGACCGTCGCGACGAGCACCGCCGCGAGGACCGCCGTCCGGACCGCGACGCGGGCCAGGCCCGGGCTCGGCAGCTCCGCCCGGACGCGGCGCACGTGGTCGGTCACCCGCAGCGCGGCGTACCCCGCCACGACCACGACCACGAGGCCCCACGCGACCGCGGGGGCGAGGAAGCCCTGCTGGACCGTGCGCACGAGCCACGACTCGAACGGCAGGTTGATCGAACCCTTGGGACCGAGGACGCGCAGCTGCACGCCCGCGAGGATCAGGAGGCCCGCGAGCGTGAAGACGAACGACGCGAGCCCGAGGCGCGTGGAGAGCAGCCCGTACCCGAGCCCGACGACGACCCCGACGGCCAGCGCCGCGACGATCGCGATCCCGACCGGCCAGCCCAGCCCGACCGTCCCGACGGCGAGCACCGCCGCGGCGAGCCCGCTCACCGAGCCGACCGACAGGTCGATCTGGCCGACGAGCAGCACGAGCACGACGCCGAGCGCGATGATCCCCGTGGGGGCGCTCTGGAGCGTGAGGTTGACGAGGTTCTCCGCGGAGAGGAACGCGGGGTTGATCGCGCCGAGCACGACCCAGATGAGCACGAGCGCGGCGACGATCGGCAGCATGCCGAGGTGCGCGCCGCGCAGCTGCTGCACGACGGACCCGGACAGCGCGCCCGTCAGGGGCCGGTCGAGCGCCGCGCCCGAGGTGCGGCCGGGGACGCTCATCGGTGCACCGCCCCGGTGCCGCCCGTGCGCCGCTCGCGCTCGGTCCCGCCCGCGCTCCCGCTCGGTCCGCCCGGGCGCGCCGGGCGCACGGCGCCGGTCATCGCGGCGAGCAGGTCCTCGTAGGACGTGTCGCCCGGGAACTCGCCGTGCACGCGGCCGAGCCGCAGCACGAGGATGCGGTCGGCGACGGCCTGGAGGTCGCCCGCCTGGTGGCTGATGAGGACGACGGCGTGCCCGCGCTCGCGCAGCTTCTCGATGAGGTTGAGGACCTCGGCCGTCTGCCGGACGCCGAGCGCCGCCGTCGGCTCGTCGAGGACGAGCACGCGCGGCGACCCCAGGAGGGCGCGCGCGACCGCCACGACCTGCCGCTGGCCGCCCGAGAGCGTGCGCACCGGCTGCCGCACGGAGGGGACGGTCGCGGCGAGCTGGTCGAGCAGGCCCCACGCCTCGCGCTCCATCGCGATCTCGTCGAGGAACGGCCCGTGGAGGACCTCCTGCCCGAGGAACACGTTCTCGACGACGTCGAGGTCGTCGACGAGCGCGAGCTGCTGGAACACCGCCGCGATCCCGTGCTGGCGCGCGGCCGCCGGCGAGTCGAGCACGACGGGCGCGCCGTCGAGCAGCACCTCGCCCGCGTCGGGGCGGAACGCGCCCGCGACGACGCCCGCGAGCGTCGACTTGCCGGCGCCGTTGTCGCCCACGACGGCGAGGACCTCGTGCTCGCGCACCTCGACGTCGACGTCGACGAGCGCCCGGACGCCGCCGAAGCTCTTGGAGACCCCGCGCAGGGTCAGGACGGGGGCGCTCACGGTGCCGCCTCCAGGAGACCCGCGTCGACGCACGCGTCGACGTAGGACGGGGTGCAGATCTCGTCGACCGTGTAGACGCCGCCGTCGACGAGGACGCGCCGGACGTCGTCGACGCCGACCGCGCGCGGCGCGAGCAGGAGGCTCGGGACGCCGTCGATCACCACGGTCGCGCGCGGGTCCTCGCCGCGCAGCACCCGCACGGCGAGCTCGGCGGCCGTGCGCGCCTGCTCCGTCGTGGCTTTGTAGACGGTCATGTACTGGTCTCCCGAGACGACGCGCTGGACGGCCGCGAGCTCGCCGTCCTGGCCCGTCGTGGGCGGCACCGGGTCGAGGCCGGCGGCCTTCATCGCGGCGATGGCGCCGCCTGCGATGCCGTCGCTCGCCGCGAAGACGCCGTCGACGCGACCCGGGTACTGCGTGAGCTGCCCCTCGACCCACTCGGTCGCCTTGTCGGGGCTCCAGTCGGGCGTGTCGTACTCGGCGAGCACGTCGATGTCCTCTCCCTCGAGCGCGCGGTGTGCGCCGGCGGCGAGCTCCGCGGCGTTCGGGTCGGTCGGCGAGCCCTGGACGAGCAGGACGCCCGGCCGCCGGCCCTGCGCCGGCGGGTCCTGCTCCGCACGGTCGAGGACCGCGCCGACGAGCGCCTCCCCCATGAGGTACCCGATGAGCTCGTTGTCGAACGAGACGTAGTAGTCCGCGCCGTCGACGAAGCGATCGTAGGCGATGACGGGCACGCCGAGGCGCTGGGCCTCGGCGACGACGCTCACCGCGGCGACCGCGTCGACCGCGTCGAGCACGAGGACGTCCGCACCGCGGGCGAGCATCGACTCGGCCTGCTGCTGCTGGTTCGCGGCGTCCTGGGCGGCGTTCGCGTACAGCACCTCGCACGACGGGCAGCGCCGCTCGACCACCCCGACGAAGGTCGGGCGGTCGGTCGTCTCGTAGCGCGCGGTCTTGGCCTCGGGCAGCAGGAGCCCGATGGTCCCCTCCGACGGCCCGGCGGGCTCCTCCGGCGGCGCGCAGCCCGCGAGCGCGAGCAGCGCGACGACGACGGCCGCGACAGCCGTCGTCACCGCGCCCCGCGCACGACGGCGGGCGCTCCCCCGGCGAGCCCCGTCCCTGCTCATGCGCTCACCCCCAGGGAGCCGCTCACGCGCGCGAGGTCGAGCGCGACGGCGAGCGCACCGCGTACCTCGGCGGCCGACCCGAGCTCGGACGCGACGACCTCGACCGGGCCGGCCGTGCTCGGGACCGTGCGCTGCTCGAGCGCGGTGCGGAGCGGGCCGAGCAGGGCCTCGCCCGCCTCGGCGAGCTGCCCGCCGACGACGACGATCTCCGGGTCGACGAGGTTGCACAGGTTCGCGGCCGCGACACCGAGGTGCTGCCCGGCGTCGAACAGGACGCGGCGGCAGCCCGGGTCCCCCTCCTGGGCCCGCGCGATGACGTCGCGCAGCGTGAGGTGGCCGCGGCTCTCGGAGAGCATGGACAGCAGCACGCCCGCGCCGACGTACATCTCGAGGCAGCCGCGGTTGCCGCACCGGCACACCGGGCCGTTCTCGTCGATCGTCACGTGCCCGATCTCGCCCGCGACGCCCGCGCGGCCGTGCACGACGCGCCCGCCCAGGACGAGACCGCCGCCCACGCCGTGGGACACGCGCAGGTAGGCGACGGCGTCGTGCCCGACGGCCGCCCCGAACCGGGTCTCGGCGAGGGCGCCGAGGTTGGCGTCGTTGTCCACCGTCACGGGCGCGCCGAGCTCGGCCTCGAGCAGCTCGGGGACGACGACGCCGTCCCAGCCGCGCATCATGCCGACGGTCGCGATGCGCCCGGCGCGCACGTCCACAGGGGCGGGCACCCCGACCCCGACCGCGAGCAGCTCCTCGGGAGACGCGTCGACCGACGCGACCATCTCCCCCACGAGGAGCGCAGCGCGCTGGAGGCCGGTGTCGGCGCGGTGGTCCGGGGCGAGCGGCATGCGCTGGTCGGCGAGCACGCGCATGGACGCGTCCGCGAGCGCGACGCGCATCGAGCGCGTGCCGAAGTGCACCCCCGCGACGAGCCCGAGGTTGCGCGCGAGGGTCACCTGGAGCGCGCGCCGCCCGCTGCGCGTGGAGGGCGAGGTGTGCAGGACGCCCGCGCCGGTGAGCTCCTTGACGATGTTGGAGACGGTGGCCGGGGACAGCCCGGTGACGCCGGCCAGCTCGATCTGCGTGAGGGAGCCACGCTGCTGGACGGCGCTCACGATCCGGGCTCGGTTGGCCTCACGCAGTGAAGTCTGCGAGCCCGGTGTCACCCGGTCAGCGCGCACGTCGGTCAGGATACCGCCGGGACGCGCGCGCCCAGGTGGGGCGCGTCGTGCTGCCGGTGGGGGCGCAGGGCTCGACAGGAATTGGACAGCGCTGTCAGAATGATATCGGCCGCGCGGCGCTCGGCCTTGAATCCATGCCTTGACGCGAACATCACGATTCGGCGTCGCTTGTGTTCATTTCTTGACATCAAGCGTCGGCCGCCGTTGTATGGGCCTCGGGTTCGAGGGCGCACCGATGCGCCCGGCCGGTGCGACGTGGTCGTCCGCCGGTCCCCCACGACCGAAGAAGGCGTAGGGATATCACGATGCGAATCGATCGCAGGACGAGCGCGACGGTGGCGACGGCCGCCCTCGTGGGTCTCGCACTCGCCGCGTGCAGCGGCGGTGGTTCCGGTGACGGGGGCACCGGTGACGGTGGCGCTTCGGGGGGCGGCGACGAGGTCGAGGTCTTCACCTGGTGGGCTGCCGGCTCCGAGAAGGCGGGTCTCGACGCGCTGGTCGGCGTGTTCGAGGAGCAGCACCCCGACGTGGAGTTCATCAACGGCGCGGTCGCCGGCGGCGCCGGCTCGGCCGCCAAGGACCTCCTCCAGTCCCGTCTCCAGGCGCAGGACCCGCCGGACACGTTCCAGGCGCACGCCGGTGCCGAGCTCCAGGACTACATCGACGCCGCGCAGATCGAGGACGTCTCCTCGCTCTACGACGAGTTCGGCCTCACCGACGTCTTCCCGGCCGACCTCGTGGACCGCCTCAAGTCCGACGACGGCGCGATCTACTCGATCCCGTCGAACATCCACCGCGCGAACGTGGTCTGGGCGAACCCGACGGTCCTCGAGGCCAACGGCGTCGACCCGGCCGCGACCTACGCGGACCTCGACGCCTGGATGGCGGACCTCGACAAGCTCAAGGCCGCGGGCGTCACGCCGCTGTCGGTCGCGACGACCTGGACCCAGGTCAACCTCCTCGAGACCGTGCTCCTCGCGGACCTCGGGGCCGAGGGCTACAACGGCCTGTGGGACGGCTCGACCGACTGGGAGGGTGCCGAGGTCACGGCCGCCCTCGAGGACTTCGAGAAGCTCATGAGCTACACCAACACCGACCGTGACGGGCTCGACTGGCCCGAGGCGACCCAGATGGTGATCGACGGCAACGCCGCGTTCAACGTCATGGGCGACTGGGCCGTCGCGGCGTTCGAGGAGCAGGGCAAGACGCTCGGCACCGACTTCACCGCGTTCCCCGTCCCGGGCACCGACGGCGTGTTCGACTTCCTCGCCGACTCGTTCACCCTCCCGGTGGGCGCCCCGCACCCCGACGGCGCCAAGGCGTGGCTCGAGACCGTGGGCTCGCTCGACGGCCAGGTCGCGTTCAACAAGGCCAAGGGCTCCATCCCGGCTCGCACCGACGCCGACCCGGCCGACTTCTCGGAGTACCAGCAGACGGCGATCGAGTCGTTCGGCAACGACACGATCGTCTCCTCGCTCGCGCACGGCGCCGCCGCCCCGGTCGCGACGCTCAACGCGATCTCCGACGCGACGAGCAAGTTCACGTCGGGCGGGTCCGACCTCGCGACCTACCAGTCCGAGCTCGCCGCCGCCGCAGCGCAGGGCTGACACCGCTCCGCCGGAGCCGCCGCGCGTCGTCGGGCACGTCCCGACGGCGCGCGGCGGACCCGCGCGGCCGGAACACGTCCCCGGGACGCCGGCGCTCCCCCGCGCCGCGGCCCACGCCCCCACGACCGGGAAGACCCACCATGCTCAAGTCACTGCGACGCGCCGGCCCAGCGCTGCTGCTGCTCGCGCCCTCGCTGATCCTCGTCGGCGTGTTCGTCTACGGCCTGATCGGCGCGAACTTCAGGACGTCGATCACGGACAACCACACCGCGGCACAGGCCACGGGCCAGACCCCGTCGGTCGTCGTGTGGTTCGAGAACTACACGGCCCTCCTCGGCAGCGAGGCGTTCCAGCACTCGCTGAAGAACCTCGTGCTCTACACGGTGGTCTTCCTCGCCGGCACGATGCTCATGGGGTTCCTGTGGGCGTGGATGCTCGACAAGCCCGTCAAGGGCGAGGGGATCTTCCGTTCCGTCTACCTGTTCCCCATGGCCGTGTCGTTCGTCGCGTCCGGTGTCGTGTGGCGCTGGCTGCTCAACTCGAACCAGGGCGAGCAGGCGAGCGGCCTCAACCGGCTGTTCCAGATCGTCGGGCTCGACTTCCTGCAGAACAACTGGTGGAACAACGTCACGTGGGGCATCACGGCCATCGCGATCCCCGCGATCTGGCAGCTCTCCGGGTACGTCATGGCGCTGTTCCTCGCCGGGTTCCGCGGCATCCCCGACGAGCTGCGCGAGGCCGCCCGCATGGACGGCGCGAGCGAGTGGAAGCTCTACCGCCACGTGCTGTTCCCGCAGCTCTCGCCCATCGCGCTCTCGGCGCTCATCATCATCGGGCACATGTCGCTCAAGGCGTTCGACCTCATCATGTCGATCTCGAAGCCCGCGAACTACCAGACCAAGGTTCCGGCCGTCGACATGTACGTCTTCAAGTCGAGCTTCGACTACGCCAACGCGGCAGCCGTCGGCTCGATCCTGCTGATCATCGTGGCCGTCGTCATCGTGCCTTACCTGATCCGCACCAACCGTCAGGAGAAGCGATGACGACCACCTCGACGCCGGCCGTCCCCGCCCCCGACGTCGTCGGCACGCCGCGCCGGCCCGCGCGCCGCACGCCGCGCGAACGCTTCTCGGTCGGCCGCACGCTCAAGTACGCGGCGCTCGTGCTGTTCCTCGTCATCGTCCTCATCCCCGTCTACGTGCTCTTCGTGACGAGCTTCAAGGGCGCGGGCGACGCGTCGCCGGCGCGCGCGTGGTCGCTCCCGCAGACGTGGACGACGGAGAACTGGCAGACGGCGTGGACCGCGCTGTCCCCCGCCATCTGGCGCACGGTGCAGATGGTCGTGCCGTCCGCGATCATCGCGGCCTTCCTCGGGTCGCTCAACGGGTTCGTGCTCTCCCGCTGGTCGTTCAAGGGCGCGAACATCGTCTTCACGCTCATCCTCTTCGGGATGTTCATCCCGTACCAGGCCGTGATGATCCCGCTCAACCAGCTCGTGCTGGGCCTGGGCATCCCGAGCGGCGTGCCGTCGCTGATCCTGCTGCACGTCATCTACGGCATCCCCATCACGACGCTCATCTTCCGCAACTACTACATGACCGTGCCGCACGAGCTCGTCGAGGCCGCACGCGTCGACGGCGCGGGGATGCTGCGCACCTACTGGTCGATCATCCTGCCGATCTCGATCCCGAGCTTCGTGGTCGTGCTCATCTGGCAGTTCACGTCCGCGTGGAACGACTTCCTCTTCGCGGTGTTCTTCTCCTCCAGCCAGAACGGCCCCGTGACGCTCGCGCTGAACAACCTCGCGAACGGCGCGCTGCTGCAGAACTACGGGGTCTCGATGGCCGGCGCGCTCTTCGCGTCGCTCCCGACGCTGCTCGTGTACATCGTCCTCGGCAAGTACTTCGTCGGAGGGTTGATGTCCGGTTCGGTCAAGGGCTGACCCGACCGACCGCCCACCGCGGTCCCGGGGCCCGTCGGGGAGCATGGTCACCACCACGCTCCCCGACGGGCCTCCGTGCGTCCCCGCCCCCCGGCTTCACCCGCGGCAGTTTCGCCGAACCTCTGGACTCTGTCAGACAGCGCTGTCAGGATGGCGGGCACCGGCGCTCTGCACCCCCGCACCCGCACCCGCACCCCGCGCCGCACCGCCGTCCACGGCGGACCCGCTCCCGACGACGACGACGAGAGACCCCCACCATGACCCGATCACCCGCCCGGCCCCCGGCCGCGCGCCGCGCGCGGCGCCGCACCACGACCGCCGTCCTCGCCCTCGCGACGGCCGGCTCCCTCCTCCTGGCCCCCGGGACCGCCCAGGGCGCGCCGGCCGCCCCGCCCGCGGCCCCGGCGTCGACCACGGCCGATGCCACGCCCGCGTACGGCGCCCCCGACGCGACCGCCGCCGACTACTACGGCGCCCTGCTGCGGCACACCCGCTGGGTCGAGACCGTCTGGGACGAGTCCGCCGGGGTGTACCAGCTCAAGGACTTCAACTTCGCCGTCGTGCTGGGCAACGCCGTGCTCCTGACCCACGGCGAGTACGACGCCGAGCTCGCGGGCGTCTCGGAGGAGACGCTGCGCGCCCGCACGCTCGCGACGATCCGGCACTACGCGGCGACGAACCGGTTCGTCGACCCCGCGGGCACGTGGGGCAAGAAGCTGTTCTGGGACTCGACGTTCCAGTCGTACTTCCTCGCGGCCGGGACGCTGCTGTGGGACGAGCTCGATGCCACGACGCAGGCCAACCTCACGACGATCGCGACGGGCCAGTCGAAGTACACGGCCGACCTCGACTTCGGCAAGGACCCGCTCTCCGGTTCGTGGACCGCCGACTGGCCGACGGGCAAGCACGAGGGCGACACCGCGCAGGAGGAGGTCGGCGTCTACACGCAGGCCCTCGCGCCCGGCCTCGCGTGGGCGCCAGACGACCCCGACGCCGCGCGCTGGGCCGAGCAGCTCGGCGACTGGGGCCGCAACGCGGCGGGACAGCCGACGGCCGACCGGAACAACCCGGCCGTCGTGGCGGGCAAGCCCGTGTCGACGAACACCATGCAGACCATCCACGACACGTACCTCGTGGAGAACCACGGGTCGTTCGGCCCGCACTACCAGTCCGACATCTGGCGGTCCGGTGGGCGCAACGCGATCCACTTCCTCCTGCGCGACGAGCCGCTGCCGGAGATCCTCACGCACCAGCCCAACTCAGCGGAGCTGTGGGAGTCCATCAAGCTCGTCATGTCCGACGCGGGCGAGCCGTTCATGCCCATGGTCGCCGACCGCGAGTTCCTCTACGGCCGCGACGCCATCCCCATGGCGTTCCTCGGCCAGGTCCTGCGCGACCCCGACGCCGCGCGCGCCGAGGCGAACCTCGCCGCCGCGCTCGAGGACTACCAGTCGTACGCGCCGGTGTACCGGCTCGCGAAGTTCTCGGGCGAGCCCAAGTACGAGCCCGAGGCGCGCGCGGAGATCGCGATCTCCTACCTCCTGCACGTCGAGGCCGCCGAGTCGCCCGAGGGCCCCGTCGAGCCGACGCCGCAGGACGAGTTCTTCGAGCGACTCGCCGGCGTGCGCGACTTCGGCGCCGGGCCGGGCCTGACCGTCCAGCAGACGGCGGACGCGTGGGCCGCGGCGTCGAGCCGCAAGGGGTTCGTCAAGTTCCCCTGGGTCCCCGCGCACGACTCGTGGCTGTTCCACGTCTCCGGCTCGACCCCGTTCCTCTACCCCACGACCGGTGCCACGGTCGACGAGCGGCACGTGACGACGTACACCGGCCCGCGCGACGGCTTCGAGGGCACGTCGTCGGTGTTCCGGGTCGGCGGCGGGTACGCGGGCCAGGCCACGCTCCCGACCGGCGCGGCCGTCTACGCGTCGACCGGGGCGGGCACGGAGGACGCCAGCCTCTCGGTCCGCAACCTCGCCATGAACGGCTACTCGGGCCTCGACGGGTCGCGCACCTACACGACCGCCGAGGGCGAGACCACCGCGACGCTCCCCGTGACGCGTCCGGCCGACCCCGCGGACGCGAAGGCCGCGCGCGTCGACGACCTGTCGTTCGCGCCCGTCACGGCGCGGTACGTCCGGCTCCTCGGGCAGCAGGGCCACCCGCAGTACGGCTACTCGATGTTCGCGTTCCACGCCTACGGCGACGAGCGGTCGACGACCGACCTCGCCGCCGGGAAGGTCGCGACAGCGTCCAGCCAGGACACGGCGGGCGGCCGCACCGCGGCGCGCGTGACCGACGGCAACCCGTCGACCCGCTGGGCCGTCGCGGTCGGCGAGCGCACGCGTCCCGACTCGTGGATCCAGGTCGACCTCGGCGAGGAGACCACCGTGGGCGGAGTGCGGTTCGCGTGGGAGGCGAGCGCGGGCGCGCGGTACCTCGTCCAGACGTCGACCGACGGCCAGACGTGGACCACCGCGACCGCGTACGGCAAGGCCCCGGCGGACGTGAACGTCGCGCGCCTCGACACCGTCGACCTCACCCCGGAGGGCGCGGACGAGCCCGCGCCGGTCACCACGCGCTACGTCCGCATGCAGGGCGTGCGCGGCGACGCGGCCTACGGCTACTCGCTCTACCACCTGCGCGCCTTCTCGCCCACGGGGACGGACGTCGCCGCGGGCAAGCCGGCCACCGCGTCGAGCGCCAACGGGTCCAACCCCGCGAGCGCCGTCACCGACGGCTCCGCCACGACGCGCTGGGCGGTCGCGGTCGCGGACCGCACGAAGCCCGACTCGTGGGTCCAGGTCGACCTCGGCGCGCCCACCGCGGTGAGCCAGGTCCAGCTCGGCTGGGAGGTCGCCGCGGGCCAGGAGTACCGCGTCCAGACGTCGCTCGACGGGCAGACGTGGCACGACGCCGCGTCGTTCCGGTACACGGGCGACCAGGTGCTGCGCAGCGAGGGCGACTGGCTCAACGTCGAGGGCGAGGCCGGGTTCGTCGTGCGCGGCTCGGACGCCCCCGTGACCGTCTCGCGCGCGACCGACACGCGGCACGTCGTGCGGCTCACCGACGGCGCGACCGGGCCCCGGCTCGTCGAGATGGTCCCGGGCGACGCCGCGGCGACCGCCGCGCAGGCGGGCGCCCGCGTACCGACGTCCGAGGACCCCGCGGTGCTCGTGAGCGCCGTCGACGGGTACGTCGTCGCGTTCAACCTCACGGGCGCCGACGTCGCGACGACCCTCACCGTCCCGCACGACGGCGGGGCCGTCCCGGTCTACGCCGGCACCCAGACCGTCGGGGCGGACGCCTCGACGCTCGCGGTCACCGTCCCCGCGGGCGACGCCGTCGTCCTCGCGCCGCGCGCGACGGTCGCCACGCCGGCCGGGCAGGCTCCCGCGGGGGTGACGGTCGCCGTCGACGACGCGCGCTCGTTCCGAGTCACCGGCGACGGGTCGCCGGTCGAGCTGCGCCACGCCGAGACGGGCGCGACGCGCACGGTCGGGGCGACGCCGTCGGGCACGCGGGTCACCCTCCGGGACGCGACGCCGTTCCCCGTCGCGGACCGCGCGCTGAGCACCCTCACGTTCCCCGCGTCCGTGCTGCCCGAGGGCATGACGTCGCCGTCGCTCGCCGTCGACGGCGACGCCGCGACGGCGTGGGTCCCCGGGCCGGACGGCCGCATGGTCACCGACCTGGGCGCGCCGCGCGAGATCGGTACCGTCGTCGCCGCGTGGGAGCGCGGCGGGGCGCCGGAGTCGGTCGTCTCGGTGAGCGACGACGGCCTGACGTTCACCGACGTCGGCACGCTCGGCGCCGGTGACGCGCGCGGCGCGCTCGCCGTGGACCGCACGGCCCGGTACGTCGCGCTGAGCACGTCGTGGCGCGACGGCGACCCGGGGCTCACGGCGCTGCGCGTGCTCGCGCCCGGCGCCGCAGACCCGGCGGTGCACCCCGGGGTCGCCGTGACGGCGACGGCCGAGGTGCGGTGCCTCGCGGGCAAGGCGTACGTGGCGGTGCGCGTCGTGAACGACGACGACGTCCCGCTCGACGTCGACGTCGCCACCCCGTGGGGCACGAAGAGCTTCCCTGCGGTCAGCCCGGGGAAGAACGCGTACCAGTCGTTCGCCGTCCGCGGGGCCACGACCGGCCCCGTGACCGCGACGGCCGCGCCGTCCGACGACGCCGACGAGCGCGAGACCGTCGCGACACCGGAGCACGGCCAGCCGACCTGCGGCTGACCGTCCCGGTCCCCCGGACCCGGGGTCGTGCGCCCGCCCGGGGCGCGCGGCCCCGGGTCCGTCGTGTCCGGCGCCCGCGTCCCGCGTGGGCCTGCGTCGGGCCCGGGTCGGGCCCGGATCGGGCCTGGATCGGGCCCGCCAGGTCGGGACCTTCGGCCGGTCCGGTGCAGGGCCTCGCGAGGATACGTTCGAGGTCCTGACGGCACCGCCGCCGGGAGGTCCGGACCGCCGGGCCGTCGTGGTCCGAAGGAGCCGCCGATGACCCGCCCCGGCCTCGTGGTCGCCGGACTGGACCGGCTGTCCGTCACGGACTGGCCCGGCCGACGGGTCGCCACCGTCCTCACCCAGGGCTGCCCGTGGCGCTGCGGCTACTGCCACCACCCGGGGCTGTGCGCGGTCGCCGCGCTCGGCGGCCCGCCGCCGCAGGACACGGTCCCCTGGTCCGAGGTCGTCGCGTTCCTCGCGCCGCGCCGTCGCCTGCTCGACGGCGTCGTGTTCTCGGGTGGCGAGCCGACCCTGCACCCCGGGCTGCTCGGCGCGATCGACGACGTGCGGGGCCTCGGCCTCGACGTCGGGCTCCACACGGCCGGCCCGTGGCCGGCGCGGCTCGCCCGGCTGCTGCCGTTCGTCGACTGGGTCGGCCTCGACATCAAGCACCTGCCGTCCCGCTACCCCGTCGTGACGGGCACGATCCCGTCGGGTCGGCGCGCGTTCGAGGCGCTGGCCGTGATCCTGCGCTCGGGCGTCGACCACGAGGTGCGCACGACCGTCGACCCGAGCGTGCACTCGCGCACCGAGCTCCTCGCGCTCGGCACGCACCTGCGCCGCCTCGGCGTGCGCGAGTGGGTGCTCCAGGAGGCCGTGCCCGACGGCGCGTCCCCCGCCTGGGCGCGCGGCCTCGCGGGCCGTCGCCTCACCGACGTGCTCGACGCGACCGACCTCGCCTGGGCGCGGCGGCGGGTCGCCGCCTGACGTCGCGCCGCGGGTGCGCGGGCTCGGCCCCTCGCACCCGACGGCTCGATCGGGCGTGCCGGCGCCGCGCGGGCCCGCCCGTCAGACCGGGCGGACCGGCTGGCGGAGCACGGTGCGCAGCCTCGCGGGGTCGGTGCGCCGGACGTCGCTCAGGTAGATCTCGTGGTGGGGCCCGGCGAACGTGAGCCCGTGCTCGGGCAGGTAGACGTCGTGCAGCTCGGCGAGCACCGGTCCTTCGTCGTCGTACGGGCCGACGTGCAGCGTCTGCACCGACCGCCCCTCCGTGAGGCTCGTGCGGCGCACGAGGTCGAGCGCGACCGGGGGCTCCTTCTTCGCCCGGAGCGTCTCCGTGGCGGCGACCACCGTGTCCTCGTCCACCCAGTCGGGCTGGAGGACGAGGAGGGTCCACCGCCACGCGCCCTTCTCGCGGCGCACGAACGTGCCCGGGTCGTCGGCCGTCCACAGCCCCTCGAGCGGCCCGACGACGTAGTCCCGCCCCGCCCGCTTGCTCGCAAACTTCACGGCGTAGGACAGCGAGAACAGCGCTTCGACCGCCTGCGCGTAGGCCGGCGCCGTGTTGGGATCGCCCTCGCCGTCGACGGCGAGGTAGGCCAGGGTCGGCACGTCGACCTCGACGAACCGGCCGCGGGGCGGCGCGTAGAGCTCGCGGTGGAACGCCTTGAGGTCGACCTTGTCCGACGGCATGGTCCGACGCTACCGGGGTCCC
Organism: Cellulosimicrobium sp. MI9406; assembly: GCF_040595865.1. Classification (NCBI taxonomy): domain Bacteria; kingdom Bacillati; phylum Actinomycetota; class Actinomycetes; order Micrococcales; family Promicromonosporaceae; genus Cellulosimicrobium; species Cellulosimicrobium sp. MI9406. The sequence continues at coordinate 557,186 of NZ_JALIZI010000003.1, forward strand.
CCGACACCCGAGCACGCCGCCGGACGTCCGCGCACGATCCTCGTCCGGCTGGTATCCAGGAGGGATGACCTCCCCGCCGCCCCACCCCCCGCACGACCCGCGGCGCGGTTCCCCGTACGGCGGCTTCTCGCCGGGCCCGCCGTACCGCGCGCACCCGCCGCAGCCCGCCAATCCCCCGCAGCCCACCTACCCGCCGCGTCCCGGGTACCCGCCGCCGCGGTACGCACCGACGCCCCCGCCGCCGGCGTCCGCCTTCACACCGAGGTACCGACGCACCGCCTGGGTGCTCATCTGGGTGCCGGTCGTCCTCATGGTCGCCGCGGGCGCGCTGAGCATCGGCCTGCTCGCCTACGCGGACAGCGACCCGTCGAACAACTCGGCCGCCGGTTACCTCGCCCTGATGATGTGGGCCGCGATGCTCGTCGTCGGGCCGCTCCTGCTCGGGGCGTTCGTGCCGGGCTGCGTGATGCTCGCGCGCTCGAACCGGGCACGGGCGCTCACGCAGGTCACCGGCTACCGGCCGCCGGCCTGACGACGGGCTCCGGGTCGGGCCGCGCGGCAGGCGGGGTCACGTAGTCGACGACCGCCCGCACGACCTCGGGGTCGCGCAGCAGCCGGTGGTGCCCGAGCCCGTCGGTCGTGAGCAGCTCGCCCTCGGGCCAGGCCGCCGCGAGCGCGGCACCCACGGGGTACGGGACCTCCTTGTCGGCGCGGTCGTGCACGACGAGCGCCGGCGGCACCGGGTGGGTGCGCAGCGTCTCGCGCACGTCGAGCTCGGGCAGCGGGCGCCCGGCCAGGTCGGAGAGCCGGCTCCGGAGGAGCTCGCGCGTCGGGCGCGACAGGCCCAGCAGGTCGGCGAACCCGTCGAGCTGCCCGAGGACGTCGGCGATCGCCGCGACGAGCACGAGGCGCCCCGCGGGCAGGCCGTCGCGCACCGCGAGCACGGTCGTCGCTGTACCGAGCGAGTGCGCGACGACGGCCGTCGCCTCCCCGTGCTCGCGCACCACCGCGGCGAGGGCGTCCGCGAGCTCGGGCATCGTGCTGCGCCGCGGCCCGAGGCGGCCGGGCCCGGAGTCCCCGTGGCTCGGCGCGTCGAACGCGACGACGCGGTGGCCCGCCGCGCGCAGTGGCTCGACGAACGCGCCGAGCTGGCCGCGCCGCCCGCCCCACCCGTGCGCGAGGTAGACGACGCCGGCCCCCGCCCCGTGTCCCGCGGTCCCGTCGGGCGCGTCGTCCGCGGAGGCGTGCGGGTCCCACGTCTCGACGACGACCCGCGCGCCGGACGACGTCGTCACGGTGCTCAGCGCACCGGAGACGGCGCGGTCGTCGCGGCGACGACCCGCGCCGTCGGGCGGGGTGCACCACAGGTCGAGGGCGAGCCGGGCGGCCCGCCGGGGCGACACCGTCTGGAGCACCGCGAACCGAGCGCGCACGAGCGCGAGTCGAGCCGCAGCCTTCCGACGGCGCGCAGCGCGCCGTCGTTCCAGGCGAACGGTCGTGCTTTTCTCGGCTTGCGAGGTGGTCACGAGGATCCTCTCCGTCGGGGTGGGTCGGGTGCGGGGCAGGCGCTCAGGCGACCGGCACCGGTGCGCGCGACCCGTCGAGGAGCGCCTCGAACGCGCGACGCGCCCGGTCCTCGGCCAGCGGGTCGGCCATGAAGACGTGCGCGTGGTGCAGCGCGAGCATCACCCCGTACAGCTCCGACGCGAACTGCTGAGGATCCACGTCGTCGCGGAAGCCGCTCTCGGCGACGCACGTCCGGTAGACCTGCGCGACGGCGTCGTACAGGTCCTGGTGGTCGCGCACGAGCTGGTCGCGGACCGGCCCCTCCTGGGCGGCGAGCTCGGTCGCCGCCTTGACGAACAGGCAGCCGCCGGGCTGCTGCCGCAGGTCGCACACGAGCCAGCGCTCGAACAGCTCGCGCAGTCGCCGCTCGCCGCGGGGCGTGCGCAGCGCGGGCGCCACGACCGTGTCGACGAACTCCGCGCGCGCCTGGTCGAGCACCGCGAGCTGGAGCGACTCCTTGGAGCGGAAGTGGGCGTAGAGCCCGCTCTTCGACATGCCCGTGGCACGCGCGAGCTCACCGATCGTCAGGCCCGCCAGGCCGACGCGGTACGCGGCCTCCACGCCGCGGTGCAGGATCGCCTGCCGCGTGTCGTCGCCCTTCGTCACCCGGCGAACGTAGCACGATCGTGCGGAAACCGGGAGGGCCGGTCGCCCGGACGCGGGGTCACGAGACGCGCGGGAAACGACGAACGGCCCCACCCGTCGGGTGGGGCCGTTCCGCTGTGCGCCCGGAGGGATTCGAACCCCCAACCTTCTGATCCGTAGTCAGATGCTCTATCCGTTGAGCTACGGGCGCTGGTCGTGCTGGCCGTTGATCGCTCACCGGCCGTCGAGAACACTACCGCGTCCTCGCCCTGATCCCAAACCGGATCCGGGCCCGGAGGCCGCGGCGTGACGGACGCCACGCCGTCCGACCGTCGCCGCACGAACGACGCCGCACGGTCCCCCCACGGTCGGACCCGGGCCGGGCGACGTCCCGTCCCCAGCCCGACGCGGCGGCACCGCTCCCCGGCGGACGATCGACGCATGACGTTCACCGGCCCCACTCCCGTCCCCGGCGGCTCGCCCCTCGTCGCGAGCGCGCTCACCAAGGTCTACGGCTCCGCGCAGACCGCGACGCACGCCCTCGCGGGGGTGAGCCTCACGGTCCGCCCCGGGGAGTCGCTCGCGATCATGGGCCCGTCCGGGTCCGGCAAGACGACGCTCCTGCACTGCCTCGCGGGCATCATCACGCCGACGTCCGGCTCGGTGTCGTGGCGCGGCGAGGACGTCGCGACGCTCTCGGAGGCGCGGCGCACGATCCTGCGCCGCCAGGACTTCGGCTTCGTCTTCCAGTCGGGCCAGCTCCTGCCCGAGCTGCCCGCCGTCGAGAACGCGGCGCTGCCGCTCATGCTCGCCGGCACGGCCCGCGCGGAGGCCACCGCGGTCGCCGCCCGCTGGCTCGCCCACCTCGGCCTCGCCGGGATGGAGCAGCGCCGGCCGGGCGAGCTCTCCGGCGGGCAGGCGCAGCGCGTCGCGATCGCGCGTGCCCTCGTCGGGTCGCCGGGCGTCGTGTTCGCCGACGAGCCGACGGGCGCCCTCGACCAGTCGACCGGCGCCGAGGTGCTCGACGTCCTGACGCGCGCGACCCGCGACTCGGGTGCCGCGCTCGTCGTCGTGACGCACGACGCCGGCGTCGCGCGGCACTGCTCGCGCACGGTGACGATGCGCGACGGGGTCATCTCCGGCGAGTTCTTCGCGCCCGGCCACGACGTGGCCGCCCCGGCCGTCCCCGGTCAGGAGAACGCCCGATGAGGACCGTCGACCTCTGGTGGCTCCTGCGCCGCCGCAGCGCCGACGAGCGCGACCCGCAGGGCCTGACCAACGTGCTCGCCGTCATCGCGTTCGCCACGACCACCGCGATCCTGCTCGTCGTCGTGGGCGGGTTCGGGGCGTTCCTCGGCCGCGCGGGCGGGATCGAGGGCATGCAGGAGGGCGTGGACGCGGCCGTGACGTCGTACGACACGCAGTACCCGATCTTCGCGGGCATCGCCTCGCTCCTGCTGCTCATCCCGCTCGTGACGCTCGGCGGGGCGGCCGCGCGGCTCGCCGTCGCGCGCCGCGACGCGCGCCTCGCGGCGCTCCGGCTCGCGGGCGCGACGACCGGCCAGGTCACGTCTCTCACGGTGCTCGACGCCGCCGCCCAGGCCGTCACGGGCGCGCTCGTCGGCCTGGTCGGCTACGGCGCCCTCCTGCCGCTCGTCGCGCAGCTGCGCTTCCAGGGCCGCACGTTCGACGTCGCCGAGCTGTGGGTCGGCGTGCCCGCCCTGCTGGGCGCCGTCGTCCTCGTGGTCGCGGTCGCGCTCGTGTCCGCGCTCGTCAGCCTCCGGCGCGTCGCGATCACGCCGCTCGGCGTCGCCGCGCGCGTCACTCCCCCGGGCCTCAAGGCGGTGCGCCTGCTCGCGACCGGGCTCGCGGCCGTCGCGATGATCGTCGCGACCAACCTGTCGTTCGGCTCGGCCGCGGTGGGGATCACCGTCGTCGTCGTCATCCTGCTGATCGGCTTCGCGACGCTCAACCTCGTCGGGCCGTTCGTCATCTGGGTCGTCGGCAGGATCACCGCCGGCTCCGCGCGCCGCGTGCCCACGCTGCTCGCCGGGCGGCGGATCGTGGACAACCCGAAGACCGCGTGGCGGTCCGTGGGCGGGGTCGCGCTCGCGACGTTCATCGCGGGCCTCGCGAGCATCTTCGCGCTCTTCGACCCGGGCATGGCGTCCGACCCGGCGGAGGCCCAGTTCCTCGTCGACATCAAGACGGGAGGCTTCCTCACCCTCGCCATCGCGGGCGTCCTGGCCGCCGTCTCGACGGGTGTCATGCAGGCGGGCCGGGTCATCGACCAGCGCGGCGAGTACCGCACGCTCGTCCTCGCGGGCACCGACCTGCGGACGCTCGACCGGGCGCGCTTCCGCGAGACGCTCGTGCCGCTCGTCGTGAGCGTGGGCGTCTCGACCGTGGCGGTGCTGCTGTTCATGGTGCCCGTCCTCGGCATCAACGCCTTCACGAACGCGAGCGTCGCCCTGCAGTTCCTGCTGTGCGTCCTGGGGGCGTCCGCGCTCGTGCTCGCCGGGGCGGGCGCGTCGCGGTTCGTCGTGCGGTCGGCGCTCGCGACGACCGGTACGGCGTAGGGCACGGCCCACGGCGCAGGGCCGACGCCGGGGCGTCACGCAGGGCCGGTGACGGCGCCGGGGCGGCAGGGGCTCGGCCACGAGCCCGGCCGCCCCGCCCGCGCGTCGGGCGGTGCAGGCCGCACGATCCCGGGCAACAGAAAAGGCCCCGGGTGCGTGCACACCGAGACCTTCCTGAGCGGAGACGGAGGGATTTGAACCCTCGAACGGGTTGCCCCGTTACCACCTTAGCAGGGTGGCGCACTAGACCTGACTATGCGACGTCTCCTCGCAGGACTCTGCGGAGAGCCTGCGTCGCCCAGGGTACAAGGGCGTCGCCACCAGACCAAACCGCCGGCCCGACGGCGTCCCCTCCTACCGCTCGAAGGTCCACTCCCGGTCGGTGAGCATCCGCGCGACGGCGAGCCCGATCGCGAGCGCGACGATGACCAGGCCCGCCTCGACGGCGTAGGCGAGGGCCTGCGCCGTCGCGCCGGTGTTGAACTCGTACACCGCCCGGTACGCCGTGACGCCGGGGACCATGATGACCACGGCCGGGACGGACACCGTGATGCGCGGGACGCGCAGCGCGGGCGCCACCGTCGCCGCGAGCAGCCCCACGAGCAGCGCCGCCGCCGCGGCGGCCGCCTGCGGGACGACGTCGGCGTCGACGAGGAGCAGGCGCCCCACGTTCGCCACCATGCCGATCGAGGCCGCCCCGAGCGCCATCGCCCAGGGGCTGTTGAACATCAGCGCGAACCCGAGCACCCCGAGGAAGCTCGCGACCGCGCGCAGGCCGAACAGCAGCGGCTCCGCGAGGACCGGTGCGGGCACCGGGTCCGGGGCGAGGCCCGCGGCAGCCGAGACGCCCCACACCGCCAGCGCCGCGGACGCGAGGATCATCAGCGCGTACGTCACGCGCGCGACGCCCGCCGAGAAGTCGAGCTTCGCGAGGTCGAGCGCGCCCGTCACGAGCGCGAACCCGGGCACGAGGAACAGCACCGCCGAGACGTACCCCGCCTCGTGGCCGCCCTCGACCCCGGCCAGCGCGGAGAGCCCCAGCACGAGCCCCAGGTACGCGACGCTCGCGACCGCGGCCGCGAGCATCGTCACGCCGAACTGGTTGATGCCGCGGTGCAGCATCGCGCGCCGGACGCCCTGCCCCAGCGCCGCCGCGACGAGCACGGCGCCGCACTCGACGAGACCACCGTGGTTGAGGAACGCGAACGCGGCGCACGCGATCCCCGCCCACAGGGCGTTGAGGAGCGCCCCGTAGAGCGGCGGTCGGCGCGCGATCCGGTCGAGCTCGGCGTCGACCTCGTCGAGGTCGGCCCCCGCCGGCAGCGTGGCCGAGAAGCGCTCGAGCTGCGCGAGCCGGTCCGCGTTGATCCCGATGGAGCGCACCTCGGTGAGCTCCGTGCGGAAGATCGGCCCGCGGTACGACGTCGCGGTGATCTCCGTCAGCGTCACGTGCGCCGCGATGCGGTCCAGACCCAGCGCCCGGGCCGCGCGCGTCATGTGCGACTTCACGCGGTAGCTGCCGGTGCCCGCGGACAGCGCGAGCCGACCGATCCGCAGCACGGTGCCCGACCGGCGGATGAGGTCGACGGGCTCGAGACCGGCTTCGTCGGCCGGGGAGGGCTCAGGCGTCACGACGCCATGATCCCGTACCGTCCCGCGCCCGGCACTCGCCGAAGGTCCCGGACCTCCCGGCCAGAGCCCCGCGCCGTCGTGACGTACCGTCTGCCCATGGCCGCCGACGTCCTCCACACCGCCCCCGCCGACGTACCCGGGCGCGGTGGCCCGCGCGTCCCGACCGACTTCGACGTGCTGGTGGTCGGCTCGGGGTTCGGCGGGAGCGTCACCGCCCTGCGCCTCACCGAGAAGGGCTATCGCGTCGGCGTCCTCGAGGCGGGCCGTCGCTTCACCGACGAGGAGCTCCCCCGCACGTCGTGGCGTCTCCGGTCGTTCCTGTGGGCACCCGCCCTCGGGTGCTTCGGGATCCAGCGCATCCACCGCCTCCGCGACGTGCTCGTCCTCGCCGGCGCCGGTGTCGGCGGCGGCAGCCTCGTGTACGCGAACACGCTGTACGAGCCGCTCGACGACTTCTTCACGGACCCCGCCTGGGCCGACGTCGCCGACTGGCGGACCGAGCTGGCGCCCTGGTACGACCAGGCGCGCCGGATGCTCGGCGTCACCACCTACGCCGGGCGCACCCCCGCGGACGACGTCCTGGAGGACGTGGCCCGCGAGACCGGGGTGGGCGACACCTTCGTCAAGGCGCCGGTCGGTGTGTTCTTCGGCCGAGGCGGGACGCGGGAGCCGGGGGTCACCGCCCCCGACCCCTACTTCGGCGGGGCCGGGCCCGAGCGGCGCGGCTGCACCGAGTGCGGCGCGTGCATGACGGGGTGCCGGGTCGGTGCGAAGAACACGCTCGTGAAGAACTACCTCTACCTCGCCGAGCGCGGCGGCGCCCAGGTCGTGCCGCTCACGACCGTCACCGAGGTGCGGCCCGTGCCCGACGGCGCGGGCGGCGTCGTGCACGAGGTCCTCACCCATCGCTCGGGGCGCCCCTGGGCAGGACGGCGGCGCTACACGGCACGGCACGTCGTGCTCTCCGCGGGGGCGCTGGGCACGCAGAGACTCCTCCACGCCATGCGGAACTCGGGGCGCCTGCCGGGGATCTCCGAGCGGCTGGGACACCTCACGCGCACCAACTCCGAGGCCCTGCTCGGCGCCACGGTCCGGCGTCGCGACCACCGGCGGCGGTCCGACGCGCCCGACTACTCGCGCGGCGTCGCGATCACGTCCTCGTTCTACCCGGACGCCCGGACCCACGTCGAGCCCGTGCGGTACGGGAAGGGATCGGGCGCCATGGGGCTCCTCCAGACGGTCCTCACGGACGGCGGTCCGAGCCGGTGGCGCACCTGGCTGCGCGAGCTGTGGCGCCGACGTCGGGACCTGCCGGCGATGGCCGACCTGCGCGGCTGGTCGTCGCGGACGATCATCGCGCTCGTCATGCAGAGCCACGACAACTCGCTCACCACCTCGCTGCGGCGCGGATTCCTCGGCCGCAAGGTCCTCACGTCCCGCCAGGGGCACGGCGCGCCCAACCCGACCTGGATCCCGGCCGGGAACGACACCGCACGGCGCATGGCCCGGCGCATGGGTGGCATGCCGGGAGGGACCGTCGGCGAGCCCTTCGACGTCCCGATGACGGCTCACATCCTCGGCGGGTGCGCGATCGGCACCTCGCCGCGGACTGGCGTGATCGACCCGTACCACCGCGTCCACGGCCAGCCCGGCCTGCACGTCATGGACGGGTCCGCGGTGAGCGCGAACCTCGGGGTGAACCCGTCGCTCACGATCACGGCGCTCGCGGAACGGGCCTGCGCGCTCTGGCCCAACGCGGGCGAGGAGGACGTGCGCCCGCCGCTCGGCGCTGCGTACGCGGTGCTGGGCCCGGTCGCACCGCGGCACCCGCTGGTCCCGGCGCACGCCCCGGCGGCACTGCGCCCGGCGCGCGTCAGGCCGGGACGGAGCACGGCTCCCGACCCGGCCTGACGGCACGGCTGGCGGAGGGCGAGGGATTCGAACCCCCGGTGCGTCGCCGCACAACGGTTTTCAAGACCGTCACATTAGGCCGCTCTGTCAGCCCTCCCGGCGAGCCATTGTGGCACGCCCCGCCCGTGCACGACGACGGCGGGCCGACCCGTGGAGGGCGGCCCGCCGTCGTGCGGTGGCGCGGGGTGCGGGAGCGGTCAGGCCGCGCCGCGGAGCTGGCGCATCGCGAGCTGGACGAGCGCGATGAGCGTCTGCTTCGTCGCCGCGCGCGAGCGCGCGTCCGTGTAGAGCATCGGCACGTGCGGCGGGATCTGCAGCGCCTCGCGGACGTCCTCGAGCTTGTGCTTGGCCACGCCGTCGAAGCAGTTGACGCCCACGACGAACGGGATGTTGCGCGACTCGAAGTAGTCGATCGCCGGGAAGCACTGCTCCAGGCGGTCGGTGTCGACGAGCACGACGGCGCCGATCGCGCCGCGGACCAGGTCGTCCCACATGAAGAGGAAGCGATCTTGGCCCGGCGTGCCGAACAGGTAGAGCCACAGGTTGCCCGGCAGCGAGACGCGGCCGAAGTCCATCGCGACGGTCGTCGTCGTCTTGCGGTCGGACACGCCGCCCGCGTCGTCGACGCCCACCGAGTGCTCCGTCATCGCGGCCTCGGTGTTGAGCGGCTCCACGTCCGAGATCGAGCCGATGAACGTCGTCTTGCCGACGGCGAAGCCGCCCGCGACGACGATCTTCACGACCGTCGGCGCCGTCCGGGACGCCGGCGCACCCCCGGGCTGCGCCGCCGCGGCGGGCGGGGCCACGGGCGCTGCCGCGACCGGACGCGCGGGGGCCGCCTGCTGCACCGGGGCGACCGGCTGAGCGGGCGCCTGCTGAGCGGGCGCCACGGGCTGCGGGGCGGCCAGGGGCTGCGGCGCGGTGCGCG